>NZ_CM147870.1:3057500-3809854 GCF_055808475.1 Devosia sp. J2-20 | reverse complement strand
AGCGGATCTGGCGCCCCCAGCGACGCCGAGGGCAGCATGCCCAGCGAACCGGTCAGCATGGCCGCCACATCGCTCAGAATATCACCGAACAGATTGTCGGTGACCATCACGTCGAACTGCTTGGGATTGCGCACCAGCTGCATGGCCGCGTTATCGGCCAGAATGTGGTGCAGCTCGACATCGGGATAGTCCTTGCCGATGCCCCGCACCACCTCGTCCCACAGCACGCCGGACTTCATCACGTTCTTCTTGTCGGCCGAGTGCACCTTGTTGTTGCGGGTGCGGGCCAGATCAAAGGCAACGCGGGTAATGCGATCGATCTCATAGGTCTCGTAGACCTGGGTATCGATGGCGCGCTTCTGGCCGTCCCCCAGATCGGTAATGGTCTTGGGCTCGCCGAAATAGACGCCGCCGGTCAGCTCGCGCACGATCAGGATATCGAGGCCTTCCACCAGTTCGCGCTTGAGCGAGGAGGCATCGGCCAGCGCCGGATAGCAAATGGCCGGGCGCAGATTGGCAAACACGGCCATTTCCTTGCGCAGACGCAGCAGCGCAGCCTCGGGCCGGTGCTCATAGGGGACATTGTCCCACTTGGGACCACCCACCGCGCCAAAGATCACGGCGTCGGCGGCCTTGGCCTTTTCGGTGTCTTCATCGGTAATGGCGACCTGATGGGCGTCATAGGCAGCGCCGCCGGCCAGACCGCTATCGGTCGAGAAATCGGTCAGCTGTTCGCTATTGGTCCACGCGATCAGCTTGTCGACTTCGAGCATGATCTCGGCACCAATGCCGTCGCCGGGAAGCAGGAAGAGGGAATGGGTGGCCATGATGGGTCCTTACCGTACTGGTGGTTACGCCTGTTGCCATGCTCATAGCTGCTTTTGCCGCAATGAGGCAAGCGGCAGCATGGGTTGGCCATCACGCGCGTTAGGGCTTGAGGGGCTTGCTCAGAAAGTAGCGACTACTGCCCGGTGGCATGTCGACGATCTCGCCAACCACTGCAAAGCCGAGCTTTTCGTAGAATGGGCGCGCCTGAAACGAATAGGTGTCGAGCCAGATCCCGGTCAGATCCTGCGCCCGGGCATGGGCTTCGGCCTTGGCCATCAACTGGCTGCCCAGATCCTGCCCACGCAGACTGTCGGGCACATAGAGCAATTCAATGAACAGCCAGTCTGAAAAGACCGCGCCCCAAAGCCCGCCGACCGTGGCACCATCATCATCACGGAGCAACACCGCAAAATCTGTCTTGGCCGTGCGGGGGCGCCCTGATGCTGCGGCATTGAACGCCAGCAGGCCATCGGCGATAATATCGTAGTCGGCCGCAACAGGATTTGTGTCGACCACGATCTTCATCGATCAGCTCGTTGCCGCGCCGATACGGGCCGTGACTTCGATCTCTATCTTCATGCCTGGCTCGATCATCTGCACGATCAACATGGAGGCGGCCGGGCGGATGTCCTTGAACACCGGCCCCACAGCCTTGACCACCGCATCCACATCGGCGCGATCGCCAACATAATAGACCACCCGCACAGTGTCCTGAATGGACGACCCGGCTTCCTTGAGCGCCTTGTCGATCGTGGCCAGGGCATTGGCTGCCTGCGTCCCGACATCGTCGGGCATGGTCATGCTGGCATAGTCATAGCCCGTCGTGCCCGAGACATAGATGGTGTCCTGGTGCCGCACGGCGCGAGAATAGCCAAAGGTCGCTTCAAACGGCGAACCGGTCGATACACGCTGCATCTTGAGCACTCAGAGCCAGGGGCGATCGGCTGCCATTTTGGTTTCAAACGAGGTGATCGAGGGATCCGACTTCAGCGTGCCCGCAATATCGTCCAGACCTTCAAGCAGGATCTGCTTGCGGCTCGGATCAATCTCGAACGACAGCGTGCCGCCATCTGGACCCGAAATGGTCTGGGCTTCCAGATCCACAGTCAGCGTGGCGTTGGAGCCGCGCTCGGCATCATCAAGCAGCAGCTTGAGCTGCTCGGGGCTGACCACCAGCGGCAGAATGCCGTTCTTGAAGCAGTTATTGTAGAAAATGTCGGCAAAGCTGGTCGAAATCACGCAGCGAATGCCAAAATCCAGCAACGCCCATGGCGCATGCTCGCGGCTCGAACCACAGCCGAAATTGTCGCCGGCCACGATGATCTGGGCATTGCGATAGGCGGCCTTGTTGAGCACGAAATCAGGATTTTCCGTACCATCCTCATTATAGCGCATTTCGCTGAACAGCGCTGAACCCAGACCCGTCCGCTTGATGGTCTTGAGGTACTGCTTGGGGATGATCATGTCGGTATCGATATTGATGATCGGCAGGGGCGCCGCGACACCGGTCAGGGTAGTGAACTTGTCCATGAGGAAACCTCGCTTTGGCACAGGTCATTGCGCAAAACCCCGCCTGGGGTCAAGCCGGGATTGGCTGAAAGCGTTCGCCTGGGCGCGGCTGCGCGTTAGTTAGTCGGCCTGCTTGCTTGGCCGCCAGGTGATGAAGCGATAGAGGTAGATCACCACCACCAGCGCGAGCACGATATAGCTCAGCGGGTCCAGCACCGTCTCGACCAGGTGGTAATGCTCATGCAGCAGATAGCCGGCCAGCGTCAGAATGGTGTTCCAGATCAGCGCGCCTGTCGTCGAGGCCAGGATGAACACCACCAGCGGCATCCGCGCCAGACCGGCCGGGATTGAGATCAGCGTGCGGATCAGCGGCATCAGCCGGCCAAACAGCACGATAATTGGTCCAAACCGGTGAAAGGCGAGCACGGCGATGTCGATTTCTTCGGCATTGAGCGTCATTACCCGGCCAAACCGGTCCGACATGGCGCGCAGGCGCTCGAGCCCGAAGATCCGCCCCGCGAAATACCAGGGCAGCATGCCCACCACCGCGCCAATGGTGGCCGCAGCCAGCACGCCAAAGAAATTGAGCTCCCCATTGGCAGCGGCAAAGCCGGCAAACGGGATGATCAGCTCGGAGGGAATGGGTGGAAAGATCGACTCCGCCAGCATCACCAGAAAGATGCCGACATAGCCCAAATCCGAAATAGTCTGAATAATCCAGGCCGTCATGGCGCGCTCCTGCTGGGTCCGGGCGTCACCATCAACCCAAACCACCAAGAAACAGTAAGGGCCCCGGTATTTCCACCGGAGCCCTGAAATTCTTAGCTGGCCTTGGAGGCGCGGCTCATGCGCTTGCGATCATTGGGGTCAAGCCAGATCTTGCGCAGACGCAGCGACTTTGGCGTGACCTCGACATATTCGTCTTCGGCGATATACCCCAGCGACTGCTCAAGGGTCAGCTTCTTTGGCGTGGTCAGACGCACCGCTTCATCCTTGGAGGTGGTACGGATATTGGTGAGCTGCTTGCCCTTGAGCGCATTGACCTCGAGATCGTTCTCGCGGCTGTGCTCGCCAATGATCATGCCTTCATAGATGTCCACGCCCGAGTCGATCATGATCTGGCCGCGATCTTCCAGGTTCCACAGCGCGAACGCCACGGACTGGCCGGTGCCATTGGAGATCAGAACGCCGGTGCGACGACCGGGCAGATCGCCCTTGAACGGCACGAACGAGTGGAACAGGCGGTTGAAGATCGCTGTGCCACGGGTGTCGCTGAGCAGTTCAGGCTGGTAGCCGATCAGCGAGCGGGTGGGCACCAGCAGCTGGATACGGGTACGGCCAACGCCCGAAGGACGCATGTCGGTCAGCTCGCCCTTGCGCTCGGTCAGCTTCTGCACAACCGTACCGGTGTGCTCGTCATCCACGTCGATGATGACTTCTTCGACCGGCTCCATCTTGACGCCGTTCTCTTCCTTGAACAGCACCTTGGGGCGACCAATGGTCAGCTCAAAGCCTTCGCGACGCATGTTTTCGATCAACACGGCCAGCTGCAATTCGCCACGGCCGGCAACGTCATAGCTGTCATTGTCATCGCCGGGCGTCACGCGGATGGCGACATTGCCTTCAGCTTCGCGCATCAGGCGTTCGCGGATCACGCGGGACTGCACCTTGTCGCCCTCGCGGCCGGCCAGCGGGCCGTCATTGATACGGAAGGTAACCGACAGGGTTGGCGGATCAATTGGCTTGGAGGCGATTGGTGTGGTCACCTGTGGGGTGCACAGCGTGTCAGCCACGGTCGAGGTCACCAGACCGGCAATGGCCACGATGTCACCGGCTTCACCGACATCAACGGGGGTACGCTCAAGACCACGGAAGGCCAGAACCTTGGAGATTCGGCCCTTTTCGACTTCCTTGCCCTCGCGATTGAGGGTGTGGATCGGATCATTGGCCTTGACCGAACCCGAAGTGATACGGCCAGTCAGGATGCGACCCAGGAACGGGTTGCGCTCAATGGTGGTCACCAGCATGCGGAACGGGCCTTCCTCAACGGTTGGCTCGGGCACATGCTCAACAACCTTGTCCAGCAGCGGCGCCAGCGTTTCCTTGGGACCCTCTGGCTCCATGGCCATCCAGCCCTGCTTGGCCGAGCCGTACAGCACTGGGAAGTCGAGCTGCTCGGGGCTGGCATCCAGCGCGATGAACAGGTCAAAGATTTCTTCGAGAACTTCGAGGTGGCGCTCGTCGGACTTGTCGATCTTGTTGATCGCCACGATTGGACGCAGGCCCTGGGCCAGCGCCTTGCCCAGCACGAACTTGGTCTGTGGCATCGGGCCTTCGGCCGCGTCGACCAGGATCACCACACCATCAACCATGGACAGGATGCGCTCGACTTCGCCGCCAAAGTCGGCGTGGCCGGGGGTATCCACGATATTGATGCGGGTGTCTTTCCAGAGCAGCGAAGTGACCTTGGCCAGAATGGTGATACCGCGCTCGCGCTCGATGTCATTGCTGTCCATGGCGCGCTCTTCGACGCGTTCGTTTTCGCGGAAAGAACCCGACTGCTTGAGCAGAACGTCGATCAGAGTGGTCTTACCGTGGTCAACGTGGGCGATGATGGCGATATTGCGCAGGGACATATGGATCCGGCCTGTTGGCATGATCCCAAAACCTCGGGCCGCGATAGGGGCGGCAACAAGCGGCTGAACCATGCAGGAATGAACGCGCGCCAACACTCCCAAAAACCAAGGGGATTGGCGCATTCGGCGCTGCATTACAGGAAGATGGGCATTTCTACAAGCGCAGGGGACGCACAGGTGGTTTGCAGGCGCGCCCAATTACCGCGATGGTTACCCGGAAAACCCGCCGTTCAGCACGGTCGTCAGCCCGCTTTTTGCGCTCGGCGCCCTGCTTGTTCTCGGCCCGCAGCAGGTTGACCAGTGCTGCTGGCGGCAGCGGCGGCGAGAACAGGAAGCCCTGCACCTCGGTAGCGCCCTGCGCGCGCACCATGGCCAGTTGTTCTTCGGTTTCCACCCCTTCGGCTGTGGTGGACATGCCCAGCGAACGCCCCAGCCCGATCACCGCCTCCATGATGGCCTGACTGTCCGTGCGGTCTGTCAGATCGGCCATGAAGGAGCGATCGATCTTGATCTTGTCAAAGGGGAAGCTGCGCAGATAGCTCAGCGAGGAATAGCCGGTACCAAAATCATCCATCGAAATGCGCACGCCCATGGAGCGCAATTCATGCAGCGCGGTCAGCGTGGTGTCGTTTTCGGCCAGCAACAGGGATTCGGTGATTTCCAGTTCCAGACGCGAGGCCGGCAGGCGCGCATCAGTCAGCGCCGATTTGACCAGCGCCACCAGATCGCGGTTCTTGAACTGGATGGGCGACAGATTGACCGCCACGCGCACATCGCCAGGCCATTTTGCAGCGGCCTTGGTGGCCTCACGCAGCACCCATTCGCCAATCGACACGATCAGCCCGGTTTCCTCGGCAATGGGAATGAACTCGGCAGGCGACACGGTGCGGTCTTCATGGTCCCAGCGCAACAGCGCCTCCACGCAGATCACCCGGTTCTCCTCGAGCCCCAGCAACGGCTGATAAACCAGTCGCAGCTCTTCGCGCTGCAGCGCCAGGCGCAGGCCAGCCTCAATGGTGCGACGCTGCTGCAGGGCCGCATCCATGCCCGATTCAAAGAAATGGTAGTTCGACCGGCCTTCGCTCTTGGCCTTGTAGAGCGCCAGATCGGCATTCTTGACCAGAGTATCGGTCTTGATCCCGTCGCCGGGGCCCACCGCAATACCGATACTGGCGCCAATCTCGATGCGCTGCCCGCCAATCAGCATGGGCGCACTGATCGAGCGGATGATGCGGTCGGCTATCTTGGCGGCGGTATCTGCCCCATCAATGGGCCGCACCAGCAGCGCGAACTCGTCACCCCCCAGCCGCGCCAACACATCGGTTTCGCGTGAAGCGCCCCACAGCCGCGCAGAGGCCTGCTTGATGACTTCATCACCCACGGCGTGGCCCAGCGTGTCATTGACCGCCTTGAAGTGATCCAGATCAATATAGAGCACAGCGGCCATCTCGCCACGGCTCAGCCCTGCTTCGGCCTTGGCCATCTGGTCCAGAAACTCGATACGATTGGGCAGATCGGTCAGCGCATCATGGCGCGCCAGATGGCGAATACGCGCTTCGTTCTGTCGCTGCTCGGTAATGTCCTCATGGGTGGACACCCAGCCACCATCCTTCATCGGATGATGCTGCATCATGATGGTGCGGTTGTTCAGCTCGTGAATGGTCTTGCCATATTCGCGCCGCGCAATAATATCGCGCCGCCAAGTGACATATTCCTCGCGCGTCCCGCTGGCGCTCATCCCCAGATCGAACAGGTGGCTGAGAATGTCCTCAAGCTGCGTACCGGGCCGCAGCATGCGCTCGGGCAGACTGTAAATCCGGGCATAGGGTTCGTTGCAGATCACCAGACGCCCCTTGGCGTCCATCATGCACAGGCCCTGGCTGATATTGTTGACGGCAGCGTCCAGCCGGATGTTCTGCCGCTCAAGCTCCAGCTTGCGCTTCTCGACAACCTCGGTCCGCGCCACTTCGTCGGTGATGTCCTCATGGGTCACCACCCATCCCAGGGCTGCCGAATAAACATGGGCGGTCTCGATGGTCCGGCCACCACGAACCACTTCCTGGCTCTTGACGCGCGCGCCATTGCGATTGGCCAGCAGCTGGCCAGTGTAGACCTCGTAAAAATCGTCCGGTGTCCGGTCTGGATGGTTGCCCAGCTTGGAGCTGAGCTGGACCACATCTTCCAGACTCATGCCACGATGCAGGGCATCCGGCGCAAATCCGTAGAAGTCGCTGTAATGCTGGTTCCACATCACCAGGCGGAACTGCGGCGACCAAACACAAAACCCGTACGGAATGTTCTCGAGCGCGGCATCAAGCAGCAATGCTTCGGCCATTTCGCTCAAGCTGCCAGCGTCCACTGCGCGCACTCGACAGAATCCCCTCAATGGCGCAGTAATGTGACGCCAGCGCGAAGGCTAGAGCCTCACGCTTAACGAGGGATTAAGGACCCGCGAACACATCGCGGGTCCGTGAACTGCAACTAGCTGCGGCCGGCCAATTTATTGCGCGCAGCATAGGTCTTCAGGCGCAGCCCGTTGAGCCGGATGAAGCCCTCGGCATCGTGGTGATCATAGCTGCCCGTGCCCTCTTCAAAGGTCACCAGATCTTCCGAATACAGCGAATACGGCGATGTCCGGGCGATCACATTGGCGCTGCCCTTGTAGAGCTTGATGGTGACTTCACCGGCCACGAATTCCTGGCTGGTGTCGATCAGCGCCTGCAGCATTTCGCGCTCGGGCGAGTACCAGAAGCCATTATAGATCAGCTCGGCATAGCGCGGCATGATCTCGTCCTTGAGATGGGCCGCGCCACGGTCCAGCGTGATCGATTCAATACCGCGATGGGCGGCCAGCAAGACGGTGCCGCCGGGCGTCTCATAGACACCGCGCGACTTCATGCCGACAAAACGGTTTTCGACCAGGTCCAGGCGACCCACACCGTGCTTGCCGCCCAGCTCATTGAGCTTGGTCAGCAGTTCCGCCGGCGACAGCTTGACGCCATTGACCGAGACCGCATCGCCCTTTTCAAAGCCGATGGTGATGATTTCGGGCGTATTGGGGGCCTGCTCGGGATCAGCGGTGCGCTGATAGACATATTCGGGCGCGACTTCTGCGGGATCCTCGAGCACTTTGCCCTCCGACGAGGTGTGCAGCAGATTGGCGTCCACCGAGAAGGGGCTTCGCCGCGCTTGTCCTTGGGCACCTGGATCTGGTGCTTTTCGGCGTAGTCGATCAGCTGGGTGCGCGAGGAGATATCCCATTCGCGCCACGGCGCGATCACCTTGATGGCGGGGTCTAGCGCATTGGCAGTCAGTTCGAACCGCACCTGATCATTGCCCTTACCAGTGGCGCCATGGGATATGGCATCAGCGCCCACTTCCTGGGCGATCTCGACCAGGCGCTTGGTGATCAGTGGCCGGGCAATCGAGGTGCCCAGCAGATAGACGCCCTCATAGACCGCATTGGCGCGGAACATGGGGAAGACGAAATCGCGCACGAATTCCTCGCGCAGGTCCTCGATGCGGATATCCTTGATCCCCATAAGTTCGGCCTTCTTGCGGGCTGGCTCGAGCTCTTCACCCTGCCCCAGATCAGCGGTGAAGGTCACCACTTCGCAATTATAGGTCTCCTGCAGCCATTTCAGGATGATCGAGGTGTCCAGGCCTCCCGAATAGGCCAGCACGACTTTCTTGATGTCTTTTGCCATGAGCTCTGTCGTTCCAACGAAAATGATATGGAATGATAGACTAGCTCAGACGCAATGAACTTGCCAAAACTTCACCACAGCGCCTCGTTGTGGCATAAGCTGCCACTGAACTATCCAAGGACCGCATAATATGCCGCCAACGCTTGATGCCATTGATCGCCGTATTTTACGCGTCCTGCAGAACAATGGCCGCATCTCCAATGTCGATCTGGCAAATCAGGTGGGCCTGTCGCCCTCCCCCTGCCTGCGGCGCGTTCGGTTGCTTGAGGAATCCGGCATTATCGACCGCTATATTGCCGTGCTCAATCCCACCAAGGTAGGCGTAGGGCTGACGGTCTTTGTGCGCGTCTGGTTCAAGACCCAGGACGCCGCCATCACCCACCAGTTCGCCGAGACGGTCCGCAAGTTCCCCGAAGTGGTCGAATGCTACCTCACCACCGGCGAATGCGACGCCATCATGCGTGTGGTCACCGCCGACCTGCACGCCTATTGGCGTTTCCAGTCCGATCACCTGACCCGCATCCCCAGCGTGCAAAGCGTCAAGACCGACGTGCCCATGGAAACCATCAAGGCCAGCACCGGACTACCATTACTCTAGCCGGTCACCCTCTGGTCTGGCAGCGGGCGCTGCGCTAGACCTCTTGCCAGTTCGCGCCATTTCGAGACCCAACATGCCCGCTTTCCTGCCCGACCTGTCCATCATGCTCGCCTTTGCCGTGGCCGCCTTGGTGCTGGCTGTCACCCCGGGGCCCGACATGGCGCTATTTGTCTCGCGCACCATGAATTTTGGCCGCCTGCATGGCTTTGCCACCGTTCTGGGTGCCCTGACCGGCATTGCCATTCACACCGCCCTGGTGGCCTTTGGCATTTCAGTGCTGATCATTGCCGCGCCCACCGCCTTCTGGGTGCTCAAGATCGTTGGCGCGCTCTATCTGGTCTGGCTGGCCATTCAGGCCATTCGCACTGGCGGCGGCATTCTGGTGACCAAGGCCGGCGGCAAGGTGCCCAGCCTGACCCAGAGCTACATGACCGGCCTGGGCATCAATCTGACCAATCCCAAGATCGCGCTGTTCTTTGTGACCTTCCTGCCCCAGTTCGTATCGGCGCATGACCCTGCCGCGGTGGGCAAGTTGCTGTTCCTGGGTGTTGAATTCGTTGTGGTCTCCCTGCCCGTGGTCATTGCCATCGTGCTGTTCGCCCAATGGCTGACAACTACTTTGCGCGACAATGCCTGGGTCTCCAAGGCACTCAACTGGAGCTTTGCGGCCGTATTCATGGCCTTTGCCGCCACGATCCTGCTGGCCGAGGGGCGCAAATAGCTAGAGCGTGAACTCGTAATATCTGACTGTGTCTTCCTGCCCATCAAGCCCGCGATAGAGACCAATGGCGGGCGCATTGTCATCTTCTGTCGCCAGCCACACCACCGAACACCCGAACTCGCGGCCCCACGCGAACATCTCGGCCAGCATGGCCCGGGCAACCCCCTGCCGCAAATGGCTGGTCGCTGTACCCACCTCATCAATATAGAGATCGCTCGGCTTATCCGGGTGAAAATGCCGTACGCCCATGCATTGCCCCACAATCACATCGCCATCGAACGCCAGCACCATCAGATGACCCGGCGCATTGAGATAGGCGGTGATCCCCGCCACCGTAATCTCGGCATCAAACACATCGGCGGCGATAGACGAAAACAGGCCGACATCATTGGCCGAGGCGCGATGGATCCTCATGGCAGCCCCCAATTGAGTGCACACCAAAGCCTAACGCCGCACCACAGCGGTGAACAAGGCACTAGAGGTCCTGGCAAAACCGCAGCAGATAACCGTCCGGATCCTGCACACAGAACTGGCGCTGGGTAATCTGGGCACTGCCGGCCTGATAGGTCTTGGTCTCGACCGGCTGGAACAGCGACCGCTGGTTGGTTTCAAGGCGCGTCAGCAGGGGCTCGAGCTGAGCGACCTGGATCTGCATATTGATGCCGCGGCCATAGGGTGTCTCGAGTGGGCCGGTTACCCAGTCACGCCCGGTGCCGATCTGGTCGAGCATCAATGCCGCGGCGCCCAGTTGCACGAGGGCAAAGCCCTCCTGCGGCCGCTCATAGCTCAGGGAGAACCCCAGCACATTGCGGTAAAACGCCAGGCTACGCCCGATATCGCTGACCGAAAGCTCGGGCACCAGCGCCGGCAGCATCAGCCTGCCAGCGCCTCGCGGTCCTTCTTGCTCAGGCGTTCGCTATCGCTCTTGAGCTGACCGCAGGCGGCAAAAATATCGCGACCGCGCGGCGTACGAACGGGGCTGGCATAGCCCGCCCTGTTGACGATATCGGCAAAGCGCTCGATCCGGCTCGATGGGGAGGTGCCGTAATTGGCACCGGGCCATGGATTGAACGGGATCAGATTGATCTTGGCCGGAATGCCCTTGAGCAAGCGCACCAGTTCATGCGCCTCGGCATCGCTGTCATTGATCCCGTCCAGCATCACATATTCAAAGGTGATGCGGCGCGAATTGGAAACGCCAGGATAGGTCCGGCAGGCTTCCAGCAGCTCTTCGAGGGGATATTTTTTGTTGATCGGCACCAGCACGTCGCGCAGATCATTATTGGTGGCATGCAGCGAAATCGCCAGCATCACATCAATCTCGCGCCCGGTCGGCTCAATGAACGGCACCACGCCCGAGGTCGACAGCGTGATGCGGCGCCGGGACAGGTTCATCCCGTCATCGGCAACGCCGATCAGCAGGGCCTGCTTGACGTTTTCATAGTTATAAAGCGGCTCGCCCATGCCCATCATCACCACATTGGTGATGGCGCGGGTACCTGCAGATGGCACCAGGCCGCCATCAGCTGGCCGCGTGCCGCCGGGAAAATCGCCCAGCTGTTCGCGCGCCATCAGGATCTGGCCCAGGATTTCACCGGCCGTCAGATTGCGCACCAGCTTCTGCGTGCCGGTATGACAGAACGAGCAGGTCAGCGTGCAGCCCACCTGCGAGGACACGCATAGCGTGCCGCGGTCTTCTTCAGGGATATAGACCGTTTCCACCTCGACCGGCGGATAGTTCGGATTGGCTGGATCGCGGAAGCGAAACAGCCATTTGCGCGTGCCATCGGTCGAAACCTGCTCGGAAACAATCTCCGGGCGATCCAGATTGAACACATCAGCCAGCTTCTGGCGCACCGGCTTGGCGATATTGCTCATCCGCTCGAAATCGGTGGTGCCATTGACATAGAGCCAGTTCCACAACTGGCTGGCGCGCATGCGCGCTTCCTTGTCAGCAGCGATCCCGGCCGTGGTCAGGGCCTCGACCAGCTGCGGCTTGGTGAGCCCAATCAGCGAGGGCCGACTGGTCGCGGCAGGACGAATGGCAGACGAATGGTCAAGGTTCAGCGCAATGCTCATGGCGTGCGAAAGGTCCGGAAACTGCGGGATTGGCGCGGCCAATAGCATAGAGCCGCGTTTTAGGCAAAGTCACCGATCAGCGAGCAGCAATGCGCTGGGTTCACAGAGCAACCCCTGGCGCGTGCCTAGCACTCAGCGCCGATCGACTGCTGGGCCGCCGTTGCGCCCGAAAGCGAATAGGCCTGCGTCACCTTGATGCCGGCAGCACTGGTGCCTTCGATCGTCATGCTCGAACCCGCCCGGATGGCGCTGGCCAGCGCACTGCTCTGGCTGGCATCGTCGAGCCAGGCGGCGTCATTCTGGGTGAACAGGTTGAACACCTGCCCGCCAACATTGACCGTGGCCTTGCTGTCGGGCTGGAAGGTGAATCCCGCCACCAGATTGAATTCGGTGGTCACGTTCTCGGCTGGACGAGTGGTGACGTAGACATAGGCCTGGGTATAGCCATCGGGTGCCGGCGTCACGCTTTCCGGTTTGGTCATGGCAAAGCACACCGCACCGGCAGCATCACTGGCACCATAGCTGGACCAGGCCCGATGCTCGCCCAGCAGCCGAACCTGCTGCGCACTGGCAGCGCTGGTCAGAAAAAGCGTCGCAACAAGGGCAAGCGCTACAGCGGACTTGGTCATCAGGGCCTCAAACACGATAATGGGCGAGGGCTCAGCGAGCCCACCGCCCAGTTATGGCGGATTGCCCGAACCGGGCAACCCGTAAATATGGCTTACTTACAGGCAGCATCAATGGCATTGACTGCCGCCGTTGCGCCGCTGAGCGAATAGGTATCGGTGGTATCAGTACCGCGCTGGCTGGTGCCCTTGACGGTCAGCTTGGAGCCGGCCTTGAACGCCTGCACAAAACCACCCTCATCGCCGGTCGAGGCCAGCCAGGCCGCAGAACCCTCGGTGACCATGGGATAGGCCTTGCCATCCACGGTCGCACTTGCCTTGGCATTGGTGGTGTTGAACGGGTAGCCGATAATGGTCTGAACCTCGTTCTTGGTCCCCATGCCCTTGCGGTGGATGATCATGAAGTGGATCGGGTCACGATTGGCACCGGCAGGCTCACTGGCCTGCGGCGTTGCCGACACATAACAGATCACGCCACTGGCATCCGTGGCCTGCCAGGCGGTCCAGGCATTGAACGTCCCCAGCTCGGTCGCCTGCTGCGCCTGTGCGGCAGGGGCCAGAGCCATGATCGCGCCGACCGCGAGCCCGAGTACTAGGCTTCCGGTTTTCCTCGTCATCGCCAATTTATTCCTCATCTTGAAGGTCCGCTATGGGGGTGGAGCTGCCCGCAAAGTCTGCCCCCGTCATGGTTACCAAGGTGTCAAATGCCGCCACATTTGCACGAATTTGCTTCAATTGCCTGCCAAACGCGGCAGTAGTTTGGCAGCGGGCACGACTTCAGTCCCGGTTTGCGCCGTCAGGGTTAACATCTCGCTAACAGTGTCGTGAGCGTGATCGCTCAGGCCGCCAGTGGATAGCTCTGCTCGATCACATAGGGGCCGCCCCCCACCGAGTCCTTGCTCGAGAACAACACGAACCGCCCGACCGGGAACACCAATGGCTCGAACCGACCCGCCTCGGCCATGAAGCGGGCCACATCCATGGCGCTGGAGCCGCGCAAGCGGGCCAGCGACACATGCGGCACGAACTTGCGGCCCTCGGGCGCCAGCCCGGCCTTCTGCACCACGCGCTCCTGCGCTGCCTGCAGCCGGTTTAGCGCCTCGCTGGGCTCGATACCGGCATAAAGTGCGCGGGGCTTGTCGCCGCCAAAAATGCCCAGATGCGTCAGCCGGACATCAAATCGCATCGAGTTGGCCAGCCGGTCCAGGCTGTCGGCAACCTCATCGGCCGTCTGATGGTCGACGTCGCCGATGAACCTCAACGTAATGTGATAATTGTCCGTATCGATCCAGCGCGCGCCGGACAGGCCGCCCCGTTTCATCGAGAGCGCAAATCCCACATCTGCCGGGATTTCAAGGCCGGTGAAGAGCCGGGGCATGAGGCCCTCCTCTTATACTCAGGTCAGCACGATTCGTATCATGACCGTAGCATAGCCCGTGTGACCAGCCAGTCGAATCGTCGCAACCATGCCAGAACCCTTGTAAACCTCTGAACCCCCATCCATATTGATCACCAAGTGGCAAAAAACGCCCACCGGCGGTGAAAGAAACCGCTTCATCTGGGAAAGGAACCGAATAAATGGCTGAATATGACCGTCAGACCCTCGGTGCGCGGGCCGGCTCGGCCGCGGCCATCGACGAGGGCCTTCGCAGCTATATGCTGCGTGTTTACAATTACATGGGCATTGGCCTGGTGGTAACCGGCCTGGCGGCCTGGTTTGCCGCTACCGCTGCCGTCACCAACAATCCGGACGCTGCCGTGGGCCAGTTGGCCAATGGCACCATGGTTACCCAGTGGGGTTACCTGCTGTTTGCCAGCCCGCTGCAGTGGGTTGTCATGCTCGCGCCACTAGCATTCGTGCTGGTGCTCAGCTTTGGCATCAACAAGCTTTCGGTCCCTGCCGCACAAGGCACCTTCTGGGGCTTTGCCGCGATCATGGGCCTGTCGCTGTCCTCGATCTTCCTGGTTTATACCGACGCCTCGATCGCCAAGGTGTTCTTCATCACCGCCGCGACCTTCGGCACGATGAGCCTGTATGGCTACACCACCAAGCGTGACCTGACCCAGATGGGCAGCTTCCTGATGATGGGCCTAATCGGCCTGATCATCGCCTCGGTGGTCAACATCTTCATGCAGTCCACCATGCTCGAGTTTGCGATCTCGGCTGTTGGCGTGCTGATCTTTGTCGGTCTGACCGCCTATGACACCCAGAAGATCAAGGAAGAGTACTCCGAAAGCCACAGCACGGAAGTGCTGGCCAAGGGTGCCATCATGGGCGCGCTGCGCCTCTACCTCGACTTCATCAACCTGTTCCTGATGATGCTGCGCCTGTTCGGCAATCGCGAATAGCCAACAGCATCCTTGATTGATCAATCAAGGAATTTGGTTGGACGAGACTTCGGACCGCAGCCTACAAGGGCTGCGGTCTTTTCTTTTGCCTGAGTGCGCCCCGTGTCCGAGATTATCCTGCGCCCCTTTCAGTGGGCCGACGTTCCCGCCATCACCGCCATCTACAGGCACTATGTCGAGCATTCGGTGGCCACCTTTGACCTCGAAGCTCCGGGCGAGGACGTGCTGGGTGAAAAATTCGGCCACATGCTGGCCGCAGGGCACCCGGTGGTCATGGCTCAGGACGCCAGCGGCAAGCTGCTGGGCTACGCCTATGCATCGGTCTATCGCCCGCGCCCGGCCTATCGCTTCACCTGCGAGAACTCGGTCTATTGCGCCCCCGATGCCACCGGCAAGGGATTGGGCACCTTGCTAATGAACGAAATCATCACGCAGTCGCGCAGCTTTGGCTTCAAGCAGATGATTGCCGTGATCACAGCCGAAGGCACCGGCTCTATCAAGCTGCATGACAAACTCGGTTTCCGCCATATCGGTCGCCACCAAGCGCTCGGCTACAAGTTCGACCGCTGGCTCGATATCGTCCACATGCAGCTCACGCTTTAGCGGATGAGCCTGTCCGCAAGGTTCAGCGCACGAGCCGTTTGCGCATCGGAAAACCGTTGACCACCCGGCCCGTGGCCTGTGGGCCCTCAGCGAGCCAACCCGCTTTCTCGTAGAAGCGCCGTGCCGTTTGCGTGGCTTCCAGGCGACCTTCGTGAAAACCCAAAGTCACCAGCTCGGTTTCCAGCTGCGCAAGCAGGGCCTTGCTGATCCCCGCAAAGCGCGCCTCGGGCGCAACATAGTTCAGCGTGATTTCGCCACTTCGATTGACAGCACCCACAGCAACCACTGTGCCATCCCGTTCGGCGACGCGCAGCAAGACTTCTGTATTGCTCAACATGGCAGCGACCCCCGGCACACTCTTATTGCGCGTCCACGCTGCCAGACTGGCAGCATCAGTGTTGTGGTCTGCGGCTCATAGCTGGCTGATCGACGCAATCAGAACGCGACTGATTTGGGGGATGTCCTTAATCTCGGCCGGTCAGATCCGGATGCTCAACCCACGACCACAAGATCGGGATCCAGCACCCGCAGCACCAGCGCCAGATCGTGCCCGCGCTTGAGAATGCGGCCTTGCTGGTTGGTCACGGTGTACTGGCCCTGCTTGTTGCGCATGCGCGGGGTTTTTTCGACGATAAACAGAGGGCGCTCGGACACGCGCGCATAGATCGAGAACACGGCACGTTCGCGCAGAAAGTCCATGGCATAGTCGCGCCACTCACCTTGCCCGACCTTGCGGCCATAGACCGACAGGATCAACGCCAGTTCCTTGCGGTCGAACGCGACGATGGCAGGGATCTTGCCGTTATTGGCAGTTGCAGCAGGCTCGCTGGAATGGACCAGCGAGAGCGATGCAGTTTTGTCGTTCGGTCTGCGGCTCTGCACCGGTCCGAATTCTCCCTGTCAACCAATTGTCATGATCGCGGCATTTGCACCGCGATGCAAGACCCCGCAAGGTTCGGCAGAAAACCCCAATCCGGTCACAATTTGTCCCTGAACCCGCCCGATTGAAGGATCAGCATTCAACCATTGCCTCCAGGGGCTGGCGCCCGGGCCGACTGAGCCCCCAAACCTTGAAGCTTGAGCGCCAGCCCACCCCAAATAGATTTGACCTGCCAATACTCACCCCGCCCTTTCCCCCAAGGGCGGGGTTTTCTGTTTGAAGTAGGTGGCTGGCCTAGCGCTCGAAGGCCGCCGCACCCAGAATAGGGCCGGGCAGGCCATCATTCTCCTGCTGCACGATCACCGCAATGCCGGTGCTCCTGTCGGCCAGAACTTCGGGAATGGGCAGCTTGAGATTGGCACCCGTGGCGCATTCCCACATCCCCAGGACCTGCCGGCCGGTCACCACCTGGGTATAGACCACCGATTTGCCGGCATTGTTGCCGCGCTCAATATCAACATCGGCCCGATCGACATAGGTCACCAGCCACACCACCGCATCCTTGAGCGACATATCGGCGGGGATGGCAATCTTGAGCATGTCACCATGCTCGGTGACAGTGATGGGCAGCGGCAGGCTGGCTCGATCAATCGCCCCATGCACTTCGCCGCGACGCGACCCGACGACACCCTTGGTGCCATTGACCACCATTTGCGGTGTGTAGATGCGCGAGGAACCCCAGCTTTCCGCATAGGCGCGCTGACGGTCAGAATACTCGGCCTGCCCGAAGGTGTCCTTCCAGCCCACATAGTCCCAATAGTCGACATGGTAGGCCAGCGCCACCACATCGGGTTGCTCGGCCAGGCTCGTCAGCAAGGCGTCAGCAGGCGGGCATGACGAGCACCCCTGGCTGGTGAACAGCTCCACCACTGCCTTGGGGTTCATACGCACTTCGGCACTGGCCGGCTGGACCAGGGCACACAGGATAACGCCACCCAGAAGGGCGGAAAGCCGACTGACAGATTTCATGGCGTTACTTGTAGGCCGCCCGCGCCATTCCCCGCCAGTCAAAAGAGGGTGAGACGGTTAAATCGGCCGGTGCCTCCAAACAAAAAATGGCGGCCCACCGGGGGCCGCCATCTCCATTCCAGAACCGGTCCCGCTTATGCGGCAACCAGGCTGCGCAGCACGTAATGCAGAATGCCACCGTTCTTGTAGTATTCCAGCTCATTGGCCGTATCGATGCGGCAGCGTGTTTCCACGCTGGTCACCGAGCCATCGGCCCTGGTGATCTTGACGGTCACCATGGCGCGTGGCGCGATTTCCGTCACGCCTTCGATATCGATCGTTTCGCTGCCATCAAGTCCCAGGCTCTGCCAGCTTTCGCCATCCTTGAACTGCAGCGGGATCACGCCCATGCCAACCAGGTTGGAGCGGTGAATGCGCTCGAACGACTGGGCAATCACGGCGCGAACGCCCAGTAGATTGGTGCCCTTGGCGGCCCAGTCACGGCTCGAACCCGTGCCATATTCCTTGCCCGCAAACACCACCAGTGGCGTACCGGCAGCCTGATAGGCCATGGCCGCATCATAGATCGCCATCTGGCTGCCATCGGGGCCCTTGGTGTAACCACCTTCAACGCCATCCAGCATCTGGTTCTTGATGCGGATATTGGCAAAGGTGCCGCGCATCATCACTTCATGATTGCCGCGACGGGCGCCATAGGAGTTGAAGTCACGCGGCGCGACCTGATGGGATTCCAGGTACTTGCCCGCTGGCGTGGTCGACTTGAACGACCCCGCTGGCGAGATGTGGTCGGTGGTGATCGAGATCCAGGAACAGCGCCAGAACCTTGGCCTTGGCGACATTGGTGATGGGCTTAGGCTCCATCGTCATGCCCTCAAAATAGGGAGGGTTCTGCACATAGGTCGAACCGGAGTTCCACTTATAGGTCTCGCCGCCATCGACGGCGATGCCCTGCCAGTTCTCGTCACCCTTGAACACGTCCGAATAACGGCCCTGGAACATCTCCTTGGTGACGTTCTCGCGCACGATCTCGGCGACCTCGTGATTGGAGGGCCAGATGTCCTTGAGATAGACCGGCTTGCCATCCTTGGAGGTGCCGATCGGATCCTTGGTGATGTCGATATTCATTGACCCGGCAATGGCATAGGCCACCACCAGCGGCGGCGAAGCGAGATAGTTCGCCTTCACATCCGGGTTCACACGGCCTTCAAAGTTGCGGTTGCCAGAGAGTACCGAAGCGGCGACCAGATCGCCAGCCTGCACGGCCTTGGAGATCTCGACCGGCAGCGGACCCGAATTGCCGATACAGGTGGTGCAGCCATAGCCCACCAGATTGAAGCCGATGGCATCGAGATCTTCGCTCAGGCCAGCGCTGTCGAGATAGTCGGTCACCACCTGGCTGCCGGGGGCCAGCGAGGTCTTCACCCATGGCTTGGAGTCCAGACCCAGCGCACGGGCCTTGCGGGCCACCAGGCCAGCGGCCACCAGAACCGATGGGTTCGACGTATTGGTGCAGGAGGTGATCGCCGCGATCACCACGTCACCATGGCCGATTTCGTAATCGGTGCCTTCAACGGCAATCTTGGGATTGTCGGTCTTGCCGAATTCCTTGGGCAGGCCTTCGGCGAATTTGGACTTGGCCTGATCGAGCGCAATACGATCCTGCGGACGCTTTGGACCCGAGATCGAGGGCACCACAGTGGTCAGATCAAGTTCGAGCGTGGAGGTGAACACCGGATCGGCCGAGCTGGTCTCGCGGAACATGCCCTGCGCCTTGGAATAGGCTTCCACCAGCGCCACGCGCTCGGGATCGCGACCCGAGGTGGTCAGATACTTCAGCGTGTCATCATCGACCGGGAAGTAACCGCAGGTCGCGCCATATTCAGGCGCCATGTTGGCGATCGTCGCCTGATCTTCCAGGCTCAGATAATCAAGACCCGGGCCGTAGAATTCCACAAACTTGCCGACAACGCCCTTCTTGCGCAGCATTTCAGTGACGGTCAGCACCAGATCGGTGGCGGTGATGCCTTCATTGATCTTGCCAGTCAGCTTGAAGCCGACGACTTCGGGGATCATCATGGTGATCGGCTGGCCCAGCATGGCGGCTTCTGCCTCGATGCCACCAACGCCCCAGCCCAGAACCGCCAGACCATTGACCATGGTGGTGTGCGGATCCGTGCCCACCAGCGTGTCAGGATAGGCCACGGTCTCGCCGTTCTCATCCTTGGTCCACACCGTCTGGGCCAGATATTCCAGGTTCACCTGATGGCAGATGCCCGTGCCGGGAGGCACAACGCGGAAATTGTCAAAGGCCGACTGGCCCCAGCGCAGGAACTCATAGCGTTCGCCATTGCGCTCATATTCCAGCTCGACGTTCTGGCCAAATGCCAGCGCGGTGCCGAAATTGTCCACCATCACGGAATGGTCGATCACCAGATCAACCGGCACCAGTGGGTTGATCTTCTGCGGATCAGCGCCGAGCTTGGCTGTCGCGTCGCGCATGGCGGCCAGATCGACCACGGCAGGAACGCCGGTGAAATCCTGCATCAGTACGCGGGCTGGACGGTAGGAAATCTCATGCTCGGAGGTGCGCGTGGTCAACCAGGTGGCCACGGCCTCGATATCGGCCTTGGTCACGGTATTGTTGTCCTCGAACCGCAGCAGGTTTTCGAGCACCACTTTCATCGAATGCGGCAGGGCCGAAACGCCCGCCAGACCGTTCTTTTCGGCCTCCACGATCGAATAGTAAGTGTAGGTCTTGCCACCGACCACCAGGGTCGATTTGGACTTGAAGCTGTTTATCGAGGTCACGTTGTTCCGCCCGTCATCTGGTGTTGCGGCTGGCGCTCTGGTCTGGGAAAACCTCCCCGAAACCGTTCAACAGCGCCGCCTTTCCTGGAATGACTCCAATCTATAAGGGCTTATAGAGAAAGACGATTGGGCTTGCCAGCCCGACCTTTCGTTCAATACGAGAAGGGGTCATGACTGATCGGCAAGTCTATCCCCAGCTAACAATGCGCGCGACCGGCCTCAGCTGTGGTCGTGGCGGCCTGCTATTGAGCGAAAATATCAATTTCTCGCTGACCAATGGTCGGGCTCTGTTGCTGCGCGGGCCCAATGGGACCGGCAAAACCACGCTACTGCTGACCCTGGCCGGCATTGTCGCCCCCATGGCTGGGCAGTTCGGGCCTCATGACAGCGCGCAGGACGCGCCTTTGCTGCACTATTGCGGCCATCGCAACGCCATCAAGCCGCGCCTGAGTGTCTTGGAAAACCTGCGTTTCTGGGCTGACATCAACGGCGCAACCGGCCTGTCTTGCGAAGCCGCGCTGGCTGAACTGGGCCTGGCGGGCCTTGAGGCGCTCGATGCGGGCTATCTTTCGGCAGGACAATCGCGCCGGCTGGCACTGGCCCGCCTGCTGGTCAGCCTGCGCCCGCTCTGGCTGCTCGACGAACCCACCGCCGCGCTGGACGATCAGGGAAATCAATTGGTCGCGCGTCTGCTGGCTGAACATCTGGCCATGGGCGGTCTGGCCATTGCCGCGACGCACGATCCAATTGTCCTGACTGACCCTGGCGCACTGAACACACTGCAACTGGAGCGCGCTCCATGAGCGCCTTTATGGCCATGTTGCAGCGCGAACTGCGCCTGGCCCTGCGCGGCAGTGGCGACGTGCTCACGCTGGTGCTGTTTTTCGTCATAGTGGGAGCCATTGTCCCCTTCGCCGTCGGTCCTGACCAGACCCTGCTGGCCAGCATCGCCCCCGGCATTGTCTGGATCGCGGCTTTCCTCGCAATGCTGCTGGGGCTTGAACGGCTGTTCCGACCCGATCACGAGGACGGCTCACTGATCCTGCTGCGACAGGCTGAATTGCCGCTCAGCGCTGCCATTGCCGCAAAGTTGATCGCGCACTGGCTGGTCACCGCTTTGCCCTTGCTGATCGCCAGCCCGATCCTGGCGCTGCTGCTGGCCATGGATCTGTCCACCTTCTGGCGCACCCTGCTCTCCCTGGCGCTGGGCACACCCGCTTTGACCGCCTTTGGCGCCATTGGCGCGGCGGTCACCGTGCCGATCCGAAGGGGTGGGCTGATCGCGCCCATCCTGATCGCCCCGCTCTCGGTGCCCGTCCTGATCTTTGGCGTCGGCGCCATCACCTCGCCCCAATCAAGTGCGGCAACGCTGTTTCTTGCGGCATTGAGCCTCATGGCCGTGGCATTGGCTCCCTTTGTCGCCGCGCTTGCGATACGGTCCGCCGAAGACTAGAGCCCGAACTCAACACAGTTGCCAGATATTCCCATGACCCAAGACACGGCACCGCGGCAGAATTGGTGGCAACGGATCGCCCATCCCGGGCAGTTTGTCGCCTGGACCACGCCATTGCTCTGGCCGCTGACCATTCTGACTGCCGTGCTCTTCGTGCTGGGCCTGTGGTTCGCCTTCTTCAATTCACCCCAAGACTATCAAATGGGCGACACCGTGCGCATCATGTATGTCCACGTGCCCAATGCCTGGCTGAGCCAGTTCGTCTACGCGATCATGACGGTTTCAGCGCTGGGAACACTGGTCTGGCGTCACCCACTGGCCGATGTCTCAATGAAAGCCGCAGCGCCGCTGGGCGCTATGTTCACGGCCCTGGCCCTGTTCACCGGCGCCCTGTGGGGCCGCCCGACCTGGGGCACGTTCTGGGAATGGGATGGTCGCATGACCTCCACCCTGGTGCTGCTCTTCATCTATCTGGGCATTATCGCGCTGTGGCGCGCCTTTGACGATCAGCTCCGGGCCGCCCGTGTTATCGCCGTCTTCACCCTGGTGGGCGCGATCAACATTCCCATCATCAAGTTCTCGGTGGATTGGTGGAGCACACTGCACCAGCCTGCCAGCGTATTTCGCGCCGACGGGCCACGCATGCCGGGGTCCATTCTGACCCCGCTTTTTGTGATGTTCTTCGCGTTTACATTGCTGTTTCTGACACTGCACCTCAAAGCCATGCACACTGAAATCAAGCGCCGGCGGGTCATGACGCTGCAGCGCAAGCTGGCACAAGGGGCCGCGCAATGATCGATCTTGGCCCGCATGCGGTTTTCATTATCTGGTGTTACCTCGGCGTCGCTCTGGCCGTGCTCGGGCTGATCGGCTGGACCCTGTTTGATGCCCGGCGCACCACACGGCAACTGGCCATGCTTGAAACACGCCATCCACGCCGCGCCACGGAGCCAGCCAAGTAATGCGTTATGTGTTGTTCGGACTGCCGCTGATCGCCCTGGTGGCACTGGTCGCCGTTTTCGCCTTTTCGATCAACCGCGACCCCAGCCTCGTCCGCTCGGTGCTGATCGACAAGCCCGCGCCCGTCTTTGCCATGGATGCGGTGCCCGAACTCGGGGTGCCCGGCTTTGCCACCGAAACGCTCAAGGGCGCGGTCACCGTCGTCAATGTTTTCGCCAGCTGGTGCATTCCCTGCCGCGACGAGCATCCACTGCTCATGACGCTCAAGGACATTTCAGACGTACGCCTGTTCGGCATCAACCAGAACGACGCGCCGGAAAATGCCCGCGCATTCCTTGCCGAACTGGGCAATCCCTATGATGCAGTCGGCGCCGATCGCAATCGTCGGGTATCGATCGATTGGGGGGTCTATGGTGTCCCTGAAACCTTCGTGGTCGATGCCAATGGCATCATCACCTTCAAGCATGTCGGCCCGCTCTCGCCCGATGCCTTTGAGAACGAACTCCTGCCCGCCATTGCTGCCGCACAAGCCAGAAGTGATCGCTGAATAACCCGTTCAGCTTCAGTTCAGCCGCCGACCGCCACATTGCCGGCATTGTTGTTGTGTTGAAAGCGTACCATGTTGACCGCGATCGAGAGATTTGCCCGTGACGAGGCTGGTGTTACCCCCGTCGAATATGGCCTGATCGCCGCCATTCTGGTGGTCTTTGCCACCGTGGCCGTGTCTGCTGCCGGCTATAATATCCACGACCTGATCAGCATCACCAACTAGCCGTCTTGCCAGCTAGAAATCGCTGGTCAGCCCCTTGATCTCCCAGTCACCATAGCGACCCGGCTCAAGCCCGCCGCGCCCGCCCAGTTCCTTTTGGGCAAACGCACCCTTGGCATCAATGGCCTGGCGGCGCGCTTGTGCTTCAGCCAATGCTCGTTGCGCCGCCGGGGTCAACGGCGGGCGCGGTGCTGCTTCGGTGATGTCATCTGGGCTATTGTCGTCGCTCATGGTCATATCCGGATTACGTTTTGGTCATGCGCTTGCATGCAACCTGTCCCGACCCAACATAATTGTTCAAGACCACGAACCCAAGGGCTCCTGATGTTCAATGCGTTACGGACCACGGTCCTGCTGGCCGCGCTGACCGCGCTGTTCATGACCGTTGGCTATTTTATCGGCGGCACCAGCGGCATGATGATCGCCTTCATCTTTGCCTTGGTTACCAATATTTTTGGCTATTGGAACTCCGACAAGCTGGTTCTGCGCATGCAAAATGCCGTTCCGGTCGAGCGCAGCCGCGTGCCTGAGCTCTACGACATGGTCGATGTGCTCTCGCGCAAGGCGGGCATTCCCACCCCTGCCGTCTATCTGATCCAGTCAGACCAGCCCAATGCCTTCGCGACGGGCCGCAATCCGCAAAACGCTGCCGTTGCGGTGTCGGCCGGCCTGCTCAAGCATCTCGATACGCGCGAAGTCGCCGCCGTGGTCGCCCATGAGCTGGCCCATATTCGCAACCGCGATACCCTGACCATGACCATCACCGCGACCTTTGCCGGTGCCATTTCCGCACTGGCGCAGTTCGGCCTGTTCTTTGGTGGCGGCAGTCGCGACAACCCCATGGGCGGCATTGGCCGCCTGCTGATGGTGTTTCTGGCCCCATTGGCCGCCATGCTGGTACAAATGGCCGTCAGCCGCACGCGCGAATATGAGGCCGATCGTATCGGCGCCGAGATCTCCAGCGACCCGTTGGCGCTGGCTTCAGCCCTGCACAAGATCGCCAGTCTGGCTGGTCGGCAGGTCAATGTCGCCGCCGAGCGCAATCCGGCCATGGCCCATATGTACATCATCAACCCGCTCTCGGGTCAGCGCATGGACAATCTGTTTTCGACCCATCCCGACACAGGCAATCGCATTCAAGCGCTGCGCAAGCTTGCAGCTTCAGGCTATGTGGACGATAAGAGCCGTAGGCCTCAGCCACGCCCAGCCCCGACCACCGGTCGGCACAGCGGCGGCGGCTGGCGCGTGCCAACCGTCGGACGAACCGACGAGGATGGCGGACAACGCGGTCCCTGGGGATAGAATCAAGCGTGGCGTACAAACCTGAACCGGCGGGGCTCAAGCTCCGCCTTATTGCCGCACAGCGGCTGAAGTCCGTTTTGGCGGGCGACAATTTCGTCCCGCTTGGGGCCACCGATCTCGCCGATGGGCGCGACCGTGCGCTGGCCAATCGGCTGATCACCACCGCCCTACGACGTCAGGGTCAGCTCAATTTCATAATTCATGCGCTGCTTGAAAAAGGCATGCCCGGCAAGTCAGGCACCTTCGAAGCCGTGCTGCGCCTGAGCCTGGCACAGCTGGTCTTCCTGCCCGATCTGGGAGCCCATAGCGCGCTGTTTCTGGCTGTTGAAGCCACCAAGCGCGACCCCAAGGCGCGCCATCTTTCTGGTTTGATGAATGCCGTGCTGCGCAACGCCCAGGCCAATTCGGCCAAGTTCGGCATGCTCAGCGACGATCTGCTCATCCCCGACACCTTTGGCGACACCTGGCTCACCGCCTACGGCGAAGAAGCCATCGATGCCTTTTCCGACGCCCTGCTGGCTGGCGCTGCGCTTGATCTCACCCTCAAGAATGACGATCAGGACCTGATCGATTCCCTGGGTGCCGAGCGTGTCATCGCGGACACGGTACGCATTGAAGAGCGCGATCGCCCTGTCGAGGCCCTGCCCGGCTTTGCCGAAGGCCGCTGGTGGGTGCAGGACGCAGCCTCTGCGATCCCCGCCCGTTTGCTGGGCCTGGAACCCGGCGCGCGTGTTCTGGACCTGTGCGCCGCCCCCGGCGGCAAGACTGCCCAGCTCATCAAGGCTGGCTATGAAGTGACAGCGCTTGATGCCGATGCCAAGCGCATGGAGCGTCTCAGCGAGAACCTGACACGCCTCAACTACACCGCCGAGACCGTTGTCGCCGACGCTGGAAAATTCGAGGCGCCATCGCCCTTCAAGGGCGTGCTGCTGGATGCACCCTGCTCAGCCACCGGCACCTTCCGCCGTCACCCCGAGGTCATCTGGCATCGCTCCGTGGGCGACGTTGCCAGCCGCGTACGGCTGCAGCGGGCCCTGCTGACCAACGCCTTGCGCTGCCTTGATCGTGACGGAGTGCTCATCTATTGCGTGTGTTCGCTTGAACCGGCGGAAGGTGAAGAACAGGTTGATTGGGCCCTCCAATCGCTGCCTGGGCTGAAGCTTTTGCCAATCAAGCCCGAGGAAATGGTTGGCTTGGAGGCCGCCGTTTCCGCCAAGGGGCTGGTGCGGACCCATCCTGGCATGATGCCCGGAGGACGCGCTGGTGGCATGGATGGCTTCTTCGTGGCGCGCTTTGGCCGCAACGAGATAGGGTGATCGACTGGCGCTGAGGGGAAGGCGCCAAATTAGGAACTGGTCATTGACGGGCAGACAAACAATGACGCAGGCCTTAGCCGCGGCGGACGCTAGCAGCACGATGCTGCCTCGGCTCGGCTATGCCTTGCGGCGCCTTGCCTATGGCTTGGCCGATACGTTTGTCACCCTGCCCATTCTGCGCTGGACCTGGCGCGGCCTGGCCGACGATGCGTTTTCTGGCGAACTGCACGAGTTCCGGCCCACTGATCGCGAGGCGGTGCGCGACATGATGGCGGGCCGCTATCTGCTGGCCAGCAAACTTATCGAGACGCATGGCGTGTCGCCCTTTGCGCTTGCAGTGGATCACACCGACTGGTGGTTCAACCTGCATGGCTTTGCCTGGCTGCGTCATTTCCGCGACGTGCGTGACCCCGGCGAGCGCAATTTTGCCCGCACGCTGGTGCTCGACTGGATCGGCCGCGAAGGCCGCTTCGAGCGGGACACCTGGGCGCTGGCGCTGACAGCGCAACGCGTGCTGAACTGGTTGCGCCACCTGCCCCTGCTGCTTGAGGGGCCCCCCCGAGCAGGCCAAAACCATCCAGCGCGTGCTCGGGGCACAGATTCAGAGCCTCAAGCTGCGCGGGCGTCTTGCGGGTGAACCCGCCGATGCGCTGTTTGCCGCCATCGCCCTGCTGGGCGCCGAATATTGCGAACAAGGCGACCAGACAGATGTCCCCGGCCGGGTTGAGCGGCTCAACCGCCTGCTGGTGCGCCAGCTCGACACCGACGGTTTGCACCGCTCCCGCAATACCAAGCTGCAATTGCAGCTGCTGGTGGAGCTGGTCAGCGTGCGCCGCATCGCCGCCCAGATCAAATCCGAGGCTGCCCACGAACTGGCTGCCCAGATCGATCGCATGCATGAGTGTCTGGACGCCCTGACCCTGTCGAGCGGCGAGCCGGTGTACTTCAATGGCGGCGGACACCTGCCGCACGATGTGCTGATTGCCATCCAGGCCAATGCGACAGGGCATCGCCGCCGCTCCATGCTGCTTGGGGGCTACGGCATTCTGCGCGCAGGCGACGCTGTGGTGATCGCCGATTCTGGCCGCACCCCGCCACCGGGCTATGCCGGCAATGCCCATGCCAGTGCGCTGGCGCTGGAATTCTCCCATGGCAGCGAGCTGATCCTGGGCAGCTGTGGGCCCGCCCCGGCTGACCTGCCTGCCAGCAAGGCGCTGTTCCGACAAGGTGTGGCCCATTCAGCACCAACCATTGACGCCGAGGACGCGGCCATCTCCCCCGCGCCGGCCATGACCCTTGCCCCTGCCGACCAATTGCTCTCGATCACCACCGCTGGCTATGCCAAGCGGTTCGGCATTGATCTTGAGCGCCGCATTACCCTGCTGTCGGGCGGCACCACTCTGGTTGGACAGGACCGCATGATCGCCCATGGCAAACCTTCGGGTCTGCTGGCCGTGCGGTTTCATCTGGCACCCGGCGTGCAGATGGAGCGCAATCGCGATGAAGGTGTGGTGCGCCTGACACTGCCCAACGGCACCGTGTGGATCTTCCTGTGGGAAGGCGCGACCTTCCGCGATGAGGAAAGCGTGCGCCAGTCGGCCTATGTCGGCCTGCACAAAACCCGGCAATTGGTGCTCGAGGCAGATGTGGCTGCCGACCGCGAGATTGCCTGGATCTTTACGCTCGAGCAGCAATAGCCAGTTGGCCTGGGCCCGGCTTCGTGCTAGCGAGCGCGCGAATTCACCTCCAATAGGGCACACACCTCATGGGCAAGACGGTCAAGGTCGGGCGCGCACTGCTTTCGGTATTCGACAAATCTGGCATGGCGGATTTCGCCAGCGGGCTGAGCGCTGCAGGTGTCGAGCTCGTCTCCACTGGCGGCACACACAAGCTGATCAAGGATGCCGGTCTGCCGGTGCGAGAAATCGCCGATCTCACCGGCTTTCCCGAGATGATGGACGGCCGGGTCAAGACCCTTCATCCCAAGGTGCATGGCGGCCTGCTGGCCGTGCGCGACAAACCCGATCACGCCGCCTCCATGGCCGAACACGATATCGGCGCCATCGATCTGGTAGCCGTGAACCTCTACCCCTTCGAAAAGACCGTCGCCGCGGGCGCCGGCTATGACGATATCATCGAAAATATCGACATAGGCGGCCCCGCAATGGTCCGCTCAGCCGCCAAGAACCACGCATTTGTCACCGTTGTGGTTGATCCTGCCGACTACCCCGCCATCCTGGCCGCCATCGCCGAAACCGGCGGCGTGCCCTTCGAGATGCGCCAAAAGCTCGCGGCCAAGGCCTATGCCCGCACCGCGGCCTATGACAGCGCCATTTCAACCTGGTTCGCCAAGGCCATCGACTACCCTGAAATCCCCTATCGCAGCTTTGCTGGCACCCTGCGCGAGGTCATGCGTTACGGCGAAAACCCCCATCAGTGGGCCGGCTTTTATGCCAATGGCGAGGACCGCCCCGGTGTTGCCACCGCCACCCAGGTTCAGGGCAAGACCCTGAGCTACAACAATATCAACGACACGGACGCCGCCTTTGAGCTGGTCAGCGAGTTCGATGCCGCAGACGTCGCCGCCGTGGCCATCATCAAGCATGCCAATCCGTGCGGCGTCGGCATGGCCGAGGATTTGCTGACCGCCTACCACAACGCCTTGCGCACCGATCCGGTCTCGGCCTTCGGCGGCATTGTTGCGACCAATCGCGAGATTGATGCCGCCACAGCCACTGAGATCGTCAAGGTTTTCACCGAGGTGATCGTGGCCCCTTCGGCCACCCCCGAGGCGCAGGCCATTATTGCGGGCAAGAAGAATTTGCGTCTGCTGCTGACCGGCGGTCTGGCTGACGCCAAGGCCGATGGCCTGATGGTCAAATCCGTGGCGGGTGGTCTGCTGGTGCAGTCACGCGACAATCGCAACGTCGATGACTGCGACCTCAGGGTCGTGACCAAGAAGGCCCCCACAGAGCGCGAAATGGCCGATCTGCGCCTCGCCGCCAAGGTCGCCAAGCACGTCAAGTCCAACGCCATTGTCTACGTCAAGGACGGCGCGACCGTGGGCATCGGTGCGGGCCAGATGAGCCGCGTCGATTCAGCCCTGACGGCGCATCGTAAATCCATCGATGCAGCCAAGGCTGCCGGCATTGAAGGGGCCCTGACTGCAGGTTCGGTAGCGGCTTCGGACGCTTTCTTCCCCTTCGCTGATGGGCTTGAGGCGCTGGTCGCGGCAGGTGCCACCGCCGTTATCCAGCCCGGCGGTTCGATGCGCGACGATGAAGTCATCGCCGCTGCCGATGCCGCAGGGATCGCCATGGTCATGACCGGCATGCGCCATTTCCGGCACTGATCGGCAAACCTGACCAAACCGTAATCTTCAAATGGCGGTGCGGTAAGACCTTTTTGAGATTGCCCATCTAGGTTGCTTGGGTCGCGCACCTCGCGCGGCCCTGAGGCCTGCCATGCGATTGTCTATCCCCGCCGATCTGTCTGCTCTGCTCCACACCGGCATGTGGCGCTCCATCGGCTCGCTCGGCATCAAGGTCGCCACCGCTGGCCTGACCTATTTCACCTATGTGGTGCTCTCACGCACCATGACGGCCGATGAATACGGCCACTTTGCCTTCGGTCTGGCCCTGGCCACCGTGCTGGCCATTGCCGCGGGCGTGGGTCAGCCCACTGCAATTCTGCGCCTCTGGCCCCAGCTATCGGTTGCCGGCGACAAACTCGCCGCGCTCAAGGCCGCCCAGGCTGGATCGGTTCTGACCATTCTGGCGGGGCTGGTCATTGCCGTTACGCTGTGCCTGACAGTCTTCCTGTGGGTCTCGTTTTTCCCAACCACCGATACGGCAAACCATTTTTATGGCGCCGCCTTTCTCATCCTGCCCATGGCCTTGGCCGAGTACAATTCCTCGGCCTTGCGCGCCCAGGGCTCGCTGTGGAGCGCCTTGGTGCCGCGCGACATTCTCTGGCGCATTGCCCTGCCCGCCGCCGTGCTGGCCCTGTTCAGCCTTGGCATCGTGCTGAGCGGGCCCGATGCGCTGGTGCTGTCGGCAGCCCTGCTTTCGGGCATGCTGGTGCTGCAGTTCTGGAGCGCCATGCGGCGCGGCTATGTGCTCAACCCGGCGCGTGGCGTCAGCGCGCGATACTGGAAGCAGTGGGGCGGCATCAGCCGCTGGCTGTTGCTGGGCGCGCTGATCGAAACTGCGGCGCTCAATGCCGATGTCATTCTGGTTGGCCTGATGCTCAACCTCGAAAGCTCGGGGCTGTACTTCAACGCATTCCGCACTGCCGGCCTGATGACGTTGTTCACCTTCGCCATCGAACTGGTAATTGCCCCGATGATCGCGCAACACTTCCATGCCGGTGAAATGCGCAAGGCCCAGGCCATCACTGCCATGGGCTCAGCGGCTGGCTTTGTGTTTTCCCTGCTGGTCTTCACCGCCTTTTTCGGTTGGGGCGACTGGATCTTGAGCTTTTTCGGCCCCAGCTATGCTGAAGGCTGGCTTGTGCTGGTCCTGCTCTCGTTCGGTCTGCTGTTTGACGCTGCCACCGGCCCCTCCAAGATTGTCATGATGATGACTGGCCATGAGCGGGCCTACGCCATGATTTTCGGCGCCATCATGGGATTGGGCTTTCTGGTTCAGATCCTGATCATCCCCACCTATGGCATTGTGGGCGCGGCCGCCGCCAATATGGGCGCGCGCATCATCGCGCAGCTGGCCATTGCCCTGTGGTGCCGTCAGCGCATTGGCCTGGACACCAGCCTGCTGGGTATTCTGGCCATCAAGACCGCAACCGACCGCGCCACGGACTAGCCGAACCGTACCGGCGAGTACGGTAATGCTTGACCCCTCTGCCCCAGCGGCTTAGAACCACTCCAAACTTTACCTGCCGGAATTTTGCCATGACCAAGGCTCGCACGCTCTACGACAAGATCTGGGATGACCATCTGGTCCAGAACAATGAGGACGGAACCTCCCTCCTCTATATCGACCGGCATCTGGTGCACGAAGTGACCAGCCCGCAGGCCTTTGAGGGGCTTCGCCTCAACAGCCGCAAGGTGCGCCACCCCGAGCGTACATTGGCCGTGGTGGATCACAACGTGCCCACCTCGGACCGCACACACGGCATCGACAATCCCGAATCCAAGCTGCAGGTCGACACGCTGGCCGAAAACGCCCGCGAGTTCGGCGTCGAGTATTTCAACGAGCTCGACAAGCGTCAGGGCATTGTCCACATCGTGGGTCCCGAACAGGGCTTTACCCTGCCCGGCATGACAATTGTATGCGGCGACAGCCATACCTCGACCCATGGCGCCTTTGGGGCGCTGGCGCACGGTATCGGCACTTCCGAAGTCGAGCACGTTCTGGCCACCCAGACGCTGATCCAGCAGAAGGCCAAGAACATGCTGGTGCGCGTGGATGGCAAGCTGCCCCCCCACGTCACTGCCAAGGACATCATCCTGGCCATTATCGGCGAGATCGGCACGGCTGGCGGCAATGGCCACGTCATTGAGTTCGCCGGTGAAGCCATTCAGGCCCTGTCCATGGAAGGCCGCATGACGGTCTGCAACATGACCATTGAAGGCGGCGCCCGCGCTGGCCTGATTGCCCCCGACCAGACCACGTTTGACTACGTCCAGGGCCGCAACCGCGCGCCAACGGGCAAGGCCTGGGACATGGCGCTGGACTATTGGAAGACGCTCTACACCGATGAAGGCGCTGTCTATGACAAGGTTGTAGTGCTTGACGCTGCCAACCTGCCGCCCATCGTATCCTGGGGTTCTTCGCCCGAAGACGTCATCGCGGTAACCGGCGCAGTGCCCAATCCCGATGACATCGCCGACGAAAACAAGCGGGCCTCCAAATGGCGCGCGCTGGAATATATGGGTCTCAAACCCGGCACCAAGATCACCGACATCACCGTTGACCGCGTCTTTGTTGGCTCGTGCACCAATGGTCGTATCGAAGATCTGCGCGCAGCAGCCAAGCTGCTCGAAGGCAAGACTGTTCACCCATCTGTCAGCGCCATGGTCGTGCCCGGCTCCGGTCTGGTCAAGGAACAGGCCGAGGCTGAAGGCCTCGACAAGATCTTCAAGGATGCCGGCTTTGACTGGCGCGAGCCCGGTTGCTCGATGTGCCTGGCCATGAACGACGACAAGCTCAAGCCGCAGGAACGCTGCGCCTCGACCTCGAACCGTAATTTCGAGGGTCGTCAGGGCTTTAAGGGGCGTACCCATCTGGTGTCCCCCACCATGGCGGTCGCCGCAGCGGTCACCGGTCACTTCGTCGACATCCGCGATTGGCAGTAAGCCACTCAGACTGGGCGGCGCGCCACGCGCCAACCCTGGACGATATTGAAGCTCTGGCGAGTCAGGCCCTGGCCGACTTGCCCGAGCCTTTCAGATCTCTGGCCGCCGATGTGACCTGCGCGGTCGCCGAATTTGCCCCGGAAGACGTTCTGGTGGAGTTCGGCATGCAAAGCCCGTTCGAGCTGATGGGTCTGTTCACCGGCATCGGGCTGGTACAGGACGGGTCCACCCCACAGACCGGACAATTGCCCAATACTGTCTTCCTCTATCGCCGGGCTATTCTCGACTATTGGTCAGAGCATGACGACAATACCTTGGGAGAAGTCGTCACGCACGTGCTGATCCATGAGCTCGGACACCATTTCGGCTTTTCCGACGACGACATGGATGCTATCGAAGCGGCAGCCGACGCTCCCTGATCCGGCTAATTTTACTTCAATTTTATTTAGATTTCCCAGTCATGAGCCGCCAGTTGTTAAGGTAAACAACGGGTAAACATTGGGATTCCCCACAATATCACTATATCTGCCAGACAACGCCTGTCGGCCTCGCAAAAGGGGAAGTCGGGCGCATATTTCAAATGTTGTGGGAAGCAGCCAATGACAACCCGAGCCAAGACCAATCTGAAGATCGTTCAGCCTGAAATTGAACAGATGGAAGCTATCATGCAGGAAGCGTCCAAGCAGACCGCGCCAATGGTGCAGCGTCTGGCCGCGCATCGCGACCGGATCGACATGGCCGTCAAGGAACTCGAAAGCGAGCGTTTTGAATTGCTGTCGCGTCGTGACCTTGTGCGCCGCCAGGCCGAAGCTGTTGAACAGGGCCTGACGATGCATATCGATGATATTGAAGCGACGATGCGCCTGTACGAAGCCGGCCTCAACTCACTCGCGACGCCTGAGTGAGCCGGGCGACCTACTGGAGGCGATGAACCGCCGAAATGCGAGCTGCCTGCTAAAGCCTGATTTTATTTAGACTTTTCGACAAACTCGAATTCCGCTTCATTGCCTCCAGACGGATCGTCCGACACCCGCACGGCGAGATTGTTCGCATCGAGCGCGTCGAACCACTCGTCCCAGCTGACAAGCTGGAATCCACCAATCCGGTCCGGGCCCTCATTGCCGTCCGTATTGATCTCGTACTGGCCAAAGGTCAGCTGGAGCAACGTCCGGCTACCACTGCCATCAGGCACCTCCATCAGCATCGGGTTGCCACCGCGCGCCGCGGCCCATTCGCGAATTTCATTGCGGTCCGTCAAAGTCTTGGCCATTGCGTACGCTCCTTGGTGTGTGCTGTTCCAACAATCGCTTTATCTGCCGTTGGTTCCGCGGCAATTCCCAACCCGGGCGTTGCCTGCTAAGAGCACCTTAGACCGCTCGGAGCTGCCATGACCACCCAGAACCCCAATCGTATCCTGCTCGGCCAGATCGGCGCCGCCCATGGCATCAAGGGCGCCGTCCGTATCGCCTCCCATACCCAGGATCCCACTGATATCGGCAGCTACGGACCCCTTGAAACCGACCGCCCCGGGCTGACCATCACCATCTCCAAACTGCGTCTGCACAAGAATGTGGTCGTTGCTCACATCAAGGGCATCAATGACCGCAACACCGCCGAAACGCTTAATGGCGTTGGCCTTTACGTTGACCGCGCTCGGCTGCCCGAGCCAGAAGATGACGAAGATTTCTACCACGCTGATCTGATCGGCCTTGAGGCCCGCATCGCCTCCGGCCAGATCATCGGCCAGGTCTCCGCCATTCCCAATTTTGGCGCCGGCGACCTCATTGAAATACGCGACCCCAATAGCGGCGATACCTTCCTGTACCCCTTCACCAAGGCAGTGGTACCCACCATCCGCATTGCCGAAGGTTTTTTGGTCATCGAAGTGCCGCTTGACGCTGAAGAGGGCGAGGAAGAACCCGATTGAGTTTTTCAGCCTCCATCATCACGCTGTTTCCCGAGCTGTTTCCCGGCCCGCTGGGTGCATCGGTTCTGGGGCGGGGCCTGTCCGATGGGCTCTGGTCGCTTCAGGCCACCCAATTGCGTGACTTTGCCACCGATCGTCACCGCAGCGTCGACGCCACCCCTTCAGGTGGCGGCGCCGGCATGGTGCTCAAGCCCGATGTTTTGGCCAAGGCAATCGACACGGTGGCGCCTCAGGGCGATCCGCGTCCGCGCATCCTGATGTCCCCGCGTGGCAAGCCCCTTACCCAGAAGCGCGCGCGCGAACTGGCGCTTGGCCCTGGCGCAGTGATCGTCTGTGGTCGCTTTGAGGGCATCGACCAGCGCGTCATAGACGCCCGTGCGCTCGAGGAAATCTCCATCGGAGACTATGTGCTGGCAGGTGGCGAAGTAGCCGCCATGGTGCTGTTGGAGGCCGTTGTGCGGCTCATCCCCGGTGTGCTCGGCGGCGCTGACAGCCATGCCGATGAGAGCTTTGAGAACGGCCAGCTCGAATACCCCCAATATACCCGTCCGCAGAGCTTTGAGGGCGTCGACATCCCGCCGGTGCTGACCTCGGGCGATCACGGCAAGATTGCCAAATGGCGCGCCGAACAAAGCCTGGAGCTGACCCGTGCGCGACGACCAGACCTTCTGGACCCGCGCAAGTCATAAACCGCACACAAACTCTAGACTCTTGGCCGGTTTTCCCCTATAGCCGCGCCACTATCCGCGTGTCGGGCTAATCGGACCTGTCACGCACCAATAAAAAGACGACCAAACTCCGTTACCAACCAAGACCGGGCGATCGGGCTGCAAGGCTCGAATAAACGCTCCTTTGAAAAGATTCAGAACGGAATCACCATGTCCAGCATCATCGAACAGCTCGAAGCCGAGCAGATGGCAGCGGTCGCCGAAAAGCGCCAGCTGCCTGAATTCACCCACGGCGACACCGTCAAGGTGTGGGTCCGTATCACTGAAGGCGCCAAGGAGCGTCTGCAGGCCTATGAAGGTGTTGTCATCGCTTTCAACGGCGGTGGCCTGATGGAATCATTCACCGTGCGCAAGATTTCGTACGGCGAAGGCGTTGAGCGCGTATTCCCGCTCTACTCCCCCAACGTGGCTTCGGTTGAAGTTCTCAAGCGCGGTAAGGTTCGTCGCGCCAAGCTGTACTACCTGCGCGATCGTCGCGGTAAATCGGCTCGTATTTTCGAATCGACCAATTCGCGTACCAAGAAGATCCAGGATTCCGAGCGCACTGCAGCCGTTGCTGCCAAGGAAGCTCGTGAAGCCGAGAAGATCGCCGCTGCAGAGGCTTTTGCCGCTGAGCAGGCAGCCAAGGATGCCGAGGCCGCAGCAGCAGCTGCAGCCGCCGAGCAGGCCGCTGCTGCTGAAGCCGCGCCAGCCGACGCCGAGCCAAAGGCTGAATAGGCTTTTGCCGTCAGCCGCTCAGGCTTGAGCGAACAAATTTTGCAAAGCCCGGCCCCGCAAGGTGTCGGGCTTTTTGCTGGCGCACTGTCACCGATTCACGTGAAACGCTCTCGATAAGCCGCCAATTCCGGCTTTACCTCACTGCGCGCCTCCGCGATAAGAAGGCCCCGCTTGCGTCAAAGGCCCGTCATGTCCGTCTCCATCGTCACCTGGAACATCAATTCGGTTCGCTTGCGCCTGCCCATGGTGCTTGAGTTCATCAACCAGTATCAGCCCGATGTGTTGATGCTGCAGGAAATCAAATGCACCAACGACCAGTTTCCTGCCAAGGCCTTCGCCGATGCCGGCTATCCCCATCAGGCTGTGCATGGACAGAAGGGCTATCATGGCGTCGCCACCATCTCTAAATTCCCGCTGACCGATGTCTCCAGCCGGGTTTTCTGCGAGATTGAGGAATCACGCCACGTCTCTGCCCGCCTCGATTTCGGTCGCGGCCCGCTCACCGTGCACAATTTCTATATTCCGGCCGGCGGTGACGAGCCCGATGTCGAGATCAACCCCAAGTTTAAGCACAAGATGGGGTTCCTCAGTGAACTGACCAGCTGGTTTCAGGAGCCTGACTTTTCACGCGGTCATCTGATCGCCGGTGATTTCAACATTGCCCCGCATGAGAACGACGTCTGGAGCCACAAACAGCTGCTCAAGGTTGTCAGCCACACCCCGCTTGAGACCGAAACGCTCGACGCCATTCTCAATGGCGGCCACGGCTGGACCGATCTGGTGCGCAAGCACCTGCCCCATGATCAAAAGCTGTATTCCTGGTGGAGCTATCGCGGCAAGGACTGGGAAGCCTCTGATCGCGGCCGTCGGCTCGACCATATCTGGTCAACCGGTGACGTTGCCGATCACTGCATCGGGGCCGAAATCATCAAGCCGGCGCGCGGCTGGACAGAAAAGCCCAGCGACCACGTACCGGTCATCGCTTGTTTCGCCGGGGTCTAGACAACGCGTTGATGTTCTAGATTAGTCCTGGCCTGCGCGCATGCGCCGGCCCAATGGCTCCAGCGCGCCCAGATAGCTGCCCAGATCGCGCTCGATCCGCGCCACCGCGCGTTGCGCCAGGTCCGGCGATTGCTGGACCAGCTTGAGAAAGGCCGTGCGCGGCACAAAAAGCGTCTCGCAATCGGTGACAGCGGTGAACGTGACGAGGCGCGGCTTGTCCAATATCAGCGCCATTGCCGATACCACACTGCCAGGTTCAGAGATCGCATAGGGCTTGTTGGCCCCCTTGCCTTCCGGCCTGGCCTTGAGCGTACCAGAGATCAGCACATGGGCGCCCAGCGGCGTATCGCCGGACTGGTAGATAACCGCATCGGGATCGAAGTGCCGACGTGTGCCCGCAAACGCCAACAAGCGGCGCTGCTCATCATCGCAAATATCGAAAAATTCGGCCTGCGCCAGCGCGGCGTCCGCCTCGTCCCTGATCATAAGCCCCAATCCGAATGCACTACGGCCCCGCCAAAGCGGAGCCGTCTCATCCTATAGGGCATTTTACGCGCATTTATACCCGATTTTGTGTTTGCGCCCCGCCGTCCACGGCTTTCACGGCACCAGACGGTAACCGCCCTCTTCGGTAACCAGCAAACGGGCGTTGGACGGGTCGCGCTCGATCTTCTGACGCAGCCGGTAGATATGGGTTTCCAGCGTATGGGTGGTGACCCGGTTATTGTAGCCCCACACTTCCTTGAGCAGGATATCGCGCGACATGGTCTTGGGGCCCTGACGATACAGGAACTTCAGGATCGCTGTTTCCTTGTCGGTCAGGCGCACCTTGTTGCCGTCATTGGTCTCGAGAACCTTCGCTGACGGCTGGAAGCTGTAGGGTCCAATCGTAAAGACCACATCTTCGCTCTGGTCATGCTGGCGCAGCGCCGCATTGATGCGGGCCAACAGCACGGGAAAACGGAATGGCTTGGTCAGATAGTCATTGGCGCCCGAATCCAGCCCACGAATCTGGTCGGCATCGCTATCATGGCCAGTCAGCATCAGAATCGGGCTGTTATAACCCTCTGCGCGCAGGACCTTGACGGCTTCACGGCCATCCATGTCGGGCAGTCCGACATCGAGAATGGTAAGGTCAATATTGTTTTCGCGCGTCGACTTGAGCGCATCATTGGCCGTTTCGGCCTGCAGGATCTCAAAATCCGGGAGCGTTTCGAGCTGCTCGACCAGGGTTTGACGCAGGTCCGCATCATCGTCCACTAGCAGAATGCGTCGCTTGTTCATTGTTTTCTCCGGTCTTTTTGCGTCGACCTGCCCAACGGTCACAATATTGCGACCGGTTTTTGGCCTGCCAATCACAACGGCGTTATCCTGAACAACAACGTGCCCGCCCCCGGAGAAGTTGCAGGCAATCAGCCGGTAATGACAATATTTCTTGGCTCAGGCCTCAATTATCGTGGGCCGGTGACCAAACAAAGCCGATCCCACCCGCACATGGGTTGCCCCCATACCGATGCCAACCTCGAAATCGCCACTCATGCCCATTGAGAGCTGACTGACACCCGCCGCCTGTCCCAACGCTGCCATCTGGGCGAAATAGGGGCCGGGGGGCACGCCGTCGGGCGGAATGCACATCAGCCCGACAATGTTAAGCCCGTGCTCGTCCCGGCAGCGCCGTACGAACCCAGCTGCCTCAGCGGGCGCAATGCCGGCCTTTTGCTCTTCAAGCCCGATATTGACCTGCACAAAGCACGGCAATTGTCGTCCCGCGCGGTCCATTTCTTCCGCCAGAACGCCGGCCAGCTTGTCACGATCAACTGTTTCAATCACATCGAACAGCGCCACCGCCTCGCGCGCCTTGTTGGTCTGCAATGGCCCGATCAGGTGCAGCTCCACATCACTGAAGCGCTCACGCAGCCCTGGCCATTTCTGACTGGCTTCCTGCACCCGGTTCTCGCCGAAAACCCGCTGTCCAGCTTCCAGAAAAGGCGCAATTGCCTCGGCGGGGAAGGTCTTGGATACCGCGACCAGCGTCACCCGATCAGGCGGCGGTCCGAAGCGGTCTTTGGCCTTTGCGATCCGCTCATTGATCGCGGCGAGATTGCTGGCGGCACTGGCTTCCATGCTTTCGCCCTGTTCCTGTTGACCTAGCGGGGTATTTCTGGTGATGGTCCGGTAGACAAAATCCCCCATAAACGCAAGCCGCTCTGGACCTTCCAGCGTGCGTTGCGACATTCACCCGAGGACGAGCCAAGTGAGCGGCGAACGCTACAATCCGCGCGAGATGGAACCCAAATGGCAGCAGGTCTGGGATCAGGCCAAAAGCTTTGTCACATCCAATGATGACCCGCGCGAACCCTATTACGTCCTTGAGATGTTCCCCTACCCTTCGGGGCGCATCCACATGGGTCATGTCCGCAACTACTCCATGGGCGATGTGGTAGCGCGCTATCACCGCGCCAAGGGCAAGAATGTGCTCCATCCCATGGGTTGGGATGCGTTCGGTCTGCCAGCGGAAAACGCCGCAATCGAGCGCAACACCCATCCGGGCACCTGGACGCGCCAGAATATCGCCTCGATGAAGGCACAGTTGCAGTCCATGGGTCTGGCGATCGACTGGACCCGCGAGATCGCCACCTGCGAGCCGGAATACTACCAACACCAGCAGGCCATGTTCATCGACATGATGGAAGCGGGCCTGGTCACGCGCAAACAGTCCAAGGTCAACTGGGACCCCATCGACATGACCGTGCTAGCTAATGAGCAGGTCATTGACGGCAAGGGCTGGCGCTCGGGCGCCCCTGTGGAACAGCGCGAACTGACCCAGTGGTTCTTCAAGATTTCCGATTTCGCCGAGGATCTGCTCGCCGGGCTTGATACGCTCACCGAATGGCCTGAAAAAGTACGCGTCATGCAGCGCAACTGGATCGGCAAGTCCGAAGGACTGCGCCTGCTGTTTGCACTGGTTGAGGGCAATCAGACCAACGCCAAGTCGATCGAGGTTTTCACCACCCGTCCCGACACCATCTTTGGCGCCTCTTTCATCGCGCTCTCAGCCGATCATCCGCTGGCCACCCAGCTGGCTGCCGACAATGCCGAACTGACCGCCTTCATCGCTGAGTGCCATGCTCAGGGCACTGCGACAGAAACCCTTGAAAAGGCAGAGAAAAAAGGCGTCTTCACCGGCCTGCACGTGCAGCACCCGGTGATCGAGGGCGCTACTCTGCCCGTCTATGTCGCCAATTTCGTATTGATGGATTACGGCACCGGCGCCATTTTCGGCTGTCCTGCCCATGATCAGCGCGATCTGGATTTCGCGCGCCGTTATGACCTGCCGGTCAAGCCCGTGGTGCTGCCCAGCGGCGCCGATGCCGCGAGCTTTGCCGTCGCCAACGAAGCCTTTACCGATGCCGGCACCATCTTCAATTCCGGCTTTCTGGATGGACTGACGATTGACGAGGCCAAAAAGGCCGCAGCGGCCCATTTTGAGGCCCGCACCGTCGACGGCAGGCCGCAGGGCACGGTCGAGGTCAATTACCGCCTGCGCGACTGGGGTGTATCTCGCCAGCGCTATTGGGGTTGCCCGATCCCCGTGATCCATTGCGAGGTCTGTGGCACCCTGCCCGTGCCCAAGAAGGATCTTCCTGTCGTGCTGCCTGAGGATGTCAGCTTCGACAAACCCGGCAATGCGCTTGATCATCACCCCACCTGGAAGCACGTTAACTGTCCGCAATGCGGCGGCGCAGCGCGGCGTGAAACCGATACCATGGACACCTTTGTGGATTCGTCCTGGTACTATACCCGCTTCACCGCACCGCATGCGGCGACGCCAACCGTGCCCGAGATTGCCAATCGCTGGCTACCGGTCGATCAGTATATTGGTGGCGTCGAGCATGCGATCCTGCACCTGCTCTATTCGCGCTATTTCACGCGCGCCATGAAGGCGACGGGCCATGTGGGGCTCGACGAGCCGTTCAAGGGCCTGTTCACCCAGGGCATGGTCACCCACGAAACCTATAAGTCGCCCAAGGGCGAATGGGTGGCGCCGGCCGATATTGTGGTCGAGACCAATGGCGAAACGCGGAGCGCCAAGCACCTCAAATCGGGCGAGACGATTGCCATCGGCTCGGTCGAAAAAATGAGCAAATCCAAGAAAAACGTCATCGACCCTGATGAGATCGTCGCGACCTATGGCGCCGATACCGCGCGCTGGTTCATGCTTTCGGATTCTCCCCGGAGCGCGATGTGCAGTGGACCGAATCCGGCGTCGAAGGCGCCAGCCGCTTCCAGCAGCGTGTCTGGCGTCTGGTTGGTGAAACGATCGAGATCGTTAAACAGTCTTCGCAGACTGTTCGCGTAAAGGACGACGACGAGGGGCTGGCGCTGCGCAAGATCATCCATCGCGCGGTGCACAATGTCGGTGCCGATATCGAAGGCCTGCGCTTTAACCGCGCTGTGGCCCAGATCTATGAACTCACCAACGCCTTGGTGCGCGCCGAAGGTATTTGCGCCGTGGCACCTGCCAGCCGCCTGGCGGCACTGGAGCTTGGTGTTTCCCACCTGATCCAGGTGATTGCGCCGATGATGCCGCATCTGGCCGAAACCTGCTGGGAAGCCCTGGGAAAGACTGGCCTTGTGGCCGACGCCCCCTGGCCTGACGTCGATGAGAGCCTTCTCGTCGACAATGATGTGACGCTGCCCATCCAGTTCAACGGCAAGCGCCGCGGCGAAATCACTGTTGCCAAAGGCATGCCGGCCGCCGAAGTGGAGAAACTTGTCTTGTCTATGGACGAGATTATCCGCATTCTTGACGGCAAGGCTCCAAAAAAGATCGTCATCGTCCCGGACAGGATCGTCAATGTCGTTGTCTAACGCGCTTCGCCGCACGGTTCTGGCTGGTTTCATGCTCGGCATCGTTGCGGCGCTGGGCGCCTGCAGCTTCTCCCCGGTTTATAGTGGCACCTTGGCAAGCCAGCCTTCGCTGAACCTGGCCTATGCCAAGCCTGCCAATCGTCTCGAACAGCTGATTTATCAAGAACTAGCCTTGCGCTTGGGCGAATCGACTGCGGAAACCGCCCCGCTCGCCACCGTCTCGGCGAGTGCCGGTGGCGGCGACATGCTGGTTACCGGTAACCCCAGCCCCGCCATTCCGGTTGAGGTTAAGGTCACCGCGACCCTGATAATTACGGTACGCGACGGCAGCGACGCCGAGGCGCGCAGCTTCACCCGGACTGCGTCGGCGAACTATACCCGCTCGGGCCAGATCGTGGCTGATAATGCCGCCGCCGATGAAGCGGTAGAACGCGCCGCCAGAGGCGCTGCCGAATCATTGCGTTTGGCCGTTTTGGCGGGTCTGAACCGCTAATGGCGGCACTGAAGGCCCATGAGGTTGCACGCTTTCTCACACGCCCGGACGTTGATGAGGGTATCTTCCTGGCCTATGGGCCTGACGCCGGTCTGGTACGCGAGACAGCACAGCGCCTGATCCGAAAATTGAGCGGCGACGACCCCGAATCGGCCAGCATCGTGACCCTGGACGGTTCCGAAGTTGATGCTGATCCATCTATTCTCGCAGTCGAAGCCAAGACCATCTCCCTGTTTGGCGGCAAGCGTATTGTCCGTGTCCGTGGCGCGGGCAAGTCACTGGTTATGACCCTCACTGAACTGCGTGACGATATGCAAGGCGCCTCTATCGTGCTCGAGGCTGGCAATCTCCCTCCCAGAGACGCCCTGCGAGCCCTTGTGGAGGCCGCAAAGAATGGCCGGGCCCTCCCCTGCTATCCCGACAGCGATGAGGCGCTGGCGGCCCTTATACGCGACACGTTCAACCAACAGGGCATTCGTGTGGACGCCGACGTCGTCGGTATACTGCGCGAAATCCTCGGTAATGATCGCGAAATCACCCGTCGCGAACTCGAAAAGCTCTGCCTCTACGCTGCCGCGAGCAAGGAGCTCTCACGCGAGGACGTGCTATTGCTCTGTGCCGATAACGGTATGCTGGTGATAGACGCCATTCTGGACGCCACTGGCGGCGGCCATGCCGAGCGGCTCGAATTGGCGCTCAATCGCGCCCTGTCGTCAGCCGTTGATCCGCAGCGATTACTGCGTATGTGCATGATTCACTTTGATAATTTGCGCCGTTGGCGGACCGAAGTGGATTCCGGGAAGGCGCCGCGGGCCGTGCTGGACGGCCAACGCCCCAAGCCACACTTCTCCCGCATTGGCGCTCTAGAGCAGCAATTGCGACTCTGGTCCGATAATGCGCTGGCGACGGCAAGCGCCCGCATTCTGCAGACGACCGCCGACACCCGCCGCCGGCCGGGTCTGGCCGAACCGGCCTTGCGGCGTACCTTGCTGGCGATATGCATGATGGCAGCGGCCCGCTAGGCCCGCCGCAGCGTTTCACGTGAAACTAGTTCGAGCCGGTTAGCTTGAGGCAGATACCATCAAGCTGCTCCAGCGTCTTGTAGCGTATCTCAAGCTTGCCGCCACGATCGCCATGCGAAAGCGAAACCGACAGACCCAGGGCATCTGCCAGACGCCGCTCAAGCGCCACAGTATCCGGGTCTCGCACGCTCGCCGATGCACTGGGTTTCTTTGTCCCGGCAATGTCGCGCTGCTGGCTCAATGCTTCTGCATCCCGCACCGACAACCCCCCGGACACGATCTGCCGCGCCAGTGTAGCCGGATCCTCAGCCGTAATCAGCGTCCGCGCATGACCGGCCGTCAGCGATCCACTCGACACCATTTCGCGCACGTCTTCGGGGAGGCGCAGCAGACGCAGCGTATTGGCCACGTGAGAGCGGCTCTTGCCGATCACCTGGGCCAGATCCTGCTGGGTATATTCAAACTGCTCGATCAGCTGACCATAACCCATCGCTTCTTCGAGCGGATTGAGATCGGCACGCTGCACATTCTCGATAATCGCGAGCTCAAGCGCTTCCTTGTCATTCACGTCGCGAATGATAACGGGCACATCATGCAGGCCAGCGCGCTGCGAGGCGCGCCACCGGCGTTCACCCGCGATCAGCTCAAAGATGTTGGGATCGTCGCTCGGGCGGACCAGCAGGGGCTGCATCACGCCCTTCTCGCGAATCGAGTTCGTGAGTTCTTCCAGCTGCTCGTCATTGAAGGTGCGGCGGGGATTGGACCGGTTAGCAATGATAAAATCAACCGGCAGGCGCTTGATCCCGCCCGATTCGGTGACGCGCGCACCCTCGACAGTGGCCATATCGCCAATCAGGGCGGCCAGCCCGCGGCCAAGACGTGTGGGTTTTTCGTTCATGGACGGGCTCCTATGCCGCGTTGAGCTGCCGCTCGCGGCGGATCACTTCGGTTGCCAGCCGCAAATAGGCCTGGCTGCCGGCACATTTCAAATCATACAGCAAAGCGGGCTTGCCATAGGATGGCGCCTCCGACAAGCGGACATTGCGTGGAATGACCGTGTCATAGACCAGCGACCCCATTTCGCTGCGCACGTCGTGCAGCACCTGTTCGCTGAGATTATTGCGCTTGTCGAACATGGTCATCACCACACCCTGGATCGACAGCCGTGGGTTGAGCGTCGAGCGAATCTGCTCGATGGTCTGCAGCAGCTGGCTAAGACCCTCCAGCGCGAAAAACTCACACTGCAGCGGCACTAGCACCGCGTCTGCCGCGACCAGAGAGTTCACCGTCAACAAGTTCAATGATGGGGGGCAGTCAATAAGGATATAGGAGACCGGCTTCTCATTGATCGTCAAATCACCAAGCTGCTTGAACGCATTACGCAGTTTGAAGGCACGATCCCCATGTTCTGCGATGGTCAGCTCAACGCCCAGCAAATCCATCGTCGAGGGCACAATGGCCACGTTGGGAACGCTGGTCATGATGGCTGCTTCGGCGACCGTCGCTTCGCCGACCAGCAGATCATAGGATGAAACCTCGCGATCCGTCCGCGAAATGCCCAGCCCCGTGGACGCATTGCCCTGCGGGTCAAGGTCCACAATCAGGACGCGTTCGCCGATGGCAGCCAATGCCGTGGCAAGGTTGATGGCCGTCGTGGTCTTACCCACGCCACCCTTTTGATTGGCCAGTGTCAGGATACGGGGCGCCACTATCGGCCTCCAGCTCGTTCGCCGCTAACTTACTGATTTCGCTTTCAAATCTGAAAGCGTAAGCAAAACACCGCTTCGATCGGTGTCGCTAGGCGTTAATACCACGTTAAAGTCCCACAGCGCACCCGTTTCCGCGAGTTCTTCAACATGTTCCCGGCCTTTGTGCAGAATCGCCCGGGTTTTCGGCGTCACAAAGGGCTGCATCCAGCTGCAGAGCTGCGGCAAGGAGGCCAAAGCCCGCGTGGTGATGACGTCCGGGGCTGGTGTTTCACGTGAATCAACCTGATCCGTGCGACGTCCCTCGACGCTCACCAGCAAGCCAAGCTCCCGTGCCACCGTCCGCAAAAAGCTGACCTTGCGGCCATTCGGTTCAATCAGGGTGAACTGCCGATTCGACCCCTTAAGGGCGATCGCCAACGGCAGGGCCGGCAGCCCCCCGCCGCTACCAAAGTCCAGGAATGACTGATCAGTTTCCGTCAGTAGCTTAAGCACCTGCAGGCTGTCTGCGAAATGCCGGGTCCAGACTTCATCCAGTGTTTCACGTGAAACAAGATTCTGTACACTCTGCCATTTCCGCAGCAGCGCAGCATAGGATTCCAGATCCGCGCCAACCTCATCCAGGCCCCGCGCAAAATAGGGGGTGTAGGGGGCTATTGCCGAATAATCTGCCATTAGCTGGCCTTTCGCAATTCGCCACGCCGGATCACGGCTAGCAACAACGTGACGGCTGCAGGCGTCATGCCGTCCATGGCTTGCGCCTGGGCTATTGTCTGTGGGCGATACTGGTCCAACTTCTGGCGAAGTTCCATCGAGAGGCCGGGGATAGCCTCATAATCGATACCATCGGGAATAGGTTTTTGTTCGTCTCTGCGGACCGCATCAATATCGTCCCGCTGTCGATCGAGATAGACCGCATACTGAGCATCGACGACCAATTGTTCGATCACAACCGGCGCAATTTGTCCGATCTCGGGCCAAAGCCGGCTGACATCTGTTGGGTCGACGTCCGGATAGGACAGCAGATCAAACGCCGACCGTGATTTACCGTCTTCGTTGACTGCAATACCTGCTTTTCGCGCCGCGCTGGGCGTTGTCGACAAGGACGTCAGCAAGCGCATGCCTTTGGCCAAGGCCTCGGCCTTTGCCGTAAATAGAGCGGTTCGCTCCTCACCCACCAAGCCGGTAGCAATTCCCAGAGGGGTAAGCCGTTGATCGGCATTATCGGCACGCAAGTGCAGGCGGAACTCGGCTCGGGAGGTGAACATGCGGTACGGTTCGCTTACCCCCCGCGTCACCAGATCATCCACCATCACGCCAAGATAGCTTTCGGTGCGAGACAGCACGAGACGCTCACGCCCCGCTGATGCCAGTGCTGCATTGGCACCCGCCAGCAACCCCTGCGCACCGGCCTCTTCATAGCCCGTTGTTCCGTTGATCTGCCCAGCCAGATACAGCCCGGGCTGACGCTTGACCTCCAGCGTCGGACGCAGTTCGCGCGGATCAACATAGTCATACTCAATCGCATAGCCCGGGCGAACGATCTTCACATTTTCCAGACCGGGCATCGAACGCAGAAACGCTTCTTGCACATCCGCTGGCAGGGATGTCGACAGGCCATTGGGATAGATCGTGGTGTCATCCAGTCCCTCTGGCTCGAGGAAAATCTGATGACTGTCGCGATCGGCAAAGCGAACAACCTTGTCCTCGATCGAGGGACAGTAGCGCGGCCCGCGGCTGCTGATCTTGCCCGAATACATCGCTGAGCGATGCAGATTGTCCGAAATGATCTTGTGCGTTTCTGCGGTCGTTCGCGTGATGTGGCAACTCACCTGGGGGGTGGTGATCGCCTGCGTCATCGCGGAGAACGGCTCAGGTGGTGTATCGCCGGGCTGCTCGTCAAGTACCGAGAAATCAATGGTGCTACCATCAAGGCGTGCCGGCGTGCCCGTCTTGAGACGCCCGAGTTGCAGCCCCATCGCTTCAAGGCGCGTGGATAATCCCAGGACCGGTGCTTCACCCATGCGGCCCGCAGGCGTGGTTTGCTCACCGCGATGAATCAGCCCGCGCAAAAAGGTACCGGTTGTGAGGACCACAGCCTTAGTACCGAAAGCGCGACCGTCCAGTAGCTTGACACCGGTAACGATACCATCGCTGACGATAATATCGTCCACTTCGCCTTCGATTACCGTTAGATTGGCCTGGCGCGAAATCGCCGCCTGCATCGCATTACGATACAGCTTTCGATCCGCCTGCGCTCGCGGTCCGCGTACCGCCGGGCCCTTGCGGCGATTGAGCACGCGGAACTGGATACCGGCTGCATCGGCGACATGGCCCATCAGACCATCGAGCGCATCGATCTCGCGAACGAGGTGGCCCTTCCCCAGACCACCAATAGCGGGATTGCAGCTCATTTCGCCGATGGTTGCAAATTTGTGGGTGACCAGCGCTGTCGGGACGCCCAGGCGTGCCGATGCCGCCGCGGCTTCACAGCCGGCGTGACCGCCCCCAACGACGATGACCGCGTAATCATTCATAGGTCTGATCTCCAGACGGGCTCAATAGGCCAATGTTTCACGTGAATCAATTCCGCACCAAGCATGGCAGTGTTTCACGTGAATCATTTGCCGATGCAGAAACTGGAAAACAGCCGGTCCAACACGCGTTCGGCGTCCAGTCGCCCCAGTAATCGTTCCAGCGCCTGAGAGGCCAATCTAAGGCTTTCGGCCGCGATTTCAGGGACCTCAAGCTGCGTCTGGGCACTATCCAGTGCGTCGATGGCGCTCGCCAGTGCGACCCGGTCGCGGGCGCGGCTGATCAATGCGGGCTCGCCGCCCATAATGGTGCGCCCAATTGACTCGATCGCTTCGAGTAATTCGGTCAGGCCCGCACCTGTAGCTACCGAAACCAGATGATCAACGTCGGGCGCCGCGCCTATGTCTTGCTTGGTCCCGATACGTAGATCGGCCCCGGCCCTCAAGGCACTATCGGTTTCCTCTATATCGGGCGCAGATAGCCATAAGACGATATCAGCGTGGCTGATTGCATGTCGGGCGCGCCGTACGCCCTCCGCTTCCGCTTTGCTATCCGTCTCACGCAGCCCCGCCAGGTCGAGAAGGATGTAGAGTTGACCGTGAATGTCCAATGGGACTTCACGAACGTCGCGCGTGGTGCCGGCTTCATCTGTCACAATGGCAATGTCGGATCGCGCCAGAGCATTGAGCAGGCTGGATTTTCCGGCATTAGGGGCGCCCGCGAGCGCCACGCGAATACCTTCGCGCACCACGCGACCATGCTCGGCCGATGCCAGCGCCAGACCGATATCGCTTTGAAGGGTGGCAATGCTGGAGCCGAAGCTTTGCGGCAAGGCATCGCTGACATCACCTTCGTCGGAAAAATCGAGCCGTGCCTCGATCTCGGCGCGTAGATCCAGCAGTTGATGGCGCCAGCTGTCGACATGCTGGCTCAGACCGCCTTCAAACCGGGCAAGCGCCTGACGGCGCTGGTTCTCTGTTTCTGCCTCAAGCAGATCGCCCAGGCCTTCGATTTCGACCAGATCGAGTTTGCCGTTTTCAAATGCCCGACGGGTGAACTCGCCAGCTTCGGCCAGGCGAGCCCCCTGGGTTGTCAGTAGCTTGAGGATAGCGCGTACGCCGGCTGGCGAACCATGCACCTGCAATTCCGCGCAATCTTCGCCGGTAAAACTGTGCGGTGCTGGAAAATAGGCGACTAGGCCGCGATCAAGCAGCGACTGGTCCCCGATGGGGCGCAAGCTCAATCGGCGGGGCTCTGGCAGGCCACCAGCGACGCTTTTGATGATTGTCGCAACATCGGGACCCGAAAGGCGGATGACCGCCACCCCGAAGGCGGTGCCCCGGAGGACAACGCCACAATTGTGTCGCCCGACCGCATCTCGATCAGGCCAGGTCATGGGCGGCAGCAATCAGCAACACGCCCATGGCTGTTAGGTGTTCATCGAGTCGAAGAAGTCGGAATTCGTTTTGGTCTGACGAACCTTGTCCATCAGGAATTCCATGGCATCAATCGTCCCCATTGGATTGAGGATACGACGCAACACGTACATCTTCTTGAGAATATCGGGTTCGATCAGCAGCTCTTCCTTGCGCGTGCCCGACTTGGTGATGTCGATGGCAGGGAAGATACGCTTATCAGCAACCTTGCGATCCAGAATGATTTCCGAATTGCCGGTACCCTTGAATTCTTCAAAGATCACTTCATCCATACGTGAGCCGGTATCGATCAGCGCAGTGGAGATAATGGTCAGCGAGCCACCGTCTTCGATGTTGCGGGCGGCACCGAAGAAACGCTTCGGACGCTGCAGGGCGTTGGCATCAACACCACCGGTCAACACCTTGCCCGACGATGGCACCACAGTGTTGTAGGCGCGGCCCAGGCGGGTGATCGAGATCGAGCAGAATCACCACGTCATGCTTGTGTTCAACAAGGCGTTTGGCCTTTTCAATCACCATTTCAGCGACTTGCACGTGTCGGCTGGCAGGTTCATCGAAGGTCGAGGAGATGACTTCGCCGCGCACCGAGCGCTGCATATCGGTCACTTCTTCGGGCCGTTCGTCGATCAGCAATACGATCAGATAGCATTCAGGGTGATTGGCGGCGATTGATTGTGCAATATTCTGCAACAGTACCGTCTTACCGGTACGTGGTGGCGCAACAATCAAAGCGCGCTGCCCCTTGCCCAATGGTGCCACCAAATCCAGTAGGCGCGCCGAACGATCTTTGACGGTCGGATCGGGCATCTCCATGCGGAGGCGTTCTTCAGGATAAAGCGGGGTGAGGTTGTCGAAGTTGACCTTGTGGCGAACCGCCTCAGGATCCTCGAAATTGATGGTGTTGACCTTGAGCAGCGCAAAATAGCGCTCGCCATCCTTGGGAGACCGGATCTGGCCTTCAACCGTGTCGCCGGTCCGCAGACCAAAGCGACGGATTTGCGAGGGGCTCACATAGATATCGTCCGGACCGGGCAGATAGTTTGCGTCCGGGGAGCGCAGAAAACCGAAACCGTCGGGCAGGATTTCAACGACGCCTTCGCCGGTGATGTCCACTTCCTGGGCGGCCAGTTCCTTGAGAATGGCAAACATCAATTCCTGTTTGCGCATGGTCGAAGCGTTTTCGACCTCGTGTTCTTCGGCGAACACCAGCAATTCGGCCGGGGATTTGGCCTTGAGCTCACTGAGCTTCATATTCTGCATGTAATCGATAAACCCTTGAGGGAAATCTGGACGACGAGTCTATTTGGGAGGGTAGGCACCGCGCAGCGACCCGGGCGGGTCAGCTTGTGAAATGGGATGCGTTAAAAGCCACATAACCCGATCTGGCGGTTGTTTCAAGGTTGAACCGTCGCCCAACCGCCAGATTCACGTGAAACAGCGATTTTAGAATGGCCGAACGATCACCATGATCACGATGATGATTGCCAGAACGAAGGGAATTTCATTGATCGCCCGGTAGAATTTGTGACTGCGGGTATTGCGGTCCTGGGCGAAGCCCCGCAGCAGGCTGCCGTAAAACCCGTGCACGCCACTCAGTGCGATAACCATCACCGCTTTGACCCACATCCAGCCCTGGGAAAAATCGACCAGTCCGAACCCGAAGGCCAGCCACAAGCCAAAGATCCAGGTGGCCAGCATGGCCGGGGTGATAATTCCCCGATAAAGCCGTCTTTCCATGACCTTGAAGGTCTCGGATTTGTCCGAGCCCACCGCCGCGTCAGCGTGATAAACAAACAGCCTTGGCAGGTACATCATGCCCGCCATCCAGGCGATCACCGAAAGCACATGCGCGGCCTTGACCCATTCCATGCCCGCCAACTCCTCAACAGTTCAGCAGATTTAGCCGTTCTTGACCCGCTCGATCAGCCGGGCGACATTCTCGATAGGTGTTTCTGGCACAATGCCATGACCGAGATTGAAAATGTGTGGCCTGTCGCTGAAGGCCTTAATGATCGCGTCAATCCGGTTGTCCATCTGCGCGCCGCCGGCCACCAAGCGCAGCGGATCGAGATTGCCCTGAACCGGCAGATCCTTGGGCAGGTGCCTGGCTGCAAAATCCAGCGGCGTTGCATAGTCCAGACCCAGCGCATTGACCCCGGTGGCGGCTGCATAGCGCGCCAGATTGCCCGCAGCACCCCTCGGAAAACCGATAATGGGCGCATTTGGCACCTTGGCGCGTACGCCCTCGACAATTCGGCGATTGGGATTGATCACCCGCTCGTCAAAAGCCTGATCATCCAGATTAAGGGCCCAGCTCTCGAACAGCTGCACCACATCGGCACCCGCTGCAAACTGGGCCACCAGATAATCGATACTGGTCTGCACCAGAATATCCATCAGCTGACCAAAAGCTTCCGGGTGACGCACGGCGAACAGTCGCGCCGCGGCCTGATCAGTCGATCCACGACCGCCGATCATATAGGTCGCCACGGTCCAGGGAGACCCGCAGAAGCCGATCAGGGTCTTTTCAGGCGCCAGCGCTGCTCGTAAGCCTTTCAGGGTCTCCAGCACGGGTGCCAGATGATCCAGAGCCTTCTCTGGCGTCAGCGAAGCGATACTGGTTTCATCGATTGGGTCGAGAATGGGTCCTTCGCCCTGCGCGAAGCGAACCGTCTGCCCCAGCGCATCGGGGATCACCAGAATGTCCGAGAACATGATCGCTGCATCGAGATCAAACCGTCGAAGCGGTTGCAGCGAGACTTCAATCGCCAGCTCGGGGGTATAGCAGAGATCAAGGAACCCCTTGGATTGGGCGCGCGTTGCCCGATACTCAGGCAGATAGCGTCCGGCCTGACGCATGATCCAGATGGGCGGTCGTGCCTGGCGCTCACCGAGCACGGTTGCCAGCAATGGTTTAACGGTCACGCCTGACTTCCTTCCAAAACCCCTAAAGAGTCTTTCTGACTTAGTATTTGTATTATCATGGCGGTGTTTTGAGGCAATTCATGACCATCCACAATCACCCTGGCTCGTGGCACAAGCGCGCAGCCCCATGGTTAAGACGGTGTTAACACTGTCGGTGCCCGCACATGGTTACCAGTCCTTAACACGTCTTAACGAAAGCTTAACGGGCCGACTCCGGAGTCAACGATTCGCTGCGCGCGTGTGCAAAACCGCTTGGCGGGTGAATAACGTCGTGGATGAGTTATCCCCAGAGCTATCCATAGCCCGCCGGCAGACAGGGGCTGGGCCGAACTGTTAATAGATTGGTAACCAAGTCGAACAAGTTTGCCGATCAGCCAAAGTCATGAGTCATTGTCACAGCTTGGGCTTGAGCTGGGGATGACAGTGTGGAAAACATGCTAGCCATGCTGATCCTTGCGTCCAAGAGCACCACCCGCAAAGCCCTGCTAGAGCAGGCCGGACTGGGTTTTTCCACCGCCCCCGCTGCCATTGATGAGCGGGCACTGGAAACGGCCGCCATTGCTGCCGGCGGCGATGGCCGTGATGTCGCCCTGCTGCTGGCCAGACACAAGGCTGAGGCGGTCGCCAAAACCCATCCCGGCGCCATTGTGATCGGTGCCGACCAGACATTGAGCCTGGGCACCGAGCTTTTGCACAAGCCCACTGACCGCCATGATGCCGCCACCCAGCTCGACCATCTGCGCGGCAAGACCCATCGTCTGCATGCGGCGGTGACACTGATCCGCGATGATGTCCTGCTGTGGTCCGACATTCAGACCGCTGAGCTGACCATGCGCGAGTTCACCGCCCAGGAGCGCGACGATGTGCTCGATCGCGAAGGCGACGCCATTCTGGCCTCGGTTGGCGGCTATCGGCTCGAAGGGCCCTCCATTCGCCTGTTCGACAAGGTGGTTGGCGACTATTTCACCATTCTGGGCCTGCCCCTGCTGCCCTTGCTGGCGGCGCTGCGCATGATTGCCCCCGAGACGCTGCAGTGATCATCAAAGCCTTTGTCATCGGTCATCCGATCAATCACTCGCGCTCGCCCCTGATCCACGGCAACTGGCTGGCGCAACACGCCATTGCCGGCAGCTATGAAGCGATCGATGTAGCGCCCGCCGATTTGCCAGCCTTCTTCCAACGCCTGCGCAGTGGCGAATTTGCCGGCGGCAATGTCACTATCCCGCATAAGGAAGCCGTGTTCGCCCTTTGCGACAGCATTGATCCCCTCGCCACCACCATTGGCGCGGTCAATACGCTGGTGGTCAACAATGGCCAGGTGCATGGCACCAATACCGACTATCTCGGCTTTCTGGGCAATCTGGACGCCGGCGCGCCCGGTTGGGACCGTGCCGGCCGCGCCGCTATCGTGATGGGGGCTGGCGGTGCTGCCCGGGCCATTCTGGTGGCCCTCAAGAGCCGCAACATCCCTGTTCACCTGCTCAATCGCACCCGTTCCACCGCTGACAAGCTGGCAAGAGAAATTGGTGGGGCCATCACCGCCGGTGCGCTGGGCGATTTCAACGCCCTGGCGCCGGGCGCGGGCCTTGTCGTCAATACCACCTCGATCGGCATGCACGGCACCCGGTTTAAGGATCTGGCCCTCGACCACTTGCCTGACGACGCGCTGGTCACCGATATTGTCTATGTGCCGCTGGTAACTCCCTTGCTGGCCGATGCCCGCGCTCGTGGCCTCAGAACGGTCGATGGGCTGGGCATGCTGCTGCATCAGGCCGTGCCGGGGTTCAGCGCCTGGTTCGGCGTGCGCCCTGATGTGACACCGGCCCTGCGCGCGACCATTGAAGCGGCGCTGGAGCATTGAGCATGTGGCGCATTGGAGTGACCGGCTCGATCGCTACCGGCAAATCCACTGTGTTGCAGGCCTTTGGTGATCTCGGTGTTCCGGTATTTTCTGCCGATCAGGCCGTGGCCGAGCTCTATAGAGGCCAGGCAGTGGCCCCTATAGAGACGCTGTTTCCCGGCACGGCGCGCGATGGCGCCATCGACAAGGCAGCCCTGTCGCGCGCGCTGACGGCCGATCCATCTGGCTTTGCGCGCCTTGAAGCCATCGTGCACCCTCTGGTGCGCGAGCGCATTACCCGGTTTTTCGAAGACGCTCAGGCGCAGGGTCACAAGCTGGCAGTTGTTGAGGTCCCCCTGCTGTTTGAAAGCGGCTTCGACTATGGTTTTGACGCAGTTGCGGTGACCTGGGTCGATCCCGCCATCCAGCGACAACGTGCCCTGGCGCGTCCAGCAATGAGCGGGGAAAAGCTCGACACCATCCTTGCCCGCCAGATGCCACAGGCCGAAAAGAAGGCACGGGCGAGCTATCTGTTTGATACCGCCATGCCGATCGAAGAGACCCGCGAGATGGTCGCCGCTCTGGTGGCTGCAATTCGCGCCAGGGATGCCAGCTAAATGAACCGCGAGATCGTCCTCGATACCGAAACCACCGGCCTGTCCCCCGCTTCGGGCGACCGTCTGGTTGAAATCGGCTGCGTTGAGCTGATCAACCACATTCCCTCGGGCAATCACTACCACGTCTATATCAACCCGCAGCGCTCCATGCCCGAAGAGGCGTTCCGCGTGCACGGGCTGAGCGAGGAATTCCTTGCCGACAAGCCCTTGTTTGGGGACGTGGTCAGCGATTTTCAGGCGTTTATCGGCGACGCCACACTGGTCATCCATAACGCGCCCTTCGATATGGGCTTCCTCAATGCCGAACTGGAACGTGCAGGCCACAAGCCATTAGCCAACCCGGTCATCGACACAGTCATGCTGGCGCGCCAGAAGCACCCGGGTGCCCGTGTCAGCCTTGATGCGATGTGCAAGCACTACGGCATCGACAATTCGCGCCGCACGCTGCATGGGGCCCTGCTCGATAGCGAAATCCTGGCTGAGGTCTATCTCGAGCTGCTGGGCGGCAAGCAGGTCAGCCTCGCCCTGATCGCCGAAAGCAATGTGTCGGGCGCTGATGCCATCGCCACCCGCGTCACCGCCACTGCGCGGCCAACGCCGCTGCCAAGCCGGCTCACCCAGGCAGAAGCTGAGGCCCATGCCGCCTTCATCGGCAAGCTCGGTGACGACGCCATCTGGCAGAAATACCGCCAGAACGTCGCTTCGGCCTCCTGATACCAGCCAACAAAAAACCCCGGAGTGATCCGGGGCTCTTCAAATTCATATTCAGCGATCAGGGACCGATCAGTTGGGCTTGTCGGCGCCATCTGGCGTGGCCAGCGGTGCAGCGCCCTGCTGGGCAGCCAGCTTGGCCAGGTTCTGCCGGTAGATGGCAGCAAAATCGACGGGCTCCATCATCAGTGGCGGGAAGCCACCTTGCTGGGTCACGCTGGCCAGCACCTGGCGGGCAAACGGGAAGATCAGGCGTGGGCATTCGATCATCAGCAGCTGGCTCAGAGTTGCCTCGGGCACATTCTGCAGACGGAACACGCCGCCATAGATCAGTTCGACATTGAACAGCACTGTCTCTTCGCGATTGGCCTTGGCATTGAGCGTCAGCTCAACGGCATAGACTTCGTCGGTCTGCTTCTTGACCGCGACCGAAATCGAGACGTTGAAGGCCGGGTTGCCGCCGCCCGCCATGATCGAACCGGGTGCGCCGGGATTTTCGAAGGACAGATCACGGATATACTGGCCCACCATGTTCATCGAGGGCGTGTTGGCCTGGGCTGTTGCGTCGCCCTGGGTCTCGTCAGTCATAGACGGTTCCTTTGTCGAAAAAACGTTGCAGCTGGCTACCATCTTTGGGGTGACGCCACAAGCGCGAGCCACCCCTAAGGGTTACTGTGGGCGGTAATCGTCGTCGTCCAGATCAATCACGCCGGGGCCGCCAACGTGGGGTTCATCGGGTTGATCAGAGCGGCGATAGCTGCTGGTGGCGCTGACCACGGTGAACCGACTGGCCAGTCCTGCATAGATCCAGCCGCGCACCGGCGGCAGCAGCAGGCCCAGCGCCACGAAGTCACTCAGAAAGCCCGGCAGAATCAATAGCAGCGCGGCCAGCCCGATCATCATGGCGTCGGCAATGGTGCGGCCGGGCAATTTGCCGGTGCTGACATTGTTGCGCAGTTGGCCGAGCACCTGCAGCCCCTGCAGGCGCAGCACCACCCCACCAAGCAGCGCTGCGCCTATAATCAGCGCCAGCGTGGGAAACAGGCCGATGGTTTGCCCCACCTTGATGAAGATCGCGATCTCGATAATGGGCAACACAAGCAGGCTAAGAGCAAAAATCGGGCCAAGGTCGGGTTTCCTTCTCGCGCAAAGCGCGGCAAAACGGCGTTTACCCCATCGTGAACTGGTTTTGGGGTGAGGCTTTGCCTATATATAGTTCAAATCTGGCGCTCAGCGAGCGCTCCCGCGTCATTTTCCGACGTAGTCGACGGTAAGGTGCATTGCTCAATGGACGAATTCTTCGATCTGCCCACTCTCATCGTGATCGCTATCGCGGTTTTCGTGCTGTTCCGGCTGCGCTCCGTATTGGGCACCCGCACCGGCACCGAGCGCCCACCGCTTGAGCGCCGCAAGCCCAGCGACACCCCGGCCAATGAAGACACCGTGGTGCCGCTGCGCCCCAAGGGCACGGCTGCCCCCGAGCTTGATGAGGAACGCCGCGCCCGCAAGGTCGAGGCCGAGATCGAACAGTTCTCCCATGGCGATGCCGAACTGGCCGCCGGCTTCAAGGAAGTTGCTGACGCCGATCCGACCTTCACGCCCAAATCCTTCCTCGATGGTGCCAAGCAGGCCTATGAGATGATCGTGACCGGCTACGCCACCGGCGATCGGGCAATGCTGAAGAACCTGCTCGAAAAGGACGTCTATGAAGGCTTCCAGAGCGCCATCACCGAGCGCGAGGCCGCTGGCCAGACTGTTGATTTCACCTTTGTGGGTCTGCCCAAGGTCGAATATTCCGACGCTGAGTTCGACAAGAAGACCGTCACGCTGACCGTGCGCTTCCACGCCGAAGTGGTCTCGGCGACCCGCGACAAGGACGGCAATCTGGTTGATGGCAATGCTGATCAGGTCCAGACCATCGCCGATGAATGGACCTTTGCGCGCAATCCCAAATCGCGCGACCCCAACTGGAAAGTCGTTTCCACCAGCCAGCTCGACTGAACCGAAAGCGGCGCGGCGGGTTCATAACTCATGTCTAAGCGTGATCCCCGGCGCCTGCCGCATGACTTTCATCTCTGGACGGCCGTCGCCGCGACGGTCGATCCGCTGCGGCGCAAGGGGCTGCTCAAGCTGGGCACCGGCCCCCTGCCCCTGCCCGTTGAGGAACCACCACGGCAGGTTCCGGCCAATGGCAAGGCCGCGCCCAAGCGCCAGGCGCCGCGCAAGCCGTTCCTGCCCCCCTATCAGGCCCCTCAGGCCAATAGTGCGCCGCCCGACAAGGCGGTTGATCCCTCGATCCGCAAAAAGCTGGGTCGTGGCCGCATCGAGATAGACGGCAAGATCGATCTGCATGACATGACCCAGGCCGAGGCCCGCTCTGCGCTGCACAGATTTGTCCAGGCCAAGGTGGCTCAGGGCGCCCGTACCATTCTGGTGATTACCGGCAAGGGCCTGAAATCCGATGATGATTATATCGCCGCCATGACCGGTCGGGGCATTTTGCGCACCATGCTGCCCATCTGGCTTAACGAGCCGTCTCTGGCGCCGCTGGTGTCGGGTTGGTCGGCCGCCGCGCGCGGCCATGGTGGGGAGGGGGCGTGGTATGTGCGCCTGCGTCGCCGATGACCCCATTGGGTGCCCGTATCCGCCAATTGCGCGAGGAGCGCGGCATTTCCCTCAAGGAAATGGCCGCCGCGCTCAATGTCTCAAGCGCCTATCTTTCGGCGCTCGAGCATGGCCATCGCGGCAAGCCCACCGGCTTTTTGCTGCACCGTATCATCGCCTTTTTCAATGTCATCTGGGATGAGGCCGAAGAGCTGCAGCGGCTGGCTGAAATCAGCGACCCCAAGATTACCATCGATACCGGCGGCATGCTGCCTGAAGCCACCGAGCTGACCAATCGGCTTGCTGCCGATATTGCCCGGCTTGATGCCGAGGATCTGCACGCCCTGCGCGACGAACTCGCCCGCCGGGCCTCCCGCAAGCGCTGAGTTTTCTCGTTCCTCGCTTGACCCACGATGTCATCCCGGCCTGCGCCGGGGTGACATCGCATTTGTGACGGGTTCGTCGGCTACAATACGAACTTGCTCAGATCGGTATCGCCAGCCAGCGCGCCGACCTTTTCAGCCACGAAGGCCGCGTCGATGCTGATGGTCTGACCATGCTTGTCGGGGGCGTCAAAGCTGATGTCTTCCACCAGTCGTTCCATCACGGTCATCAGACGCCGGGCGCCGATATTCTCGACCGTGTCGTTGACCAGCACCGCCGCGTCGGCAATTGCCTCAATGGCATCCTGGCTGAATTCCAGCGTCACCCCTTCAGTGCCCATCAGCGCGATATACTGCTTGATCAGGCTGGCCTCGGTATCGTTGAGGATGCGGATGAAATCGCCGCGCGTCAGCGCCTTGAGCTCCACCCGGATCGGCAGGCGGCCCTGCAATTCGGGCAGCAGATCGCTGGGCTTGGACACATGGAAAGCGCCCGAGGCGATGAACAGGATGTGGTCGGTATTGACCGGGCCATATTTGGTCGAGACGGTGGTGCCCTCGATCAGCGGCAGCAGATCGCGCTGCACGCCTTCACGCGACGGACCGCCCTGTGCCCCGCCTTCGCGGTGGGCCACCTTGTCGATTTCGTCGATGAACACGATGCCGTGGTTCTCCACCAGCTCGATGGCTTCGCTTTTCAGCTGGTCCTGATCAAGCAGCTTGTCCGCCTCTTCGGCGATCAGCGGCTCATAGGCATCCTTGACCTTGATCTTGCGTTTGACGCCGCGCCCGCCCATGGCCGATTTGAACATGTCGCTCAGATTGATCATGCCGATGCCGCCATTGGGCATGCCGGGGATATCAAAGCCCCCGCTGCTGGCCGGTGGCGTCATTTCGATCTCGATTTCGCTGTCATCGAGTTCGTTATTGCGCAGCTTCTTGCGGAACGAATCGCGGGTTGCGGGCGTCGCCGAATTGCCCACCAGCGCTTCAAGCACGCGGTCTTCGGCATTCTGGTGCGCCTGGGCCTGTACATCGGCCCGGCGCTTGTCGCGCAACACGGCAATCCCGGCTTCCACCAGATCGCGGATGATCTGTTCGACATCGCGGCCGACATAGCCCACCTCGGTGAACTTGGTGGCTTCCACCTTGATGAACGGGGCCTGGGCCAGACGGGCCAGACGACGCGAAATCTCGGTCTTGCCGACGCCGGTCGGCCCGATCATCAGGATATTCTTGGGGCTGACCTCGCGGCGCAGTTCGGGTGGCAGCTGCTGCCGGCGCCAGCGATTGCGCAGCGCCACCGCGACAGCGCGCTTGGCGTCATTCTGGCCAACGATATTGCGGTCCAGCTCACTGACGATCTCACGAGGCGAAAAATTGGTCTCACTCATTGGTCTGTCTTTCCTGGTGCCTTATCGAGCAAGCGCACCATCAAATGTTCGTCGATATAGCGGCCATTCACCGCCATGAAGCGCGGATCGGTGCCGTAGATTTCAAAGCCTGCCTTTTCGTAGAGGCGAAGGGCCGGGGCGTTGTGTGCGGCGACGCTGAGGTGGAGCTGTTTGACCTCGCCTCTGGCGTAATCGATCACCGCATCCAGCAGCGCCGCGGCGCAGCCCGTGCCGCGCATGTGCGGCCGCACATAGACCTGGATCACCCAGGCCCGGTGCGCCTGCCGCCCCTGGCTGACGTCAAAGGCCATGATCCCGACCAGTTCGCCATCCGGGGTCAGCCCGCCAAAGAACACCAGCTTTTCCAGCACCGCTTCGAGATCGGTGATGGCGTGCAGCACGAAATCCTCGGCCGCACTGCCAAAGGCTTCGGGATGATTGGTCAGGGCTTCGAGCCGTATGGCGCGGTAAGCCTCGACATCGGCCGGTGTCAGGCGCCGGATGGCGTAGCTCACGCGTCCAGCTCGATGGTTTCCAGCGTCACGCTGCCATTGGTGTAAACGCAGATCTGCTCGGCGATCGACATGGCGCGTCGCGCCACTTCTTCGGCGTCCATCTCGGTGCCCTGATGCAGCGCCAGCGCAGCACTCAGCGCATAATTGCCGCCCGAGCCAATCGCGGTAACGCCATGATCGGGGGTCAGCACATCGCCCGTGCCGGTCAGCACCAGCGTGTCCTTCTTGTCGGCCACGATCATCATCGCCTCCAGCTTGCGCAGATAGCGATCGGTACGCCAGTCCTTGGCCAGCTCGACCGCGGCACGCATCAATTGGTCGGGATATTGCTCAAGCCGGGCTTCAAGTCTTTCAAACAGGGTGAAGGCATCAGCGGTCGATCCGGCAAAGCCGCCGATCACCTTGCCGCCCGCCAGCCGCCGCACCTTCTTGGCGCCATGCTTCATGACGGTCTGGCCCATGGACACCTGGCCATCGCCAGCCACCACAACCTTGTTGCCCTTGCGTACCGACACGATCGTTGTCCCGTGCCAGCCGGGGAATGCAGAGTCACTCATGATGGAAAAAATACTCCAGAACTGTTGAGTGATATTTAGGAGCCTCAGCCCGGAATGCAACCGACGCGCCAAAACCCCGCCGCGCCTCGTTGGCGTCGCGGTGCACGGTAACGGGCGGCCGTTGACTCAACTGAAACAGACAATGGGGAGCCAAGGGCCGCCCGTCACGAGCCGGTTTTGTGCGGGGGGCGGTTCAGCCTGCGCCGGTGTTTCAGACGCGACTGCCGCTTGCCCCACTGGACGGGCGCCCCCATCCCCCGGTCTCCCCGCCCGACCCTGCGTTGGGGCCGGTGACTGGCGGGAACGGGGCTATGATGGCACGGAGTTTTGAGGGTGGGGATTAGATGGATATTTTTTTCGGTTCGCGCAGTCTGGCCGTCGCCTGCATTCTGTCTGCCAGGGAGAGGGGGCGAGCCAGCTGCACCCAGATCCCCACGGCAACGCAATCTTTATGCGTTTGCCCTTATCTGCTAGGACAGCGCCGAACTTTGATGAGAACAGCCCATGCGTACCGCGACCATTGCCCGCAAGACCAACGAGACCGAAATCAAGGTCACGATCAATCTCGATGGCACCGGTGCGCACACCATGGCGACCGGCGTCGGCTTTTTCGATCACATGCTTGATCAGCTCAGCCGCCATTCCCTGATCGATATGGACGTGGCCTGCTCGGGCGATCTGCACATCGATTTTCACCACACGGTGGAAGATGTCGGCATCGCGCTGGGCCAGGCTATCGCTCAGGCGCTGGGCGACAAGAAGGGCATTCGGCGCTACGCCTCCGCCGATCTGCCCATGGACGGCACGCTGACCCGCGCCGCGCTTGATGTGTCGGGCCGCCCGTTTCTGGTGTTCCGCGCCGAATTCAGCCGCGACAAGGTAGGCGAGATGGACACCGAGCTGTTCCGTGAATTCTTTCAGGCCTTTGCCATGAATGCCGGCATCACGCTGCACATCGAAAACTTCTACACCGACAACAACCACCATCTGGCGGAGTCGATGTTCAAGGCGGTGGCACGGGCGCTGCGCGTGGCCGTGGAGATCGATCCGCGCACCGCTGATCGCATCCCCTCCACCAAGGGCACGCTCTAGGCTTTTGTTTTCGGCCCTTTTGCACTAATCCACCCTCATTCACGGTGTCACCCCGGCCAGCGTCCGGGATGACAGTCGCGGGACTGGAGCCACGTGTGACCCTTTACGCCATTTTTGATCCCCAGCCGGGCAAGCCTGCCCTGCCTGTCGCGGTCCCGGAAAAATTCTCCTGGCTGGCCGCTGTGCTGCCGCCGGTATTTTTCCTGCGCCATGGCCTGTGGCTGGAATGCCTGGCCTACGGTCTCAAAATTGTCGCACTGGTCATCCTGGCCGGATTCATCGGTGATGACGCCGCGCTGCTGCTTTATGGCCTGCTCGCCATCTGGCTCGGTTTCGCCGCCCCCGGCTTTCGCCGCCATGGCCTGAGCTGGCGCGGCTGGCGCCATCGCGGCGACCGTATCGCTGCCAGTGCTGATCTTGCTCAATTGGAGGCCCTGTCGTGAGCCTTGTCACCATTATCGATTACGGCGCCGGCAATCTGCATTCCGCCGCCAAGGCATTCGAACGCATGGCCGAGGGGTTGGGCGGCATCACCATTGAGGTGACCGCTGATCCCGAGCGCGTCCGTCAGGCCGATCGCATCATGCTGCCCGGGGTCGGCGCCTTTGCCGATTGCAAGGCGGGGCTCGATGCGGTGCCCGGCATGGAAGAGGTTCTCGAAGAACGCGTCATCAAGGGCGGCACGCCCTTTCTGGGCGTCTGCGTCGGCATGCAGCTGATGGCATCCGAGGGCCGCGAGAAAACCGTGACCGCGGGACTGGGCTGGATTCCCGGTGCGGTGCAGGCGATCACACCGTCTGACCCAGCGCTCAAGGTGCCGCATATGGGCTGGAACACCATTTCCATCACCCACCCGCATCCGCTGTTTGACAATATCCCCGATGGCCCGGACGGGTTGCACGCCTATTTCGTGCACTCCTATCACCTGGTGACGCAGAGCCCCGACACGCTGCTGGCGACCACCGATTATGGTGGGCCGCTGACCGCCTGTGTCGGCCGCGACAACATGTTTGGCACCCAGTTCCATCCCGAAAAGAGCCAGACGCTGGGTCTGCAATTGATTGAAAATTTTCTGAGGTGGACGCCGTGATCCTGTTTCCTGCCATCGATCTGAAAGACGGTCAGTGCGTGCGCCTCAAGCTGGGCGACATGGAGCAGGCCACCGTGTTCAACGATGATCCCGCCGCCCAGGCCAAGAGCTTTGAGGATCAGGGGTTCGAGTATCTCCACGTCGTCGATCTCAATGGTGCCTTTGCCGGGCAGAGCGTCAATGGCGCGGCGGTCGAGGCGATCCTCAAGGCTGTGAAATTCCCGGTCCAGTTGGGCGGTGGTATCCGCACCCTGGCCCATATCGAAAGCTGGCTCGACAAGGGTCTGGCCCGCGTCATTTTGGGCACCGTGGCGGTGCGCGATCCCGAACTGGTCAGGGCCGCCGCCAGCAAATGGCCCGGTCAGGTCGCCGTGGGTATCGATGCGCGCAAGGGCATGGTCGCCGTTGAAGGCTGGGCCGAGACCTCCGAGCTGTCCATCATCGAACTGGCCAAGCGCTTCGAAGGCGCGGGCGTGGCTGCCATCATCTATACCGATATTGATCGCGACGGCGTGCTGGCCGGCATCAACTGGGATTCCACCATCGAGCTGGCCCGCGCCACCTCGATCCCGGTGATCGCCTCGGGCGGCCTCGCCTCGATGAGCGATATCGAGCGCCTGACCCAGCCCGATTGCGCCGTGCTCGAGGGCGCCATTTCGGGGCGCGCGCTCTATGATGGCCGCATTGATTCACGTGAAGCACTGGCGCTGCTCAAGGCGGCTGGCTGATGAATGCCCCCCGCCCCGTGCTGATCAGGAACGTCAACTTCCTCTGGTATCTGGCGCCGATCGTGCCCATCTTGGCATTGGGTTATGCGGCCCTGATGAGCTGGCTACCGAGCTGGTCGCTGCTGATCGCCGTCTTCGCCTTTTTGATGTGGCTGTTCTCGCTGGGGTTCACGGTGTTCGCCGTGCTCAAGCGCAAGCGGCAAGAGCGTAAGGAACAGCGTCCGTGACCCTGAAGACCCGCCATATCCCCTGCCTCCATGTCATGGATGTGCCCGCGTCGCCCGCAGCGCCGCAGGCGCGAGGACGCGCAAATCAAAAGGACGCGGCCGGTGACCCTCAAGACTCGCCTTATTCCCTGCCTCGATGTCATGGACGGCCGTGTCGTCAAGGGCGTCAACTTTGTCGATCTGCGCGATGCCGGTGACCCGGTCGAGGCGGCCATGGCTTATGACGCCGCGGGTGCTGACGAGCTGACCTTTCTCGACATCACCGCCACCCATGAGGGGCGCGACACCATTCTGGACGTTGTCGCCCGTACCGCCGAACACTGCTTCATGCCGCTCACCGTGGGCGGTGGGGTGCGTAGCATTGACGATATCCGCAAGCTGCTGCTGGCCGGGGCCGACAAGGTGGCGATCAATTCCGCCGCCGTGAACGATCCCGATTTCATCGCCCGCGCGGCCGACAAGTTTGGCAATCAGTGCATCGTGGTTTCGGTCGATGCCAAGCAGCGCCTGACCCAGGCCGTGGGCGGCGACAATGTTTCGGCCTGGGAAATCTTCACCCATGGTGGCCGCAAGCCGACCGGCGTCGACGCCGTCGAATTTGCCGCCCGCATGGTCGAGCGGGGCGCGGGCGAATTGCTGGTGACCTCAATGGATCGCGACGGCACCAAGTCCGGCTTTGATCTCGAGCTGACCCGCACCATTGCCGACACTGTGGCCGTGCCGGTGATCGCATCGGGGGGCGTGGGATCGCTGCAGGATCTGGTCGATGGTGTGGTTGATGGCCATGCCAGCGCCGTGCTGGCCGCCTCGATCTTCCATTTCGGCACCTTCACCATTCCCCAGGCCAAGCAATATCTGGCCGATCATGGCGTTGCCGTGCGCATGGACCGCCCGGCCTAAGCCACAGGTCGGAGATGACGCGGCCACCAAAGTTTGCTTTAAGCCAGTCCCAATAGCGGTGCTGCCCCGGCTCAAAACCGGGATGACATCGTCGATGAGGAGCCTTGCCTGCCATGACCCTGGACGATCTCGACGCCCGCCTCGCCCTGCGTGCCGCTGCCGCACCCGAGGACAGCTACACCGCCAAACTGCTCAGCCGCGGCATTGAAAAATGCGCGCAGAAGCTGGGTGAGGAAGCCACCGAAGCGGTGATCGCCGCGGTCACCGCCAACAAGCCCGAACTGGTCAAGGAGAGCGCCGACGTGCTCTATCACCTGCTCGTTGTACTGCGCGCCGCCGGGGTGCCGTTGGCAGATGTGATGGCCGAGCTTGATGCCCGCACGGCCCAGTCGGGCCTGGCCGAAAAGGCCGCCCGCCAAAATAAACCCGGTCAGGATCAGGGCTGATGGCCAAGCGCAAGCCGGTCCTGGCGCCGTATCACCATTTCACCAAGGCGCAATGGGGGGCCCTGCGCGCCGACGAACCCATGACGCTGACCCGCGAAGACATTTCGCGTCTGCGCACACTGAGCGACCCGATCTCGCTTGAAGAGGCCGAAGAGACCTATCTGCCGCTGACGCGTCTGCTCTCATTCTATGTCGAGGCGATCCAGAACCTGCACTCGGTCTCGACCCGTTTTCTCGAAACCCGCGACCACAAGGTCCCCTTCATCATCGGCGTGGCCGGGTCGGTCGCGGTGGGCAAGTCGACCACCGCGCGTATCCTACAGGCGCTGCTGCAGCGCTGGCCGGCCAGCCCCAAGGTGGATCTGGTCACCACGGACGGCTTCCTGCATCCCAATGCGGAGCTGGAAAAACGCGGCATCATGGCGCGCAAGGGTTTTCCCGAAAGCTATGATCGCGCCCGCTTCGTGCAGTTTCTGGCCGATATCAAATCGGGCAAGACCAACGTCAAGGTGCCCGTCTATTCCCACATGGTCTACGACGTGGTGCCCGATAGCGAAGTCACCATCGAGCAGCCCGATATCCTGATCGTTGAGGGGCTCAACATCCTGCAGCCCGGCGAATTGCCCAAGAACGGCGCGCCGATCCTGTTCGCTTCGGACTTCATCGATTTCTCGATCTATATCGACGCCGAAGTCGATGATCTTGAAGCCTGGTTCATGGAGCGGTTTTTCCGTCTGCGCGAGACCGCCTTCAAGGACCCGACCTCGTTCTTCCGCCGTTTTGCCGAAATGAGCGAAGAAGAAGCTGGCGAATTTGGCCGCATGGTGTGGCGCACCATCAACTTGCCCAACCTGCTCGACAATGTACTGCCCACGCGCGGCCGTGCCGACCTCATCCTCAAAAAGGGCAAGAGCCACCACATCGAGGACGTCAAGCTGCGCCGGGTCTAATAGGTCCCGTGCTGGGGCTGGCTGAAGATGATCTGATTGCCGTCGCTGTCGCGGAACTTGGCGGTCTTGAAGAAATCGCCCATCGATTTGGCGACCGGCTTGAGCCCCTGCAGGCTTAGCCGGCCCAGCTCCTCGGCCAGATCATCAACGATCAGCGTCAGCGTCGACGCCCCCGCCTTGTCGCTGTCGGCCAGGATCTGCACCCAGCCACCACCGGGCAGTTTCCACTCCGCGACATCGCTGATCGGCCGCGCATCTGGCGCCCGCCCAAACAGCCGTTCATAGAAATCGAGCGCCTCGGTGATGTCGTCCACCGCGATACCGGCCAGCGCGTTGGTGATAGTCAAATCAGCGTCCTTGGTTTTGTCCCAACCTCAACCTTACCATGTTGACGGTAATGCGGCAGGCCCGGGCACAGTGTTGGCCTTTTATCACAGCGCTGCTATAGCCCAGACCGAATTGGGAGACGACAGATGGCAGAACTCAAGGTCGTGGTCGCTGGCGCCGGTGGGCGCATGGGTGCGGCCAATATTCGCGCTGTCGCGGCGCAGGCCGGGCTGAGCCTGCATGCTGCCGTCGATCGTGTCGGCGCCGACGCCATTGGCCAGGATGCCGGGCTGTTCGCGGGCATTGCCGCACAGGGCGTCACCATTACCGATGATCTTGATGTCGCTCTGGTGGACGCTGACATCGTTATCGATTTTACCGCGCCCCAGGCCAGTGTGGCGCTGGCCGCCCGCGTGGCCGATCTCGGCCTGGTGCACATTATCGGCACTACTGGTTGTAGCGAAGTTGACGACGCGGCGATTGCCCAATCGGCCAAGGATGGAGCGCGCATCGTCAAGTCCGGCAATTTTTCCATGGGCATGGTGGTGCTGACCAATCTGGTCGAAAAGGCTGCCGCCGCCCTGGCTGACTACGATATCGACATTCTTGAAATGCACCACAACCGCAAGGTCGACGCACCATCGGGTACTGCCCTGATGCTCGGCGAAGCCGCCGCTAAGGGCCGCGATATTTCGCTCAAGGCCCATGCGGTGCGCGTCCGGGATGGCCATACCGGCCCGCGCGAAACCGGCTCGATCGGTTTTGCCACCCTGCGCGGCGGTACGGTTGTGGGCGATCATTCGGTGATCCTGGCGGGTCCCGGCGAGCGGATCGAGCTGGGCCACCGCGCCGAGGACCGTTCGATCTTTGCCAATGGCGCTGCCCGCGCCGCCCTCTGGGCTGCCGATCAGCAGCCCGGGCTCTATTCCATGGTCGACGTGCTCGGCCTCAACGACTGAACAAGGATGATTTTGATGACCGGAACCCTGATCCTCGTCCGCCACGGGCAGAGCGAGTGGAACCTGAAAAACCTCTTCACCGGCTGGCGCAATCCGGACCTGACCGAAAAGGGTGTTGAAGAAGCCCGCGAGACCGGCAAGGCGCTCAAGGCCAAGGGCATCGTACCGGACTATTACTACACCTCGGCCCTGCGTCGCGCCCAGCACACGCTGGACCTGATGCTTGAGGAAATGGGCATCGACAATGTCACCATCACCCGCAATATCGCGCTCAATGAGCGTGACTATGGTGATCTGGCGGGTCTGAACAAGGACGACGCCCGCGTCAAATGGGGTGAGGAGCAGGTCCATATCTGGCGCCGCAGCTACGACGTTCCCCCGCCCGGCGGCGAGAGCCTGAAGGACACGGCCGACCGCACCCTGCCCTATTACGAGACCGAATTGCTGCCGCTGCTCAAGGCCGGCAAGACCGTGCTGGTCGCCGCTCACGGCAATTCGCTGCGCGCCCTGGTCAAGTACATTGAAGACCTGACGCCCGAGCAGATTCTGGCCCGCGAAATCGGCACCGGTCAGCCAACGGTCTATGAGATCAGCACCGACGGTAAGCTCGAGCGCCGCGTCGAGCTCTAGCTCAATCATCCTCCAGCGGCGGGCCGGCACCGGCCCGCTGCGGTTCGACATAGAGCGACAGCGTCAGCGAGCGAATGACGGCAAACAACGGTGTGGCCAGCGCCACACCCGGCAGCCCGAACAGGGCCCCCATTACCAGCATCATGCACAGCGACCACGCCGGCGGCAGCGAAATGATCCGCGCCTGCAGCATGGGCGTGAGCACATAGCCTTCCAGATTCTGGATTAGCAAAAGCCCCCCAACGCCGATGATCAGCGTGGTCATGTCTTGCGTCGCCAGTGTCATCAGCACCGGCACAGCGGAAAACAGCGGCCCCAGAAACGGCACGAAGTTCAACAGCCCGGCCAGTACGCCCAGCAAAATCGCATTGGGCACGCCCAGTGCCAGCAGCAGCCCCCCCATCAGCGTGCCAACCACCACCATGGTCACCATCTGCGTGACCAGCCAGCCGCGCAGCGTATGGCCGGTGCCATCCATGGCCCGGCGGGCTTCCTCGCGCGCCGAAGCAGGCACCATGCGCAACAGCCCGTCGCGATAACGCCCCGGCGCCAGGGCAAAGAAGATGCCCAGAAATACGATCACCACGGCATTGCTCACCAGTCCCATCGTGCTGCCGAACAGGAACTGGGCGCTGGAGAACACCCCGGCAGAACTGGGCATGAAATCGGCCAGCATGGCGCCCGGATCATCGGGCAGCAGATCGCTGCCGGATCCGAATGAGGCCAGTTGCTGGTAGATTTCCCCCGCTTGCAGCCTGAGCATCTGCACCAGCTCATCCACCGAGCGCCACAGCCCCATGCCGCCAAAAGACAGCCCTGTGGCTGTCAGCCCGACAATGGCGAGGCTGACCACGATCACCAGCGGTGCCTGTGGCAGGGGCACGACCCGGCGTATGCCGCGCACGATGGCGTCAAGCAGCGCCGCCACCAGCAGGCCGGCAAAAATGGTCAGTAGCGGTCCGGCCAGCAGCCACACCATGGCCAATCCAACCGTGGCCGCCACGCCGATGAGAACCGCGCGGACGGGTTCGGACATGGTGCCTCCAGGGTTTGTCAAAGGACCAAGCCCCCAGCGCCGCCGAAGTTCCGCTTAAAGCTACCGATTCACGTGAAACGTCGAACCATCCCGCAGGGCAAATCGCGCCAGTGGCGCGATTTGAGGCGAGAAGGCGATTGAGAGCTAAGCTCGAATGGCCGGGCCGTTGACGCCTGAACCAGAGGATTTTCTAGCTATCGGGCCTGGCGTGTCGCCGAGATCACCCCGGCTTCCCAGCCCAGAATGGCGCGCTTGCGGGGCACACCCCAGTGATAGCCGGTCAGTGCCCCCGATGTGCCCACCACGCGGTGGCACGGCACCACAAAGCTGATCGGGTTCTTGCCCACCGCCGCGCCAACGGCACGCGAGGCGGTGGGGCGGCCGATATGATTGGCCACGGCCGAATAGGTGGTCGCCTTGCCCACGGGGATCTTGAGCAGTGTCTCCCACACCTGGACTTCAAAATCGGTGCCGATCAGCACCACCCGCACGGGCCGGTCCGCCGCCCAGTGGTTGGGATCAAAAGCCTGCGCCACCATGGGCGCAACGCGGGCATCATCCCGGGTGAAGCGGGCATTGGGCCAGCGATTGGCCAGATCCTCAAAGGCCTGCTCGATCGATGTCTCTTCATCGGCAAAGCCCAGCCCGCTCATGCCGTAATCGGTCGCCGTCACCACCGCCGTGCCAAAGGGCGAGGGTGCCGCGCCCCAGATCATGTCCAGTCCGGAGCCACCGGCCCGGAACACGCCGGGCGGCATCGCCTCATAGGTCACAAACAGATCATGCAGCCGCGAGGTCGAACTCAGTCCCACCTCATAGGTGGTGTCGAGCACGCTTTCCTGCGCGCGCAGCAGACCCTTGGCATGATCCAGCGCCACGGCCTGGGCAAAGCTCTTGGGCGACAGACCACACCAGCGCCGGAAAAGATCAGTCAATTGCCGCTCGCTCAGCCCCAGCGCGCGACCGAAACCGGGCAGGTCTGCCACATCGGGTCCGTTCTCGCTGAGATAGCGAATGGCCGCCCTGATGGTGTCGTAATCATTGGCCGGACTGATCTGTGCCGCCTGGTTCATCGCCACGCTCATTGCTGATTGCTGTCGTGATCAAGGCTGTAGAACCCATCGGTTCCCGAAGCGACCCGGTTTTGCCCGAACCTAGTTGCGTGCCCGGCGCAACGCCGTCCCCAGCGCCTTGGCAAAGCTCGATTTGTCCTCGGTGCTCAGGAATGCACCCAGCTCGAACACATCCTTGCCATCGCGCAGGCAGACCGCATTGGTCTTTTCGTGCTCGTCGCGGGTCAGCACCAGCCGGATGCTCACCGGATCAAACCGGCGCAGCACGCTTTGGCCAGCACTGTCCACGCTGAGCCATTCGATCTGGTCGGACCATACCGTGACGCGCTCGCTGCGCTTGCTGCGGCGCAGCGCTATATAGAGCGCACCGATGATGGCCGCGCCGGTCAGCCCCATCAATGCGGTAACAGGAAAGCCGCCCATCGACATGAACAACAGGCCGGGCATGGCGAACAGCGCGGCGGTCAGGCCGAACAACACCCAGGCGCCGCGCGCGCTCAGCGAGCGGTTGGGCGTCAGTTCTGCCGCAAACAGCGGCGTTGTGGTTGTGGCTTGCATTGGCATGGCGTTCTCTTGTGGCCTAACTATAGGCCCAGAATCAGAGGCGAGAGAATGGCTGCCAGCAAAAAAGTGAAGAGCCTGCCCAGGGCCGACATCGAAGCCATCTTTGCGCGCTTCCACCAAATTGAGCCCGAACCCAAGGGGGAGCTGGACTATTCCAATGCCTTTACCCTGCTGGTGGCGGTGGTGCTGTCGGCACAGGCCACCGATGTGGGGGTCAACAAGGCAACCAAGTCATTGTTTCAACTGGCCCCTGATCCCGCCGCCATGGTGGCGCTGGGCCAGGAACAGATCGAGCAGCACGTGCGCACCATTGGCCTGTTCCGCACCAAGGCCAAGAACGTGTTCCTGCTCAGTCAGCAATTGCTTGACCTGCACGGTGGCGAAGTGCCGCAGACCCGCGAAGCGCTCGAAGCCCTGCCTGGCGTCGGTCGCAAGACCGCCAATGTGGTGCTCAATATCTTTTTCAAGCAGCCCGCCATCGCGGTGGACACCCATTTGTTCCGGGTTTCCAACCGCACCGGCATGGCGCCGGCCAACACACCCCTGGCGGTCGAGCAGATCCTGCTCAAGGTCATCCCCGCGCAATATATGCTGCATGCCCATCACTGGCTGATCCTGCACGGGCGCTATATCTGCAAGGCGCGCAAGCCTGAATGCTGGCGCTGCCCGATTGCCCAGTGGTGTCGCTTTACCCCCAAGACGCCCATGCCCAGCGTTCCGGCCAAGGCCCATTAGGGCTAGATGCCGTAGCCCCGCGCCATGGCAGCAGCAAACAGCGGGATCAGCGCCAGCCCGATTATCTGCAGATGGATGAAGCGGCGGCTGCGCGCGATCTGCGCATCGGGCACGACAAAGCCCGGATCATCCCGCAGCGCCCGGCTCCAGCGCACCAGCGAAACGGTGGGCTGGATCGAGAGCAGGCCCACAATCACGAACAGCCCCATCTTGCCCCAGAAAATGTGGTTGGCCAGATAATAGCCCGCCCCGCTCTGGCCAAACAGCACGCGCCCCACGCCCACGGCGATCAGCAACATTGCCGCGCCGCCATAGGCTCGGTCGATCCGTGCCAGCTGTCTCAGTCGCAAGCCTTCCAGACCTGGCCGCAATAGCGCGAATTCGGCAGCGACAATCCCCACCACCACGAACACTGCCAGATGATGAGCGAAGGCCAGAACCAGATCGATATCCATTTGCGGGGCTCCAGCACCTTATGTTATCACTGCTCACATATATGAATGGCCATGTAAACAATGTCAACATCTGCCAATGCGCCTTACCATCACGGCGATCTGCGCCGCGCCCTGCTCGATGCAGCACTGATCATTCTCGAACGTGACGGCGAGGCGGGGCTGGGTCTGCGCGATCTGGCGCGGGCGGTGGGGGTGTCGCCTGCGGCGCCCTATCGCCATTTCGATAGCCGCGCCGCCCTGCTCGAAGCGCTGGCTGTCACCGGCTATCAGCGCTTCACCACCGCCATGAACGAGGTCGCGGCCAGCAGCCCACCCGATATTCTCTCGGCCATGGGCAAGACCTATGTGCTGTTCGCGCTGAACAATACCGCGCTGTTCCGGCTGATGTTTTCGCCCCAGCTCAAGCGCGATAACCGCCCCGGTCTGCGCATGGCCGCCAATGCCGCCTTTGACACGCTCCGCCAGGTCAGCGGCGGCGATAATCCCGGCGGGCGGATCGCCGCGCTGGCCGCCTGGGCCCGGGTGCATGGTCTGGCCGTCCTGCTGCTTGATGGACAGATCGCCATCCAGGCGGGCGAGGATATCGAGGCCCTGATCACCGAAATCATCGAGAAGCGCTGAGCCGCTGGACGTTGCGCCCGGCTAAACCTTGCTCTAAACGGTCATCCGGCCCCCTCAACCCGGATCCGTTCATGACCCAGACGCGCTTCGACGTTCTCACCATCGGCAATGCCATCGTCGATATCATTGCACCGGTGGAACCAGGCTTCATCGAACGCGAGGGCATGAAAGAGGGGATCATGCACCTGATCGATACCGATCGGGCCGAAGATCTCTACGCCAAGATGCCCCAGGGCCGTCAGCAGATTTCCGGCGGCAGCGCTGCCAATACCGCAGCTGGCATTGCCTCGCTGGGGGGCGCGCCGCCTTTGTCGGCAAGGTTGCCGATGATCCGCTCGGCGATGTGTTCGAGGCCGATCTGAACGATATTGGCGTGTTCTACAATACCAGCCGCCTCAAGAATGGCGCGCTGACCGCCCGCTCGATGATCTTTCTGAGCGAAGATGGCGAGCGCACCATGAACACCTATCTGGGCGCCTGCCATCAGCTGACCGAAGCCGATATCAACGAAAACGAGATCGGCGGCGCAGCCATTACCTTCATGGAAGGTTTCCTGTGGGATCCCCAGGAGGCCAAGAAGGCCTTCGTGCTGGCCGCCCACTATGCCCACAAGAACGAGCGCGCCGCGGCCCTGACCCTGTCTGATCCGTTCTGCGTTGATCGTTTCCGTGCCGAATTCCTCGACCTTATCCGCTCCAAGACCATCGACTACGTCTTTGCCAATGTGCACGAGCTCAAATCGCTCTATCAGACCGATGATCTGGGCGAAGCCGTGCGCGAAATTGCCAAGGATGCCGAAGTCGCGGCCATTACCATGGGGGCTGATGGCGCCATGGCCATCCACAATGGCGAAGTGACCTCGGTCCCTGCCTTCCCCATCGACAAGGTGGTCGATGCCACCGGCGCGGGCGATCTGTTCGCCTCGGGCTTCCTGCTCGGCCTGGCCCGCAATCAGACCATGGAAGAAGCCCTCAAGACCGGCTGTCTGTCGGCCCATGAAGTGATCAGCCACATCGGCGCCCGCCCCCAGGTCGACCTGACCACCCTCCTCAGCCAGCACGGCCTGGCCGCCAGCTAGGCGTTATTTGCTGCTAGTCGAGCCCCCACTTGGAGTTGATGGCCTTCATGATCCGCTCAAACCGGGCTTCGCTCCACCCGGCTGACAGCATGACGAAGAATGCGATTGCAGCCAGTGCTGTCGGCACACTGCTTAACGCCGCGGAATAAACAACCGCAGCGGCAACCAGCGCAGATAGAAAACGCATAAAGTCCATTCTCATTCTCCCAAACATCAGATTCTGGAGCCTCGCCTTAGGCTTTAAGAAACAACAAGATGTATCGTCCCCGGCATGCCGCTGCTGAGAAGTAGTTAACGCTACCGGCATGGAGCAAATAGGGCGTCTAACATCTCTGGGAGTCGAAGCCCTTCCCGCTAGAACACGATCTTTGACGGCGGACCTACCCCAGACTCCCCGCATCATCTCCAGCGCATCTGCCGTTGATCCCGTCGGCTTGAACTCCAGACCCACCGCGCCCGCATAGCCCTGTGTGTCCAGCCAGCTCAGCTTCTGCCGGAGCGGCAGCTGGCCGCTGCCGGGTTGGTTGCGGCCGGGATGGTCGGCGATGTGGACGTGAAAGATGCGGTTCAATCGGCCGGCCAGCACGCTCTCGGAGTCCTCGTCCATCACCATGGAATGATACATGTCATAGGTCAGGCCGATCTCGGGGCGGTTGACGGCGTCGACAATGTCGAGCGCTTCGGCGGTGCTGGTCAGGTAATAGCCGGGATGATCGACGCGATCATTGAGTGGCTCCAGCGCCAGCCGCACGCCCGACCCGGTCAGCACATCGGCCGAGCGGGCCATGGCCCGGGTCAGCGCCGCATGCTGGCGGGCGCGCTCGACGCCCTCAAGCAACGGCCCCGACTGGCAGATCAGGATCGGCGCACCCAGCCGCACCGCCACATCGCGGCTGTTTTCGAGGCCGGCAAGAAAGCGGTCATGGTCGCTGTCGCGCGTCAGCTCGGCAAACGGTTCGGCGACAATGCCGGCCAGCGTGATGCCGGTCTGCTGCAGCGTCCGCTCCACCGCATCGAGATCCTTGTTCGACCACAGCCAGAATTCGACCTGTTCGAACCCCGCTGCCTTGGCCAGTTCAATGCGCTGGCAAAAATCATCGGTCTCGGGGACGAACAGCATGTCGATGCAGGCAGAGAATTTGCGCATCATGCCAGCCGCGTGCCGGTATTCATTTCCGCCAGAATGGCTTTGGCCGCAGCGGCAGGATCGGCCGCTTCAATGATGGGCCGCGCCACCACCAGATGGGTCGCCCCGGCGCTGAGCGCCTGCGCCGGGCTCATCACCCGTTTCTGATCACCAGCCGCGCTGCCGGCCGGCCGGATGCCCGGGGTGACGATGGAGAGATTTGGGCCCACAATGTCGCGTACCATGGCCGCTTCATGCGCCGAGGCGACCAGCCCGCCAATGCCGGCATCGCGCGCCTGCTGCGCCCGCAGCGCCACCAGCCCTGCCGTGTCGCGGGCAAAACCGGCTTCCTTGAGATCGCTATCGTCCATCGAGGTCAGCACCGAAACGCCCAGAATGGACAGATCCGAGCCTGCCGCACCCTTGACCGCGGCGCGCATGCATTGGGGATAGGCGTGCACGGTCAGCATGGTGGCGCCGGTCTCGGCAATCGCGGCCACGCCCTTTTCGACCGTATTGTCGATATCGAGCAGCTTGAGGTCAAAGAACACCTTCTTGCCTGCCGCCAGCAGCGCCTTGCCCAGCGCGAAGCCATCGGCGCCGTAAAAGCACTGATAGCCAATCTTGTAGAAGTCGACGCTGTCACCCAGCAGCGCCACGATTTCCTCGGCGCGCGCGCGTGACGACACATCCAGTCCAACGATCAATTGGCCAGCCATGCTCTTCCCTCCGATGTGTATGTTGGCTCAGCACCTAGAGGATTTGCACCCACGCCGCAAGCTGCCGGGCGCGATTGCCGATGGCGGGTCGGCGTGCTTAGTCTTGGCGATGCCAAGGAGGGCAATGGTCAATGTCCACGCTCGTCGTCACCCATCTCAACCACGATCTGCAGAACCGCAGATCCTATGTGAATTTCGTCTGGTCCGATGATCCGGCCAAGCGGCTGGGGCTCGAAGTGCCCTATGGCACCACGCTTGATGATGCCGAGCGCGCGGCCAATATCGCAGTTCAGTCCCTGTCCGATGAACTGGTGGCGGCCACTATCGAGCTGCCGCAACAGAAGGGCTGAACCAGCCGGGTGCGAAATCTTCCATCGCCACCCATTCGGCCGCAAGCTTTGCCGGTTCGAGATCGAACGCGAAGCAATTGCCGCCGCCGGGATGCGCATGCCGGCTCTGATCCTCGGCGCGGGCAATGGCGCGGCCGCTCACATGGCACTTGAGCAAGGTGCCCACCCCGCCATGGCCGCAAAACACCACCGGGCGGTCCGCGCCGGTTTCGGCCAGCGCCCGGGCCACCGCCGCCACGATGCGCATCTGTGCGTCGATGGCGCGTTCCCAGCCCTGGGCACTGGTAGCCGGTTCGCCAAAGAACCGGTCAGCCATGGCCTCGAATTCTGCGCTGGGCAGAAAGCCGGTGGCGCTACGATCATTCTCGCCCAGGGACGGATCGATGCGGATATCGCGGTCGGGCGACAACAGCGTGGCCAGTTCGATCGCCTTGCGCTCATCGCTGGCAAAAATCGCCGCCCCTGTCGGTACGATATCGCGATCGGCAAAGGCCTGGGCGCGCGCGCGCCCCTGCGGGCTCAACCCCCATTGCGGCACCGGCACGCTGGCGTCGATCAGCACTTGCGGATGGGTGACATAGAGCGCGCGCACTGCGCTAGCCCCGGCTGAAATGGGTCAGTTCGTGCACCATCTGATCGACCTTGCGCACAATGGCGGGTTCGACAAAGTTCTGCTGGGCGTCAAACGCTTCCTCGGCGGGCCCGATACCCAGCAGGGTTGGCACCACCAGCGCGCCCACCTTGGTCAGCGATTCGCGCAGATGGCTCAGCGACCAGATCGTGCCGTACTTGCCCGAGCTAACCCCGCCAATGCCGAACACCGCATGGCGAAACGGGCTCGGCCGCTGGCGGCTGACCCAGGTGATGGCATTGACCAGCAGTGGCGGCAGTCCGCCATTATATTCTGGCGTGGCAATGAAGACGATGTCGTGGCTGCGCCAAAGCTCGGCCAGGGCCACCGCACCCTGCGGGACGGCATCGGCTTCCAGATCCTCATTGAAGATGGGCAGATTGAAATCACCCAGATTGATGGCGTTCACGCTCACGCCCGCCGCCTCGAGCTGGCGTCCCAGATGGGCCTGCAATTTCAGGTTGTGCGAGCCTTGGCGGATCGATCCGGACAGGGTCAGGGCAGTGGTCATGTCATCTCCAACTCAATTGATGTCGAAAGTGACGTGGCTGGTCCGTCGTGGCAAGGGCGTTGCCCCCGATCGGGCAATGTCCTAGCCATATCAATCCATCAGGGAGTATTGCCCATGTCTGCAATGATCTTCGTCAACCTGCCGGTCACCGATCTGGACGCTGCCATGGCCTATTACAAGGCCATCGGCTTTGATCACAATCCGCAATTTACCGATGAGACAGCGGCCTGCATCGTCATCAGCGACACCATTTTTGTCATGCTGCTCACCCATGACAAGTTCAAGCAGTTCTCGCCTCTGCCCATTCCCGATCCAAAGGCCCAGACCCAGGCCCTCTATGCGCTCTCGCGCGATAGCCGCGCGGCGGTGGATGCCATAGCCGAGGCCGGTCTCAAGGCCGGGGGCAGCGAAATACGGCCGGCCCAGGATATGGGCTTTATGTATTCACGCGCCATTGCCGATCTGGATGGCCATGTGTGGGAACATATGTGGATGGATATGGCGCAAATGCCCCAGGACTAGGCGCCGCTGGTGATTGCGCTGCCGCGTGCGCGGCAATGATACCATGCGGGGTTACCCCGCATGGCGCTGATTGAATACGCGATGCGCCTTAGGCGTCGAACATCTTTTTGAGCTTGTCGAAGAACCCGCCCGAGGTCGGGCTGGTGGCCTCGGTTTCGAGCTGGGCGAACTCTTCGAGCAGTTCGCGCTGCTTGCGGCTGAGCGCTTGTGGCGTCTCGATATCGAGCTGCACATACATGTCGCCGACATCCTTGCTGCGCAGCACCGGCATGCCCTTGCCCTTGAGCCGGACACGCTGGCCGGGCTGGGTACCGGCCGAAACCTTCACCTTGGCCCGCGCATTGTCCAGCGTTGGCACTTCGAACTCGCCGCCCAGTGCGGCGGTGGTCATGGCAATAGGTACCCGGGCGAACAGATCGGCGCCATCGCGCTGGAACAGCTCATGGGGCCGGATCGAGATAAAGATATACAGGTCCCCCGGCGGGCCCCCGCGCAGCCCCGCTTCGCCTTCATTGGCCAGCCGGATGCGCGTGCCGTCTTCAATCCCCTTGGGAATATCAACGCTGAGCGTACGGTTTTCCTGACGACGGCCCTGACCACCACAATCGGTGCAGGGCTGGTCCATCATCTGGCCGCGGCCCTGACAGACCGGGCAGGTCCGCTCAATGGTGAAAAAGCCCTGGGCGGCGCGCACCTTGCCATGGCCATTACACTGCCGGCAGGTATGGGTGCCCGTGCCAGGCTTGGCGCCCGAGCCGTCACAGGTATCGCAGCCGACCAGGGTTGGCACGTCGATCTCGACGGTGCGGCCTTCAAAGCTCTCTTCGAGGCTGATTTCAAGATTGTAGCGCAGATCGCTGCCACGCAGCTTGGCCGCGCCGCCACCGCCCCGACGGCCGCCGCCGCCCATGAAGTCGCCAAAGATATCGTCAAAGATATCGGACATGGACGAGTTGAAGTCAGGCCCGAAACCGCTCGGACCGCGGCCACCGCCATTCTCGAACGCCGCGTGGCCAAACCGGTCATAGGCGGCCCGCTTCTGGCCGTCCTTGAGCGTGTCATAGGCCTCGTTGATTTCCTTGAATTTGGCCTCGGCCTCATCATTGCCCGGATTCCGGTCAGGGTGATGCGCCATGGCCAGCTTGCGGTAGGCGCTCTTGAGCGCAGCGTCATCGGCGCCCTTTTCGACACCGAGCACGTCGTAGAAATCCCGTTTGGACAAGAAGCACGTCTCCAATGCGTTGCCGGTCGCGACAGGCGCGCCCGATCAAGATCTAAGCCCCTAGATGGCAATCGACCCCACGGCCCGCAAGGGGTCTGGGGCCGCTAGAGCGTTTTGAGCAAAAGTTGGTGCACTTTTGCCGGCCAAAACGCCCTTCTGCTCTCAGGGCAACCAATTACCCGCTCATGTAGCAAGAGCGGGCGCAGGCTTCAACATGGGTGATTCGATTGGCTAGCGGCGCAGCGCGGCCGCGAATGTCTTGCTCAACCCGTCCGCGACATCGGCCTGGGCAAACAGCGCCTTGGTGACGATCCGGCCCATGCCGAAAAATCCCTGCGTGACCCCGTCATAGCGCAGCGTGGTGACTGCCACACCGGCCGCGCTCAATGCGCTGGCCAGTGCTTCGCCTTCCGAGCGCAGCGGATCAATCCCCGCCAGCACGATCAGGCTCGGTGGCAGTCCGGCCAGATCATCGCGGCCTACCAATTGCAGCGCGGGCACGGTTTCGGGCATGCCTTCGGGAAACAGCTGCTTGAAGCGCCAGCGCATGGCGGGTAGCCCGATCGGGCGCGTGCGCAGGGCTTCATCATAGGACGGTGTGCTCATATCCGTGTCGGCAATGGGATGGATCAGCACTTGCTGTACCGGCCGCAGCCCCCGCGTTTCACGTGCCTTGAGCGCCACATGCATGGCCAGATTGGCGCCTGCATCTTCGCCGGCCACCGCAATGCGGCGCGGATCGCCGCCCAGCCGATGGGCCTGACCACTCAGCCAGCCCCATGCCGCCCAGGCATCAGCATGGGCCGCGGGAAAACCATGCTCGGGCGCCAGCCGGTAATCGAGCGAAAGCACAATGGCGCCCGCCCGCCACGCAAAGGCGCGGGCCGAGGCGTCGTGACTGTCCAGATCGCCGGTAACAAAACCACCGCCGTGAAAATACAGCACCATCGGATTGAGCCGCTCCGCCAGCCCGGCGGGACGATAAAGCCGCGCCGCCAGGCTGCCATCGCCGCCGGGAATGCTCAGCGCCTCGACCACCACCTGATCATCACCGAGCGTGCCGCCCCCTGCGCCATCAGCGCGGCGATCGCATCGACGGCCCTGGGCTGGCTGCGTGCTGCATCGGGGCTCAACTGCTCAAGCGGACGCGCACCCAGTTGTCCCAGCATGTCGATCACCAGCTTCATATCGGTATCAAGCCCGATGGCAGGGTCTTGCCCGATCAGTTCGGCAATTCGGCCAATCGAGTCGGCGGCTGCGTCGGGATCGGGGCGGGGATCGGTCATGGTGGCGCTGCCCTGTCAGTTTTCAAGCGTCCCTTGGACCGGCTGAACCGGTCCGCAATTGGGCTCAATCAAGGATATTTTGCGGCAACCCTGTCGTCCGCCGGCAGCGGCGTACCCGATTAGCGCCGGTTTCTGGGCTGATTCACGTGAAACCAGCAAGCCTTCACCACAACGAAAAACCGCGCCAGTGGCGCGTGTGGTGTCGGTTCGGGGGGATTGCAGCATGGGGATTGAAGGTGGCGGCCGCTGATGCGGCGCATATCGGTGTCGCTGCCCGAAGGGGCATGGTCGGGGGCACGCAGGCCCCCGCGGCGCGGTCTTAGCCGGTTACGTCGGCGACATTGACGCCCTTGTCCATCAGCTTCTTGCGCGCGGCATTGACCGCATCGACGCTGAATTCGTCTTCATGGCGCATCACGATGGCTTCGCTGGTCAGGTCACCGCGACCATGGGCCACCAGTTTCTCGAAGCCGTCGCTGACGCCTTCTTCCATCATCTGATCGCTCAGCACCTTGTTGGCGCCGACGCGCTTGTGCTTGGCGCGCACCTTGACCAGCCGGGTCACCCGGCCATTGTCGGCGGTGCGGAACTCTTCGGCAGCCGCCAGGCTGGTCCAGAAGGCCCGTTCGACCTCGTCGCCAGCGGTGTCTTGGGCAACGCCCACCAGCTCGGCAATGCGCATCTGGCAGTCAAAGGCCAGGTCGTCATAGCCAAGCCGGACAGCGTTCGCCATCAGCTTGCGCAGTTTGTCGGGGTCGGTGAATGTTTTGGGGTCTGGAATGTTCATGGATCACCATACCCAGTTCCCGTTCAAACAAAAAGAGGCCCGGCAGCTGCCGGACCTCTTTATCTGTCGCTTCAGAGCCGCTTAGGCGGACTTCTTGTCGTCGTCGTCGCTGACTTCTTCAAAATCGGCATCGACGACGTCGTCATCGGCCTCTTCATCGGAGCCATTGGCCTTGGCTTCGGCTTCAGCCTGGCTGGCCTTGTACATGGCCTCGCCCAGCTTCATCGATGCCTGACCCAGCGCGTCGGTCTTTTCCTTGATCAGCTCGCCATCATCGCCTTCGATCACGGCCTTGAGCTCGGTGATCGCGGTTTCGATGGCAGCCTTGTCTTCGTCCGAGACCTTGTCGGCATATTCGCTCAACGACTTCTCGGTCGAGTGGATCAGGCTTTCACCCTGGTTCTTGGCTTCCACAGCTTCGCGCTTCTTCTTGTCAGCGTCAGCGTTCTGTTCGGCTTCCTGAACCATCTTCTCGATGTCGGCGTCGCTCAGACCACCAGATGCCTGGATGCGGATCTGCTGCTCCTTGCCGGTGCCCTTGTCCTTGGCCGACACATTCACGATGCCGTTGGCGTCGATGTCGAAGGTCACTTCAATCTGCGGCACGCCGCGTGGTGCAGGTGGAATGCCGGCCAGATCGAAATTGCCCAGCAACTTGTTGTTGGCGGCCATTTCGCGTTCGCCCTGGAACACCCGGATCGTCACGGCCGACTGGTTGTCTTCAGCGGTCGAGAAGGTCTGGCTCTTCTTGGTCGGAATGGTCGTGTTGCGATCGATCAGACGGGTGAACACGCCACCCAGCGTTTCGATGCCGAGCGAGAGTGGGGTGACGTCGAGCAGCAGCACGTCCTTGACGTCGCCCTGCAGCACGCCGGCCTGAATGGCGGCGCCCAGTGCAACCACTTCGTCCGGGTTCACGCCCTTGTGGGGTTCCTTGCCGAACAGCTGCTTGACCACTTCCTGGACCTTGGGCATGCGGCTCATGCCACCCACCAGAACGACTTCGTCGATCTGGCTGGCGCTGATGCCAGCGTCCTTCATGGCCTGCTTGCAGGGCTCAATGGTCTTCTGGATCAGATCGTCGACCAGGCTTTCCAGCTTGGAACGGCTCAGCTTGAGCGTCAGATGCTTTGGACCCGAAGCGTCGGCGGTGATGAAGGGCAGGTTGATTTCGGTCTGGGTCGAGCTCGAGAGTTCGATCTTGGCCTTTTCAGCGGCTTCCTTGAGACGCTGCAGCGCCAGCTTGTCGCCGCGCAGGTCAATGCCCTGCTCTTTCTTGAACTCGTCGGCCAGGTAGTCAACCAGACGCATGTCAAAGTCTTCACCGCCCAGGAAGGTGTCACCATTGGTGGATTTCACCTCGAACACGCCGTCGCCGATTTCCAGAATCGACACGTCGAAGGTACCGCCGCCAAGGTCATAGACCGCGATGGTGCCGGTGTTCTTCTTGTCCAGGCCATAGGCCAGGGCCGCAGCGGTTGGCTCGTTGATGATGCGCAGCACTTCAAGGCCGGCAATCTTGCCCGCATCCTTGGTGGCCTGACGCTGGCTGTCATTGAAATAGGCAGGAACGGTGATCACGGCCTGAGTGACGGTCTCGCCGAGATAGCTCTCAGCGGTTTCCTTCATCTTCTGCAGGATCATGGCCGACACCTGGCTGGGCGAGTACTTCTCGTCGGAAGCCTGTACCCAGGCATCGCCATTGTCGGCCTTGACGATCTTGAAGGGCACCAGGTTCTTGTCCTTGGCCACGACAGCGTCATCAAACCGGCGCCCGATCAGGCGCTTGACGGCAAACAGGGTATTTTCAGGATTGGTCACAGCCTGGCGCTTGGCCGGCTGACCCACCAGACGTTCGCCATCCTTGGAGAAGGCGACCATCGATGGGGTGGTGCGGGCACCTTCCGCATTTTCGATAACCTTGGGATTGGTGCCATCCATAACCGCAACGCAGCTATTGGTGGTGCCCAGGTCGATACCAATGACTTTAGCCATTTACTCTAGCCTCTCTGTAAGCAAACCCTTGCTGGAGCCCCTCTTGCGAGGCAGATCCGAGGCTCCTTGGAGCCGGGTTCCTAGCAATTGAAATTGCGCTCATCGCTGAGCTTGAGGGGTATATAGGGGGTCCCCCTAAGGCTTCAAGCGTTCAAAGGACACATTCGGCCCTGCTTGGTCTCATTGCCGCCGTTCTGGCAGAAAACAGCCCGACTCAGCCAGCTGAGCGAGGCCGGCAGCACTGCCGACCTCCCCATGCGGCCCCCTGACGCTATTGCGCGTCGGTCAGGGTATATTCGCTCAGCGAGCAGATATCGACTTCGCGCACATCAAGCACGCCGCCTTCGGCACTCTCAAAGCGGAAATCGTAAAAGCACTCGTCCGAGCCATCGCCAATGGTCACGGTGCCCATCGTATCGGGCTCGATGGTGCCGTTCTCGCCCAGGACGTCGGCGCCCCAGTTATCCTCATTGCTTGGCGTGGTATAAAAGAAGTGCACCGACTGGCTGCTATTGTTGATCAGCGTGAAGGCAACGGGCTCGGCCGCAGCCGGCATTGCACTGACGGCCAGCGCCAAAGCGGCAAGGCCACCCTTGAAATAGGGGTTCATGGTATTTTCCTCGGGGCCGGGCGCACCGGCGCCGCGACGGCGCACTATCAATCGGCGCGGAAATTAAGCAAGCGGCTTGCTCGCTGACGGCGCTTTTCTTTGCCCCGGCAAAACCCTAGAACCGGGCCATGTTCGCCACCGGCTCTGTCCTGCTGCACGATACCCGTGCCCCACACGGCACCAACCTGCTGTTCACCGCCCCCAAGGCGGTATTGCAGGCCCACAATGCTGCCGGGGTCCCTGCGGCCCTGGCCCAGCTTGAGGCTGCCCAGAAAGAAGGCATGTGGGCGGCGGGTTATCTGGCCTATGAGGCCGGCTTTGCCTTTGAAGAGCGCCTGGCCCCCCGCCTGCCCGCGCACAGCGATACCCCGCTGCTCTGGCTGGGCCTGTATGATCCCCCGCAAGAGCTGTCATCGGCAGCGGTCGATGCGCTGCTGGCCGATGCTGCCAGGGGCAGGACAGGTCGCGCCCTCGATATCGTGCCCAGCCTGAGCCCGGACCAGTATGCCGCCGCCTTTGATCAGGTCAAAACCCTGATCGCGGCGGGCGATACCTATCAGGTCAATCTCACCTTCCAGGCCCGCTTCCGGCTTGAGGGCGACCCCGTTGCGCTCTATCGCGATCTGGTGCGCCAGCAACCGGTGGCCTATGGCGCCCTGCTCAATACCGGTGACCACTGGATCCTGTCGCGCTCGCCAGAACTGTTCGTCTCCAGCCGCGGCAACACGCTGCGCGCCCGCCCGATGAAAGGCACGCTCAAGCGCGGGCTTTCAATTGCCGACGATGCCGCCGGGCAGGCCGCCCTTGCCAGCGACGAAAAGAACCGCGCTGAAAATCTGATGATCACCGATCTGCTGCGCAATGATCTGGGCCGCATCGCCACCATTGGCTCGGTCAAGGTCACCGACCTGTTTACCGTGGAAACCTATCGCACGCTGCACACCATGACCTCGGGCATTACTGCCATACGGCGGCCCGACATCACCACCACCGCCCTGCTGGAAAACCTCTTCCCCTGTGGCTCGATCACCGGCGCCCCCAAAATCCGCGCCATGGAAATCATTGCCGATCTCGAAGCGGGCCCGCGCGGGCTCTATACCGGCTCGATCGGCTGCTTCGCCCCCAATGGCGATCTGACCCTCAATGTTGCCATCCGTACCGCGATCATTGATGCCAGCGGTCATGGCCGTATCGGCATTGGCGGTGGCATTGTTGCCGACAGCACCGCAGATGACGAATACCGCGAGGCCCTGCTCAAAATGGCGTTCTTCACCAATCCCGCCGACCCGGTCACCCTGATCGAAACGCTGGCCTGGCGCCCCCAGCAAGGCTACATCCTGCGCCAGCGTCATCTCGACCGGCTGGCGGCCTCAGCCGAATATTTTGCCCTGCCCTGCGATCTTGAAGCCATCAATGCCCTGCTCGAGGCTCAAGTTTTCACCGCCCCCATGCGCGTGCGCCTGACCCTGGATGCCGGCGGCCCGGCCCTGACGGCGGTGCCCCTGCCGCCCAATCCCGACACATTCCGTTTCGTGCTGGCGCCCGAACGGCTCGACAGCCAGAACCTGTGGCTGGCCCACAAAACCACCAATCGGGCCTTTTATGACGACCCGCGTCAGCGCGCCCATGCCGATCACGGCGTCGATGAGGTGGTGTTTCTCAACCAGCGCGACGAACTCACCGAGGGTTCGATCACCAATCTGTTCATCGAACGCGATGGCATTCTGTACACCCCGGCTTTGGCTGCGGGTCTGCTGCCCGGCACGCTGCGCGCCGAGCTGCTCGCCAGCGGCAAGGCTGTCGAAGCGGTTTTGACGCTTGCAGACCTTGGCGCCGCCGATGCACTCTGGCTGGGCAATTCGGTGCGTGGCCTGCTGCGGGCCGAATGGGTGCAGCCCCCGGTTCAGTTGGAGTAACGCCAGTGACGATTTCGATTTCCCGCGCGACGTGCTGATCGTGGTCGATGTGCAATATGACTTCCTGCCCGGCGGTCATCTGGCGGTGGCCAATGGCGACGAGGTCGTGCCGCTGATCAATGCGCTGGCCAGAAAGTTCGCCAATGTGGTCTTCACCCAGGACTGGCACCCGGCCAATCACATCTCCTTTGCCAGCCAGCATGAAACCAAGGCGCCCTTCGAAACCATCGAGCTTGATTATGGCACCCAGGTGCTCTGGCCCGATCACTGCGTCTGGAACAGCCATGGCGCCGAACTCAGCCGCGATCTCGACATTCCCCATGGCCAGCTGATCCTTCGCAAGGGCTATAACCGGGCCATCGACAGCTATTCGGGGTTCCAGGAAGCCGACCGCGAAACCCAGACCGGGCTGGCCGGCTATCTCAATGAACGGGATATCGGCCGGCTTTATGTCGTCGGGCTGGCCACCGACTACTGCGTCGGCTGGACCGCCATTGATGGCGCCGCGGGCGGTTTTGACGTCACTGTCATCGAGGACGCCACCCGCGCCATCGACAATGATGGCTCGCTCGACAAGGCCTGGGCCGCCATGGCCGAAGCCGGCGTCACCCGCATGATGAGCCGCCAGATCCTGGGCTGATCGCCAGCCCCCGAACGAAAAATCCCCGCTTGCGCGGGGATTCACGTGAAACGCTTCGGATTGAAGTCCTAGGCGCTCTTGTCGACGGTTTCTTCGCTTGACGCATGGCTGGGGCCGCCCTTGGCAACGCCGACCATGGCCGGGCGCAGAATGCGGTCGCCAATGGCAAAACCGGCCTGCACCACCTGCACCACAGTGCCTTCGGGCTGGCTGGGATCGGGCACTTCAAACATCGCCTGATGCTTGTGCGGATCGAATTTCTGACCCTTGGCGTCGATCGGCGTCACGCCATGCTTGGCAAGCAGGCGCTGCATTTCGCGCTCGGTCATCTCGATGCCTTCGATCAGGCTCTTGGTGGTCGCATCGCCATTTTCGCGTGCCTCTGCAGGCAGCACCATCAGGGCGCGGCTCAGCGCATCGGTGGCGCTCAGCATATCGCGGGCAAAGCCGGCAATGGCATAGCTGCGCGTGTCATTGACGTCGCGCTCGGTCCGCTTGCGCAGGTTTTCCATCTCGGCCACGGTGCGCAGCACCCGGTCCTTGAGTTCTGAATTTTCCGCGCGCAGGGCCTCAATCGGGTCGATCTGTTCGACGTTGTCTGCGGTCTCTTCAACCGGGATTTCGACTTCGGGCGTTTCGCCCGAGGCGGCGTTCTCGTCGCTCATGATTGCTGTCTTCCGCAAATACCAAACAATTTGCCCCGCATATCGGCCAATATGAGGGCTATTTCAAGTCCACCCGGTATTCTCCCCATGCCCAATGCGGCACCGGGGCGATTACCGGGCCTCTCCGCTAGCGCTTGCGCGCCATCATGGCCGTGATGACGTGAGCGGTATAATCGACCACCGGCACGATGCGCGCATAGTTCAGCCGCGTCGGCCCGATCACCCCCAGCACGCCCACCACCTTGTCATTGGCGTCCTTGTAGGGGCTCAGGATCACCGAGGAGCCCGACAGCGAGAACAGCTTGTTCTCCGAGCCGATAAAGATGCGCACGCCCTGCGCCTTGTCGGCATCGCCCAGCAGATCGAGCAGTCCGTCCTTGCTTTCCAGCTCATCGAACAATTGGCGCATGCGCAGCAATTCGTCGCTGGCCATGGTGTCATTGATCAGATTGGCGCGGCCGCGCACGATCACTGTGGGGGCATTGCTGGGCGAACTCTGGCTCAGCGTGGCAATACCCGCATCGACAAGTTTCTGGGTCAGCTCATCCAGCTCGGCCCGCTGTTGGGCGCGTTGTGCGGCCAGCACCTTGCGGGCTTCGGCCAGCGTCCGCCCCACCACATGATGGGCGATGTAATTGCCCGCCTGGGTCAGCGCGCTGGCCGTCAGCCCCGGCGGGGTTTCCAGAATGCGGTTTTCCACCTGACCATCTTCGCCCACCAGAATCGCCATGGCGCGATGGTTATCAAGCCGCACGAATTCGAGATGGCGCAGCACCATGTCGGCCTTGGCGGTGATCACCACCCCGGCCCCATGGCTCAGCCCGCTCAGCAATTGGCTGGCCTCGGTCAGCACATCCTCGACCTGGCCGCGCTGCTGCCCTTGGATCGACTGGGCAATCTGGCTGCGCTCGATCTCGTTGACCGCGCCTACTTCAAGCATGGCGTCCACAAAGAACCGCAGCCCGTCCTGGGTCGGGGCGCGGCCCGCCGATGTGTGCGGCGCTGCGATCAGTCCGAGATCTTCAAGATCGGCCATCACATTGCGCACCGAAGCGGGGGATAACCCCCTTGCAGCATGCGGCTGAGATCGCGCGAGCCCACTGGCGCGCCTGTATCCAGGTACCGTTCCACAATTTTGCGGAAAATGTCCTGGCTGCGGGCGTTGAGCACACTCAAAAAGTCTTCCGGGAGCTTGCTCATGATTATTCGATAAAATCGTCCGCTTTAACTGTGGTCTCTTATTTAGGCGCATTGCTGCCTCCCGCCAAGCGTCCGCGGCTTGTGAGGCGGCGCTATGAGGGTTAAGAGGCGGTTAACTGCAATCGCCAAGTGGATTTCTGATGCGCCCTTCAGGACGTCAAGCCAACCAGATGCGCGCCGTCGCCATTGAACGCAACGTCGCCATGAAGGCGGAAGGCTCCTGCCTCGTCTCGTTCGGCAACACCAAGGTCATGGTCACCGCTTCGGTTGAAACCACGGTCCCGGGCTGGATGCGCGGCAAGGGTCAGGGCTGGGTCACGGCCGAATACGGCATGCTGCCGCGCGCTACCGGCAGCCGCAATCGCCGCGAGGCGACCGCCGGCAAGCAGACCGGCCGCACCCAGGAAATCCAGCGCCTGATCGGCCGCAGCCTGCGCGCCGTGGTCGACATGCAGGCCCTCGGCGAAGCCCAGATCACACTCGATTGCGATGTGCTCGAGGCCGATGGCGGCACCCGCACCGCCGCGATCACCGGCGCCTATGTGGCGCTGGCTGACGCCATCAGGTGGATGGATGAGCGCAAGCTGACCAAGGGCAAGGCGCTGCGCGATTCGGTGGCCGCGGTTTCCTGCGGCATCTATCGCGGCGCTCCCGTGCTCGATCTCGACTATCTCGAAGATGTCGAAGCCCATACCGACGCCAATTTCGTCATGACCGGCGCCGGCAAGTTCGTCGAAATCCAGGGCACAGCCGAACAGCAGCCCTTCAGCCGCGACGAGCTCAACGCACTCATGACCCTGGCCGAACAGGGCATTGGCGAACTCACACACATTCAGCAGGCAGTACTCTCGGCATGATTTCCTGGCTCAAGAATCTCGTCACCGCCAAACCGGCACCGCGTCAGCCCAGCACCATGCGCGATGCCTCGCCGGAAAACTGCGCGCTGTGGCGCGATGTATCCCGGGCGCTTGATGCCAAGCCGAAAGGGTCGAGCAAGTGAGCCTTCCCCGTCTGCGCGCTGGCGACAAGCTGGTGCTGGCCACCCACAATGCCGGCAAGCTCACCGAATTCCGCGAGCTGTTCGAACCCTTCGGGCTGCAGATTGTCTCGGCGGGTGAGCTGGGTCTGCCCGAGCCCGAGGAAACCGGCACCTCCTTTGCCGAAAACGCCCGCCTCAAGGCCCATGCCGCCGCCAGGGCCACCGGCCAGCTGGCGCTGAGCGACGATTCGGGTCTGTGTGTTGATGCGCTCAATGGCGATCCCGGCGTTTACACTGCCGACTGGGCCGGCGTGCCGCGTGACTTTGGTCATGCCATGCAACGCGTGCAGGATGCCCTTCAGGCCGCTGGTGCCACCACGCCGCAGCAGCGCAGTGCCTCGTTCAATGCCACCATGTGCCTGGCCCATCCCGATGGCCGCGACGTGCTCTATGTCGGCAAGGTCGAGGGCCAGCTGATCTGGCCACCGCGCGGCAGCATCGGTCATGGCTATGATCCGATGTTCATGCCCGATGGCCACACCATCACCTTTGGCGAAATGCCCGCCGAAACCAAACACTCATGGGCCCCGGGCCAGCAGGGGCTCAGCCATCGTGCGCGCGCCTTCAACCAGTTTTTCGAGGCCCAGATTGAGAAATAACCCCAACGATCTGTTCGGGGTCTATGTGCACTGGCCCTTCTGCGCCAGCAAGTGCCCATATTGCGATTTCAATTCCCACGTCCATCGCGGTCCCTTCGATGAGGATGGCTATGTCGCGGCCTATGAGCGCGAGATCGCCCATGCCGCCCAGCTCACCCCCGGCCGTGTCGTGCAGTCGATCTTTTTTGGCGGTGGTACCCCCTCGCTGATGTCGCCCAGCACAACGGGCCGCATCATCGATGCCATTGCCAGCCACTGGACCGTCGAGCCCAATGCCGAGATCACGCTTGAGGCCAATCCGACCAGCGTCGAGGTTGATCGCTTCCGGGGTTTCCGCACTGCGGGCGTCAATCGCGTCTCGCTGGGCGTGCAGTCGCTGCGCCCCGGCCCGCTGGCCGAACTGGGCCGTCGCCATTCCGTCGAGGAAGCCGTGGCCGCGGTGCGCATCGCCCAATCGGTGTTTGAGCGCTCCAGCTTTGATCTGATCTATGCCCGTCCCCGCCAGACGCTTGACGATTGGGAAGACGAGCTCAAGGAAGCGCTGTGGATGGCGCAGGGCCATATCAGCCTTTACCAGCTGACCATCGAGCAGGGCACGCGCTACTTCGACCTGCATGCCGCCGGCAAGCTGGCCATGCCCGATGAGGATCTCTCGGCCGATTTCTACGAGATGACCCAGGAGCTGACCGCAGCGGCCGGCCTGCCCGCCTATGAGATTTCCAACCATGCCCGCCCCGGCCAGGAGAGCCAGCACAACCTGCTGTATTGGCGCTATGGCGAATATGCCGGCATTGGTCCGGGGGCCCATGGCCGCCTGATGATCAACAATCAGCGCCATGCCACCGCCGACGAGAAAATGCCCTTTGACTGGCAGAAGAACGTCGTCGCCAATGGTCACGGCATGGTGGTCGACGATGTGCTGACCTGGGAAGAACAGGGCGACGAATTCCTCGTCATGGGGCTGCGCCTCAAGGAGGGCATTTCGCCCGCGCGCTTTACCGCCATTTCCGGTCGGCAGATCAATGCCGCCCAGATCGCGGCGCTCAAGGGCTATGGCTTTGTCGAGACCCTGCCCAATGGCAATATCCGCGTCACCGACCGCGGCTGGCCCGTGCTCGACGCCGTCGTGGCCGATCTGGCTGCCTAGAGCTTTGGGCCTTCGAGCCGGCTCGCCCCGCCTGCGCCCACCTGCATCAGCGCCAGCGCATATTCGCTGCGGCCATTGCTGAGGAACCGGAACACCCCGTCACGGCCGTTAAACCCGGTCGGGGTGGTCATCAGCATCGGGTTATAGGGCGGATTGGCCAGCGACAACGTGTTCACATTGGCCAGAATGGTGGCGGTATAGGCGATGGTTGCCAGCGCATGCGGCTGGCTGTTGAACCGCGCCTGATAATCGGCCCGGATCGCCGCCATCCCCGCCGGATCAACGGCTGGATAGAGCGCCCCGCTCAGCGATGGCGTGGCTGCAATGGTCGTGTCGCCCTCCCAGTCGGCCGAGCCGACAATCTGCACATCCGCCGGGCTGACCCCGGCCTGCGCCAATTGCGCACCAAACGCGGGTGCCGTGGCGCGGTCGGGAATGAACAGCGTATCGATAAGCCCTTTCTTGATCAGCGGCAGCGCCTGACTGACCACCTGGCTGACCTCGCTGGCGCCCGAGAACGTATAGACCGCACTGGGGGACAATCCCGCCTGCACCGCCTGCTGGCGGAATGCGGTCTGCAGTGCCTGACCATAGGCCGAGCTGGGAAAGGCCCCGGCGACGCCGCGCCGTCCCTTGGCTTTGACATAGCTTAGCGCCCGTTTCATCTCCATGTCGGGCAATACGCTGAGCAGATAGACCCCCGGCCCGGCCGCACCCGGATTGTTGGAAAACCCGATCAGGGGCACGCCTGCCGCGCGCGCCGCCGCGCCCGCAGCCGTCACCGAATCGCCGCGCAACGGCCCCAGAATCAGCTTGGCACCCGAAGCGATGGCGGCCTGGGTGGCGCTGGTTGCCCCGGCCACCGTGCCGCCGGTATCGCGCAGGGTAATCGTGGTGTTCTCGGCAATATTGGGATTGGCCTCGATAAAGGCCATGGCCAACCGGCTGCCATTGGCCATGGACTGGCCCACACTGGCCAGTCCCGCATTGCCGGTCAGTGGCAGCAGCAGTGCCACCTGTACCGGCCCGCGACCAAACACCTGACCCGGTCCGGCGGTGGTCAATGGCGTCATGGTCTGGTTGGCTGTAGGCTGGCTCGAACCACCAAAGCCGAAATCAATAGTGCGCGAGGCAATATGGATGGGCGAGCAGGCGCTCAGCACAAACAGGCCGACGATGGCGAAAGCCTGTGTTATGCCCCTTTGCGCAAGGCGATGACCTGTTCTTGTCCAACCGGTCATTGCGGCCCTTTCAATGCTAGCAGTCTGTTAACAGTTTGGGACCAATTGCTTAACCAATTCTCAACCTGCGGAGCCAGCACTCATGGCTGAAACCAGCCCGGGCTATTTCATTGCCGGCAACACCTTCACCGCGCCGCCACTGGCGCCGGGCCTGTATGTTGTGGCCACCCCGATCGGCAATCTGCGCGACATCACCATCCGCGCGCTCGAGACCTTGGCCGCGGCCGAGGCGGTGCTGTGCGAGGACACCCGCATGTCTGCTCGCCTGCTCGACCACTATGGCATCAAGACCCGCCGCATTGCCCTGCACGAGCACAATGAGCGCGCCAAGGCCGACGATATCGTCGCCCGCATCGCCGCCGGCGCCACCTTCGCCCTGATTTCCGATGCGGGTACGCCTTTGCTGTCCGATCCCGGTTTTCCGCTGATCCGCGCCATGGCCGAAGCGGGCCAGCCCGTTTTTCCCATTCCGGGGGCCTCGGCCTTGCTCTCGGCGCTGGTGGTGGCGGGCCTGCCCACCGACGCCTTTGCCTTTCACGGTTTCCTGCCGCCCAAGGCAGGCGCCCGCGCCAATGCCATCAAGGCGCTGGGCGATTCACGTGAAACCATGGTCTTTTATGAAAGCCCGCGCCGTCTCGACGATACGCTGGCGGCGATGGCCGAGATCTTCGGCGAGCGCCAGGCCGCCGTCGCGCTGGAACTGACCAAGCGCTATGAGCGGGTGCATCGCGGCACGCTGGCCGAACTGGCCGCCATCTTTGCTGAAGGCGAAACCAAGGGCGAGGCGGTTATTGTCGTGGCTGGCGCTGCCGCGCCATCCGCTCCCGACGCTGCCGACTGGCAAGCCGCCCTGCTCGAGGAAATGGCCGATCAGCCCCTGCGCGCCGCCGTCGATACAGTCACGGCGCGCTACGGGCTCAAGCGCAAGGATGTCTACAATGCAGCGCTCGCCCTCAAAGCCGAAAAATAAGGCGCGCATCGCCGCCTATCGCGGTGGTCATCGTGCCGAAGCGCTGGCCGCGCTGTTCCTGCAGTTGAAATTGTACCGCATCATCGCGCGGCGCCACAAAACCCCGGTCGGCGAAATCGACCTAATTGCAGAGCGTTTCGGCACCACCGTATTTGTCGAGGTCAAGGCTCGTAGGACGGCAGCGCGGCAAGCCGAGACACTCGAGGCGGTCAATACCAGCCGCATCACCCGCGCAGCCGATTACTGGCTGGCCCGCAACCCCGCCAAAGCCGATACCGATATGCGATTTGACGTGATTTTCCTTGCACCCTGGCGATGGCCGCGCCATGTCATCAACGCCTTCGACGCTAGCTGAGAGACACCATGACGCTCAAAGTCGCGGTCCAGATGGACCATGTAGCCACCATCAATCCCACCGGCGATTCCACTTTCGCCATGATGCTCGAGGCGCAGGCGCGCGGCCACAAGCTACTGCACTACACCCCTGACACGCTGGCGCTGCGCGACAATGTGGTGACCGCGCTGGCGGCCTCAATCGAAGTGTTCGACCGGCCCAAGGGTGAGCATTTCCAGCTCGGCGAGGAAACCCGCGTCGATCTGTCGACACAGGACGTGATCCATATGCGTCAGGATCCGCCTTTCGACATGAACTACATCACCATCACCCATCTGCTCGAGCGGCTGCATCCCAAGACGCTGGTGGTCAATCCGCCCGCGGCGGTGCGCAATGCCCCCGAAAAGATCCTCGTCACCGATTTCCCCGAGCTGATGCCGCCAACCCTGGTGACGCGCGACCGGGCCATGATCCACCAATTCCGCCGCGAGCACACCAACATCATCGTCAAGCCGCTCTACGGCAATGGCGGCGCGGGCGTCTTCTTCCTGCAGGAGGGCGACCACAATCTGGCCAGCCTGCTCGAACTGTTCGAGGCCAATTACCGCGAACCCTTCATGATCCAAAAATACCTGCCCGACGTGCGCAAGGGCGACAAGCGGATCATCATAATTGATGGCGAACCCGTGGCGGGGCTGAACCGCATTCCCGCCGATGGCGAGGCGCGCAGCAACATGCATGTCGGCGGCCGGCCCGAGCTGAGCGAACTGACCGCTCGCGAGCGCGAAATCTGTGCCGCGATCGCCCCGGCGCTCAAGGAACGCGACATGATCTTTGTCGGTATCGACGTGATTGGCGACTATCTCACCGAGATCAACGTCACCTCCCCCACCGGCATCCGCGAGATCAAGCGCTTCGGTGGTCCCGATATCGCGGTCATGATCTGGGACGCCATCGAAAAGCGTCGCGCCAGCTAGGCCCGGGGTGGGCAAAACCACCCTAACCCGTTACCTCTAGGAAAAATTCGGGAACAGCGTCATGCCCACAACGACATTTCTGGCCGCCTTCGCGACCTTGTTTGCCACCGTGGGCGTGGCCGATATCGCCTTCATCTTCGCTGCGCTCACCAAGCGCAATTCGGCCAAGGAACGCTTTGCCTTTGCCACCCGCGGCGTGCTCATTGCGGCCGTGATCCTGCTCACCTTCGGTGTGCTGGGCAATGTGATCCTGGATCTGTTCGGGATCTCTATTCCGGCCCTGCGCACCGCCGGTGGCCTGCTGCTGTTCCTGATCGCCATCGACATGGTGTTTGCCCGTCATTCGGGCGGCACCGGCACCACCGACGAGGAAGAGGTCGAGGCCCGCCAGCGCGATGACATCGCCGTCTTCCCGCTCGCCATGCCTCTATTGGCTGGTCCAGGCGCCATCAGCGCGGTGATCCTGCTGACCACCGGCGCCAAGACGGACCTGGAATTCTGGGCCGTGCTGGTTGCGGTGGTGGTGATCCTGTTTCTGGCCTGGCTTACCCTGCTGGTGGCTATTCCCATCCAGCGCCTGCTCGGTGTCACCGGCCTGGCGGTGGTCTCCCGCGTCGTCGGCATTCTGCTCGCCGCCCTGGCGGTGCAATTCGTCTTTGACGGCATCAAGCAGAGCGGCATTCTGGGCGGCTGAGGCTGCCCGCTGGGGCCGGCCAACGGCTTCCAAACCCCGCAAATCCGTAAAATTTTACCGTTAAGCAAGTCTTAACGCTAAGATTGACCCTGCGCGTGAGGTGGCGCACATCAAGGGCCATGACGTGACTAGGAGGACGCCAATATGCGTGTTGCAGCTCTTCTCGCTCTACTGATTATGGCCATGTTTGCCGCCAGCGCCTCGACCGCCACACCGGTGCGCTCCGAAATGCTCACACCCCTGGTGTTCGACGCCACCTGAGCGATAGGCCCCATGCAAAAGGGCGGCCGACCATGTCGACCGCCCCCAGACATCTCGCATCTTAAAGTCTACTTCTTTGCCGAGTTGCCGGTGCTGCCTGAGCCAAGACCGGTAATCGGCTTGGCGGCTTCAACCTTGTCTTTCTTCGGCTTCTTGGCTTCTTTATTGCTGCGCATCTGACCCTTGGCCATCTCACATTCTCCTCAGTGCCGGCCAGAGGGCCGACATCAATACCGATTTGACGCTAGACCTGCCCCCTTGCGCTGGCAAGGGCTAGACTATTTGGCGGCCTGACAGCGCCCGCTTGGCGCCAGCGCGGCAATCGCGCGCGGATCGCACCCGGTCTGCAGGAAGGTCAGCCAGTCATTCTGGTCGCCGTAATAGGCGTTGCGGTCAACTTCGCCCCGCACACCCCGCACCACGCCGGTCTGTGTCCACTGCCAGAACGTCCAGGTGCGGTTCGAATAGCGCTCATGGGGCTCGGCAGCGGTTGAACGCAGCCAGAAGGCATTGGGGAAATACTCGCCTTCGAGCACATCGCGGTGAAAGTTCATATCGGTATAGATCAGCGGCAGCTTGCCGGTGTGGCGCTCCATCACGTCGAGCATCAGGCGGATCTTTTCGAGCGCATCGGCGCGGCTCGGCTTGTTCTTGCAGCTCGAGTGATTGTTCCACTCCAGATCAAGCACGGGCGGCAGCGCGTCGGGATCATTGGGCACATTGGCGACAAACCAGGCCGCCTGTTCGGAGGCCAGCGAACACCAGGTCATGAAGTGATAGGCACCGCGCGGCATGCCGGCATCGCGTGCCCGTACCCAGTTTGTGCGGAAATTGGGGTCGAGGTAATCCTTGCCCTCGGTCGCCTTCATGAAGACGAAATGGATGCCCGACTGAAAGGCGGTACGGAAGTCGATATTTTCCTGATAGCGCGCCACGTCGATGCCCTGCACCGGCATGCCGCGCGCCCGGTCGACGCCCGAATGGGGCCGGTTATCGCCCTGAATGGGGCCATAAAGTCCGCCGCCTGACGAGCAGGCTACAACAAACCCGGCCAGCAATGCGGCCACGGCACCCTTTGCGATCGCGGAATACGAGGGAAATGGGCGGCTGAAAACCATCTGGGGCAAACTCTACGCAGGTACAAAATCTGCATTTGAATCAACATGGCGCGGTTAATGGATGCTTAGGTTAACCAGTAAGGCAGCTGGCGTGGTTAACAGGCCATTTTCCGTTCGCTTTACGTTCTTGTTCCCATCGACAGGCTTTGCTAGATTTGCCGCAGGGTTTGGGGGAACAGGCCGTGGTCACCCGTGTTGCCACTGTAGCGTTTGAGGGCATTGAGGCTGTGCCGGTCGATGTGCAGGTGCAGATCGCGCCCGGCATGCCCAAGTTCATTCTGGTGGGTCTGCCCGACAAGGCGGTCAAGGAAAGTGGCGAACGCGTCCGTGCCGCGCTCGTCGCCTCAGGCATTGGCTTGCCGCCCAAGCGCATCACCGTCAATCTCGCACCGGCCGACCTGCCCAAGGAAGGCAGCCATTACGATCTCCCTATCGCGCTGGGCATCATGGCCGCCATAGGCGCCCTGCCCCAGGATGCGCTGGATGGCTATCTGGCCTTGGGTGAACTGGGACTCGATGGCCGCCTGGCCCATGTCGGCGGCATTCTGCCCGCCGCCATTGCCGCCCAGGGGCGCGAACTGGGCCTGATCTGCGCGGCGCAATCGGGCGCCGAAGCCGCCTGGGCCGGCGAGGATCTCGATATTGTTGCTGCCGACAGCCTGTTGGCGCTGGTCAATCATCTGACTGGCCATCAACTGGCACCGCGCCCCTCGCCACGCAAGTTCGTGCCCACCAGCGGCCTGCCTGATCTCAACGAGGTGCGTGGCCAGTTAGTAGCCCGCCGTGCCCTCGAAGTGGCTGCCGCTGGTGGCCATAACCTTTTGATGATCGGTCCTCCTGGGGCCGGCAAATCCATGCTTGCAGCACGCCTGCCCTCCATCCTGCCACCGCTCAATCCACGCGAACTGCTCGATGTGTCGATGATCCAGTCTATTGCGGGGGAGCTGGTGGGTGGGGCCATATCGGATCGCCGCCCCTTTCGGGCGCCGCATCACTCGGCCTCCATGGCCGCGCTGGTGGGCGGGGGGCTCAAGGTGCGCCCCGGCGAAGTCAGCCTCGCTCATAACGGCGTATTGTTTCTCGACGAATTGCCCGAATTCGCTCCCGCCGTGCTCGACAGTCTGCGTCAGCCTCTGGAGGCCGGCGAGACGGTGATTGCCCGCGCCAATGTCCGCATCAGCTATCCCAGCCGGGTGCAACTGATCGCGGCGATGAACCCATGCAAATGTGGCCTGGCAGGCACGCCCGGTCACACCTGTCGTCGCGGCAAGGCGTGTGTCGATGACTATCAGAGCCGCGTCTCGGGACCGTTTCTGGATCGTATCGATATTCGCATCGATGTCCCCGCCGTCACCGCCGCCGATATGATCGCCCCCGGCACAACCGCTGAAAGCTCTGCTGAAGTCGCGGCACGCGTTGCCAGAGCGCGCGAGCGCCAGCGCCAGCGCTTTCTCGAACACGGGGCACCCGGCGTCTTCAACAACGCCGCAGCCGGCCCCAGCCTGATTGAATCGGTGGTCAATCCCAACAAGGCCAGCCAGACCCTGTTGCTGCAGGCCGCAGAGCGCTTCAATCTATCCGCCCGCGCCTATCATCGGGTTCTCAAAGTGGCACGGACCCTGGCTGATCTGGCCGGCGTCGACCGGGTTGAGCGCCCGCATATCGCCGAAGCGCTGAGCTATCGGCTCAATCTGGGGCAAGCCTGATGCGACATCGCATTTCCGCCGGGGCGCTGGTGATCCGCGATGGTCGCCTGCTGTTGCTGCGCCATTTCAAGCCGGACCGCTATGACTTCTGGGCCCCGCCTGGCGGTGGTGTGGAGGGCAATGAGACCCTCGAGGCCGCCGCCGAACGCGAAACCTTTGAAGAAACCGCGCTGCGCGTGACAGCGCGACGTCTGGCTTATCTCGACGAGGTCTGGAGCCCTGATGACCGCACCATGAAATTCTGGTTTCTGGCTGACTACTGCGCCGGTGAAATCGACCTGGGCAGCAATCCTGCGCTCGATGAGTCCATTATCGAGGCTGCATGGATCGGACCAGGCGATCCCCTGCCGGGACGTATGGTATTCCCTGCCCCCCTGCACGACCGGTTCTGGGATGACCTGGCGTCGGGGTTTGAACAGCCGGTACGCCTGGCGCTGCAACGCCAGCAGGTCTGAGGGGGTAAGACCTGTGCATAACTGCGTGGATAAGTGTTTCACGTGAATCCGTCTGGTTACGCGTTGCCAGCGGGCTGAGGCTCGCGCCCGGCCCAATGCTGGCCATTTTTGTTGACCAAGCTGCTTTCCGATCAGACCTCGTTAACGCGCAGCGAATAAGTCTGTGGCCTGAAAGTAGTAGGGTGTGATGACGCGTTCTGGCGAGCTGGTGCAGTGGAATAATAAGGGCGGCTACGGCTTCGTGCGCGATCAGGCGGGCAATGATTTCTATGTCCACATTTCCAAGCTCGTTGATGGCCAATTGCGTCCCCGCATTGGCGATCAGCTGACCTTTTCGATCGCTACCGGCCGCAATGGCCGCCCTGCCGCGATCAATGTCGCGGTGTCCCAGGCCGCCCCGATACCCAATCGGACAATGCGCGACATCAAGCGCTCACCGAGCTCGTTGTCGAGCTACAAGGTGGGGCTGCGGACTGCGGCGGCCACGGTGATGACCCTGCTGATTCTGCTGGCCATAGCGACCGAGCGTGTGCCGGTCTGGTTTGGTGGTAGCTATGCCCTGATGGGAGCGGCATCCGCCCTGCTCTATCGCTTCGACAAGCTCTATGCGCTCAGCGGCCGATGGCGGGTCAGTGAGACCAATCTGCATGTCGTCGATTTCTGCTTTGGCATTATCGGCGGGCTGGCAGCCCAGGAAGTCTATCGCCACAAGACGGTCAAACCGCGCTTTGTTGCCGCCACCTGGACCATTGCGCTGGTGCATGTGATCGGGCTGGCGGCGCTGGCCCTGGGTTGGGTCAGCGTCGCCTAGCCCTGAGCGGGCTAGTGGAACTGGGCGGTCTCGGTTGATTCGCCCATTGCGGTCGTGGCGCTCTTGCCCTGGCTGACTGCCATCGAGACCGCATCGAAATAGCTCGTGCCCACTTCACGCTGGTGCCGCACCGCTGAAAACCCATGTTGTTCTGCCGAGAACTCGGCCTGCTGCAGCCGGGAATACCCCGCCATGCCATCGGCCTTGTAGGCGCGGGCCAGCTCAAAGGTGGACAGGCTCAGATTGTGGAAGCCGGCCAGCGTGATGAACTGGTATTTATAGCCCATCGCCGCAATCTCGCGCTGGAAGCTGGCCATGGCGGCTTCGTCCATATGCTTGGCCCAGTTGAAGCTGGGCGAGCAGTTATAGGCCAGCATCTGTTCCGGATGCACCTTGCGCACCGCTTCAGCGAACTTGCGGGCTTCGGCCAGATCGGGCTTGCTGGTCTCGCACCAGATCAGATCGGCATAGGGCGCATAGGCAATACCGCGGGCAATGGCAGCATCGATACCGCCCTTGAGCCGGTAGAACCCTTCGGCGGTACGTTCGCCGGTGACAAAGGGTGCATCCTGCTCGTCAATGTCGGAGGTGATCAGTCGGGCGGCTTCGGCATCTGTGCGCGCCATGATCAGCGTGGGCACCCCCATCACATCGGCGGCCAGCCGGGCGGCATTGAGCGTGCGGATGAACTGGCTGGTCGGCACCAGCACCTTGCCACCGAGATGGCCGCACTTCTTCTCGCTCGCCAGCTGATCCTCGAAATGCACGGCGGCCGCGCCCGCTTCGATCATTGCCTTCATCAGCTCGAACGCGTTCAGGGCCCCGCCAAATCCCGCCTCGGCATCGGCAATGATGGGCACGAAGAAATCCAGATCTGTCGTCGAAATACCGTCGGTGCGCTCCATGGTCTGGATCTGGTCGGCGCGCTGCAGCGCCTTGTTGATGCGCTTGACCACGGCGGGCACGCTATCGACCGGGTAAAGGCTCTGGTCAGGATACATATTGCCGCTGCTATTGGCGTCTGCCGCCACCTGCCAGCCCGACAGATAGATCGCTTTGAGCCCCGCCTTGACCTGCTGCACTGCCTGATTGCCGGTAAACGTGCCCAGCGTCGGCACAAAGTCTTCATTCTGCAGCAGGTTCCATAATTGCCTGGCGCCGTGCTCGGCCAGGGTGTGGCGGATGGGCAGTGAACCCGCCAGCCGCTCCACATCGCTGGGTGCATAGTTGCGGGCAATATTGCGCCAACGATCCGGGGCGTAGTCGGGGGCGGCAAATTTTGGTTGGTCGAGCATGTTTTCCTCCTCAGGGCATGGCTCCGCCGGTCCGGTGGGCCGGCGTATTCAGTGATTCACGTGGAACAAAGGGGTGTGGTCTGCTGTGCGCTGTCGATTGGCCTGTCTACGAAGCCAGCACCTTGCGGCTGAAGGTGGCAGCAATCATGCCGTCGCCGGAAAACAGCTCGGTGCTGCCCTGCCCGCCCACCAGCGAAAACTGGTGCCGCCCGATCTTGCCGGCAATGGCATAGCCCTGGCTGGCCAGGTTACGGGATTTGAACTGGGCCATGGCCTCAACGGCGGTCGGGGCAATGATGGTCAGGTATTCTTCGCGTTCGCTGATTGAAGGGCTCATCCGAAAGTCTCCTCGTTTGTGTCTGTAAAGATTTGACAAATGCCTCAAACATGCAAGGAATAAGCGCACAAGGCCCAGTAACGCTGTAAAGTGCGACACAAGTCGTCATGTCGTTTTTGTAAATACTGTAAAGAAAATGCTGGCAAAATTGCCGGGAGGAGCCGATGAACGAGCATGCAGACATGCAGATTGGCGGGCGCATCAAGCGCCTGCGCCGGACGCGCAAGTTGGCGCAGGCTGATCTGGCTGCGGCGCTCGGTATTTCTGCCAGCTATCTCAATCTGATCGAACACAATCGGCGCAAGGTCACCGTGCCCTTGCTGTTTGCCATTGCTGGCCATTTCGGCGTCGAACCGGGCGAACTGGTCGACAGCGATGAGGGACGCTTGCTGGGCGATCTGATGGAAGCCTTTGGCGACGACATCTTTGCTGATAGCGACGTGACGAACCTTGAAATCCGCGATCTGGCCCAGGCCAATCCGGCGGCCGCCCGCGCCATTCTCAAGCTCTATGACCGCTATCGTCTGGTCGCAAAATCCAGTGGAACGCCCGCCGCAGAGGGCGTCGGCGAACCCTTTCATCTGGCAACGGACGCGATTTCCGACTTCCTGCAGGAAAATGCCAACCACTTCCCGGCGCTTGAGGCAGCCGCAGAACGTGTTCGCGCCGATATTGACCGCTCGGGTGACAGCTTCGAGTTCGGCCTGCGCATCTATCTGCTCAACGTGTTCGGTGTCGAAACGCGACTGGCCTCATTGCCCCACGGCATTGCCCGCCAGTTCGACGAGCGACGCAGCCACCTGCTGGTCTCCGACATTCTGCCCACCGAATCCGCTTTGTTTCTGGTGGCCCATCAACTGGGGCAGTTGGCGGTGGCAGGTGAAATCGAGGCGATTATCGCGGCGTCGAGCCTGCCCGAGGGCGATGCGCCAATCCTGGCGCGCAATGTGCTCTCGGCCTATTTCGCCGCCGCGCTGATCATGCCCTATGAGCCGTTTCTGCGTGCCTGCCGCGACTATCGCTACGATATCGAACGCGTTGGGCGCCGTTTTGGCGCCAGTTTCGAGCAGGTCTGTCATCGCATGACCACGCTGCAACGCCCTGGTGCATCGGGCATTCCGCTGCATCTGGTGCGCACCGATATTGCCGGCAATATCTCCAAGCGCTTCTCGCTTTCGGGCATCCATATTCCGCGCCACTCGGGCGCCTGCCCGCGCTGGAATATCTATTCGGCGTTTCTGGCGCCAGAACGGATCAATATCCAGCTCAGCCAGATGCCCGACGGGCAGCGCTATTTCTGTATTGCCCGCACCATCGTCAAAGGCGACCACCGCTACAATGCGCCGCGCCGCTATATGTCGATCGGTCTGGGCTGTTCGATCCACCATGCCAAGGAGCTGATCTATTCCGATGGCATGGACCTGACCGGCGACAGCCAGATGGTCCCGATCGGCGTGGGCTGCCGCATCTGTCCGCGCATGGAATGCGGCCAGCGCGCCCATCCTCCGGCCGACCATCGCTTCGAGCTCGATCAGGCCAACCGCCCCGAAAGCCTCTATGCCCGGATGTAACCGACTTCAGGACCGATCGGGTCCGAGATGGCGGAATTCTTCGGGCCAACTGTCGCGCCATTCGCGCTCCAGCACTGCCCGGCGCTTGCCATAGCGCGCCTCTGTCACCGTTAGCGTGACGATGCGGTCAGTGCGAAAATTACGGAATGCATTGCGCAGACAGCACCAGGCGGCAATGGTTTGCTTGCCCTCATAATAGGCCAGTTGCACCGGCCAGATGGTGCGCTCGGATGGATTTCCAGCCTCATCGGAATAGGCAATGCGTAGCGCCCTTTCGGTCCGCATCGCCTGCCGCACCTGCCCCAATATCGGCATCGGTTTTTTGGTGCTCCACACCGCCACGGGCCACAGCCCGGTATCATTGATCCGGTCGCGCAGGTCTTCGGGCGAGGCGGTGGCAATCTTGGCCAAAGCATTGTGGGCGGCGGCCCCCAACCCATCATCGGGTTGTGCCCCGACCCAGCGCGCGCCCAGCACCAGCGCTTCGAGTTCTTCGGGGGTAAACATCAGGGGCGGCAGGAAAAATCCGGGTTTCAGCATATAGCCAACCCCCGCTTCGCCATCGATCGGGGCACCCAGCCCGATAAGGGTCTGGACGTCGCGATAGAGCGTGCGCACCGAAACGTTCTGCTCCTCGGCCAGCGCGGCGGCGGTGACCGGGCGTCGGTGGCGGCGCAGGGCATCCATAATGGCGAACAGCCGCTCGGTCTTGTCCATGACCAGATCTCCTCAGCCGCTCCGGCACCCCAGATCGCCGGAACGGCGCCAGGCGCTGCACCAGCCAGAGCCGTCCGGACACGCTTGGTTCGTGCCATTCTCGCCTCCTGCACTATTGCAGGAGCATCATCTCACCACGCTGCTGACGGGCGGTGGCAGCAGCGTGGCGCAGGTCAGGTCTTAGCCGATCTCGATTTCGCACCAATGGCTATAGGGCCGCTCTGGCGAATAGATCACATTGGGGAAGTGCGGATTATGCACGGCGTCAGCAAAGGCCTGATCTTCAAGGCAAAAGCCCGAATGCTTGCCATAATGCTTGCCATTCAGGCCCGGCACGGGAACATCGGTCCATACCCCGTTATAGACCTGTACGCCCGGCCGGTCGCTCCACAGCTTGAGCGTCAGCGACTCATCCGGCGCAACGACCGTGGCGATCGGGTCGGCATGCTTGCGGCCGGTATCGAGCACCATGCCCACATCATAAGCCACGGGATGTCCATCCGCGTCACGCATGGTGCGTGGGGTGCGCAAATCAAACTTGGTGCCGCGTGATGGCAGGATGGCCCCCGTTGGTGCCAGATCGTCGCCCAGCTCGGTAATGGCGCTCGAATTGACCTGAATGGCGTGGTCCAGCACGTCATCGGTCGTGCCCAGATTGAAATACTGGTGCTGTACCAGACTGATCGGGGTCGCCGTATCGGTGGTGGCGGCGAGCTCGAGGCGCAGCGCATTGCCCTTGAGCGAATAGGTCGCCGAGAAATTGACATTGCCCGGATAGCCCATGGCGCCATCCGGGCTGAAATGGGTGAAACGCACCGCGTTATTGGCCTCATCGACCTGCCCCTGCCAGACTTGGCGTCCCAGACCTTCCTCGCCGCCATGCAATTGCAGCGAACCGGCATTGGGCGGCAACTGGTAGGTCTTGCCGTTCAGCTCAAACGATGCGTTTTTGATTCGATTGGCTACCCGGCCGGCCAGAGCGCCGAAATGCGGGCTGTGTTCGAGATAGGCTTCAAGGCTATCAAACCCCAGCACCACGGTGCGCTCCCCATTGGCAACCGGCACCCGCCAGTCGCGGACAGCCACGCCGTAACCGATCAGATCGACCGTTACCCCGGTGTCGCTGACCAGCCGAAACTGATCCACCCGCTTGTCGTTGAACGTGCCGAAATTCGAGACCGCGATGGCCATGGTCAGCTCCCCCTTGTGAATTTGGCGCAAGGTCTATCCTGCTTTCGCCGATAGCTGCAACGTCGCACTTGACCTTTTGGTGATGACTGCCAAAGCTCCGGCCAGGCAATTCAAGGAGCATGCGTGAACGAGATCGGGTTGAAACGCCGCGCCACCGTCCATGACGTGGCCCGCGCTGCCGGCGTATCCCTCGCCACCGTGGATCGGGTTCTCAATGGCCGACCCGGCGTCCGCGCCGTCACGGCTGAAAAGGTCGAGGCTGCCATCGCCGAAATCGGCTTTCAGCGTGATCTGTCGGCCTCGCTGCTGGCACGAGCGCGCGATCTGCGCCTGAGCTTCTTCATTCCCGATGGCTCCAATGAATTCATGACCAGCCTCGCCGAGGCCGTGACCCGCCGCGCCGGACCCGCCCTGGCCGAGCGCATGCATATCCGCACCCGCCGCATCAAGGCACTCGATGGCGACGCGCTGGCCCAGGCCCTGGACGCGCTTGAACCCCCTGATTGCGATTGCGCCATCATTGTTGCCAGCCAGGAGCCATCGGTGGTCACCGCTGTCGATGATGCCACGCGGCGCGGCATAGCCGTCATGACTCTGGTGTCCGACCTGCCCGGCACACAGCGCCGCCATTTCATCGGTATCGACAATGTCGCGGCGGGTCGCACGGCAGCCTCGCTGATGGGGCGCTTCCTGCCCCAGGGCGGTAAGGTTGCCGTCATCGCCGGTTCGCTGCATCTGCGCGATCATATTGATCGGCTTGGTGGTTTTCAGTCTGCTCTGGCCGCCGAATTTGGTGCCGTTGAACTGCTTGGGCCCATTGAGGGGCATGACGAGCGTCGGGAAACCCAGGCCATTGTCGGCGATTTGCTGGCACGCCACCCCGATCTGGCAGGGATCTATAATCTGGGTGCCGGTAATGCCGGTCTTGTAGCGGCGCTTGAGGAATCGGCGCGTTCAGGCGCCATTCGCGTCATTGCCCATGAACTGACCGAACCCACCCGACGGGGCCTGCAATCGGGCGCCATCGACGTTGTTCTGGACCAGAATCCGGACGGCGAAATTCGTGAGGCGCTGACCGCTGCACGGACCCTGGCTTTGGGTGGTAATACCATCGGCGCGGCCGACCCCATTGAAATCGGTATTTTCCTGCGCGACAATCTGCGCTAATAACAGCGCCATTCATCAAACCGGCGTGGCCCGAAACGGGCTGGGAGGACGTTCAGATGTTTCACATGACCAGACTTGAGGTACGTGCCTCATGACCTATCTCGGCATTGATATCGGCACTTCGGGCGTCAAGGTCCTGCTGATCGACGAGCATGGCCGCGCGCTCGGCGAAGCCTCCGCTGCCGCTGTCGAGCCCGTGCGCCCCCATCCCGGATGGTCCGAACAGAACCCGACCGACTGGTGGACAGCGACATTGGCTGCTGTGGACGCGCTGTCCAAATCGCATCCCAGTGAACTCGCCGCGGTGCGCGGCATTGGCCTGTCCGGCCACATGCATGGCGCCACCCTGCTCGACAAGAATGACGACGTTCTGCGCCCCTGCATCCTGTGGAACGACGGTCGCTCGGCAGCTGAATGCGTCGAAATGGAAGCGGCGCTGCCAGGTTTGCGCGCCATTGCCGGCAATATCGCCATGCCCGGCTTTACCGCCCCCAAGATTGCCTGGGTGCGCAAGCACGAACCCGAAATCTTCGCCAGAATTGCCAAGGTTCTGCTGCCCAAGGCCTATATCCGCCTTCTGCTGACCGGCGAGCATGTCGAGGACATGTCCGATGCCGCCGGCACGCTCTGGCTCGATGTCGGCAAGCGCGACTGGTCCGATGAACTCCTGGCCGTGACCGGCCTCAATCGCGGCCACATGCCGGCGCTGGTCGAAGGTTCGGCCCCCTCGGGCGCGCTGAAACGCGAATTTGCCCAGCGCTGGGGCATGGATGCCAATGTCGTGGTCGCCGGTGGTGCCGGTGACAATGCCGCCTCGGCCTGCGGGATTGGTGCCATTCGGCCCGGCGAAGGCTTCGTTTCGCTGGGCACCTCGGGCGTGCTGTTCGTCTCCAACGACAAGTTCCGCCCCAATACCGAAGGTGCCGTGCATGCCTTTTGCCATGCCGTGCCCGATACTTGGCACCAAATGGGCGTGATCCTCTCGGCCACCGATTCGCTGAACTGGCTGAGCAAGATCACCGGCCAGAAACAGGCCGCCTTGTCTGGTGCCGCCGAAGCCCAGTTCACTGGGCCGGGCGAGGAAATCTTCCTGCCCTATCTTTCGGGTGAACGCACCCCGCACAACAATGCGGGCGCGCGCGGCAGCTTTGTCGGCCTTAGCCATCTTTCCGACCCGGCTAGGCTCGCCCAGGCTGTCATGGAGGGCGTGACCTTTGCCTTCCGCGACAGCCAGCGCGTGCTGGCTGACGCCGGCACCAGGATCGATCGCCTGCTGGCAGTGGGGGTGGCTCCAGAAGCGCATTGTGGCTCAAGATGATCGCCACCAATCTCGACATGGAAATCGCCCTGCCCGAGGACGGCGACTTTGGCGGCGCTCTGGGGGCTGCCCGCCTTGGGCTGTGCGCTGCGGAGGGCGCCGGCCCATCCACGGTGATGACCATGCCGCCAATCAAGACTGTCATTGCGCCCGACAAGACCCTGTCGGCCGCCTATTCCGATCAATATGCGCGCTTTTCTGCGCTCTACCCCGCCATCGAGGAGGCAATTTCGTGACTGATTTTTTCAAGGGCATTGCGCCGGTAAAGTTTGAAGGGCCAGACAGCACCAATCCGCTGGCCTATCGCCACTACAACAAGGACGAGATCGTCGCTGGCAAGCGCATGGAGGATCATATCCGCCCCGGCGTCGCCTACTGGCACACTTTTGCCTATGAGGGCGGCGACCCGTTTGGCGGTCGCACCTATGATCGTCCCTGGTTCGACAATGGTATGGATGGCGCGCGCATGAAGGCCGATGTGGCCTTCGAACTGTTCGATCTGCTCGATGTGCCCTTCTTCTGCTTCCACGACGCCGATATTGCACCCGAAGGCGCCACGCTCGCCGAATCCAACCGCAACGTGCGCGCCATTGGCGAGATATTCGCCCGCAAGATGGAAACCAGCCGCACCCGGCTGCTCTGGGGCACCGCGAACCTGTTCTCCAACCGTCGCTACATGTCGGGCGCCGCCACCAATCCTGATCCGGAGGTCTTTGCCTATGCCGCTGGCCAGGTGAAGAACGTGCTGGAGCTGACCCACGAACTGGGTGGCGCCAACTATGTGCTGTGGGGTGGTCGTGAGGGCTATGAGACCCTGCTCAATACCAAGATCGGTCAGGAACAGGACCAGATGGGCCGCTTCCTGCACATGGTCATCGAGCATGCCCACAAGATCGGCTTCAAGGGCCAGATCCTGATCGAACCCAAGCCGCAGGAACCCTCCAAGCACCAGTATGATTTTGACGTCGCCACCGTCTATGGCTTCCTCAAGAAGTACGGTCTGGAAAAGGATGTGAAGTGCAATATCGAGGTCGGCCACGCCTTCCTCGCCAACCACACTTTTGAGCACGAACTGGCGTTGGCTGCCTCGCTGGGCATTCTCGGTTCGGTCGACGCTAACCGCAATGACATCCAGTCCGGCTGGGACACCGACCAGTTCCCCAACAATGTTCCCGAAACCACGCTGGCTTTCTACCAGATCCTCAAGGCCGGTGGGCTGAACTCGGGTGGCTGGAACTTCGACGCCAAGCTGCGCCGCCAGTCGATCGACCCGGCTGACCTGCTGCATGGCCACATTGGCGGTCTCGATGTGCTCGCCCGCTCGCTCAAGGCCGCTGCGGCCCTGATCGAAGACGGCACCTATGACAAGACGGTCGACGAGCGCTATGCCGGCTGGAATTCGCCCGATGGCAAGGCGATCCTTGATGGCAAGGTGTCACTGGCCGATCTGGCTGCCAAGGTCGAGGCGGAAAACATCAACCCGCAGCCACGCTCGGGTCAGCAGGAATATCTCGAAAACCTGATCAACCGTTTCGTCTGATTCGCAGGGACGGATCGTCACCCTCGGGCTTGACCCGAGGGCCCTTCATTTACCAGCGCACCGCAAGTGCAAAGCCCTCGGGACAAGCCCGAGGGTGACGCGTGGTTGTGGTGTTGGCATTTCGCTTCGCAAAGGCCCCCATCATGCCGCAAATTACCAATCCCATTCTGCCCGGCTTTAATCCGGACCCCTCCATTCTGCGCGTCGGCGATGATTATTATATCGCCACCTCGACCTTTGAATGGTTTCCAGGCGTGCAGATCCACCACTCCAAGGACCTCGCCAACTGGACGCTTGTGACGCGTCCGCTCAACCGCAAGACCCAGCTCGACATGCGCGGCGACCCCGATAGCTGTGGCGTCTGGGCCCCCTGCCTCACCCATGACGGCGAAAAATTCTGGCTGGTCTATACCGACGTCAAGCGCAAGGACGGCTCGTTCAAGGACGCGCACAATTACATCGTCTGGGCCGATAAGATCGAGGGCCCCTGGTCCGACCCGATCTATACCAATTCCTCGGGTTTCGACCCCAGCCTGTTCCACGATGATGATGGCCGCAAATGGTTCGTCAACATGACCTGGGACCACCGCCGCCGGCCATTGCTGTTCGCCGGTATTGCGCTGCAGGAGTTTGATCCGATCGCCGAAAAGCTCGTCGGGCCGGTCAAGAATATCTATCAGGGCACCGACCTTAAGCTGGTCGAAGGTCCGCACCTCTACAAGCGCAACGGCAAGGACGGCAAACCCTGGTATTATCTGCTCACCGCGGAAGGCGGCACAGCCTATGATCATGCGGTGACCTTTGCCCGTTCGCGCAATATCGATGGTCCCTACGAAACCCATCCCGACAAACACATCCTGACCTCAAAGGACGCGCCGTTTGCGGCCCTGCAGCGGGCCGGCCATGGCGATCTGGTCGAGACTCCCGAGGGCAAGACCTTCCTTGTGCATCTGACCGGTCGCCCCACCACGCAGGATCGTCGCTGTGTTCTGGGCCGCGAAACCGCGATCCAGGAAGCCTATTGGGGCGATGACGACTGGATTCACGTGAAACAGGGTCCCGTGCCATCGCTGCATGTCGAGGTGCCCGGCACCCGTGACGAGACATCCTACTGGGCAGAGCAGCGCTACAGCTTCGACAAGGGCTTGCCCGTTGACTTCCAGTGGCTGCGCACGCCCGAGCCAGAACGCATCTTCAATACCGATAGTGGCAAGCTGCGCCTGATCGGCCGGGAGTCGATTGGCTCGTGGTTCGAGCAGTCGCTGGTGGCCCGCCGCCAGACTCATTTCAGCTATGATGCCGAAACCACCGTCGATTTTACGCCTGCCGATGAGCGGACCATGGCGGGTCTGACCGCCTATTACAGCCGCTACAATTTCTTCTATCTGGCGGTGACAGCCCATTCTGACGGCAAACGCGAATTGCTGATCATGAGCTCGGAGATGAGCTGGCCCGATGGCAATCTGGAATTCCCGGCCGATCCTGTATCGATCCCCGATACCGGCAAGATCCGGCTGGCGCTCACCATCCGTGGCCGCGCCCTGCAGTTCTTCTATGCCCTCGAAGGTCAGGATCTGCAGCCGGTCGGCCCGGTGCTCGATGCCTCGCTGCTCTCGGACGAGTGTGGTGGGCACCAGGCCCATGGCAGCTTCACCGGTGCCTTTGTGGGCGTGGCGGCACAGGACCTGAACGGCACGGCCAAGACGGCCGATTTCGACTACTTCACCTATCGCCCCGTCCAGCATCATTCCGATCGCTACGAAATCTGATCACGATATCCCAAGCCGGGGCAGACAGCGCCCCGGTTCGGGTTTAACCTCACCCCTCTCAGACCGCGTTCGCTTCGACCGCCCCGTATCTGACTGGCCGTCCTGGCGCACGCTCTCTGCAACAGGGGAGGAGGACGGACATGGCCCATTTCCATGTGATTTCCGGTGCCGGCGACAAGCTCGACCTGCCTGTCATTCGCCACATTTCGATCGCAGACCTGGGCGATGTCCTGCGTCTGGCGCTCGCCGATTTCTGGGAGAAGCCCAGCCACTACGCCATGCTGGCCATCATCTATCCCATTGTCGGCATCGTGCTGACCGTGTGGATGAACGGCTACCACACATGGCCCCTGCTCTATCCGCTGATCGGTGGCTTTGCCCTAATCGGACCCTTTGCCGCCCTGGGCCTATATGAAATCTCTCGCCGCCGCGAACAGGGGCTTGAGGCCTCCTGGGGCCATGCCTTCGACGTGCTAAAATCTCCCGCCATTGGCTCGATTGCCGCTGTCGGGGTCATGCTGCTGGTGCTGTTCACGCTCTGGCTGACCACAGCGCAGGCGCTCTATGAAAGCCTGTTCGGCGCCACCACGCCGCAGACGCTGGACGGCTTGCTCGCGCAGATCTTCACCGAACCGGGCGGCACTACCCTGCTGATCGTGGGCACCATGCTGGGCGCGCTGTTTGCGCTGGCCACGCTGTGCACCAGCGTCATCGCCTTTCCATTGATGCTCGATCGCGATGTCGGGGCCTTTGTTGCGGTCGAGACCTCGTTCCGCGCCGTGCTGAAGAACCCCTTGCCAATGCTGGCCTGGGGCGCCCTGGTCGGGGCCGGATTGTTCATCGGTACCATCCCGCTCTTTGTCGGCCTGGCCATCATCATTCCGATCTTTGGCCATGCCACCTGGCACCTTTACCGCAAACTGATCGACAACGCATCGCTGATCCGCCAATAGGCCGTTGCCCGCCCCCGCCGGACCGCGCCTGCGCACGCTCTGCCCCCTACAGCTGGAGCGGTCCGCTCAAACGATAAAAACCACTGGCAAACCGGGTCGCAGCAGCGCTGTGCCCGGTTGGCTTCTGGTTGCGAAGCGCCTAAGTTCTGCGCTCTTTTGATCGCGAACCGCCCGAGCTTATGGACAAGACTTCTTCCCAGGCCGTCGCCAGCCCGCCACCGGCCACCCTCACGCCGATGATGGCGCAGTTTTTCGAGATCAAGGCGGTCAATCCCGGCTATCTGCTGTTCTATCGCATGGGCGATTTCTACGAACTGTTCTTTGAGGATGCCGAGATCGCCAGTGCTGCGCTGGGCATTGTGCTGACCAAGCGTGGCAAGCATCTGGGCGAAGACATCCACATGTGCGGCGTACCCATCCATGCCGCCAATGATTATCTCAACAAGCTGGTCAAGCTGGGCCATCGCGTCGCCATTTGCGAGCAGATGGAAGACCCCAAGGAAGCTAAAAAGCGCGGCGCCAAATCGGTGGTGCGCCGTGACGTTGTCCGCCTGATCACCGCTGGCACGCTGACCGAGGATGATCACCTCGATGCGCGCAGCTCCAATTTTTTGGCTGCCCTGTCAATGGTGCGCCATGGCGACACCGATTTCGCTCTGGCCTGGGCCGATGTCTCGACCGGCGAGACCTTTACCGCCGATCTGACCGCCGAACAGCTTCAGGATGAACTGGCCCGCATCAATCCTGCCGAATTCCTGCTAACCGAAGCCACCCGGCTGACCCTCGTCGACCGGCATCTGTTCGCGCCCGGCTGGGCCGATATCGCCCACGCAGCGCCCCCCGAGAGTTTTGACAGCGAAGCCGCCACGGCAACCCTGCGCGAGGCCTTCCCCGACGACACGTTCGATCCCTCGATCCTGTCGCGCGCCAGCCGCTCGGCTCTGGGGGCGATCCTCGCCTATGTGCGCGAAAGCCAGAAGGGGGTCGGCGTTGCCCTGCGCGCGCCCAAGGCCGAAACCACCAGCAAATACCTGGCCATTGATCAGGCCACCCGCTCCAGCCTGGAACTGCACCAGACCCAGCGCGGTCAGGCCCGCGGTTCGCTGCGACACGTCATCGATCTGACGGTGACCGCCCCCGGTTCGCGCCTGCTCTCGGCCCGTCTGGCCGCGCCGCTGGCCGATGCTGGTCAGATCAACGAACGCCTTGATGCGGTACAATTGCTGGCCAATGATACCATGCTGACCGGTCGGCTGCGCACCGACCTCAAGGCGGTACCCGATCTGGCCCGTGCCCTCACCCGGCTGGCGCTGGACCGCGGTGGTCCACGCGATCTGGTCGCCATCGGCAAGGCGATCAGCGCCGCCGCCGCGCTATCTGCCCATATTGCCGATCTGGCCGATGCGCCCGCAGTTCTTGTTCGACTGGCCCGGACTCTGGCTGCAGCGCCGCTACCGCTGGCTTCCCATCTCGCGCTGGCGCTTGACGATGAAGTTCCCCTGCTCAGCCGTGACGGTGGCTTTGTGCGTAAGGGCTATGATCAGACCCTTGATGACGAGCGGGCTCTGGCAAGCCAGACACGGGACGTGGTGGCGGCCCTGCAGGCACGGTTGATCGAGGAGACCGATGTTCGCTCCCTGAAAATCCGGCACAATGGTGTGCTGGGCTATTTCGTGGAAGTGCCAGCCGCCCATGGCACCAAGCTGCTTGAAGAGCCGCACCGCGACATCTTCATCCACCGCCAGACCATGGCCAATGCCATGCGGTTCACCACCACCGAGCTGGCCGATCTCGAAGGGCGCATCGCCAAGGCACACGAAGCCGCGCTCGATATTGAGCGCAAGGTCTTTGCCAGCCTGCGCTACGATGTGCTCAACCACACCGATGTGCTGCGCGGTCTGGCCGACGCCATTGCCGAGGCCGATGTCACCACGGCGCTGGCTCATCTGGCCGCCACGCGCCGCTATACCCGTCCTGATATCGACAACTCGCTGGCCTTTGACATTGTTGGCGGCCGCCACCCGGTCGTCGAAGACATGGTCATGGCCGAGGGCCAGAGCTTTGTTGCCAATGATGCTGATCTATCTGGTGACGATGCCAGCGGCGGCGGCCGGCTCTGGCTGGTCACGGGTCCCAATATGGGCGGTAAGTCCACCTTCTTGCGGCAGAATGCACTGATTGCCATTCTGGCGCAGATGGGCAGTTTTGTGCCCGCCATTTCTGCCCATATCGGTGTCATCGACCGGGTCTTTTCCCGCGTCGGCGCCAGCGACGACATCGCTCATGGCCGCTCCACCTTCATGGTTGAAATGGTCGAGACTGCCGCCATTCTCAATCGCGCCACCCGCCGCTCGCTGGTGGTGCTCGACGAGATCGGCCGCGGCACGGCAACCTTTGATGGCCTTTCCATCGCCTGGGCTGCCGTGGAGGCGCTGCATGAAACCACGGGTTGCCGCGCACTGTTCGCCACCCATTTCCACGAGCTGACCAGCCTCGCCAAAACCCTCAGCCGGGTCTCCAATGTCACCATGAAGGTGCGCGAATGGGAGGGCGAGGTTGTTTTTCTGCACGAGGTGGGGTCAGGGGCAGCGGACCGCTCCTACGGCATTCAGGTGGCACGACTGGCGGGTCTGCCCGAGCCGGTTCTCGCCCGTGCCCGTCAGGTGCTGACTGTTCTGGAACAGCGCTCGGCCGGAACCGCCTCTTCCAGCCAGAAAGCCACCGTGTTAGATGATTTACCGCTCTTTGCGCATAATGTGGCTCCGGCCCCGGTGCAAAAGGATCCCGTACTCACAGCGCTCGACGCGGTTCGCCCCGACGAGATGACACCCAAACAAGCCATCGAAGCGCTCTACGAACTAAAGAAAATCCGCGATGACGCTCGTCGAAGCTGAAGCCAAGCCGCGAAAATCGCTATTCGCCCTGAAGTCCGCCCAGACCATTCTGGGCGAGCTTGATGCTGCTATTGGTGATCACGCGCCCAAGTCCAGTGCCGCGCGCGCCGCTGTGCTCGCCCATATCCGCGAGACCCTGGCCCAGGCCCGCAAGCAGGCCGAGGCCGAGCTGATCGCCAGCGGCAAGGGTGTTCGCTGCGCCCAGAACCTGAGCAATGCCCAGGACGAGATCATCACCGCCGTGCACATGTTTGCCACGCGCCGTGTCTATCCGGTCGACAATCCCTCTGGCGCCGAAGCCATCGCACTGTCTCGCCGTGGGCGGTTATGGCCGCGGCACTCTGGCGCCGGGCAGCGATATCGATCTGCTGTTTATCCTGCCCTACAAGCAGACGCCCTGGGGCGAGCAGGTCACCGAGTACATTCTCTATATGCTGTGGGATCTGGGCCAGAAGGTCGGCCATGCCGTCCGATCGGTCGATGAGTGCATTCGCATGGCCAGCGCCGACATGACGGTGCGCACTGCCACGCTTGAAGCGCGCTTTGTGGCCGGCGACAAGGACTTGTTCCGCCAGCTGGTGCACCGGTTTGAAACCGAGATCATGCCCAGGACCGGCCCCGAGTTCATCGCCGCCAAAATGGCCGAGCGCGACGAGCGCCACAAGGTCATGGGCAATACGCGCTACGTCGTTGAACCCAATATCAAGGACGGCAAGGGCGGGTTGCGCGACCTCAATACGCTGTTCTGGATCGGTAAGTATTTCTATCAGGTCAAGACCAGCAATGAACTGGTCGGCAAGGGGGTGCTGAGCGCCTCCGAATACCGGATTTTTACCCGCGCCGACGACTTCCTCTGGGCCGTGCGCTGCCATCTGCATTTCCTGACCGGCCGCGCCGAGGAAAAGCTGACCTTCGACATGCAGCCCGAGCTGGCCGAACGCATGGGCTATGCCCAGCGTGTCGGCATGCTGGGTGTCGAGCGCTTCATGAAGCGCTATTTTCTGGTCGCCAAGGATGTGGGCGATCTGACCCGCATCATCTGCGCTTCGCTTGAGTTCAATCACGCCAAGGATATGGATCTGGTGGGCCGCGTGCTGGCCCCGTTCCGCCCGGGCCGCAGCAAGATCAAGGGCGAGACCGATTTCGTGCTCGACACCGGCCGGCTCAACATCGCCTCGCCCGATGTGTTCGAGAACGACCCGGTCAATCTGATCCGCATGTTTCTGGTCGCCGGGCGTGAACAATTGCTGTTTCACCCCGACGCCATCAAGCGCATCTCGCGCTCGCTGCGCCTGATTGACAGGAAGGTGCGGACCGATCCCCGGGCCAATGGCTATTTTCTGACCATTCTGACATCGCCCAAATCGGTCGAGCGCATTTTGCGGCAAATGAATGAGAGCGGTGTTCTGGGCAAGTTCGTGCCCGAATTTGGCAAGATCGTCGCTCTGATGCAGTTCAACATGTATCACCACTATACCGTCGATGAGCATCTGATCCGCTCCATCGGGGTAATGGCTGACATCGCCAATGGCGGACTGGCCGATCAACTGCCGCTGACCCATGAATTGCTGCCCCAGCTCAACGATACGCGCCTGCTTTACGTCGCGCTGTTTCTCCATGACATCGCCAAGGGCCGTCCCGAGGACCACTCCATTGCCGGTGCCCGCATTGCCCGCCGCTTCTGTCCGCGTCTGGGTCTGTCCGCCGCTGAAACAGACACCGTCTCCTGGCTGATCGAATATCACCTGCTGATGAGCGAGATCGCTCAGGCCCGCGATATTCAGGACCCCGAAACCGCCAAGGCCTTTGCCGATGTGGTGCAGTCCCCCCAGCGTCTGGCGCTGCTGATGATCCTGACCGCCTGCGATATTCGCGCGGTGGGGCCCGGCGTCTGGACCGGCTGGAAGGGCAGCCTGTTGCGCGCGCTCTATTATGCCACCGAGCCGCTGCTCTCGGGCGGCCACAGCCAGGTCACCCAGTCCGACCGCATCAATCAGGCCCGCGCCGAACTGGCCGATAGCCTCAAGGCCTGGCCGACCGAAGAGGTCCAGACCTATGTCGCGCGCCATTACGACCATTACTGGCTGCGCGCCGAACCCGAATTGCAGGTCGAACATGCCCGCATGATACGGCTGGCTGACAAGACCGATGAAGCCTTTGCCGGATCGATCCGCATTAAGGCGTTTGAGAGCATCACCGAGGTGTCGTTCTACACCCCTGACCACCCGCGACTGCTCTCGCTGATCGCTGGCGCCTGTACCATGCAGGATGCGTCGATCATCGGGGCGCAGATCTTCTCGACCCGCGACGGCCGCGCCATCGATACCTTCCGCCTGCGCCGCGCCTTCACTTCCGATGAAGACGAAAAAGTTCGCGCCACCCGCATCATCGATACCGTCAAGCAATTGCTGCAGGGCAAGCGCAATATCCTGATCGATCTGGGCAAGGACAGCCGGCTCAATCGCCGCCTGAAACCCTTTGCCCTGCCCACCCAGGTCACCGTCTCCAACGCCCTCTCGGAAAAATTCACGGTTATCGAGGTCTCGGGGCTCGATCGCACCGGCCTGCTGCATGCGCTGACCCATCAGATCGCCGATCTTAACCTGACCATTGGCTCGGCCCATATCGGCACTTACGGCGAAAAGGCCGTCGACGTGTTCTATGTCACCGACCTGATCGGTCAGAAGATCACCAGCAAGCCGCGGCAGCGCAAGATCCATGATTCGCTGATGGCGGTGTTTCACCCCAAGCTCGAGGCCAAGCCGAACAATGGCTAGCGCGTGAGCCTGTACCGCAATTTTCTCTCCGTGGGCGGGCTGACCCTGATCTCGCGCATTGCCGGCTTTGCCCGCGACGCGCTGATGGCCGCCGTGCTCGGCATCGGCCCCGCTGCCGACGCTTTCAACGCTGCGTTCCGCTTTCCCAATCTGTTCCGTCGGCTGTTCGCCGAAGGCGCCTTCAACACCGCCTTCGTGCCCATGTTCTCCAATGCGCTCGAGACGCAGGGCGACGAGGCGGCCAGACTGCTCGCCAGCCGTATCATGAGTTGGCTGGTCGCCACGATCGTCGTGGTGACCATTCTGGCCGAAATCTTCATGGAGCCCATCATGCGGGTCTTCGTACCCGGCTTTGATGACCCGGAAAAGTTCGCGTTGACCGTGTTTCTGACACGCATCATGTTCCCCTATCTTGCCTGCATGTCGCTGATGGCGGCCTATGGCGCCATCCTCAATACGCTGGGGCGCTTCTTTGCGGCCGCCTTTGCCCCCGTCATCCTCAATATCGTCAACATCGCCGCGCTCGTGCCGCTGGCCATTCTGGTGCTCGAAGACAAGGCTGACGCGGCCTTCTGGGTGGCCATTGCCACCATGCTGGGCGGCATCGCCCAATTGGCGCTGGTCTATGGCGCCGTTCGCCGCTCGGGCTTTGTGCCGCGTATCGGCCTGCCCCGACCCAACCCCGAAGTGCGCCGCTTCTGGATGCTGGCTGTTCCAGCGATCCTGGCGGGCGGCATCACCCAGATCAATATTCTGGTCGGCACGGTCATCGCGTCCAGCGTGGACGGCACGATTTCGATCCTCGGCTATGCCGACCGACTCTACCAATTGCCGCTGGGCATTATCGGCATTGCCATCGGCACCGTGCTGTTGCCAGAACTCAGCCGGCATCTGAGCGCTGGCCGCGACGTTGAGGCCGCCAGGAGCCAGGATCAGTCGCTTTTGCTCTCCATGCTGCTGGCCATGCCCGCCGCCGCCGCGCTGGCTGCGCTGTCAGTACCCATTGTCCGGGTCTTGTTCGAACGGGGCGCCTTTGATGCGGCCGCCACCGTGCCCGTGGCCGAAGCGCTTGTCGGCTTCGCCTGGGGCCTGCCCGCCTTCGTGCTTATCCGGGTGCTGCAGCCGGGCTTTTTCTCGCGCAAGGACACGGTCACCCCCACCGTCTTTGCCGGGCTGTCGGTTGTCGCCAATATCGGTATCTCGCTCTGGCTGTTTCCTTCGATGCAGCATGTCGGCATTGCACTGGCCACCACCATATCGTCCTGGCTCAATGCTGTGCTGCTCGCGCTGTTTCTGGCCCGGCGCGGCTATTTCGTGCTCACCCTCGTATCGCTGCGCAGGCATGTCCTGACCATTGCCAGCGCCCTGATAATGGCCGCCGCGCTCTATGTGCTGGGCCAGCGCGCGGAGGCGATCTTTGCGCCCGATGGCGCCTTGCTGACCCAGATTGCAGCGCTGTTTGCTATCTGCATGTTCGGCACCGTGCTCTATTTCACCCTGGTCCACGTCACCGGCGCTCAGCCTCTGGGCATGGTGCTGGCGCGGCTGCGCCGGCGTGGCTGACTTGCATCCTGATGGCCCGCCGGTGTAATTCGGCAGGCTGCTAAACCTGATGGGTACTTCTCTTATGGCTTTCACTCCCCGCGTCTTTTCGGGCATCAAGCCCTCGGGCGACCTGCATCTGGGCAATTATCTGGGCGCCATCCGCCGCTTTGTGCCGCTGCAGGAAACGCACGAGACCATCTATTGCGTGGTCGATATGCACGCCATCACGGTCTGGCAGGATCCCGCCGACCTCAAGCGCTGGACCTATGAGATCGCCGCGGCCTATATCGCCGCCGGGCTCGATCCCAAGAAGTCGATCATCTTCAACCAGTCCCAGGTCATGGAACATGCCGAGCTGAGCTGGATTTTCAATTGCGTGGCCCGCATGGGCTGGATGGAACGCATGACCCAGTTCAAGGACAAGGCTGGTGAGAATGCCGAAAATGTCTCGCTGGGCCTGTTCGCCTATCCATCGCTGATGGCGGCAGACATCCTGCTCTACAAGTCCACCGGTGTGCCGGTTGGCGAAGATCAGCGTCAGCATCTCGAACTGACCCGCGACATCGCCAAGAAGTTCAATCACGACTTCAAAAAGCAGATCAAGGCGAACGGGCATCGCGGTGACTTCTTCCCCGTCACCGAAACGCTGGCCACCGGCCCCGCCATGCGCGTCAAGAGCCTCAAGGACGGCACCAAGAAGATGAGCAAGTCCGACGCCTCGGACCTTTCAACGATCTACATGATGGACGGCGCCGACCTGATCGCCAAAAAGATCAAGCGCGCTACCACCGATGCCGACGCCCTGCCCAGCGAGGCGGCCGGTCTGGCCGGACGGGCCGAGGCCGAAAACCTGGTGGGCATCTATGCTGCGCTTTCCAATACCAGCGTTGATGATGTGCTGGCTCAGTATGGTGGCCAGGGCTGGGGCGCTTTCAAGCCGGCGCTGGCCGAGCTTGCGGTGTCTGTGCTCTCACCCATAGCCGACGAGATGAAACGCCTGGTTGCAGATCACGCTGAAATGGATGCTATTCTGCGCGACGGTGCCGATCGTGCCCGCGCGATTGCCCAGCCTGTGATGAACGACGTTCGCAATATTGTTGGCTTCGTCCGCTAAGGAGGTCCGGCCATGTACGAGACCGAATACAAGCGCAAATTCCTCGTGGTCATCGACGAAACCGTCGAATGCGATCGCGCCCTGACTTTTGCCGCCTATCGCGTCAAGCGCACCGGTGGCACGGTGGTGCTGATGAGCGTGGTCGAAAAGCCCGAATTTATCGGCCTAGGCGTTGAAGACGTGTTGCGCGCCGAGGCTGTCGAAGAGGCCGAGCGCAATCTCGATGCCCGTCTGGCCCGCATTCGCGACATTGGCGAGGTCAAGGTCGAGTCGGTCATCCGCGAAGGCGAAGGCGCTGAACAGATTGAGCGCGTGATCAATGAGGACCGCGGCATCGCCATTCTGGTGCTCGCCGCCTCGACCGGCGAGGGCCCCGGCCCGCTCGTCATGCACTTTGCCGCTCGCGCCCATGCGCTGCCGATCCCGCTGACCGTGGTTCCTGGGCGCATGAGCGATGCCGAAATTATCGACATCTGCTGATCTGAACTGGCTGCACCCCTGCCCGGCGCGAAATGCCCTTGCGCTCGGCCACCAAAAGTCTATTTTAGAAACGTTCTAATTGCATATTGCCAAAGGCAAGCCGATGTTCATCCAGACCGAAGCCACTCCAAATCCGTCGACGCTGAAATTCCTGCCCGGGCGTGATGTGCTGGTTGGCGAGCCGCGCGACTTCCGCAGCCTGGAAGCCTCGGCCAACTCGCCGCTGGCCACGGGCCTGTTCGCGATTTCTGGCGTCACCGGCGTGTTCATGGGCTCCGATTTCATTTCGGTGACCAAGGATGACACTAATTGGGCACACATCAAGCCCGCCATTCTGGGCGTCATCATGGACCACTTCCTCTCGGGCAAGCCCGTCATCGTCGAAGGCGGTGTTGAAGTGGCCAATCTCGATGAGGTCGACGAGTTCTTCGAAGAAGAGGACAGCGAAACCGTTGAAGTGATCAAGGAGCTGCTCGCCACCCGCGTCCGGCCTGCCGTGGCCATGGATGGCGGCGACATTACCTTCAAGGGCTTCAAGGAAGGCACCGTCTTCCTGCACATGCAGGGCGCCTGCTCGGGTTGCCCATCGTCCACCGCCACGCTCAAGAGCGGTATCGAAAACCTGTTGCGGCACTTCGTGCCCGGTGTTGAGGCCGTGCAGCAGGTCTGATTGTCTGGTATAGCAGCAAGCAAAAAGCCCCGGTGATCACTCACCGGGGCTTTTTTGATGTCTGTCCCCGGACCAGTGTCGCGGCAGCGGCCAATCTCGATTCGGTGACTACGGATTCCGAAACAAGTCTGGCCGCTGCCGCGGCATTGGCCCGGGGGACCGATTAGCTGTTGATCACCACGACCTTGGCGCCGGTGGGCACACGACCATAGAGGTCAATAATGTCCTGGTTCATCAGGCGAATGCAGCCCGAGGAAACATTGGTGCCGATGGTGTAGGGCTCGGTGGTGCCGTGCAGGCGGAACAGCGTGTCGCGGCCGTCCTTGTAGAGGTACAACGCGCGTGGACCCAATGGGTTCTCCGGGCCACCTTCCATGCCGCCGGCATAGGGGCCGTAGCGGTCGGGCTCGCGCTCGATCATCGAACGCGTTGGCGTCCAGCGCGGCCACTGGGCCTTGCGACCGATGGTGGCGGTGCCACGGAACACCAGAGCCTCGGTCTTGCCCACGCCAATGCCGTAGCGCAGCGCACGACCGCCTTCGAGCACCAGATAGAGGAAGCGGGCCGGTGTATCGACCACCAGCGTTCCTGGACGCTCTGAGGTCACGTATGCGACCTCCTGACGCCAGAACTGGGGATCAACACGGCGCAGATCGGTCGCCTCTACCGGGAACTTCTCGGTGTAGTTGGCGCCATACATGGCCTGGTAATACGGATCGATCTGGGGCTCGCGGGTAACCGGGGTGCGGTTCGAAGCACAGGCGGTCAGTGCGGTGGCCGAGAGGCTGATCATGAACAAACGTCGAGTAAGCAAAGCAAAACCCTAAAACGGAACAGGCGCGATTTGATGCGTCGAGCAGTCAATTATGCCCGGACCAGAGACTTCGCTAGTGCAGGAAAGCCTCACTGCCCTAACGCGCTGCACGCCAAGGGGTTCCTCTCGCCAATGTGATGATTTCTGCCGTGCGCGCAGGGCAGCCATGCAAAAAAAGGCCCGGATTGCTCCGGGCCTTCAATTAATTGTCGGGGGCTCGATTACTCGGCAGCCGCCACGATTTCCTTGCCGGTTTCCTGATCGACGACCTTCATCGACAGGCGAACCTTGCCACGCTCGTCAAAGCCCAGCAGCTTGACCCAGACCTTGTCGCCTTCCTTGACCACATCGGTGGTCTTGGCAACGCGCTGTTCGGCCAGCTGGCTGATATGGACCAGACCATCCTTGGCGCCAAAGAAGTTCACGAACGCGCCAAAATCGGCGGTCTTGACCACGGTGCCCTGATAGATGGCGCCGACTTCAGCCTCATCGGTGATCGACTTGATCCACTTGATGGCGGCTTCGATTTCGCTGCCGTCCGAGGACGAGATCTTGATCGTGCCATCGTCGTCGATGTTGATCTTGGCGCCGGTCTTTTCGACGATCTCGCGGATCACCTTGCCGCCGGTGCCGATCACTTCACGGATCTTGTCGGTCGGGATCTTCATGGTCTCGATGCGCGGTGCGAACTCGCCCACTTCCGAACGGGACGCGGTGATGGCCTTGGCCATTTCGCCCAGGATGTGGATACGGCCGCCCTTGGCCTGTTCGAGGGCGATCTTCATGATCTCCTCGGTGATGCCAGCGATCTTGATGTCCATCTGCAGGCTGGTGACGCCGTCTTCGGTGCCAGCCACCTTGAAGTCCATGTCGCCCAGGTGATCTTCATCACCCAGAATGTCGCTGAGAACAGCGAACTTTTCGCCTTCCAGGATCAGGCCCATGGCGATACCGGCCACGGGACGAGCCAGTGGAACACCCGCATCCATCAGCGCCAACGAGGTGCCGCAAACGGTTGCCATCGAGGACGAGCCGTTGGACTCGGTGATCTCGGACACAACACGGATCGTGTAGGGGAATTCTTCAACCGAAGGACGGATCGGGTTGATCGCGCGCCAGGCAAGCTTGCCGTGGCCGATTTCGCGACGGCCCGGGGAGCCCATGCGACCAGCTTCACCCACCGAGTATGGAGGGAAGTTGTAGTGCAGCAGGAAGTTCTGCTTGTAGGTGCCTTCAAGGCTGTCGATGTACTGCTCGTCTTCGCCGGTGCCCAGCGTGGCAACAACCAGCGCCTGGGTTTCGCCGCGGGTAAACACGGCCGAACCATGGGTGCGGGGCAGAACGCCGACTTCTGAAACAATCGGACGCACAGTGCTCAGATCGCGACCATCGATGCGCAGGCCGGTATCCAGAACGTTCCAGCGCACGACCTTGGCCTGCAGCGACTTGAACACGGCGCCAACATCTTCAGCCGAGATTTCGCCAGCTTCGACGCGATCAGCAAAATGTGCCTTTGCCGTTGCCTTGACGGCATCGACGGCATCATAGCGCTCTTCCTTCTTGGTCAGCTTGTAGGCTGTCCGCAGGTCGGCTTCGACCAGCTTGAGCATTTCGGCTTCCAGCGCCGAGTGATCAACAGGTTCAAAGTCACGGGCATCCTTGGCAGCCAGTTCGGCCAGCTTGATGATCGCCTGGATCACCTTGCGGCTTTCGCCATGGCCGAACATCACGGCGCCCAGCATCACTTCTTCGCTGAGTTCCTTGGCTTCCGATTCCACCATCAGAACGGCGTCTTCGGTACCGGCCATCACCAGGTCAAGCTTGGATTCGCTACGACGATCGATGGGCAGGTTCAGCACATATTCGCCGTCGACATAGCCAACGCGCGCTGCGCCGATCGGACCCATGAAGGGCACGCCCGAAATGGTCAGGGCAGCCGAAGCGGCGACCATGGCCAGCACGTCTGGATTGTTTTCCATGTCATGCTGCAGCACGGTGATGACCACCTGGGTCTCATGCTTGTAGCCAGCGGGGAACAGCGGGCGGATCGGACGGTCGATCAGGCGGCTGGTCAGGGTCTCGTTCTCGGTCGGGCGACCTTCACGCTTGAAGTAGCCACCGGGGATCTTGCCTGCGGCAAAATACTTTTCCTGGTAGTTCACGGTCAGCGGGAAAAAATCGATGCCGGGCTTGGCGGTCTTGGCGCTGACGACGGTGGCCAGCAGCACGGTTTCACCCAGGGTGGCGAGCACGGCGCCATCGGCCTGGCGGGCCATCTTACCGGTCTCGAGCGTCAGGGGCTGTCCGCCCCAGTTCAGCTCGACCTTGTGGTAGTCAAAATTGATGGTCATGTCTTGTCTTTCCATTTCTGCCGTCTGAGCGGTAACGCAGGGGCGTAGGTCATCCCGCGAACTCATCCGGTGCGCCCGCACCCGCTGTCCCACCCCATGTGTGACCCGGGCTCAAAATCAGGCGCTGTTGCGTCTGGCAAAGACGAAACATGGGCAAGACAACAAGCAGCTCCCGTTGTGTTCGGGTGCCTCACGAGATCAAAACCAAGCGATGATTTTGCGAGCGTGAGGCGGGGAGCGGCCAATAATCCTGCCATGCTCCGGCATTCGCCGGTCTACGCTTATCGCTGCTGCCTGCCGTATCATTCTGATCGGCAGGAAAGGGCAGCGAAGGCAGATGCGGAGAAAAACCCCGCATCCGCAATTCTACTGGCGCGCCTAGCGGCGCAGGCCGAGCTTTTCGATCAAGGTCTTGTAACGGCTGTCATCGACCTTCTTGACGTAGTCGAGAAGGCTGCGACGGGTCGAAACGAGCTTGAGCAGACCGCGGCGGGAATGGTTATCCTTGCCGTGTTCCTTGAAGTGCTCGGTGAGGTTGGCAATGCGCTCGGACAGGATGGCCACCTGAACTTCCGGCGAACCGGTGTCGTTTGGAGTGGTTGCGTATTCCTGAATCAGAGCGGTCTTGCGCTCAGCAGTGATCGACATCGGATAGATCCTTTCAAAGGAGGATTGGGTCGCCCCTGCCGGGATGTCGTCCAGGAGGGGCCATGAATGCCACCGACCCGCAGGTCAGAGACAGGCGTCCCTATAGGGCAAATGGCGTCAGAACGCCAGATTTTATTCGCCCAGCAGGCTACCCGGCGGCGGTGGCATCTGCTCGGGGTCAATGGCCGACAGTGGAATGGAAAAGCGCCATTCCATACCGGTCTCGTGACAATCCCGTTCCACCACCGCGCCCAGCGAGTGCCCGACCATCGATTTGAGCACCGTAGTGCCAAAGCCCACGCGGTCCGAGGCCGTCAGTGCCTGCGGTACCGTCTCGTGCCAGACAAAGTCCAGAGTTTCACCACTGAGCGTCCATCGCACAGAAAGGGTGCCGCCGCCTTCGCCGAAAGCGCCGTACTTGACGGCATTGGTCGAGAGTTCATGCACCGCCATGCCCAGGATCTGCGCGGCTTGCATGTTCAGGCGAACGGCAGGTCCGGAAACATCGACCCTGTCGGTGTCGGGGGGCTGAACGGGGCGATCTGGCTTTCCACCAGTTCTTCGAGCGCAACGCCGGCCCGGCCATTGTTCAGCAGAAGGTCGGTGGATCGCGCCAGACCCTGAATGCGCCGTTCAAACGACTGCACATAGCTGGGCACGTCATCGGCGCCGCGTGCTGTCTGCCGGGCCATCGCGGCAATCACGGTCATCTGGTTCTTGGAGCGATGCGCAACTTCGCGCATCAGGAACCGGACTTCGTTGTCCGCCGCCTGTCGCGATGCCGAGGCATCGGCAAGCGCGCGGGAGACCTCGGCAATTTCCGCCACGGGATAGGCCTTGGCCGCCACCGGCTCGCCCCGACCCAGGCGCTGCGCGTCGCGTCGCAGGCCGCGCACCGATATGCCAATGCGTTCGGCAATCAGAAACGCCAGTAACGCCGCTGCCAGCGCGATGATCACGCCCCAGGCAGCCAGCCATAACAGGGCATCCCCCAGTGGCCGGTCGACCGCATCAGTTGATGCCCAGGCAATCACGCGCCAGCCCGACAGGGCCGAGCGCCATTCAGCTGTCACCACCTGCTGCCCGTCAAAGCGCTCGCGTTGCCACTCTTCGGGGGGCTGGTCCTGTGTCTGGCGCATGGGCAGCACATTGCCCGTTTCAAAGCCCGCATCAGGGGTGGCCGCGACCACCAGATTGCCACTGTCGACAAGGGCCGCATGCCAGCCCGTCGGCAATTGGCGCGACTGTAGCGCCCCAGCCAGATTCTCGGCGTTCTGCGTCAGCACCAGCAGCGATACCTGCTCATTTTCGGGAACCTGCAGCAGCACGTTGAACACCCACCGGCTCGCCGTACGGCCAAAAAACAGCCCCGAGACAGTCGGGGCCGATCGCTGCATCGCCTGCGCGGCGGTAGCGGGGTCCGAGGTGGGTGAGAGAGCAGCACCATAGGGTACGCGGGTGTTGAGCATCTGGTCGAACGCGCCATCAAGCGCGATCAGATAGGCGCCGGTACCCGCCAGAGCTGTCGCTGCGCGATCGTGAAATTCGCGGAATTGAGCCGCCTTGAGCAGTTCACTGGTCGACAACACCCGTAACGTGGTGACCATGCCGGCAATTTCGCGCTCCACCGACTGGCCCACCGCCTGAACCGTCGCATTGGTCAGACTGCGCACAACCTCTTCCTGGGCCTGATTGTTGCGATTGATCAACACCAGTGACACCACCAGCGCCGGGATCAGAATGACCAGCACAAGCGCCCCCAGATAGGTCGCCACCGGCAGCGAGCGCATCAAGCGCCGCCGAGAACGCTCACGCTGTGCCGGCTGGGCAATGTTCTGGGACGATCCGGTCATGCTGCGCTTTCTGAGCGGGGCCTGGTCACAAAATCAGCGGCCCGCGTCGCACCATAATGACAACCGGTGACGGCGCGAAGGCTCAAAAAGCTGAAACCACGAGCACCCGCCATTGGCGGGTGCGACGGATCATCCGTCAGTATTTGGCAGTGGCGTCGCTGGCAGGGAAGCTCTCATCGAGCGCTTCGTCCTGTTCATCCCAGTTCTCGGGAGTGTCTGGCTGGGCCTCGTCACCGGCATTGCGCACCTGCACAGGCGAGGTCTTTGGGCCCGGCTTCTTGCCATTCTTCATCGCAGCAGCTTCATCATCGGTCGTTTTTTCGGGTGTATCGGACATGTGTTCTCTCCTCATGGGGTTGACGGTAGAACACCTTGAGGCACCGAAGGGTTGCAGGCTTTGATAAGCCCGCATCCTCTGGTACAGAGCGTTCCATGACCGAGATGCGCGCCAATACCAAAAAACTCTTCATCAAGACCTATGGTTGTCAGATGAACGTGTACGACAGTGATCGCATGAGCGACGCGCTGGCGCCGCACGGCTATGAGACCACGCTCGATATGGCGCAAGCCGATCTGGTTCTGCTCAATACCTGCCATATCCGTGAAAAGGCCTCCGAGAAGGTGTTCTCCGAACTGGGCCGTCTCAAGGAATTGCAGGGCGAGCGTCGTGCCATGGGCGGTGACATGATGATCGGCGTGGCCGGTTGCGTGGCACAGGCCGAGGGCGAAGAGATTGCCCGCCGCGCACCCGTAGTCGATATGGTGTTTGGCCCGCAGGCCTATCACAAGCTCCCCGATATGCTGGCGCGCGCCCAAGCGCAGCGCCATATGCACCCCTCGCTGAAAAAAGCCGTGATCGATACCGACTTTCCCGAAGAGGACAAGTTCGAACACCTGCCTGCCGCACGTAAGGAAGTGACCATCAAGCGCGGTCTGACGGCCTTTTTGACCGTGCAGGAAGGCTGCGACAAGTTCTGCAGCTTCTGCGTGGTACCCTACACCCGAGGCGCCGAGGTCAGCCGTCCCGTCGCACAGGTGATTGCCGAAGCGCGCAGCCTGGTCGATGCCGGGGTCAAGGAAATCACCTTGCTGGGCCAGAACGTCAATGCCTATCACGGTCTGGATGCTGCCGACCGCAGTGTCAGCCTGGGCGAGCTGGCCTATCTGCTTGCCGAAATTTCAGGGCTTGAGCGCCTGCGCTATACAACCAGCCATCCCCGCGACATGGATGATGTGCTGATGAACGCCCATCGCGATCTCGACATCCTGATGCCCTATCTGCACCTGCCCGTGCAGTCCGGCTCCGACAGCATTCTCAAGGCCATGAACCGGCGCCACACGGCGGCCGAATACATGGCCATTATTGAGCGCATCAAGGCAGCGCGCCCCGACATGGCGCTGTCAGGTGACTTCATCGTCGGCTTCCCCGGTGAGACCGATGCCGATTTCGAGGACACCCTCAAGATCATCGCCGATGTCGGCTATGCCTCGGCCTATTCTTTCAAATACTCGACCCGTCCGGGCACCCCCGGCGCCAATCTGGGCGATCAGGTTCCTGAAGACGTCAAGAATGAACGCCTGTGGCGGCTGCAGGATCTGGTCAATGCCCAGACGACGGCGTTCCATGCCTCTTGCGTCGGCAAGACCCTGCCCGTGCTGATCGAACGCCCTGGCCGCATGCCCGGTCAGGTCGGCGGCCGTTCCCCTTATCTTCAGGCCGTGCACCTTGATGGTAGTCCCGAGCTGATAGGGGCCATTCACCAGGTCGAGATCATCGGTACCTCCACCAATTCACTGGTCGGGCGGCTCAAGGCGGTCGCCGCCGCCTGATCCATGCGCAACGCAGCGGGTCTGGTACCTTTGGGCCGATTGGCATGACGGAGTTCCACCAGATGCTTGAGCTTCCCAATACAACCACGGTTCAGGGAAATGGCGTTCGCTGGGGTAAGATCGGCCAGGGGCCAGCCCTGATTGCGCTGCACGGCACGCCGTTTTCCTCACAGGTGTGGCGCCGCATCGTGCCGCATCTGGCGGCTCACTGGACGGTCTACTACTTTGATCTGGTCGGATATGGCCAGTCTGAAATGCGCGCTGACCAGGACGTATCCCTGGGTGTGCAGAACCTGGTATTGGCTGCATTGATGCAGGAATGGGGCCTGACTCGACCCCATGTGCTGGCCCACGATTTCGGAGGCGCGACAGCGCTGCGGGGCCATTTCCTCAATGGGCTGAGCTATGCTTCCCTGACCATCTTTGATGCTGTGGCGCTGTCGCCATGGGGATCTCCCTTTGTCCAGCATGTGCGGCGCCATCCCGAAGCCTTTGCCGGCATGCCCGACTACATGCATCTGGCAGTCTTGCGGGCCTATCTGCAGACATCAGCCCATCATCCACTGTCCGTTCAGGCGCTGGACATCTACGCGAAGCCCTGGATGGGCCCCGTGGGCAAGCCGGCTTTCTACCGCCAGATTGCCCAGATGGACCAAAAATTCACCGATGAGGTGCAGGGCCAGTATCGCTTGCTCGATTGCCCGGTGACGGTGCTGTGGGGTGAGCGCGATAACTGGATCCCGCCGGACAAAGGCAGGCAATTGGCCGCGCTGATCTCCGCGCATCCGGTGATCCCGATACCCAATGCCGGTCACCTCGTTCAGGAAGATGCGCCCGAGGCGCTGGTAGCGGCTATGTTGCGGCAATGCCCCCCATCTGCACGGTGACAGCGTGACGGCCCTTGTGCCGGCGCAAATCGTCACAATATTGCTACAGACAGCGGAGCCAAATCGTCCTAGCTTCGTTCTTGTAGTCGCGGCGCAAGCCCGCAGCCGCGCTGAGCGTGGAGCCACACCAGTTTGAGCAGGCACTTGTCCCCGACCGCCGACAACGCACTCGCATCTCAACTCGAACTCGCTTTTGAAGATAATCGTCTGGCAGCGCAGCTGTATGGCGATTTCGATCAAAACCTGGCGCTTATAGAGCAGCGTCTCAAGGTTTCGGCCATTCCCCGCGGCAATCACGTTCTGCTCAAAGGCGCTGCCAGCGCCGTCGACCAGGCGCGCCGCGTTCTCGAATCGCTTTATGGCAGTCTCGAAGAAGGTCGCACCGTCGACATCTCGGAGGTCGATGGTGTCATTCGCATGATCCAGACTGAAGACAGCCAGCTCACGCTTCCCACGCTGGAGCGCAAGGGCAAGGTGCGTATGGCCCAGATTGCCACGCGCAAATCCACCATTGTCGCCCGCACCCCGTCCCAGGACGCCTATATGCGCGCCATGGATCGCAGCGAACTGGTGTTTGGCGTTGGCCCTGCTGGTACCGGCAAGACCTATCTGGCGGTGGCCCATGCTGCATCCCTGCTTGAACGCGGCGACATCAACCGCATCATCCTCTCCCGTCCCGCCGTTGAAGCCGGCGAGCGTCTGGGCTTTCTGCCCGGCGATATGAAGGAGAAGGTCGATCCTTATCTGCGGCCGCTCTATGATGCCCTTTACGACATGATGAAGCCCGAAAACGTCGAGCGCTGCATCACCTCGGGCATTATCGAGGTGGCGCCGCTCGCATTCATGCGTGGCCGTACGCTGGCCAATGCCGTGGTGATCCTGGACGAAGCCCAGAATACCACCTCGATGCAGATGAAGATGTTCCTGACCCGTCTGGGCGAGAACTCAAAGATGATCATCACCGGCGATCCGACCCAGGTGGATCTGCCGCGCGGTGAAAAATCGGGTCTGGTCGAGGCGGTCAATCTGCTCGACGGTGTCGAGGGCGTTCACGTCACGCGCTTTGGTGACAAGGACGTGGTACGCCACGCGCTCGTCGGCCGCATCGTGCGCGCCTATGAAGCCGACACGGCCAAGCGGCTTGCCGAAAAGGCCTTAGAAGGGGCGACACGCTGAGTTCCGCCCCGCTCGATATCGCCATCATCCGCAATGACGACGCCTGGCCAGAGGATCTCGATGCTCTGGCCGAGCGCGCGGTATTTGCTGCGCTCGACATGAGCAAGGCCAAGGTCAAGGGCGCGGCCGAACTGGCGATCGTGCTCACCAATGACGCTGAACAGCATGAGCTCAACCAGCAATGGCGCGGCAAGGACAGCTCCACCAATGTGCTGAGCTTTCCCCAGATCGAGCCGTTCGCGCCGGTAACTGGCATCCTGGGCGACATCACCATGGCGCGCGAAACGCTTGAGCGCGAGGCACTGGAGCAGGGCACCAGCTTCCCCCATCATTTTACTCATCTTGTGGTGCATGGATTTTTGCACATTTTAGGCTATGATCATCTCACGGATGCGGAGGCTCACCAGATGGAGAGTCTCGAAACCGCGATATTGGCAAGCCTCGGCATTGACGATCCCTATGCCGAGCAGGGCTGAGCCAAGGATCTGGCGGGCGTATTTCCCGATTTAAAGGATAGTGAGCTGCTTTTTGCGGCGATATAACATGAACGACAGCGACAGTTTGGGCCCCTCGGCGCCCACAAATCCCGAGCCTCCTTCTAGTCCCGCCTCCGTGCCTGCACGGGGGCCTTCGCTATGGAACCGCGTCAAGGCCATGCTGGCCCTGCGGACGGTTTCGCTACGGGACGATCTTCAGGTCGCCCTTGATGAGCAAGGCAGCGCTGAAACCGCTGACTTCTCCGAGAGCGAGCGGACCATCCTGCAGAACGTGCTCAAGCTCTCCAACATTTCCGTTGGCGACGTAATGGTCGAGCGCAGTGATATCCAGGCCATCGACGCCGATGCCAATCTGGGTGATCTGCTGGCGCGCTTCCGTCAGGTCGGCCATTCCCGCCTGCCGGTTTTTGATGATGGTCTGGACAATATTCTGGGCTTTATTCACGTCAAGGACGCGCTCACAAAGATCACCGCTGCGGTGGAAGATCCGACCAAGGCGGTGCCGGTCAAGCTTGTCTCCAGCGTTCTCAAGCAGAAGCTGGCCAAGTTCGACCACATGCGCACAGCCATGTTCGTGCCCACCTTCATGCCGGTTGGCGATCTGCTGCAATCCATGCGCGCCAGCCGCGTGCACATGGCCATTGTGGTCGATGAATATGGTGGCACCGATGGTCTGGTGACCATTGAAGACCTGCTTGAAGCTGTGGTTGGCGAGATTGAGGACGAGCATGATGAGCTCGCCGCTTCGCTGATCCGCAAGGTAGGCGTTGATACCTATATCGCCGATGCCCGCGCAGAGCTGGACGATGTCCAGACCATGCTGGGTCCCGACTTCGACCCCGGCGAATATGCCGAGGAGGTCGATACCATTGGCGGTCTGGTGTTTGATCTGGCTGGCCATGTACCCAAGCGCGGTGAACGCATTACCAAGCTTGAAGGCTTCGAATTCGAGGTACTGGCTGCCGATAGCCGGCGCATCAAGCGCGTCCGTATCCGCCGCAAGCGCGGTGCCAGTGAACAGCTGGCCATTACCGACCAGCGCACCGACCATGAAAAGGCCGCCGCTGAATAGGTGGTCCTGCCGGTCAGGCAGGTGTCAGAATGCAAAAAGGGCGCGGTGTGAACCGCGCCCTTTTTTCCAATTCTGTGATGGCTTGGCCTACAGCGTGCGCTGCACGGTCTCGACGCGGAAGCATTCGATGACGTCGCCAGCGCGCATGTCTTCGTAATTTTCGAAGGCCATACCGCATTCCTGGCCCGTCTGGACCTCTTTGACTTCGTCCTTGAAACGCTTGAGCGTCTTGAGCTTGCCTTCGTGGATCACGACGTTGTCGCGGATCAGGCGGACACCGGAACCACGTTCCACCAGACCATCGGTGATCCGGCAACCGGCAACCTTGCCGACCTTGGTAATCGTGAAGACTTCCAGGATCTCGGCATTGCCGATGAAGGTCTCGCGGCGTTCTGGCTTGAGCAGACCGCTCATCGCATTCTTCACGTCATCCACCAGATCGTAGATGATGTTGTAGTAGCGAATTTCGATACCGTCGCGGGTCGCCAGTTCGGTCGCCTGCTTGTTGGCACGAACGTTGAAGCCAATGACGATGGCATTGGATGCCGCCGCCAGCGTCACGTCGGACTCGGTGATACCACCCACAGCGCTCATCAGGATCTGCGCCGACACTTCGTCGGTCGAGAGCTTGTTCAGCGAAGCCACGATGGCTTCGACCGAACCCTGCACGTCGCCCTTGATGATCAGCGGGAACTTGGCAATGCCGGCCACCTTGAGCTGATTCATCATCTGCTCGAGGCTGGTGGCGCCGCCACCGGCTGTCCGCTCGCGAATGGCGCGCTGACGATATTCGGTGACTTCACGAGCGCGCGCTTCGGTTTCGACCACCGAGAAGCGGTCGCCCGCACTTGGCACGCCGGTAAAGCCCAGCACTTCCACAGGAATGGATGGACCAGCCGATTTGACCTGCTCGCCCTGATCGTTGATCAGCGCACGAACGCGGGCGAACTCGGTACCAGCGACCAGAATGTCGCCGATTGAGAGGGTACCGCGCTGCACCAGCATGGTGGCGACAGCACCGCGACCGCGGTCGAGCTTGGCTTCAATGACCAGACCTTCAGCACGGCCATCCTTGGCCACGCGCAGTTCGAGCACTTCCGCCTGCAGCAGGATGGTTTCGAGCAGCTTGTCCAGACCCTTGCCGGTCTTGGCAGACACTTCCACGTCCAGCACGTCGCCGCCCATCGATTCGACGAACACTTCGTGCTGCAGCAGCTCGGTGCGCACCCGGGTCGGATCGGACTCGGGCTTATCCATCTTGTTGATGGCCACAATGATGGGAACACCAGCCGCCTTGGCGTGCTTGATGGATTCAATGGTCTGCGGCATCACGCCGTCATCGGCTGCAACAACCAGCACCGCAATATCGGTCGCCTGAGCACCACGGGCACGCATGGCCGTGAAGGCTTCATGGCCCGGGGTATCGAGGAAGGTGATCTTGCTGCCGTTCTTGTCGACCTGATAGGCGCCGATATGCTGGGTAATGCCACCGGCTTCACCCGACACCACATTGGCCTCGCGGATCGCATCGAGAAGACTGGTCTTGCCGTGGTCGACGTGACCCATAATGGTCACAACTGGCGCGCGATCGGTCAGATCCTCGGCCTTGTCGTCCTGTGGCAGATCAAACAGACCTTCTTCCACATCGGCTTCTGACACGCGCTTGACCGTATGGCCCAGCTCGGTCGCGATCAGCTCGGCAGTATCAGCGTCCAGCACGTCGTTGATCGTTGCCATCTGGCCCTGGGCCATCAGCAGCTTGATCACGGCAACCGAACGTTCAGCCATACGGTTGGCCAGCTCGGCCACGGTAATGGCTTCTGGAATGGTCACTTCGCGACTGATCTTGGGCGCTTCCTGCTGGTTGCGGCCCATCTTCTTGTCGCGACGGCGACGCATGGCGGCCAGCGATGGCCCCTTATCACGATCGCTCTCGGCGCCGGCATTGGTCACGGTCAGGCGGCCACGACCGTTTTCCTGGCCGGTGCGGCGGGTTGGACGATCTGGGGTCGCACGCGAGGCGCGGCGGGCATTTTCCATTTCCGCTTCGGTTGTCGGCCGCACCTGGGGCGTGCCGGACCGGATCTTGCGGCCATCGGCCTCGTTGGGACCGGCGGGCGGCACATTGCCGATCGGTGCCATGCCGGCACCGGTTGGACGACGCTCACCGGCAGGACGTGTTGCCGTGCCTGAAGGCCGGGCGCCGGCGGCACCTGGCTTGATATAGGCATTGGCACCGCGTTCGCTTTCGGGGCGCGCATTGCTTGGACGCTCGGCGCGCGGTGGCCGTGGCGGCTGACCGGGACGGCCGGCAACCACACGCACGCTGGATGGACCAGCATTGCGCTGCGAAGCGGGTGTAAAGGGTTTGGCTTCTTCCGTACTGGCTGCTGCATCGGGTGCGGCAGCTGGCGCTTCGGCCTTGGGCGCCTCAGCAGGCGCTGGCTCAGCCTGTGGTGCCGCAGCCTCTTCAGCCTGGCGTTCCTGCTCGGCCTTGGCCGCTTCTTCACGGATCTGACGACGACGAGCGTCCTCTTCCATGCGACGGGCTTCTTCAGCAGCGAACCGTTCTTTGTCTTCTGCCTGACGCGCGCCAGCCTGTGCCAGCACCTGACGGCGGGCTTCAGCTTCGGCAGCCGACAGTCCCAGCGGCGCACGCGCCTGCTGTGCCGGACGGCCGGAACCGGGGCGACCCTGATTGGCTGCACCCGACTGCGGGCGCTGTGGCGCGCCGCTTGGAGCATTTGGTTTTGGAACCAGGCGGGTGCGCTTCTCGACGACCACCGTCGAGCGGGAAGGGCCGCGCGACATGCCAGGACGGTTGCCCAGGCCTGGGCCGCCCTTGAGTGTCAGCGTCTTCTTCGCGCCATTGTCGTCGGTGCGCTTGTCGTCGTTATCAGCCATGTATCTCGCGTCTTTCGTCCTGTTCCTCGGGCAAAAGGTCACCGTCAACCGCAGCGCGGCCGGTGTCCGTTTCCGTCGGTTTGGCAATGAAAAGTGCCAGTCTTCTGGCCTTTTCTACTGCCGCTTGGGCTGCAGCCCCTCTTGTAAGGGCAGCATGTATCACATTTTCCATTCCGAGTGCCAAACCCATTTGCTCTGAGGAGAGCAATTCGAAATGGGGCACATCGAAGCCGTCAATTCCCTCTTCGGCGGCGCCATAGTGGAGCGCCTTGAGCGGTCCGACCATCTTGCTACGACCGTCATCGGCCGCGTCCGTCGCCGTAATCAGGGCGATCAGACCGCCCGTGGTAATCAGGCCACGCACTTTGGTGGCACCAAAAGTCAGTTGTCCGGCCTTGCGGGCCATGCCCAGCGCGTTGAGATAACGCTGCTGCAGGCGCAGCTCTGTCAGTCCCGGCAGGTCCTCAGGAAGAGTAACCTCAGTCTTGAGACTGCGTGCGAAGACCTTCTTCTTGATCGCCTCAACCAGCAGGTCACGGTTAAGGGTGATCCAGACGCCACGACCTTCGGCCTTGGCCTCCGTGTCGGGTACTAACACACCATCGGGGCTTAACACAAAACGGATGAGCTCCGCCACGGGCTTCTCAACCCGTGTCAGAGCACACATCCTGCTCGTTTCTGCGCGCCGGGCCATCTCTGGTGCCCTCGCTCGGATTCGGCCCTTAGGCCGAAGCCTCGTCGGTAGCGGCTTCGTCAGTGGCGACTTCTTCGACGTCGACGGCGGGCAGATCTTCTTCCTTGATCCAGCCAGCCTTGATGCGAGCCTGCATGATCATGTCTTCTGCTTCTTCACGGCTGACGGGGAAATCCTTGAAGGTGCCGTCGAACCGCTTGGTTTCACCATCCTTGCGCTCGCTCCAGCCGATCAGATCGTCCGAGGCGCAGCCAGCAAAGTCTTCAACGTTCTTGACGTCATCCTTACCCAACGCCACCAGCATGGCAGCAGTAAGGCCTGCGATCTCATAAAGCTCGTCCTCGACGCCGAGCGCCTTGCGCTCTTCATCATGGGCGCGGTCGATTGCGGCGAGATACTCGGCGGCGCGGTTCTGGATTTCGCCAGCGGTCTCTTCGTCAAAGCCTTCGATCGAAGAAATTTCGTTGGTGTCGATATAGGCCAGTTCCTCGACCGAGGAGAAGCCTTCCGACGCCAGCAGCTGGGCGACCATTTCGTCCACGTCCAGAGCTTCCATGAACAGGGTGGAACGCTCGGTGAATTCTTTCTGCCGGCGTTCGCTCTCTTCCTGTTCGGTCAGGATGTCGATGTCCCAGCCAATTAGCTGGCTGGCCAGACGCACGTTCTGGCCGCGACGGCCAATGGCCAGGCTCAGCTGCTCGTCGGGCACAACCACTTCAATGCGCTCGGCCTGCTCGTCGAGCACCACCTTGGCGACATCGGCTGGCTGCAGCGCCGAAACCACGAGGTCGGCAATGCCATCGGTCCATGGAATGATATCGATCTTTTCGCCCTGAAGTTCGCCGACCACGGCCTGCACGCGGCTACCGCGCATACCAACGCAGGCGCCCACAGGGTCGATCGAGGAATCCGACGAGGTCACGGCGATCTTGGCACGGCTGCCTGGATCACGCGCGATCGAGCGGATGGTGATCACACCATCATAGATTTCAGGCACTTCCTGCATGAACAGTTTGGCCATGAACTGCGGATGGGTGCGGGACAGGAAAATCTGCGGACCGCGCTGTTCGCGACGCACGTCATAGACATAGGCACGCACGCGGTCGCCATAACGGAACATTTCGCGCGGGATCAGTTCGTCGCGGCGGATAATGGCTTCACCACGACCCAGATCGACAATCACATTGCCATATTCAACGCGCTTGACCGAGCCGTTGACGATCTCGCCAATGCGGTTGATGTACTCATCATACATGCGCTCGCGTTCGGCATCGCGCACCTTCTGCACAATGACCTGCTTGGCCGACTGCGCGGCAATGCGGCCAAATTCCATGGGGGGCAGCGGTTCGGTCAGAAAGTCGCCAACCTTGGCTTCGGGCGACTTGATCTGGGCCTGCTTGAGCTCGATCTGGCGGCTGTTCTCTTCGACTTGCTCGACGATTTCCAGCAAACGCCACATCCGGGTCTCGCCCGAACGCGGGTTGATCTCGACCTTGATCTCGGTCTCGGCACCGTAGCGGCCCTTGGCGGCCTTCTCCATGGCGTCCTGCATCGCTTCGATCACGACCATGCGGTCGATCGATTTTTCGCGGGCAACAGCGTCTGCGATCTGCAAGAGCTCAAGGCGATTCGCGCTAACGGCCATTTAGTGTGTCTCCTCGGAGATATTGTCGTCGTCGGTATGGGCGACTTCGACTGTTTCGGTCTCGTCGTCATCCAGTGGGTGCAATTCTTGATCGATCCGCGCCTTTTCCATCAGGGCGTCGGTCATCACCAGCTTGGCTTCGCCCAGATTGGACAAGGGCAGGCGGTGGTCGGGATCGGTGCCGGCGGGCGCGTCGGGCAGGGTGATGATCACCGCCTCGTCGTCGACCGCTTTGATGAAGCCGCGGAAACGTTTGCGACCATTGATCATGTCGATCAGCTCAATCTTGGCTTCATGGCCGACATAGGCCGCAAAGTCGCGCTGGCGCACCAGCGGCCGGTCGATCCCCGGCGAGCTGACTTCAAGATGATATTCGCGGTCGATCGGGTCTTCCACGTCGAGCACGGGGGAGAGATCCTTGCTCAGGGTCTCGCAATTGACGACGGTGAAACGGCCGTTTTCGTCCTCGGCCATGATTTGCAGCGTCATGCCGTTTTCCTGGGTGATGCGCACACGCACCAGAGCAAAGCCCAGACCATTGGCCACGGGTTCTACAATAGCGGATACGCGGGCTTCCAGGCCCGTTTCCTTGATATAGCGCTTGGCAGTGAGATCGAAGCTCATCGGTCCCTTCGGGTAATAAAAAAGAGCGGGGCCGGGAGGCTCCCACTCTGCAAACTTGCCGAGATGTTGACGCCTATATAGCGCCGAAACGGCCGCGCCGCAAGCCGTGCCTACTTTTCCCAGGTCACGCTGGACACATCAGCGCCCAATGCTTCAAGCGCCCCGCGCAGGTCAGACACCATCGCGTCGGGTCCACATAGATAGAAGCGCTGGTCCAGATCAGTGACGTGTTTGCTCAGGAAGGCCTTGTCGATGCGTTCGGCTGCCAGCTTGGACGCAATGTCCCCGGTCATGGTCCACAGGGTCTCTAACCCCTCCATCGCTTCGAACGCATCGCGCAGGATAATGTCGCGCTCGGTTTTGTGCGAGGCGATCAGCCGATTGCCCTTAGCGTATCCTTGGCCTGCAGGTCGCGCAGGATGGCGATGAATGGGGTAACCCCGGCGCCCCCGGCAATGAAGGTTCCGGGCTCCTGGTATTGAATGGTGCCCCACGCATCGCCCATCAGCAGATGATCCTCGGCTTCGCAGGCCAGAGCGCATTGGTCACTCCCGGACGATCCAGATAACTCTTGATGGTGAACTCAAAGGTTGGCTCATCGGTCAGCGCTGTAAAGGTGAAAGGGCGCTTTTCATCGCGCCATTCGGGCTTGTCGATGCTCAGTTCTGTCGCCTGCCCAGGCGCAAATCGAAAATTTTTTGGTTTTTCGACGCGATAATGCCGGGCATCGTGGGTGACCATTTCGGTCTTCAAAATCTTCACGCGAGTGGACATGACTGGCTCCTTTGCAAGGCGAAGAGCGGGATAGGTGGATGACTCCACCCTTCCAACCTCAAGCGGGCCGGAGCGTCACACCAAAGATACACAGTCACGTAGAGGATACCGGGGCACAATCCAATGCCTTGATTTCCTTAGGAAAACCCTCGGATCGCCGCTGAGGAGTTCAACCCCAGAAATCTACAAAATCGTCACTTGAGGCGCGACCGGTCCGGGATCATTTCAAGGGTGTTCAAAACGAAAGGAACACACGAGATGATCAAGAACACACTCATCGCCCTTGTTGCTGCCGCCTCTATGGCTGGCGTCGCTGCGCCCGCCATGGCCGACACCGCCTTTGGTGATGGCACCCCCGAAATGCGCGAATTCATCGCCGACAGCATTCTTGTTCGCCTGCAGCAGCAGGGCGTCGCCGCCACCGATGTCGAAGAATGGGGCGATCTGGTCCGTGCCTTCGTGACCAACCCTGATGGCACGCAGTCCATGCAGTTGTTCACACCCGGCTTGCTGCAGCCAGTAACGCTCTAACCCCACCAAGAAGGAATATTGAAATGATCAAGAACACACTCATCGCCCTTGTTGCTGCCGCCTCTATGGTTAGCGTCGCTGCGCCCGCCATGGCCGACACCGCCTTTGGTGATGGCACCCCCGAAATGCGCGAATTCATCGCCGACAGCATTCTCGTTCGCCTGCAGCAGCAGGGCGTCGCCGCCACCGATGTCGAAGAATGGGGCGATCTGGTCCGCGCCTTCGTGACCAACCCTGATGGCACGCAGTCCATGCAGCTGTTCACACCCGGCTTGCTGCAGCCAGTAACGTACTAAGGCCAGACAACCACGGCGCCGGCGGTACTGGCCGACGGCGCCCGTAGCTCAGGCGGAATGGATGAGTCGGACAGCCGGCTCACCGCCCGAGGTGTCGAAGCGCTGCCGCGCCGCTTCGACTTGTGTTCGATTGCGCGCTGCAAACACTCGCCAGCTATCGGCCAGCTCAAGCAATTCGCGGCCAAGTTCGGTCAATTCATAATCAACACGGGGCGGGATCGTGGCGAACATGGTTCGTGTCACGAAACCATCGCGCTCCAGCTCCCGCAGCGTGGTGGTCAGCATTTTTTGAGAGATGCCGCCCGAAACGCGCTTGAGTTCATTGAACCGCAGTGTCTCGGCGCGCAGCAGGGTGACGATCACCAATGTCCATTTGCCGGGCCTGACCACCAGCATGTCTGAATCCGGTGGCAGGCTTCTCGACTGGGACATGACGCATCTCGGAACAGTGGACCAAGTCCCGCATATGGGGCGTGATGGTGCATGTTCCAGTGCTGACGGGCTGAAATCGTCGCCATGCTTACCAAATTGCTGGTCGCTCAGGCGCGCATGAAGCTCAGGTAAAAACTGATCATGCGGCCTTCACGGCGCGCTTTCTGCTCATACCGCGTCGCCTGCCAGCCCGGATAGGGTTGGTGCCAGTCGCCCGGTTTTTCCGGCGCAAACGCAAATTCTGGCGTGCGCACGATATGGGCCAGCGTCCAGTTGGCGTAGTCTTCGATATCGGTGGCGAAGTGAAAAACGCCGCCTGGCCGGATCACCCGCGCCAGCTCGGCCAGCGTGGTGGGTGACACAAAGCGCCGCTTGTGATGCCGCGTCTTGGGCCAGGGGTCAGGATAGAGCAGATAAACCTCATCCAGGCTCGCATCGGGCAACTCGGTCAGAAGCTTGAAGGCATCGTCAGTGAACAGCCGAATATTTTCCAGACCCTCGGCAGCGATGGTCTGCACCATCTTGCCGATCCCGCCGGTAAAAACCTCGCAGCCAATATAGCCGGTCTCGGGATGGTTTGCCGCCTCAAGCGCCAGATGCTCGCCGCCGCCATAACCGATTTCAACGATCAGCCTGTCGGCATCGGGAAAAGGCTGCGCGGATCAAGCGGACCCGCGAGCTTGATTTCCAGATTGGGCAGGGTGGCGTCGAACACCGCCTGCTGCCCGCCATGCAGTTTCTTGCCAGACCGACGGCCAAAAAACGCGCGGGGCGCGCCATCGCGCGTTTTTGGCAGTTCGTGCGACATGTCGAGCCTACTTTACGGCGGCCTTGAGGGCGCTGACCAGATCGGTCTTTTCCCACGAGAAGCTGCCATCGCGACCCGCCTTGCGACCGAAATGGCCATAGGCTGCAGTCTTGGCATAGATGGGCTTGTTGAGATCGAGATGGGTGCGGATGCCGCGGGGCGACAGATCCATTACCTTGGCCAGAGCCGCTTCGACCACTTCCTCGTCCACCGTGCCGGTGTCATGCAGATTGACATTGATCGAGAGTGGATGCGCCACGCCGATGGCATAGCTGAGCTGGATCGTGGCGCGCTCGGCCATGCCGGCTGCCACCACATTCTTGGCCAGATAACGCGCGGCATAGGCAGCCGAGCGGTCAACCTTGGTGGGATCCTTGCCCGAGAACGCGCCGCCGCCATGCGGGGCTGCGCCACCATAGGTGTCCACAATGATCTTGCGACCGGTCAGACCGGCATCGCCATCGGGGCCGCCAACCACGAACTTGCCGGTCGGGTTGATGTGCCAGACCGTTTCATCAGAAATCCAGCCATCGGGCAGGGCTTCGCGGATATAGGGCTCGACAATCTTTCGGACATCGGCAGACGTCAGCGTCTCGTCCAGATGCTGGGTCGACAGCACGATCTGGGTCACGGCGACGGGCTTGCCGTCCTGATAGCGCACCGTCACCTGGCTCTTGGCGTCGGGGCCCAGCACCTTGGCGGGGCCGGTGCCTTCCTTGCGCGCCAATGTCAGTGATTCAAGGATCTTGTGGGCGTAATAGACCGGCGCCGGCATCAATTCCGGCGTCTCGCGCGAGGCATAGCCAAACATGATGCCCTGATCGCCAGCGCCAACATCCTTGTTGCCCGACTCATCGACGCCCTGGGCGATATCGGCGGACTGGCCGTGCAGTAGCACGTCAATGCGGCAGGTCTTCCAGTGGAAACCGGACTGCTCATAACCAATGGCGCGAATGGCCTTGCGCGCTGCCGACTTGAATTTGGATGGATTGACCACCGGATTGCCGGCGGCATCGAGCATGATGTTGCCCGCCTTGTCCTTTTTCAGCAGCGATTCGGGGACGCGTACCTCGCCGGCGATGACGACGCGATTGGTCGTAGCCAGGGTTTCGCACGCGGTGCGGACCTGGGCAGGGTCCATGCCGGCCTTCTTGGCCTCGCGGAATACCAGATCGACAATTTCATCGCTGATCCGGTCGCAGACCTTGTCCGGATGACCTTCGGAAACCGATTCCGAGGTGAAGAGAAAAGATGATCGGACCACGCAACATCCCCTGATTTTGCTCAAAAGCGCTCAAAACGAGCATTTCTATGGGGTTTGTGACACCCATGAGCCAACCGGTCAAGGCGGATATAAAGAAAGCTTGATATGATGTAGCGCGCTACTGGAGCAAGATTTGGCGTGCGCTGCACAACAATCGGCCACCTGTGACGAAGCGGCTGTGATCGATGCGCTGGCAATGCGCGCCCTGCATTTCGCCTGGGCTCGCGCCAGCGGTCCCGAAAACCAAAAACCCCGGCCACGACTTTCGTCGGACCGGGGTCTAAACTTGGTGCCCAGAAGAAGACTCGAACTTCCACACCTTGCGGTACACGGACCTGAACCGTGCGCGTCTACCAATTCCGCCATCTGGGCAAGCAGGGCGGTAACTAGGGGCAGCGGTGAGCGTTGTCAATCACCTATTCGCGCAGCGCTCACCAATTCGCACCATCCCAGTGCTCGATGGCGCTGCGATCGATGGGCGGCACATCCTCCAGACAGTTGATATTGACCATCACCAACTCCTGCCCCTTGCCGTCGCTGCCGCGTGCGAACGCTTCAATTCCGCAAGTCTTGCAGAATAGATGCGCGATGGTCTGGGTGCTGAACTGGTAGAGCGTCAGATTGTCCGCACCCGAAATAAGCACAAAGTCGCTGGCAGGCACCGATTGCATCACCCAGCCCAGACGCCGGCAGCGTGAACAGTTGCAGTCACCCATGCCGGCAAGATCGGTCCGCGCCGTAAACCGGACGGCACCGCAATGGCAGTGCCCGTGATATTCTCGTTCTAGAGTTGCCATGGTGTTTCCTCGTCTTGATAGTGAACAAAAGAAGAACATCGGTGGAGCGGAGTCAAGCCGAAACAGGCTTTCTGCCCTCGACAGTAGGCGCGGCCTTGCGCTAGAAGCGGGAACGTATTGCCCCTTATACCGGAGCCCATCCATGCAAAGTCTTGATCCAAAACTCGTTACCGTGTTTGGCGGCTCGGGCTTTGTGGGAACACAGATCGTGCAATTGCTGGCTGCCAAGGGCCATCGTGTCCGGGTCGCCGTCCGGCGTCCCGACCTGGCTGGCCATGTCCGTCCGCTTGGTACAGTGGGGCAGGTTGTTCCGGTTCAGGCCAATATCCGCAACATGGCCTCGATTGAACGTGCCGTGGCCGGGGCTGATATCGTCATCAATCTGGTGGGTATCGGCGCCAACAAGGGTGCTCAGACATTTCAGGCGGTCCATGTGGATGGCGCGCGCACCATCGCCCAGGCTGCCAAGGCTGCTGGTGCCGGTGCGCTGGTGCATATGTCAGCGCTTGGCGTCGACAAGGCCGCCGAGATCAGCGCCTATGCAGCTTCCAAACTGGCTGGCGAACAGGCCGTGTTCGACGCCTTTCCCGGCGCCATTGTGATGCGTCCCTCGCTGCTGTTTGGTCAGGGCGACGGTTTCTTCAATCTCATGGCAGGTCTGGCGCGCCTGTTCCCCGTGCTGCCGCTGATTGGTGGCGACACCAAATTCCAGCCCGCCTATGTCGCGGACGTGGCCGAAGCATTCGTGCTGGCGGGTGAAGGCCAGCTCAAGCCCGGCAAAATCTATGAACTTGGTGGCCCGCAGGTCGAAACCCATCGCGAGCTGCTCGAGCGCATTCAGCGCGAAGCGCTGCGTAGCCGGCCATTGCTGCCGCTATCGTTCGGCATGGGAAAGATGCTGGCCGGCATCATGTCCATACTGCCTTTCCCGCCGCTGCTGACCGCCGATCAGGTCGAATTGCTCAGCGTCGACAATGTGGTGTCCGACGCGGCCATCAAGGAAAAACGTACCTTTGCCGGCATGGGCATCGTGCCCACCGCAATGGACACCATCCTGCCAACCTATCTCTGGCGCTTCCGCAAGCATGGCCAGTTCGACAAGGCGTCCAATCTGGCAGACGAAGCCGGCACCGCCTGATCGTCAGCGCAATCCGATTTCAATCAGCCCGCAGTTTCGCTGCGGGCTTTTTGCTGCGCACTCCCTTCGATAACACTTCTGCGATATATCTTGAAACTGCGTGATTTTGCCATGATGTGCTGTCTTAATCGAACTTAAGATATATCGGAGAACATATATGAGTACATACTGGAAAGATGGCGAGCCCAATTGGCGCCGCATGGAGGCCATGGCCCGTCGCGGCTGGGGCCGTGTTGCCGCTGGCATCGATAGCGCCGAAAACTGGGGCAATATGGGCGGTAATTTCCGCATCGGCCGCATGCTGGCTTCAGGTGATCTGCGGCTGGTGGCGCTGTTCCTGATCGAAGAGCAGCCGCGTCATGGCTATGACCTGATCAAGGCAATCGAAGAAAAATCTGGCGGCTTCTATTCGCCCAGTCCCGGCGTGGTCTATCCGGCATTGACCTTCCTCGAGGAAGCCGGCTTTGCCAGCTCCCATGCCGATGGCAACAAGAAGCTCTATACCATCACCGATGAAGGCCGGGCGCATCTGAGCGACAATCGCGAGGCCATTGAATCAACGTTGAGCTTCCTAGCCAAGGCCGGCGAGCAGATGCAACGCTTCCGCGAATTCGCCAAAGCCGACTGGTCGGCGCAGCAGGAAGCGCAGGGCGAGGAAGCCGAGCGGCCCCGGGGCACGCCAAAGCCCGATCAGGACCTCAAGAACGTGGTCCCCGAACTCAACCGAGCCCGTCGTGAACTCAAGGCGGCGATCAAGGCGGTACGGCACGGCTCCGAGGATCAGCAGCGCAAGGCGGCCGAAGTCCTGCAGCGCGCGGCGCGACGCCTTCATGCCCTCAGCGAGGACGACGTCGATATCTGACATTTTGGGGCGCGACATTGCGCGCGCCCCAAACAAGCCCCTTCGCATCCAAATGCTAACATGTTAGTTAGGGGGCATGCAGCAAGCCGATCTCAGACCCGCCCCCAAATCTCCAGTACATCAGGTCACGCCCGACCGTCAGGCCGCCGGCGAACGCCTCGTCGCCCGCCTCAAGGGGCAGGTGGCCGGCCGCATGTATACCGATCCCTTGATGACCTATGCCTGGAGCGGCGATGCCAGCTCCTATCGGCTCATTCCGGCCGCGGTGGTCTTCATCAATTCAGAAGATGAGGTGCGGGCCGTCATGGCCGCCGCCCGCGCCGAAAACCTGCCAATCACCTTCCGCGCTGCCGGTACATCACTATCGGGGCAGGCCGTCACCGATGGCGTTCTGGCCGTACTCGGCGATGGCTGGCGCAAGCTCGACATCCATCCAGGAGCCGAGCAGATCACGCTGGGTCCCGCCATTATCGTGGCCAATGCAAACAAGGCCCTCAAGCCATTTGACAAAAAGATCGGGCCCGATCCGGCCAGCCAGGCCACCTGCAAGATCGGCGGCGTGGTCAATAACAATTCCTCGGGCATGTGCTGTGGGGTGGCCCAGAACACCTACCATACCATGGCGCGCCTGCGCATCGTGCTGACCGATGGCACCATGCTTGATTCGGGCGATCAGGCCAGTTGCAACGCCTTCCGGGCAAGTCACGCCAGCATGCTTGAGGGGCTGCACCAACTCCATCACGAGGTTGCCGGCGACGCCGAACTGGTCGCCCTGATCCGCAAGAAATACGCCATCAAGAACACGGTGGGCTATTCGCTCAATGCGTTGATCGATTTTCACGACCCGCTCGACATCCTGATCCATCTGATGGTCGGCTCTGAGGGCACGCTCGGCTTCGTCTCCGAGGTGACCTACAATACCGTCCCCGAGCACCCTTTCAAATCCACCGCACTAGTCCCGTTTCCTGATCCGCAATCGGCTGGACGGGCCATCATTGAAATGGCCAATGGCGGCGTGCAGGTGACCACTGGCGTCACCGCCGCCGAATATATTGAGCGCCGTGCCCTGGCGACGGTGGAACACCTTGCCCCCATGGCACCCTTGTTGCCCTGGCTGACGGACAACTCCCCCGCCGTACTGATCGACGTAACCGCGCCAGACTCCGACACGCTTGAAGCCGAAGTCGCCAAGGCGGTTGAACTGCTGTCTCGCCATGGCGCCACCCATGTTGATTTTTCGACCGACGAAGCGCGCAGCCATGCGCTGTGGGACATCCGCAAGGGCTTTTTTGCCTCGGGCGGCGGCGCCCGCCCCAAGGGCACGGCCATGTTGACCGAAGACGTTGCTGCGCCGATTGAACGGCTGGCCGAGTTCGTTATCGACATGCGTCAATTGCTCGATGATCACGGCTATGACGATGCCATAATTTTTGGCCATGCTCTGGCCGGCAATTTGCACTTCCAGATGAGCGACGACTTCTCCCAGCCTGATGCTGCCGCGCGTTTCGATGCTTTTTCCAAGGCACTGAGCGATCTCGTATCGGTGGCATATGGCGGCTCGCTCAAGGCCGAGCACGGGACGGGCCGTGCCATCGCCGCCTTCGTTGAAGCCGAATGGGGCAGCACAGCCTATGCGCTGATGCACCGCATCAAGGCGCTGTTCGACCCCGAAGGACTGCTCAATCCGGGGGTCTTGCTCAATCCCGACGACAAGATCCACATCAAGAACCTCAAAGTCATGCCGTTGGCCGATGAACTGGTCGATATGTGCATCGAATGCGGCTTTTGCGAACCGGCTTGCCCGAGCCACCAGATGACGCTGTCGCCACGTCAGCGAATCGCCGTCACCCGTGAGCGCGCCCGGTTGCGCGCCACCGGCGAGGACCCAGAACGTCTCAGGAAACTGGATGAGGATTTCCAGTATCCAGGTCTTGATACCTGCGCCGCGTGCAATCTGTGCTCTGTGCGGTGCCCCGTGGGCATTGAAACCGGCACCATGATCATGGGCCAGCGCGCCCAGCGCCGCGGCGACACAGCACGATCCATCGCGGGCTTTGTCGCTGATCATCGTGGCGGTGTCGAAACCCTGATGCGCGCCGGCGTCGGCCTGGCCGATGCGGCCCGCGTCGTCATTCCCGCCGCGGCGGTGGAGACGATGACCGAGGGTGCCCGTCGGTTGACTGGCAAACGAATACCACGCGTTTCCCACGCTCTGCATGCCGGGCCGGGTGCCCCCCAGCCAGGTCAGAGCAGGCAGGACCCGCGCCAGGCCGGGTTTCCGGTGCCCATCGCCCAGAGCGGTCGACAGTCGATCGTCTATTTCCCCAGCTGCGCCACCCGCATGTTTGGCGCCCCCAAAACCGACCATGGCCTGCTATCGGTGCCCGATGCGATGCTGGCCCTGCTCGAACGCGCCGGGTTCGATGTGATCATGCCTGAACATCTCAACGGTCAGTGCTGTGGCCAACCTTTCCAGTCCAAGGGTTTTCCCGAGCAGGCTGCCAGTGTTGGCAGCGAGCTCAAGCGCGAACTATCGTCCCTGTCCGATGCGGGCCGATTGAGCGTGGTCACCGATGCTTCAACCTGCGCCAAGCATTTGCGGGAGTTCCCCGGCGATGCGCCCGTGCTCGATTCGAGCCAGTTCCTGCTCAGCCATATCCTGCCCAAGCTGGACATGACGCAAAAGCTGCCAACCGTCGCGGTGCATCACAATTGCTCGGCCCAGCGTCTGGCTGAGCAGCCCATGACCGAAGCCATCGCGCGGGCCTGTGCCGACAATATTGCCGTGCTCAGCTCGGTCACCTGCTGTGGCTATGCCGGCGATAAAGGCCTGTTCGTGCCCGAATTGAACGCGCATGCCACCCGCTTTGCCAAGCAGGATATCCCCTCCGGGTGCACCCTGGGGGTATCAACGGTGAGCACCTGTGCCTCGGGTTTGAGCGAACACACCCAAGTGCCTTTTGTGGGATTGGCCAGCCTGCTCGAATGGGCCAGCCGACCGCTGCACTAGACCTGACCGGGGCTTGCCGCTACTGAACGGGTTCAGCAAGCCCCGGATAATCATGACCAGCACCGCCACCATTCTCAATCTCGGCCACAAGGGCGAGGGCGTCGTCGAGCTCGATGGCCACAAGGTCTTCGTGCCGCTTACCCTGCCCGGAGAGACGGTCGAGATCGCTGTCGATGGTGATCGCGGGACATTGATGGGGGTTATCAAACCGGCCGAAAGCCGCATTGAGCCTTTTTGCCCGCACTTTGGTGCCTGCGGTGGATGTCAGCTCCAGCATATGGACCGCCCTAGCTATGAGGCGTTCAAGATCGGCCTGGTTGAAACGCCGCTGCGGTTCGCCGGAATTGAGGCCAGCGTCACCCGCTTTATCGATGCTGCAGGCGATGGCCGCCGCCGCGCCAGCCTGCATGCCCGTCGCGAAGGCGCCGGCTATATGCGGCTGCGCAGCCATGAAGTACATGACCTTGATGCCTGCCCCATTCTGGTGCCCGGTCTGGCCCGGGCGCCCGATATCACCCGCGCCGTGTTTCAGGCCGTGGGTGAGGCCGATGTGAGCTTCGTCGCCAGCCTTTCCGGGCTCGATGTCGCCATCCGCACCGAGAAAAAGCAGGCTCGTGTCGAGCGTGTCGCGCCGCTGGTTGCCCGCTTCAAGCTGGCGCGACTGGCCCTGAATGGCGAAATGGTGCTGCAGGCCCAGCCCCCCATCATAGAAATGGGCCGTGCCCGCGTCGAACTGCCGATTGGCGGCTTTCTGCAGGCCACAGCTGCTGCTGAAAACGCCCTGGCCGAATACGTGCTGGGGGCGCTCGATCGCAAGACCAAGACCGTGGCTGATCTGTTCTGCGGGTTGGGGCCCTTCGCATTGCGACTGGCCGAGCAGCGCCCTGTGGCTGCGTTCGATGCCGACAAGCCCGGCATTGCAGCGCTTGACCATGCTCGACGCTTTACCAAGGGGCTGCGCGAAATCACCGCCAAGGCGCGCGATTTATTCCGGGATCCGCTGACCCAGTTCGAGCTGAACTACGATTTCGTCGTACTCGACCCGCCACGGGCCGGCGCCGAGGCGCAGGTCAGGGAACTGGCCAAGTCCAAGGTCAGGACCGTCGTCATGATTGCCTGTGATCCGCGCACCTTTGCCCGCGATGCGGCCATTCTGATCGGCGGTGGCTACACCATGAGCGATCTGGTGGCGGTGGACCAGTTTACCCAATCCACCCATATCGAGATCGCTGCCACATTCCGGCGATGATTGCCCGCTAGGCAGTCTCACGCAACTGATCCGCATCTCGGGACGTTGCGTAACCAATCGTAATTTTAAGCGACTGCTTGGGGCGGGCGCTGTCGCGTTTGGAGAGACTCATGCGTATTCTGAAACCCAGTCTTGTCGCTGCCGCACTGTGCGCCAGCATTGCCATGCCGACCTTTGCGGGTGACGAAACCGTGCCCAGCGGCACCTTCGTCGACGAATATGGGACGTCGTTTGAATTTCAGCCTTGTGGCGCCGGTACCGCCCTGTGTGCGGTGCTGACCAATCTTGAAGGCGCTTCAGCCACTGAAGACAATCTCGCTTTTGTCGGCAAGCAGGTCATCGAAGCCGAGCAGATTGCCCCCAATGCCTGGAAGGGCTCTCTGGCTGCCGGCGGGATGAGCGCGGATGCCACCATCACGCAGATCGACCCCAATACCGTGACAATCCAGGGGTGCCGCGCGGCCATTCTTTGCAAGACGCTGTCGTACAACAAGGCCTCCTGACACCGAATTTGAAAAGACCCCCGGGGATTGCTCTCCGGGGGTCTTTTTCTTAGCAGACGCTGGCGACGCGTTCCTTGATCACGCCGAGCACTTCGTCGCCGGGCCGCTTCCACCAATTGTCCTGGCTGAAGATTTCCACTTCCTGCGGGCCAAAAAACCCAGCATCCTCAACCATCTTGCGGATACCGGGCAGGTCGATCACGCCATCGCCCATCATGCCGCGATCAAGCAGCATATCCTTGGTCGGCACCAGCCAGTCGCAGATGTGATGGGCGAAAATCCGGTTCATCCGACCGGCGCGCGCAATGGCATTGGCCAGCTGCGGGTCCCACCAGACATGGTAGACGTCGATCGCGACGCCGACCGTCTCGCCCAGAACTTCGCAGACGTCCAGCGCCTGATCGATGGTGTTGATGCAGGCGCGGTCGGCGGCATACATGGGGTGCAGCGGCTCGATGGCCAGCTTGACGCCCGAGGCCTTGGCATGGGGCAGCATGGCCGCAATACCATCGGTCACCATCTGTCGAGCACCCACCAAGTCCCTGGAAGAACCGGGTAATCCGCCCACCACCAGCACCAGACAATCGGCATTGAGTGCCGCCGCCTCGTCAATGGCGTGCAGGTTATCGTCGATCTGGGCCTGGCGTCCGGCCGCGGTTTCGGCGGGGAACATGCCGCCACGGCACACGCCGGTGACCTGAATCTTGTTGTCGCGCACAATGCGCGCCGCTTCATCCAGTCCAATGGCTGCGATCTGGTCGCGCCACGGCGAAATCGCCGTAATGCCGGCCTTCAGGCAGCCATCGACGGCTTCGGCAAAGCCCCAGACCTGACGGGTGGTAGCAAGGTTTATCGAGATAGCGCGATCGGTCTTCATGCTGACACACTGTTCACGTTGAGCACGGCATTCATGCGTTTTACGGCCAGTTCGGGGTCACTCAGCACACGCGCCTTGTCGGCCAACCGGAACAGCTCGCTCAGATGCTGCACCGAACGGGTCGATTGCTGACCGCCGATCATCTGGAAATGGTCCTGCAGCCCGTTGAGATAGGCCAGGAACACCACGCCGGTTTTGTAGAACCGCGTCGGCGCGGCAAAGATATGCCGGCTCAGCGGCACGGTCGGTGCGAGCAGGTCATGGAAGGCCTTTTCATCACCCTTGCCCAAAGCGGCAAGGCCCGCCGAGGCGGCCGGGGCGATGGCGTCGAAAATGCCCAGCAGGGCATGTGAGTAGCCCTGATTGTCCCCAGCGATCAGTTCGGCATAGTTGAAGTCGTCGCCGGTATACATTTTGACCGATGCAGGCAGGCGGCGGCGCATGGCAATTTCTTTTTCTGCCGATAGCAGCGAGATCTTGATGCCATCGACCTTGTCGGCATTGGCGGCGATGACGTCCAGGCACACATCCATGGCCGCGTCGTGGTCGACATGGCCCCAATAGCCGGCCAAGGCCGGATCAAACATCTCGCCCAGCCAGTGCATCACCACCGGCTGCTTCACCTGGCTCAGAATGCGCGAATAGACCTTGGCGTAATCATCGGGGGTCTTGGCTGCAGCGGCGAGCGCGCGGCTGGCCATCAGGATAACACGACCGCCTTCGCCCTCGACAAAGCCGACCTGCTCTTCATAGGCGGCAATGATCGCATCAATGGTGACATCGGGGCCCGCCTGCAGGTGATCGGTACCCGCGCCATAGGCAATCAGGCTGTCATCACGGGTGCGCGCTTCGGCCTGGGCGCGGCGGATCAACTCCTGCGCCTCGGCCCAGCCCAGACCCATGCCGCGCTGGGCGGTATCCATGGCCTCGGCAACACCCAGACCCAGATCCCACAGGCGGTGACGGAATTTCAGCGTCGTGTCCCAGTCGATCGCCGGGGTCAGCCATGGATCATTGCTGGCCAGCGGGTCCGCCACGACATGGGCGGCGGCATAGGCGATGCGATTGAAATCGCTGGCCTTGTGCTGAACGAAGGGGATCGGGGTGCCACTCAGCGTATAGGCGCTGATGGACCGGTCGGCATTGGGCAGGTTGATGGTGGGCATCTCGGCTTCCTCGAAAGCGTCAAAGAACGCGATGTCATCCCGGCCTTGAGCCGGGATCCATCCTGAGGTCCTTCAACGTTCACCGAGCGCCGTAACTTCTCAGGATGGGCCCCGGCTCAAGGCCGGGGTGACACCGTGGGTGGGGTGAGGCCGTGCCTCACGCGAAATGGATCAGAAATCCAGCTTGGGCACATCGAGCCAGCGGCGTTCATCCCAGCTCTTGAGGCCCAGTTCGGCCAGCTGCACGCCCTTGGCGCCCGCTTCCAGGCCATATTCCCATGGCGCGTCTTCGGCGACGTGGCGGAGGAACATTTCCCACTGTGCCTTGAAGCCGTTCTCGGCTGGCCAGTTGTCCGGCACTTCTTCCCAGTCTTCAAAGAAGTTCATGGTCTGGGGCTGGTCGGGGTTCCACACCGGCTTGGGCGTGTTGACGCGATGCTGGCTCCAGCACTTGTGCAGGCCCGCAACGGCCGAACCATGGGTGCCATCGACATGGAAGGTCACCAGATCGTCGCGACGCACGCGGGTGGTCCAGCTCGAATTGATCTGGGCGATCACGCCGCCTTCCAGTTCAAAGGTTGCATAGGCCGCATCATCGGTATCGGCCTTATAGCGATTGCCCTTCTCATCGACGCGCTCTGGAATATGGGTCGCGCCCAGGCAGGACACGGCTTTGACTTCGCCGAACAGATTGTCGAGCACATAGCGCCAGTGGCACAGCATATCGAGAATGATGCCGCCGCCATCCTTCTTGCGGTAGTTCCAGCTGGGACGCTGGCTTGGCTGCCAGTCGCCCTCAAACACCCAGTAGCCGAACTCGCCGCGCACCGACAGAATGTCGCCGAAAAAGCCGCTATCGCGCAGCATTTTGAGCTTCATCAGGCCGGGCAGGAACAGCTTGTCCTGCACCACACCATGCTTGAGACCCGAGGCGCGGGCGGTCTTGGCCAGATTGACGGCGATCTCGAGGCTGTCCGACGTCGGCTTCTCGCAATAGACATGCTTGCCCGCGGCAAGCGCCTTTTCGATCAGCCCGGCGCGCATCAGCGTTGTGCCAGCGTCAAAAAACACCGTGTCATCAGGATTGGCGAGCGCGGCATCGAGATCGCTGCTCCAGCGCTTGATGTCATGCTTCTTGGCCAGACGCTCGATCTTGTCAGCATCGCGGCCGACAATGATCGGGTCGACCACCAGCCGGTCACCATTGGACAGCATCACGCCGCCCTGATCCCGGATCGCCAGGATCGAGCGCACCAAATGCTGGTTGTAACCCATGCGCCCGGTCACGCCATGCATGATCAGGCCAAGCCGCTTATCCGCCATTCCAATTCCTCCCATACGCCAACTGCGTGTAACTGATTAGTTACTTCGGTATAACGAGCCTGTCCATTCGTCAAGCCGCTATCGCGCAAAAGCACAGAGGCGGGGCCTCATAGCCCCAGCACCATTTTCAGCCCGATCACACCAAGAAAGATCAGGATCATGCGGTCAAAGGCCTGCCGGCTGAGCTTGCCGCTGGCCCATTGTCCCACCGGCATGAAGATCAGGATCGGAATCAGCGCCAGCAGGCCCTGCAGCATCCAGAGTGGCTGCATGACGCCCGCAGCCCACAGCGCGGGCAATTGCACCACCGCGAACAGCAGGAACATGGCCGAGACCGCAAACACATGGGCGGCGCGATCCATCCCCATGGCGTGAATGAAGGTGACCCCGATCGGCGCCGAAATGCCCGTGGCGCCTTGCAGCGTACCGCCGCCCAGCCCCGCCAGCGGCCCCCAGCGCCTGGCCATTGCGGTGCTCAGAACCCAATGTGGGGTCATCAGGCGCAACACGACATAGGCGAGCAGGATAATCCCCAGCGCCAGTATCAGCAGACGTTCGGGCAAATTGGTCAGCGCCCATGTGCCCACGCCGATGCCAACGGCACCCCCCACCAGAAACAGCGGCATGAAGGCCATGCGCGGCGAGCCCGATTCGCCCCTGAACCGCCAGAGTTGCCAGGCATTGGTCACGATCAGCGGAATGGTCAGCAAGCCCACCGCATGCTGCAGGCCAAAAGCTGCGGTCAGCACCGGCAGGGCCACCAGGGGCAGGCCCATGCCGGTGGCGCCCTTGACGATCGCGCCGGCAGCCAGCGCCAGGGCCATGATCACGGCCGAACTCAAATCCATTGCGTAAACTTTCTATCGTGTGCTCAGGCCGTGCCTTGGCGGGCCGTGGAACGGGGGATGGCGAGGCTCTCATCGCCAGAAATCAAAAATCACCGTCTGGTTACTTGATGGTTGACAGCGCTGACATGTTAGGACCAGTCTAGCGCAGGGCCAACAGGTAATAGCCGGCCCAAAACACATTTTGAGGGAGGATCACCATGAATCGCACCATGCGACTTCTGCTGACCTGCAGTGCCGCTACGGTACTTGTTGGTACCACGATGACTTTTGCGCAGGAATGGAAGCCCGACCGGCCGATCAATCTGATCGTGCCATGGGGTGCTGGCGGATCGACCGACCAGGTGACCCGCGTCACCGCGCCAATTCTGGCCGAAGCGCTGGGCGTCGACGTCGTCGTCGTCAACCAGCCGGGCGCCTCGGGCGCCATTGGCACCCAGGAAGTGCTCAATGCACCCCATGACGGCTACACCTGGACCGCCAACGCCATCGCCAACAACGCCACCTATTCGGTGTCGGGTCTGCTTGAAAACACCAATATCGACGCCTGGCACGTCTATCTCTCGGTCGCCAACGTGCCCGTGGTTGCCGTTCCTGCCGATAGCCAGTTCGCTGATTTCGGTCAGCTGCTCGAAGCCCTTCAGTCCGATGGCGGCCGCGGCATTACCGTGGCAACAGCGGGCGTGACCTCCTCTGGCGGCACCGCTATCGCGGCGCTGTCCGACGCGGCAGGTGGCTTTGAATACAACATGGTCACCTATGATGGCGGCGGCCCTGCAGCCATCGCCACCGCATCGGGCGAAGCCATGGTCACCACCCAGCTTGCCGTGGAACAGACCGAACTGATCCGTGGCGGCCGTCTGCGTGCGCTCGCCGTGCTGTCCAACCAGCCCCTCAAGCTTGATGGCGTCGATCCCATTCCACCCATCACCGACTGGCTGCCCGACATGCCATTGGCCCCGGACTATTTCGGCATTTTCATCCCATCGGATGTGCCTGCCGAGGTGCTCGCCACCGTCGACAAGATCTGGGAAGAAAAGGTGATGACCTCGCCTGAGATCCAGGCCTATGCCGAAAACTTCGGTGCCGTGTTCGCCCCCTCCTATGGTGCAGAGGCGCGTGCCCTGGCCATGCCGGTGGTGATCCTGGAAGCCTGCTCGGCCATGGAGCGCGGTGAAGCGGTCAACGACCCCTCCACCATCGGTATCGATTGCGAAACCCGCACCGAAACCGGCATGTAAAAGCGCCTGACAGACCCTGTGTCTGCGGTCCGGCGGGTGTTCCCGCCGGGCCGGACTTCTTTAACGAGATTATTCCCCCATGGTCGACGATTCCAAACCCGCCGAAGCGATGCAGACATCCCGGACCGTGGAGGTCGAACCCCCTGCCATGATCAAAGCGGATCTGGTGGCTGGGCTGTTCTTTATCGTGCTGGCCGCAGCCACCTTCTTTGGCTCCTGGACCATGGATCGGCTTGAAGTGCGCCGCATCAATCCGCTGACCGTGCCCGGCCTGGTGCCCGGCATGCTCGCCATTGCGTTGATGATCTGCGGCCTGATCCTGACCGTGCGCTCCTTGCGTTCGCCCGCGCCGGGCGGCTGGAGCGGTCTGGGCAACGCCATCATTTCCACCTCGGCCCAGCGGGCTGCCGCCGTGCTGGTGCTGACCCTGACCTACACGCTGGTGCTGGTCGGCTGGCTGCCCTTCTGGCTGGCGACCGGCATTTTCGTCTTTGTTTTCATTCTGGTGTTTGAAGTGTGGCTGGCATCGCCGCGCCGCACCCTGATCCAGACCCTGCCCTGGGCGCTCGGACTGGCCGTGGTCACCGCAACGGTCGTCACACTGGTATTCCAGCGCCTGTTCCTCGTGCGTCTACCCTGACCGGAGTTATCTAATCATGTTCGACGGTCTTGGCCTGCTGGCCGCTGGTATCGCCCATTTCCTGACCCCCATCTCGTTGTTCAACATCGTCTGGGCGACACTGCTGGGCATCGTCATCGGCGCCCTGCCGGGGTTGACCGCTACCATGGGCGTGGCCCTGCTGGTGACGCTGACCTACAAAATGGCGCCCGATCAGGCGATCCTGTGCCTGATGTGCATCTATTCTGGCGCCATTTATGGTGGCAGCCGCACCGCCATTCTGCTCGCCATTCCCGGAACGCCCGCCAGTGCCGCCACCACGCTGGATGGCCATCCGCTGGCGCTGCAGGGCAAGGCCGGCATGGCCATGGGCCTGGCCACCACCTCTTCGGCGCTGGGTACGGTCATCGGCATTTTTGCGCTCGCCCTGATCGCGCCCCTGCTCGCCGAGGCGGCGCTGAAATTCGGCACCTATGAATTCTTCTGGCTGGCGCTGTTCGGCGTCGTCATTTCGGGCCAGCTCACGGCCATGGATGATCCGCTCAAAGGCTATATTGCCGGTATTCTGGGCCTTTTGGTCGCCATGGTCGGCATGGAAACCCTGCATGCCCATCAGCGCTTCACCTTTGGTATTTCCTCGCTCGGTGGCGGGGTCGATCTGATCCCGGCCATGGTGGGTGCCTTTGGTTTTGCCGAAATCCTCGGCGTCATGAAGCGCAGCGCCCAGGCCCGCATCGTTTCGTCCTCGGACCGCGTCGTGCCGCGCCTCAAGGATGTGCTCAAATACTGGAAGACCACGCTGCGCTCGGGCCTGATCGGCACCTTTGTGGGCATTGTGCCCGGCGTGGGTGAGGATGTCGGCGCCTGGGCCAGCTATGCCGCAGCCAAGCGCTCGAGCAAGGAAGCGCACATGTTCGGACGGGGCAGTCAGGAAGGCCTGATTGCCGCCGAAACCGGCAATTCGGCCGTGGTGCCCGGCGCCATGATCCCCACTCTGACCCTGGCATTGCCCGGCTCGGCCGCCGCCGCCGTGCTGATCGCCGCCATGTTCATTCACGGCATTCGGCCCGGCCCGCTGCTGATGACCGAAACCCCCGAAGTGCTCTACCAGATCGTGGCCATCCTGTTGTTCTCGACCCTGGCCATTCTGGTGTTCGGCCTGACCCTGACCAAGCCGCTGCTCAAGGTGCTCGCTGTGCCGCGCGAGCGGTTGATGGCGGTGGTCTATGTGCTGTGCGTGGTGGGCTCGTTTGCCATTACCCAGCGCATGTTCGACGTCTATGTCATGGTTGGCTTCGGCATTGTCGGCTTCATCCTGCGTGAAATGAAATACCCCATGGCACCGCTGGTGCTCGGGATCATTCTGGGCGATCTGCTCGATCTGAACCTGCGGCGCGGCCTCAAGCTGACCAATGGCGATCCAAGCCCTTTCTTTACCCGTCCCATCAGTGCTGTTATTTGCCTGATCATTGTTTTCACCATCCTGATGTCCATTCCGGCGGTATCCAAGCGTGTCAGAGCCCTCTTCAATCGCGGCAAAACCGACCCCGCCGCCCAAGGCTAAGCCGCCGCGGGCCAAGCGGGTTCGCGATAGCGCCCGCACCAAGGCGGAAATTCTGGTCGCCGGGCGCGCCGAATTTGCCGAACGCGGCTTTGAAGGGGCGCGGGTGGACGCCATTGCCGCGCTGGCAGGCGCCAATAAGCGACTGCTCTACCACTACTATGGCAACAAGGAAGAGCTCTACCGCGCCGTCCTGCTCGATGCCTATCAGGAGATCCGGCGCGGCGAACGGGCGCTCAGCCTGGATCAGTTCGGACCCGCCGAAGCCATGGACCGGCTGGTGCGCTTCACCTTCCGGCACTTTCTGGCCAATCCCTGGTTTCCGCGCCTGCTCAATACCGAAAACATCGAGAATGCGCGCTTTCTCAAGACCATGACCGATATCCAGGCGCTGCACTCGCCGCTGGTTGGTCAGATCACCACCATTGTCGAACGCGGCGCCGAAATCGGCGTCTTCCGCCGCGATGTCGATCCGGTCCAGCTCTATATTTCGATTGCCGCGCTGGGCTTTTTCTACGTGTCCAACATGGCCACGCTCTCGGTGATCTTCGCCCGCGATCTCTCGGGCATCGACATGGTGCAGGAGCGCGAGGCCCAGGCGGTGCAGATGGTGCTCGACTATCTGCGCACCAAGCCGGTCGGGCAGGGCTAGTCCAGCGGCGGCAGCACCGCCTTGGCAGCCTCCTGCAGCCAGCTGATCAGCTCGGCCACACGCGGCTCGTCCAGCCGCTCATTGAGCGCATACATGCCGATCACCGAGGGTGCCGTGGTTTCGGTCACCGTGACGCGCGCCAGCCCGCGCCGCACGAATTCGGCATCCATCACCTCGGTATGGCCGATCACCGCATCAGTGCGCGCCACATAGTCCAGACATGCCGCCATCGAATTGGAGGCAAAGGCATATTTGCCCCGGTCGAAATTGGCGCTGGCCGCGGTGGTCCGGCTCCAGGTTTCGAAGAACCGCTGATGCCGGGTCTCGGGCAGGGCGCTGGTGACCGCGGGATACATCTCGATTTCAGCAATGCTGCGCGGCGCCGCCAGCAGCGGGTGGCCTGCCCGCACGAAATAGCCGTTGCCCACCTTGCTCAGCGGGATAAAGCGGGCCCCGGCGCTGCGATTGAGCCCCTCGATCTCGTGCCCGACAAACAGCGAGATATCGCCGGTCAGCAACTGGTCCATCAGGCGCAGCTGATTGCCCAGACTGATATGCACCCGCGCATTGGGAAAGGCATTGGAATAGCCCACCACCATGTCGCGGATGAACAGATTCCACCACGAATAGCCGGTGCCGATATTGAGCCCCTGCTCGATGCGCCCGCGCTGCTGCTCGATCGCCTTGAGCATATTGTCATGCAGCCGCCGCATCAGCCGGGCGTTCTGGTACAGCGTCTCGCCATAGGCAGTCAGCTCCACCCCGCGCGAGGAGCGCGTCAGCAGCGGTACCCCCATCGATTCCTCGAGCTTGCGCATGTTGAAGGTCAGCGTGGGCTGGGTAATGAACAGCGCCGTCGCCGCGCCGCTGATCGTGCCCGCCTCGGCCACGGCGAGAAACTGGTTCAGCAGCTTGTCCATCGGGATATCCTGTCCATAGAAAAAATCTATAATACCAACGATATTTCGTATTTTTCTTTTGGTCGAGTCTGGGCCAAACTTTTGTGTGAGAACAAGAATACGCCCGCAAAGGGCGCCGGAGGCGGCAGCGGTCAATGCTTGACTCAATGCCAAAAAGACGCACTAATTCAAGGGATTATCGACGAAGAGCAGATCTGGTTAGCGTGGCATTCACGACTCTGGCAATCTTCCATACAAGTCGATTGCGCCCCGCCAAATCAGTGTGCTATGTCGTAACTAGTCGGTTATTTGCGCAGCTTGCGAATTGAAAAATTCTCAAAAAACGCAGGGACCCGTAAGTGACAGGGATGTCGGGCTGCGGAATTATGTAACCGGTTGGTGATTTAGCGACGGGAGGTCGCTGGATTGCAAAGCGTTCCGCGTGCCGGAACGACCACAGTTCATGGGAGGAAACCTGATGACTATTCGTATCGATCGCCGCAAATTCCTGATGGGCAGCTCCGCGCTGCTCGCGGCCGGCGCTGCTGGCGTATCGCCCAGCTTTGCCCAGTCCGACGCGCTGCGTCTGCTGTTCTGGGGTGGCCAGGATCGCGCCGACCGCACCTATGCGGTCTCTGACATGTTCACCGAAGCGTCGGGCGTGTCGATGGAGCCTGAGTTCCTGTCCTGGTCCGATTACTGGCCCAAGCTGGCAACCCAGACCGCTGGCGGCAACGCCCCTGACATCGTCCAGATGGACTACCGCTATATCGTTGAATACGCATCGCGTAACGCGATTGCCCCGCTTGATGAATTCGTTGGTGGTCCGCTCAAGCTCGACAGCTTTGATCAGGATCAGCTCGACGGCGGCAAGGTCGGCGGTCAGCTGTTCGGTATCTCGCTTGGCGCCAACTCGGTGGCCACGCTGGTCAACACCGACGCCTTTGCCGAAGTCGGCATCGACGCACCGACCAATGCCTGGACCTATGACGACATCATGGAAATGGCTGAAGCCTTCAACAGCGCCAACATTCGTGGCGGCATGAAGGTGATGTCGGATGGCTCCTACACCGAGCCCATGCTGCACAACTGGCTGCGCCAGCGCGGCAAGGAACTCTACACGCCTGAAGGCAAGCTGGCCTTTGATGAAGATGATGCCATCGAATGGTACACCATGTGGGACAAGCTGCGTAAGGCTGGTGCCTGCGTATCGGCTGAAGACCAGGCCCTCGATAGCGGTCCGCTCGAAACCACGATGATCGTTCTGGGCAAGTCCGCCCTGATGCCGTCCAACTCGAACCAGCTGGTCGCCTACCAGACCATCGTTCAGGACGACCTCAACATGATCGGCTACCCACGTGCGGCTGCCGGTTCGGGCGGCGGTCACTACCGTAAGCCTTCGATGTTCTTCTCCGTTGGCGGCAGCTCCGCCAACAAGGAGAAGGCAGCCGAGTTCCTGAACTTCTTCATCTCCAATCCAGAAGCCGCCAAGGTTCTGGGTGTCGAGCGCGGCATTCCTTGCCTGCCTTCGACCCGCGAAGTCGTCGCGCCTACGCTCGACGAAAAGGGTCAGATTGCCCTGAACTTCGTGGCCAACCTCGGCGATCTGCTGGGTGCGCTGCCACCACCACCACCACCATCGGCTGGTGAAATCGACGCCTCGCTGATCCGTACCCTGGGTCAGGAAGTCGGTTTCGGCGCCAAGTCGCCGGAACAGGCTGGCCGTGATCTGGTCAGCGGTGCAAACGACATCCTCAGCCGTTCCTGAGTCTGATACCTCGCCGCGCGTCCTACGGGCGCGCGGCTCTTTCCAGTGACCGCAAGGATTAGCCTTTCATGTCGCATTCTTCTCACGGTGTCGTTGCGACGACGACCACGCTGCCTCAGGTGAACTGACGATGGCGGTCAATGATACTCTGAGCGCCAATCGCAGCGCCGTCGGCAAACCGGCCTCCAGCCAATCGGTGTGGTCCCGGATCTGGCAGAATGATGCGCCTGGCTATCTGTTCCTGCTGCCCTGGCTGATCGGTTTTCTGGGTCTGACGATTGGCCCGATGGCCACCTCGCTCTATCTCAGCTTCACCAATTTCGATCTGCTGACCTCCCCTGACTGGGTGGGCGCAGACAACTATATCCGCATGTTCACCAACGACGCCAAGTTCTGGACGTCGATGCGCGTGACCATGTTCTTCGTGATCTTTTCGGTCCCGCTCAAGCTGTGTTTCGCGCTGGCAGTCGCCATGCTGCTCAATCGCGGTATCCGCGGCCTGCCGCTCTATCGCGCCCTGTTCTATCTTCCGAGCCTGCTCGGTGCATCGGTGGCCATCGCCATCCTGTGGCGCCAGATTTTCGCCGGTGACGGCCTGGTCAACAAGCTGCTGCTGATGATCGGCATTGAGGGCCCGAGCTGGATTTCCAATCCGAAATACTCGCTCTGGACCTTGATCGTGCTCTCGATCTGGCAGTTCGGCTCGCCCATGATCATCTTTTTGGCCGGCCTGCGTCAGATCCCCACCGACATGTATGAGGCGGCCAGTCTGGACGGCGCCAGCAAATGGCGGCAGTTCGTCAAGATCACCCTGCCCTTGCTGACCCCGGTGGTGTTCTTCAACGCCATCATCCAGACCATTGAAGCCTTCAAGAGCTTCACGCCCGCCTTCATCATCTCGGGCGGTACCGGCAATCCGATCAATTCGACGCTGTTCTACACGCTCTATCTCTATCAGGAGGCGTTTGGCTTCTTCCGGATGGGCTACGCCTCGGCACTGGCCTGGGTCCTGCTCGCTCTGGTCGGTCTGTTTACCGCCTTCTCCTTCCTGACCTCAAAATATTGGGTGCACTACGATGAGTGATGTCCCGGCCCAACTCACTGTAGTGACCGGCAACGAGTCGCCGACCCGCTCCGGGATGACCTCGGTACTGATCCATGTGGCGCTGCTCGCCGCGTCGATACTGATGCTCTATCCGCTGTTCTGGCTGCTGGCGGCCTCTTTCCGCCCTGAAAACGAGATATTCACGTCGGCCAGCATCATCCCGAGTAGCTGGAGCATCGACTCCTATATTCGTGGCTGGAACGGTCTGCGCACCAGCTTTGGCACCTTCTACATCAACAGCTTCATCATTTCGGGGCTGTCGGTTGTGGGTAATGTGCTGGCCTGCTCGATGGCCGCCTATGCCTTTGCGCGCCTCAATTTCAAGTTCAAGAGCTTCTGGTTCGCCATGATGCTGATGACCTTGATGCTGCCCTATCAGGTGACCCTGATCCCGCAATATGTGCTGTTCCGCAGCCTGGGGTGGGTCAACACCTTCCTGCCGCTTGTGGTGCCAAAATTCCTGGCGGCTGATGGTTTCTTCATCTTCCTGATGGTGCAGTTCTTCCGGGGTCTGCCCCGCGAACTCGATGAGGCCGCACAGATGGATGGCTGCTCGCCATGGCGTATCTACTGGAAGATCATTCTTCCGCTCTCCACGCCCGTGCTGGCCACCGCTGCCATCTTCACCTTCATCTGGACATGGGACGACTTCTTTGGCCCGCTGATCTATCTGAGCGAAATGAAGTCCTACACGGTGATGCTGGGTCTGCGGACCTTCACCGACAGTACCGGTGAGAGCGACTTTGGCGGACTGTTCGCCATGAGCGTGCTCAGCCTGGTGCCGATCTTCCTGTTCTTCCTCTTCTTCCAGCGCATGCTCATCGAGGGCATCGCCACTACCGGTATGAAACGCTAGACCTATGACTGATATCAAATTCGCCGCTATCGGCATCAACCACAGCCATATCTACGGCCAGGTGCAGTGCCTCAAGCGCGCCGGCGCCCAGCTCGTCGCCTTCCACGCAGTGGAAGACGATCTGGCCGCAGCGTTTGCCGAAAAGTTTCCCGAGGCCAAGCGCGTTGCTGACCCCCAGGAAATCTACGAAGACGAATCCATCGCCGTGATCACCACAGCGGCTATCCCTGCCGACCGCGCCGCGATCTCGATCAAGTCCATGCAACATGGCAAGGACGTGCTCTCGGACAAGCCGGGCATGACCAGCTTTGCCCAGTTCGACGAGATCAAGAAGGTGCAGGCCGAGACCGGTCGCATCTATGCCGTGCTCTATTCGGAGCACTTCGAAGTCAGGGCGACCGTTGAAGCGGGCAATCTGATTGCCCAGGGCGCCATCGGCAAGGTGATCAACACCGTTGGCCTTGGCCCCCACGCACTCAACAACAATCCGCGCCCTGACTGGTTCTTCGATCGTCAGAGCTATGGCGGCATTCTGTGCGACATCGCCGCCCACCAGTTCGAGCAGTTCCTGTTCTTCTCGGACGCCATGGATGCCGAAATCGTCTCGGCCAGCGTCGCCAACCGCGCCAATCCGCACCGTCCCGGCCTGCAGGATGTGGGCGACGTGGCGCTCAAGACACCCGATACCACCGGCTATATCCGCGTTGACTGGTTCACCCCCAAGGGTCTGCCGACCTGGGGCGATGGCCGCCTGACCATTCTGGGCACCGAAGGCTATATCGAACTGCGCAAATATATCGATATTGCCGGCAAGCCAGGCGAGAACCACCTGTTCATCGTCAATGCCGAAGGCCCACGCCATATCGACTGCTCCGATGTCGATCTGCCATTTGGTCGCCAGTTCCTTGACGATGTGCGCAACCGCACCGAGACTGCCATGCCGCAGGAGCGCTGCTTCAACGCCATGAAGCTGGCCCTGACGGCTCAGCAACTGGCTGAGCGCGGCACGGAGTGGGCACAGTGAGCAAGATTTTCAACGTAGCCATTATCGGCGTCGGCATTGGCCGCAGCCACATCGTCGAGGGCTACCTGCCCAATGGCGACAAGTTCAAGGTGGTCGCGCTGTGCGATCTTAACCAGGAGCGCATGGGCACCGTTGCCGATGAATTCGGCATTGAGCGCCGCGTCACCGACTTCGACGACGTCCTGGCCATGGACGATATCGACATCATCGATGTCTGCACCCCGCCAATGCTGCACCATCCCATGGTGATGGCCGCGCTCAAGGCTGGCAAGCACGTCATCTGCGAAAAGCCGCTGGTCGGCTCGCTCGCCCAGGTTGATGAAGTCATGGCCCAGGAGAAGATCTCCAAGGGCAAGCTGATGCCGGTGTTCCAGTATCGCTTCGGCGATGGCATCGAGCAGGCCAAGGCCATCATCGATGCAGGTCTGGCCGGCAAGGCCTATACCGGCACGGTGGAAACCTTCTGGCGTCGCGACGCCGATTATTACGCTGTGCCCTGGCGCGGCAAATGGGCCACCGAACTCGGTGGTGTGCTGATGGGTCATGCTATCCACCCCCATGACCTGTTCACCTATCTGATGGGCGATATCAGCCAGGTGTTCGGCCGTGTCGCCACCCGCGTCAATCCGATCGAGGTCGAGGATACCATCTCGGCATCGCTGGTGATGAAGAGCGGGGCTCTGGCCAGCCTGACCGCAACGCTGGGCGCCGCCGACGATACCACCCGGATTCGTCTGGCCTTTGAGAATGTGACCTTCGAAAGCGATCACGCCGCCTATAATCCCGGCGAAAAGCTCTGGAAGATCCAGCCGCGCAATGACGAGACCAAGGCCAAGATCGACGCCCTGCTCGCCAATTGGAAGCATGTGCCATCGCGCTTCCAGACCCAGATGGAGCGTTTCCACGCTGCCCTGATCGGCGCCGCGCCGCTGCCCGTCACGAGCACCGATTCGCGCCGCTCGCTCGAACTGGTGACCGCGTTCTACCATTCATCGGCAACGGGCGAGGACGTCGTCCTACCGCTCGGCCCCGGCCATTCCCTCTATGAAAGCTGGGTCCCGGCTCAGTTCCGGACCGCTTAGGAGTTCGCCATGTCGACCAACATCGAATTGCGCAACATCATCAAGTCCTATGGCGACGTCAAAGTCGTGCACGGCATCGACCTGACCATCAATCCCGGTGAGTTCACCGTGTTTGTGGGCCCCTCGGGCTGCGGCAAGTCGACCCTGCTGCGCATGATCGCCGGGCTCGAGCCGATTACCGGCGGTGATCTGATCATCGACGATGAGCGCATGAATGATGTGCCGGCGGCCCGCCGCGGCATCGCCATGGTGTTCCAGAGCTATGCGCTCTATCCGCACATGAACGTCTATCAGAACCTGGCTTTCGGTCTTGAGACGGCCAAGATGCCCAAGGCCGAGATCGAGCAGCGCGTGCAAAAGGCCGCCGAGATCCTCAAGATCGAGCCGCTGCTCAAGCGCAAGCCCAAGCAGCTTTCGGGCGGTCAGCGCCAGCGCGTGGCCATTGGCCGGGCCATTGTGCGCGAGCCCCGCATCTTCCTGTTCGACGAGCCCCTGTCCAACCTCGATGCCGAGCTGCGCGTGCAGATGCGTGTCGAGATCGCCAAGCTGCACAATGATCTGGGTAACACCATGATCTACGTGACCCATGACCAGGTCGAAGCCATGACCATGGCCGACAAGATCGTGGTGCTGCGCGCAGGCGTCATCGAGCAGGCCGGCGCCCCGCTCGAGCTCTACAACAACCCCAAGAACCTGTTCGTGGCTGGCTTTATTGGCTCGCCCAAGATGAACTTCCTGACCGCCACTAGCGAAGGCGGCAAGCTGACCGTTGCCGGCAATGCGCTCGAAATCGGCCGTGCCGTTGACGGCGCCACCACGCTGGGCGTGCGGCCCGAGCACATCACCCTGGCTGAAGGCAGCGGCACCAAGCTGGCCGAGGTCCGCGTGGATCTGGTGGAAAATCTGGGTGGCCAGACCGTGGTCTATGCGACCACCAAGGACAACCAGCCCATCAATATCGTGCTCGAAGGGCAGCGCGCCGTCGAGCTGGGTGAAACGGTGGCGGTGCACATCGACCCCGCCCGCCTGCACCTGTTCAATGCGGCCGGCGACGCGATCTAGCACAGCCGTCCAACAGTTCCGCCTCCCTGGCGATGCAGAATGGAGAAGCGCCCTGATGGGTGACTTCTCCTTTCTTTTGGGGTGAGGGATTAGTCGTCCAGCCTATCCTCGACATCAGTCTCGGGCCGGTCGCCGCCCTGCGCCAGCTCCTCATGCCACTTGCCATTGGCACCCTGATATTGGATTGCCTCGGTCTCGCCGCCCAATTGCTGACGGTGGGCTGCCGATTCCGCTGCCTTGTGCGCAGCATCATGCGTCGGGAAGGTCTCGGAGAACACGTCCCCGACCTTGTAGGCGTAGCCGCCATCGTGTTCGACCACGTCATAGGTCACATGTGTCATTGCCAGTCTCCTTGTTGAAAACAGAACTCAGCAGACGGCGGGAAGTTGCGCGCCTTGCAAAGTGCCTGCACTGCCCGACATGGTAGCGGTCCAGCAGGAGCCCGCCATGTCCGACCCTACACCCGCCATCCGCATCGCGCGCAAGCTCGATATCGTGGTGATCGGCGCCGGGCAGGCCGGGCTCAGTGCTGCCTATCATCTCAAAGGGGCCGGGCTGGTCCCCAATCGCGATTTCCTGGTGCTTGATTCGGCGCCCCGGCCCGGCGGCGCCTGGCAGTTTCGCTGGCCCTCGCTGACGCTGTCCACGGTCAACCGGGTGCACGATCTGCCCGGCATGAGCTTTACCGAGAGTGCGGGCGAAGACCCCAGCGTGCAGGCCGCGGTCGCCGTGCCGCAATATTTTGCCGCTTATGAAGACCGCTTCGACCTGCAGGTGCAGCGCCCCAGCACGGCCAGGGTGGTGTGCAATCGCGGCGAGCGCCTGCGCATCGAAACCGATCACGGGCTCTACTCCGCCCGCGGCCTGATCAACGCCACCGGCACCTGGGAAAAACCCTTCATCCCCGACTATCCCGGTGCCGACAGTTTTGCCGGTCGCCAGTTGCATACGCGCGACTACCAGACGGCCAGCGATTTTGCCGGTCAGCACGTCATGGTGGTCGGCGCGGGCATTTCCGCCATCCAGCTGCTCGATGAAATCTCCCGGGTGACCACCACCAGCTGGGTCAGCCGCACCCCGCCGCACTTCCGCGACGGCAGTTTCACGCACGAGGATGGCCGCGCTGCCGTCAAGCTGGTCGAAGACCGCGTGCGCGCCGGCCTGCCACCGGGCTCGGTGGTGTCGGTCACGGGCCTGCCACGCAGCCCGGCCATTGCGGCCATGGAACAGCGCGGCGCGCTGAACAACCAGCCCATGTTTGAATCCATGACCCCCACCGGCGTACGCTGGGCCGATGGGCGCGAGCAGGCCGTCGATGTCATCCTGTGGTGTACCGGCTTTCGCAGCGCCCTCGACCATCTGGCGCCGCTGCAATTGCGCGAACCCTCGGGTGGCATCACCATGACCGGGCGGCTGGCCACCCAGGTTGCCCGCGACCCGCGCATCCATCTGGTCGGCTACGGCCCCTCAGCCTCCACCATCGGCGCCAACCGCGCCGGCGCGGCCGCGGCCAAGGAATTGCTCACCACCCTGTCATAAAGCCCCTTCCCACATGGTCAGGCACGGTGGCGGCTGATAGGTTTGGGCTATTCAACGCATCCTGTTCTCCGTCCCGGAATTTGCCCCGTGAAGACCTATCAACTGCCCCATACCGACCGCACCCTGTCCAGCGTCGTGCTGGGCATGATGCGCATTCCCAAGATGAGCGATGCGGAAGTCCAGACACTGGTCGGCGCCGCTCGTGACGCGGGTATCAATGTATTCGACCACGCCGACATCTATGGCGGCGCGCGCCATGCCTGCGAGGCGCGCTTTGGCGAAGCCATCAGCTTCAATACGGCCGAGCGCGAGGATGTTTTCATCCAGTCCAAGACCGGTATCGGCAAGGGCTATTTCGATTTCTCCGAGGAGCACATCCTCAAATCGGTCGAGGGCTCACTCAAGGCGCTGCGCACCGATTATCTCGATCTGCTACTGCTGCACCGCCCCGATACGCTGGTCGAGCCCGACGAGGTCGCATCGGCCTTCGACAAGCTGCTTGCCGCCGGCAAGGTCCGCAATTTCGGTGTCTCCAACCAGACGCCCGGCCAGATCGACCTGCTCAAGACCGCCGTCAAGCAGCCGCTTGTTGCCAATCAGGTGCAGCTTTCGATCACCCATGCGCCGCTCATCGCCCAGGGCGTGGCGGCCAATATGGCCGGGCTCGATCAGTCGATCGACCGCGATAATGGTCTGCTCGAATATTCGCGTATCAACAACATGATGCTGCAGGCCTGGTCGCCCTTCCAGAAGGGCTTCTTCGATGGGGTGTTCCTGGGCGATCGCGAGAACTTCGCCGAACTCAACGACGTCATCGACGAACTGGCTGGCCAATATGGCGTCACCCCGACCGGCATTGCCGTGGCCTGGATCATCCGCCACCCGGCCAATATCCAGGTCGTTCTGGGCACCACCAATCCCGGCCGCGTCGCCGATTCTGCCGCTGGTGCCGACGTCACCCTGACCCGTCAGGAATGGTATCGCCTGTTCACCGCGGCGGGACACAAACTGCCCTGATAAGAGGCAGGACGGCCGGGCCCTGGCCCGGCTGTCCGCTCGGACTATTGCGCAGGTGTCCTGATCCATCCATCGACCAATGCGTCCAGCGCCGGCCAGTCGGTATACTCCTTGTCGGCGTCCAGATCGGTTCCCGCTGGCTGTTTGGATGCCACGATGCGGCGCATCACGAACCTCCGGAAAATGTCGTATCTGGACGGCTGATAGGCACCGGCGACCTGCGCCACGTGCCCCGGGGTCCAGCCCGTCGCCGCCTTGAAGTCGTCCAGTATGGGTTCGAAGCCGTTCCAGTCATCGGCGTCGTGACCAGCGGCCGCCAGCGATACCGAGACAAACATTGTCGCCCTGCTGTTGAGCTGATCGGCATACCGGGCGGCAAAGTCTGAGAGGGCACGCTGGTAGTGCCCGATATGAATGGAGCCGGCCAGGATCACCCGATCAAACCGGCCCAGCTCGATCTCCTCCGCATCGGCAACGTGAACAAGTTCTACCGCCCCGCCGCCATCGGCGATCCGGTCTGCGATATGGCGGGCAATCTTGCGCGTCTGCCCTTCGCTGGTGGCATAGGCAATCAATACTGTCATCGCTGTCTCCTCAGGATTTGCAGCCATTGCCACAGGGCGGGGCCGCACTGGACCAGGCCCGGATCGACCAAGGCCGTCCCTTGGATTGAAACCCAAGGGTGAGCCAAGTGCATTGATGGACATCAAACCATGCCCCTGATGCTGATCAGGGGTCGGTAGCGTTGTGGCCCGCTTCGTTTCGCCAGCTTGATGCTGAGGCTATCAACGCGTCGGCGACGCGGCTGGGGAACTGCCTTTGGAAGGTCAGGGCGTAGAACGCCTCGCGAATGGCTGGCAGTTGTACCACTTCGCGCAGCATGCCCGCTTCAAGCTCGTCGCGAATGACAATGGCGGGCAGGGGCGCCAGACCAATCCCCTCGCGGGCCATCAGACGCAACATGGCCATGTCGTCCACTTCCGCCACGATCACCGGCGACACCCCCAGACGATCGCACAGCCCGTCGAACTCGGCCCTGATGCTGCTTGCGCCGGTGGGCAGGATCACCGGCTGGCTGACCAGGGCATCGCGCAGCGAGAGCGAAAAGCAGTCCAGCGTGGGCGCAGCAAACAGGCTGATCGTCTGCTGGGCGAGCCGGTGAACGATCAGGCCATCGGCGGGGCTGGTGGCGGGCGGCGCATTGCACAGCACCACATCGAGTTCGAGATGGCGCAATTGACCCACCAGTTCGGCCAGACTGCCCGAGGTCAGAATCACTTCAAGGTCCGGCTGGCCCAGACAGGGCCGCACGAAATCGATCTGGAAATTGCGCGACAGCGTCGCCAGCGCCCCCACCCGCAGCAATTGTCGCCGCCCCGATCCCACGCGCAGCGTCGCCAGCAGATCATCGCCTGCAGCAAAGATGGCTTCGGCATGGTCCTGCGCAATCCGGCCCGCCTCGGTCAGCACCAGCTGGCGCCCGACCCGCTCGAACAGATGATGCCCCAGCCGTTCTTCGAGGGTGTGGATCTGGGTCGACAAAGCTGACTGTGCCACGCCCAGCATGCGGGCAGCGCGGGTCAGATTGCCCTGCCGGGCAACCTCGAGGAAATAGCGCAAATGCTTATAGTTCAGGCTGTTCATTGTTCTGTTTTATAGATCGTTTCGATCTGATCAATGAATTTATCAGAATGATTTTGGCGGACTACATCAGCGCCAGTGACGTCTGGCAAAAACTCTTGAGACCCCAATGGAAACCCTGTTCTCTCCCATGATCCTGTTCTTCGTGCTCGGTGCGCTTGCCGTTCTGGTGCGCAGCGATCTGAGCATCCCCGACGTCGTGGGCAAGGCGCTGGCGCTCTATCTGATGACCGCCATCGGGCTCAAGGGCGGCGTGCAGGTGTCCCAGTCCGGCTTCACCACGGAACTGGCACTGGCGGGTGTCGCCGGTGTGGCCCTCAGCTTCCTGTTGCCGCTGCCCGCCTTCTGGGTGCTGCGTCGGCTGGGCAAGCTTGATCCACTCAATGCCGGTTCCGTAGCCGCACATTACGGCTCGGTTTCCGTGGTCACCTTCGTGACCGGTGTCGAAATTCTGGGTGCGCATGGCCTGCCGCCGGCGGGCTATATGGTGGCCGTGCTGGCGCTGATGGAAACGCCCGCCATCCTGACCGGGCTCTGGCTGGTGCGCAAATCCGCCAGTACCGATTCGGCCAGTCCAAAAGGTCATCTGCGCGAGGCCCTGACCAATGGTTCGGTCCTGCTCATGGTGGGCAGCTTCGCCATCGGCCTGATCGCCGGGCCAAAGGGCTTTGCCCCCATCCAGCCCGTCTTTGAAGGCGCCTTCCGGGGCATATTGTGCCTGTTTCTGCTCGATATGGGTCTGGTGGCGGCCCGCTTCCTGCACAAGACCAAAAGCCTGACACCGTCTCTGGCCGGACTTGCCATCGCGCTGGCGCTGGTCAATGGCACCATTGGTGTGCTGGTCGGCACGCTGATCGGGCTCGATACCGGTTCGGTCGCGGCGCTGGGCATCCTGGCCGGTAGTGCGAGCTATATCGCTGTGCCGGCCGCCATTCGGCTGGCCTTGCCCGATGCCGATATCGGCCTGCCCCTGGCCATGTCGCTGGGCATCACCTTCCCCTTCAATATCCTGTTGGGCATCCCGCTGTTCAAGGCCATGGCACAGGCGTTGGCCTGAGCGGGGCGCTGGGTCACTGCACAACCAGATATGGCGGCTGCCACTGGCGCCGCCAAATCTGGCCTTCAGCGCCAGCTTGGCGTTGACAGCGTCGGCCCGCTTTCCGATACATCCCCGCCAAGAACGTATTTCAAGCGTTCGTGTTTTGGGGGATCTGCCGATGGACACGACCAGTGTCGGTCTCGACGTCTTTTTCGTTTTGCTCGGGGCCATTCTGGTCTTTGCCATGCATGGCGGCTTTGCCTTTCTCGAGGTGGGCACTGTCCGCCACAAGAATCAGGTCAACGCCCTGGTCAAGATCATGGTGGATTTCGCCTTTTCCACCATCGCCTATTTCTTCATCGGCTATTGGGTCGCCTATGGCGTGACCTTCTTCATGAGCGCCGCCGATCTCAGCGGCGCCGATGCGGCCTTCCCGCTGCAGGGCTTTGCACTGGTCAAATTCTTCTTTCTGGCGACCTTTGCGGCAGCCGTTCCGGCGATCATCTCGGGCGGCATTGCCGAGCGCGCCAAATTCTGGCCGCAGGTGCTGGCCGCCTCGATCATTGTCGGGCTGATCTATCCCTTCTTTGAAGGCATTGTCTGGAACGGCAATTTTGGCATTCAGGACTGGTTCGCCAATACCTTCGGTGCGCCGGTGCATGATTTTGCCGGCTCTCTGGTGGTCCATGCCGTCGGCGGCTGGCTGGCACTGGCGGCCGTGCTGCATCTGGGCGCCCGGACCGGGCGCTATGGCCCACAGGGCCGTCCCTATCCCCCCTCATCGATCCCGTGGCTGGCGCTGGGCACCTGGCTGCTCTGTGTTGGCTGGTTCGGCTTCAATGTGATGTCGGCGCAATCGGTCGCTGGCGCCACCGGTCTGGTGGCGATCAATTCGCTGATGGCCATGGTTGGCGGCATCGTCGTGGCGACCATTGTCGGACGGCGCGATCCTGGCTTTATCCACAATGGTGCCCTGGCCGGGCTCGTTGCGGTCTGCGCCGGCTCCGACGTCATGCATCCCATCGGGGCCCTGCTCACCGGCGGCGCTGCCGGTGGCATCTTCGTTTATTGCTTCACCCTGACCCAGGAAAAATTCAAGATCGACGACGTGCTCGGCGTCTGGCCCCTGCACGGCCTGTGCGGCGTCTGGGGCGGTGTTGCAGCAGGTGTTTTTGGTCTCGAAGCCCTGGGCGGCATGGGGGGCGTCAGCTTCTTCAGCCAGCTTCTGGGCACCGCCATGGCCGCAGGCTACGCCTTCATCGCCGGTTTTGCGCTGTACTGGCTGACCAAGCGCGTGCTGGGCATTCGCCTCACCGATGCCGAGCAGCGCCGCGGCGCGGATCTGTCGATCCATTCCATCGGCGCCAATCCCGAAGGCGAGTTCTAGTCGGACGCCAGAACGCAGCATGTGTGATCAAAGGCCGGTCCCCAGGGGCCGGCCTTTTGCCGTGGGACACCGTCAAGGCCCCCGTGTCAAAACGGCTCACGAAACAATGCTGGTGCGCAAAACACGAAAGGCCGGACATTGCTGTCCGGCCTTTTCATCGTATCCTCTCTCGCGGAAGAGAAGATTTTGGAGCGGGCGATGGGATTCGAACCCACGACCCTAACCTTGGCAAGGTTATGCTCTACCCCTGAGCTACACCCGCGCTCCGTTGCCTGCGACACTCTTGTGCGCCGCCGACGCGGGCCTATATGCCTAAACACTTGCCCGATTGCAACCCACATTTTGACGCCAACGTCATCTTCGTGTCGTCTTGTGGATTGAGGGGCTTGTCACATCGCGGTTTGCGGGCGCAAGAAGGGCCCCGAACTTCCAGATTTCGCCTAGCTGCAAGGGCCTTTTTGTCATGTCCACCCCGATCATCGATGTCGCCGCCGCCGCCAATAATGCCGCACCTGCACCGGGGCTGATTCAGGAATCCAGTGACGCCGCGTTCAAGGCCGACGTCATCGATGCCTCAAACCAGCAGCCCGTGCTTGTCGATTTCTGGGCGCCATGGTGTGGCCCCTGCCGTCAATTGACTCCTGCACTCGAAAAAGTGGTCACCGAAAAGGCCGGCGCCATCAAGCTGGTCAAGATCAATATCGACGAGCACCCCCAGATTGCCGGCCAGCTTGGCGTGCAGTCCATCCCGGCCGTGTTTGCCTTTGCCGGTGGTCGCCCCGTTGATGGCTTTATGGGCGCCATGCCCGAAGCCGAGGTGCGCCGCTTTGCCGACAAGGTGATCACCGCCGCCCCCGCGCCCGCCGCAGCCGAGAATTCGATCGAGGCGCAGATTGCCGACGCCGTCAAAGGCGCCAATGAAGCTCTGGCCGCTGGCGATCTGGGCAGCGCTGCGCAGATCTTTGGCATGGTCATCCAGCACCAGCCCGACAATGCCGAGGCGCTGATCGGTCTGGCCCAGGTCTATCTGAGTGCCGGGGAGAGCGAGCAGGCCCAGGCCACGCTCGACATGGTGCCCGAGGACAAGCGCAGCGGTGAGGCCTATGCCAGCATCACCAATTCGCTGCGCCTCAAGGCCGAGGCGGCTGAACTCAGCGACACCGCAGCGCTCGAATCAGCACTCGCCACCAATCCAGACGACCATCAGGCGCGTTATGATTATGCACTGGCTCTCAATGCCGAGGGCAAGCGCGTCGAGGCAGCCGAGGCACTGATTGCCATCTTCAAGCGTGATCGCACGTGGAACGAGGATGGCGCCCGTACCAAGCTGCTGGAATTCTTCGAGGCCTGGGGCCCCAAGGACCCCGCCACCGCCAAGGGGCGCCGTATGCTCTCGGCAGCCCTGTTCTCGTAAGCAAGGAGGCTCCATGCTCAAGCGACCAGCCTCTCCGGCTGACCTGCCCAAATCCGTGCCGATCTTTCCGCTCTCAGGCGCGCTGCTGCTGCCCTTTTCGCACCGGCCGCTCAATGTGTTCGAGCCGCGTTATGTCGATATGGTCGACGCGGCCCTGCGCGGCGACCGGCTGATCGGGCTGATCCAGCCCGAAGACACCAGCGAGGAAAGCCCGCGCGGGCGCGATCCGCTGCAGGCCATTGGTTGCCTGGGGCGGATCACCCATTTCGAGGAAAGTGGGGAAGGGCGCTACTTCATCATTCTCGAGGGCGTCACCCGCTTCCGGCTGGCCCATGAGCTGACCGTGATGACCCCCTATCGCCAGGGCGTGGTCGATGCTGCCGAATATGCCTTCGACTTCACCCGCGATTTCGGCGAGGACGAGGTCGATCGCGAGCGCTTCGTCAAACTGATGCGCGACTATGCCGAATTCGCCAATATCGAGCTCAATTTCGAAGAGATCGAACGCACCGGCACCGCCGATCTGGTCAATTTCTGTTGCATGGTGGGGCCCTATGGCCCGGCCGACAAACAGGTGCTGCTCGAAGCGCCCACGCTCGAACAACGCGCCGAAACGCTGATCGCCATGACCGAATATGAAATGGCGCGCGGCACCGGCGGTGGTGCGGCGCCGCTCAACTGATGGCCAATTCGCCCGCCAACCCGCGCCACGTCTTCGACATCAAGACGCTTGAAATGCTGGTGTGCCCGCTGACCAAGACGCGGCTGACGCTGTCGCCCGATCGCACCGAGCTGATCTCGGTGGCAGCGCGACTGGCCTTTCCCATTACCAGGGGCGTGCCGCTGCTCAGCCTTGATGAATCGCGCAGTGTTGATCCCGAAGCGCTGCGCCGCCTGCCCGATCTTGGGGGCGATGGCGATGAGCGGTGAAACCGATCTGTCGCGCCTGCTGGCCGGGCTCGATCCGGTGCTCGATCCAGATCCATATGGCTATGCACTGCTGGGGGCCGATCAGACCCTCCCCGCCGGTATCACGCCCTTTGGGCTGGTGCGCGAGGCCGAGGGCATGACAATCATCGCCACCTGCACCCAATTGGAAGCGGCCGGGCTCGACAGCGCCGGCCAATGGGCCCGTATCACCATGATGGTGCATTCGGCGCTTGAGGCTGTCGGTATGACGGCGGCCATGGCCACGGCGCTGACCGGCGTGGGCATCAGCGCCAATGTGGTGGCTGCCTATCACCATGATCATCTGTTCGTGCCGTGGGATCGACGCGAGCAGGCGCTGACAGTGCTGCGCCGTCTGGGCTAGAGCGGCAGGCCGCTCATCAGCCTGGGGCCGCCACTGGATACCCCTGCGGCCGTGCGGATCAGCGCGGTCTTGACCGGCCCGGCCCGATCCACCAGCCCCAGCCCGAAATCGCGCAGGGCCCGTACCGGCGCCACATCATTGGAAAACAGCCGGTTCAGCCCGTCGGTCATCGCCGCCATGCTGGCCGTATCGAGCCGACGCCAGCTCTGATAGCGCTCCAGCACATCGTCGCTGCCGTGGTCGAGCCCCAGCCGGACCGCCTCGATCACCACTTCGGCCAATGCTGCCACATCCTTGAGCCCAAGATTGAGCCCCTGTCCGGCAATCGGGTGCACCACATGAGCCGCATCGCCCACCAGTGCCAGTCGTGGCGCAATGAAGGCACGGGCGATCTGCAATCGCAGCGGAAAGCCCATCAGCTTTTCCTCAACGCTCACCGCGCCCAGCGTGGCACCCATTACCGCTTCGATTTCGCCGGCCAGCGCATCATTGTCGAGATCAAGATAGCGCTGCGCGGCGTCGTGGCGCTCGGTCCACACCAGCGAAGAGCGATTGCCGGGCAGCGGCAGGCTGGCAAATGGGCCCGCGGGCCGGAAGTGTTCATAAGCCACCCCATCATGGGGCAGATCATGGGCAATGGTGGTGACCAGCCCGGTCTGACCATAATCATGTCCGGTCACGCCAATGCCTGCCATGCCGCGCAGCGCCGACTGGCCACCATCGGCCGCCACGATCAGCGGCGCCTTCAATAGCTGGCCATCAGCCAGCGCCAGTTCGGCCAGATCACCCTGCGTGCTGTAACCGGTGACTTCGGCCGGGGCGATAATGCTGGCGGCATCGCCCAGCTTGTCCATCAGCACCTGGGTGCTGACCTTGTTGGGCACCATATGGGCAAACGCCTCGCCGGGGGCGACATCGCCATCAAAGGTAAGGAATAGCGGCCGGGAAATGTCGCCCTCGCCCGAATCGGTAATCCGCATCGAGTGGATCGGCTGGGCCTGGGCCAGCATGTCCGGCCACACCCCCAGCGCCTCAAACACGCGCCGCACGCCGGCGGCAATGGCCGAGGCACGATTGTCGCGCGGCACTGACAGCGGGCGCCGGTCGACCAGCGCCACGCGGATGCCGCGAGCCGATTGGGTCAGTGCCAGGGCCAGCGTCAGACCCACCGGCCCGCCGCCCACGATGATGACATCAAAACGACCCTGATCGCCCATTCCGGCCTCCTAGTTTTGGCCAGACACCTACGCCGATCTGGCCACGCTGCCAAGCTGAGCAGCTTTTGGGCAAAACTTGCGCAGTTGCCAATATTTTGTGCATTCGCTTTGCGCTGGCGCTGATTAATCAGCGGTCAGAAACAGTATCCATCCAGATTATGGCAAAGATTTCAGTCGTCTAGCGATTGCGGCGCAATTCTGGCACGGGTCTTGAGTCTAGTTGGTCGTAAAGACATTGCAGCGCTGTGGGAGATTACATGAAGCTGATTGTTGCGATCATCAAGCCATCACGTCTTGAGGAGGTCCGTCAGGCCCTCAACTCACTGGACGTCCACGGCATGACTGTCACCGAAGTCAAAGGTTACGGACGCCAGAAGGGCCATTCCGAAATCTACCGCGGTACGGAATACGCGGTGCACTTCTTGCCAAAGCTCAAAGTCGAGATCGCCGTTGACGACGATCTGGCCGATCCGGTCACCACCGCGATCCGCGACAGTGCCCAGACCGGGCGCATCGGCGACGGCAAGATCTTCGTGCTCGACCTCTTGGCCATAACGCGCATTCGCACCGGTGAAACCGGTTCGTCAGCGCTTTAATCGAATTCTCCGGAGAACAAGAACAATGACAGGTCAGAAAACACCGTGGCGCCTGCTCGGGGGCGTTGCCCTGGCGGGCATGCTGCTCACCCTTCCGGCGCTTGGCCAGGAAGCTGCAGCCGAAGCCGTCGAAACGGTCAGTGAAGGCGTCTCCGCTGACGTCGTCTTCATTCTCAACTCGCTGCTGATGCTGCTGGGCGGCATTCTGGTATTCTTCATGGCTGCTGGCTTTGCCATGGTCGAAGCGGGCATGGTGCGCACCAAGAACGTCTCGATGCAGCTGCTGAAGAACATCTCGCTCTTCGGCATAGCCTGCCTGATGTACTACCTCATCGGCTACAATCTGATGTATCCGCTGGGCAACTGGGCCATGGGCTCTGACGAAACCGGCGGCTATCTCGGCGCCTTCGGTATCGCCGTGCTCGAGGCTGTGGGCATTACCGCTGATGGCGCTGATGACTTCTCCTACGCTGCTACCAGCTCGGACTTCTTCTTCCAGGTGATGTTCTGCGCCACCGCTGCCTCGATCGTTTCGGGCACGCTGGCTGAGCGCATCAAGCTGGCACCCTTCCTGGTCTTCACCGTTGTGCTGACCGGCCTGATCTACCCGATCGCTGGCTCCTGGAAGTGGGGCGGTGGTTTCCTGGACAGCCAGTTCGGCTTCCTTGACTTCGCCGGTTCCACGGTTGTGCACTCCGTGGGTGGCTGGGCCGCTCTGGCCGGTGCCATTCTGCTCGGCGCCCGTCGTGGCAAGTACAATGCTGACGGCACCGCCAACGCCATGCCTGGTTCGTCCATGCCACTGGCAACCCTGGGCATGTTCATCCTGTGGCTCGGCTGGTTCGGCTTTAACGGTGCATCGCAGCTCGCCATGGGTTCGGTGGGTGACGTGGCCGATGTCGGTCGCATCATGGCCAACACCAATGCCGGCGCTGTCGGTGGTGCCCTGGCTGCCCTGGTTCTCTCGGGTATCCTCTACAAGAAGTTCGATCTGACCTTTGTCATCAACGGTGCGCTGGCTGGCCTTGTGGCCGTGACCGCCGAGCCGCTGACCCCGGGTCTGGGGACTGCAACGCTGATCGGCGCCGTTGGCGGCGTGATCGTCGTGCTGGCTGTGCCAATGCTCGACAAGCTCAAGATCGACGACGTTGTCGGTGCTATCCCCGTCCACCTGCTGGCCGGTATCTGGGGCACCATCGCCGTGGTCTTCACCAACTCTGACGCGACCATCGGTGGTCAGCTGGCATCCATCGCCATCGTCGGTGTCTTCGTCTTCGTGGTGAGCTTCGTGATCTGGTTCATCCTCAAGGCCACGATGGGCCTGCGCCCATCGGCTGAAGATGAAGATGCGGGTCTGGATCTCTCCGAGATCGGCATCGAAGCCTATCCAGAGTTCAAGTAATACGCCTTGGGAAGGTCGGGTCCGCCCGGCCTTCCACTTCGGCCTTCCTTGTCGAAGGCGTGCGGCTCACCCTCTTGGCCCGCCACAGAGGCTTCCCACTCGCAAAACCGTGGGCCGCACCCCTGCGACAAGCAATGCCTGAAAAATGCACAGTCATTGCGCTTTCTGCACAAATGGCAGGCAAAATCCTGCTGCCATTTGCGGTTCGTCACGCCACCAGCCTGTAACGTCTTGGAGTTGTTCAGCTTTAAAGCGCCGTGCCAGTTGGCACGGCGCTTGAGTCTATTGGACCATCCAGACCAAGCGCCAAGCTGCAAAGGGGGCACACGTGAAACTGGTAATCGCCATTATCAAGCCATCCCGTCTCGAAGACGTTCGTCAGGCTCTTTCCTCCCTCGATGTGCACGGCATGACCGTCACCGAGGTCAAGGGCTATGGCCGTCAGAAGGGGCACTCGGAAATCTACCGCGGCACCGAATACGCCGTGCACTTCCTGCCCAAGCTCAAGCTCGAAATCGGCGTCGACGACGCCATTGCCGATGACGTGTCCAACACCATCCGCGACAGCGCCCAGACCGGCCGCATTGGCGATGGCAAGATTTTCGTTCTCGATCTGCTGGCCGTCACCCGCATTCGCACCGGTGAAACCGGCGCGTCAGCCCTCTAAGCGTCATCGGAGAAACCAAGATGAAGACGTCTAAAATCCTCGGGGGCGCTGCACTGGCCTCCCTTCTGCTGGCGCTGCCAGCCTTTGCCCAGGACGCCGTCGCGCCCGCCGCTGAAGCGGCTGCGGTCGTGGACAAGGGCGATGTGGCCTGGATGCTGGTCTCGACCATGGTCGTGATCGTCATGACCATTCCGGGCCTGGCTCTGTTCTATGGTGGCCTGGTGCGCGCCAAGAACATCCTGTCGGTTCTCACCCAGGTGTTTCTCGGCTTCTCCATGATCGCCATTTTGTGGGTGGCCTATGGCTATTCGCTGGCCTTTGCCGGCCCGACCGAAGGGGGCCTGTCCGCCTTTGTCGGCGATTTCTCCAAATTCTTCCTCTCCGGGGTCACCCTTGATTCCACGATCGACACCTTCTCGGCTGGCTTCCAGCTGCCCGAAATGGTCTTTGTCGTGTTTCAGCTGACCTTTGCCTGCATCACTTCGACCCTGATCGTGGGTGCCATTGCCGAGCGCATGAAGTTTGGCGCACTGATGGCCTTTCTGGCCATCTGGTTCACCTTCTCCTACATCCCCATGGCGCACATGGTCTGGGCCGGTCCCGGCCTGCTGTTCAATCTGGGCGCCTATGACTTTGCCGGTGGCACCGTCGTGCACATCAATTCCGGTGTCGCCGCCCTGGTCGCCGCCATCGTGCTTGGCCCGCGTCTTGGCTATATGAAAGAGCCGCTGGCCCCGCACAATCTGATGGTCACCTATGTCGGTGCCGGCCTGCTGTGGTTCGGCTGGTTCGGCTTTAATGCCGGCTCCAATCTCGAAGCCAATGCGCTGACTGCCGTGGCGCTGATCAATACCGTTCTGGCCCCCGCCGCTGGTGCGCTGGCTTGGGCGCTGGGTGAAAAGATCACCCGTGGTCATGCCTCTGCGCTGGGTGCGGTATCCGGCGCCGTTGCCGGTCTGGTGGCCATCACCCCGGCTGCTGGCTTCTCCGGTGTCGGTGGCGCCATCGTGCTTGGCGCCGTCTCTGGCGTGGTCTGCCTGTGGGCCGTGGTCAATCTCAAGCCCATGCTCAAATATGACGATAGCCTGGACGTCTTCGGCATCCATGGTGTCGGCGGTATCGTGGGTGCCCTGGGCACTGCCATTGTTGCTGCGCCGGCCTTTGGCGGCTACCCGCTGGGCGAAGCGGCCGATTACGCGATCGGTGGCCAGTTCATGATCCAGCTGACTGCCGTGGCGATCGCCGTGGTCTGGTCGGGTGTGGTGGCCCTGGTAGCCATGCTGATCGTCAAGGCCATCTTTGGCGGCGCGCGTGTGCCCGATTCGGCCGAAAGCGATGGTCTGGATCTCTCCACCCATGGCGAACGCGCCTACAACAACTAATCCTGCAAGGCCCGGCGGCGGATCGCTGCCGCCGGGACCTGTCTCGAGACTGGTTGAGCGCGGCGTGCGGCTCGTGTCCCTCTTGGCCCGCCACAGAGGCTTCCCACTCGCAAACAGCACGGGCTGCACTCCGCGCTCAACCATCCCGGACCCGGCTCACTGCCGGGTCTTTTTGTTGTCCCACAGGGGTTTTCGCCCGCCCGCGGCGATGGTTAGCCTTGGGTTAACCCGACCCCACTAGCATGGCCGCTGATTGAGCCCGGAACGTGCCGGGCCACTTCGGACACGCCCATGCCCAGCTCACCTTCGCCCGTACTCGACGAAATTCGCTCAGTGCCACAGCGTGGCACCCGCGCCTCGACCAAGCCCTTGCCCACGCCGCCACCGGCGCTGGCGATTCGCATTCCCGTGCGCGTCGCTGGTCTGCTGGTTCTGGCACTGGTCGCGATCTGCCTGGCCGCCTTGGCGTCCTGGTCCGTCGATGATCCAAGCTTTACCTATGCCACCGCCAAACCCGCCGCCAACTGGCTGGGCTTTCCGGGCGCCGTGATCGCCGACACGCTGTTTCAGGTGTTTGGTCTGGCCGCGCTCGTCATGCTGGTGCCACCTGCATTGTGGGGCTGGACCTTTGCCCGCCGCCGCATGCCTACCCGCATGGGTCTGCGCCTGCTGGGCTGGATCGGCGCAACCTTGCTGGGCGCCGGCGTGCTGGCCTTTGTCGCCATGCCGGCCAGCTGGCCCCTGCCAACCGGGCTGGGCGGCCTGATTGGCTCGCTGTTCACGACGCTGGCTGCACTGGTCACGGGCGCGCAGCCTCAGGCTGTCACCACCGTGCTGTTTGCCATCATCATTGCCGTGCCCGCACTGGCCCTGTTCTGGACCGCCATGGGGCTGGGTGCCTCGGTGCCGACCGGCCCGCGCAAGCCCGCCAAATCGGCCCGGGGCGCTGCTGCAAATACGGCCGCACCGCAGACCGACGAGCCCGAGACCAATCCGATTGTTGATATCGCCCTGGGGGCGGTGGTCCATATGGGCTATTCCCTGCGTACCGCCTATCGCCGGGCCCGCGAGAGCCACGCCGAGCGTCATGCGGCCGAAGCGGCCAGCTGGCGTGAAGATGAGGTTGAACCAAGCCTGGACGGCAAAGGGTCTGCTGACCAGCGTCACGAGCCCGCCCTGGCGCCGACGCAGCGCCGCATCCACGCGCCGGTCGAGCCTGCCTTTACGGCGGACTTCACCGCCGAACCGGCTCATCACGTCACCCCAGAGGTTTCCGCCCGCATCAATGCGCGGCCCAGCTATGACGATACCGAACTCGACTACCCCGATGAGGTCGAGGACGACATGCCGTTTGTCACCGATGTGCCCGTGGCGCCCACCAATCACCGCCAGCAGGGCGATTCGCGCTTCCATCCGGCCGATCCGTCCAAGCCGCGCGTTACCGCGCCAGCCCCGCGCCCGCAGCCGGGCAACCGCATTGCCCGCGAAGCCCAGACCTCGTTCCTCGATGAACCCGGTGGCTTTGAGCTGCCGCCGCTGAGCCTGTTGGCCGAGCCCATGCATAAGGGCCCCTCGCCCGAGCACGCTCCCGAGCGGCTCGAGGAAATGGCCCGTCAGCTTGAAGGCGTGCTCGAAGATTTCGGCGTCAAGGGCGACATCATCAATGTCCGCCCCGGCCCGGTCGTGACGCTGTTTGAGCTTGAACCAGCCCCCGGCATCAAATCGAGCCGCGTGATCTCGCTGGCCGATGATATTGCCCGCTCCATGAGCGCCATCTCCGCCCGTGTGGCGGTGGTGCCCGGCCGCAATGCCATCGGTATCGAGCTGCCCAACGACAACCGCGAAACCGTCTATTTCCGCGAAATGCTGGCCAGCTCCGACTTCGAGAAAATGAAGGGCAAGCTGCCCATCTGCCTGGGCAAGACCATTGGCGGCGAACCCGTCATTGCCGATCTGGCGCGCATGCCGCATCTGCTGATCGCCGGCACCACCGGTTCGGGCAAGTCGGTGGGTATCAACACCTTCATTCTCAGCCTGCTCTACCAGATGACGCCCGAGCAGTGCCGCATGATCATGATCGATCCCAAAATGCTCGAACTGAGCATTTATGACGGCATTCCCCATCTGCTGACCCCGGTCGTGACCGATCCGCAAAAAGCGGTGGTGGCGCTCAAATGGGCCGTGCGCGAGATGGAAGATCGCTATCGCAAGATGAGCAAGATCGGCGTCCGCAACATTGACGGCTTCAACCAGCGCGTCAGCGAAGCGGCCAAGGAAGGCAAGACCATCAGTCGCACCGTGCAGACCGGCTTTGATCGCGAAACGGGCGAGGCCATCTTCGAGACCGAGGAATTCCAGCTCGAAGTGCTGCCCTATATCGTGGTGATAGTCGACGAAATGGCCGACCTGATGATGGTGGCCGGCAAGGACATTGAAGGCGCCATCCAGCGCCTGGCGCAGATGGCCCGTGCCGCCGGTATCCACATCATCACCGCCACCCAGCGTCCTTCGGTGGACGTGATCACCGGCACCATCAAGGCCAACTTCCCCACGCGTATCTCGTTCATGGTCACCTCTAAGATCGATTCGCGCACCATTCTGGGTGAGCAGGGCGCCGAACAGCTGCTGGGCAATGGCGACATGCTCTATATGGCCTCGGGTGGCCGCACCAAGCGTCTGCATGGTCCGTTTGTGTCCGATGCCGAAGTCGAAGCAGTGGTCACCCACCTCAAGAGCCAGGGCGCGCCGGATTATCTCGATTCGGTCACCGAAGAAGCTGATGGCGAGATGGACGATGGCGCCAGCGGGGGCGGTGGCGGCGATGGCTATGCCGGTTCGGGCGACGAGCTCTACGACAAGGCCGTCCATATCGTGCTGACCGACAAGAAGGCCTCGACCTCCTATGTTCAGCGGCGACTGGCCATTGGCTACAACAAGGCGGCCACGCTGATCGAGCGCATGGAACGCGAAGGCGTCATCAGCCCGGCCAACCATGCCGGCAAGCGTGAAATCCTGGTGGGCGGCGATCAATACTGATCGGCGCCACCAGGCCGTGGAACCAGCTGTTGCCGCAATTGGTTTCTAGGTTAGCCTGAGACGACCACTTAGCCAGGGACCAGTTTTCATGATTCGCCGCGATGCCTTGCTGCTCGGCCTTTCCGCCGCCTTCGCCCTCAGCACCTCTGCCTGGGCGCTTGACCGCGCACTGACCCCTCAAGAACAGCAGCTGATTGCCAATATCGGCGCGCATAACTCCGCCGTCCGCACCATGGTGGGGCGGTTCCTGCAGATCGACACCAATGGCGGGCGCACCGAAGGCACGTTCTTTCTCGAACGCCCCAACAAGATCGCCTTCCGCTACGCGCCCCCCAGCCGCGAGGAAATCGTCTCGGTCGGCAATGGCTTTTATGTGCTCAACCGCAAGGAAGAGACCTATTACGCCTATCCGCAGGACTCGATCCCGCTGCGCCAGTTCCTGGGCGATACCATCAACCTGCTCGACGCCAATGTGATCGATGTCACCACGTCGGATGGCTATATGTCGATCACGGTGATCGACGAAACCATTGCCGGCACCGTGCAGGTGTCGCTGATCTTTGGCACTGATACGCTTGATCTGGTGCAGTGGAGCCTGGTGGAGCCCAGCGGGGCAGAGCTGACTTTCTCGCTCTATGACGTTGAAAAGGATCGCGAAATTCCGCGCACCTATTTCTCCATCCCGGCCAATTACAAGCCGACCCGCAAATAGCGCGCTAGGCGCCGCCCATCGTCAGCAATGCGATGATGCCGGCGCCGCCAACGGCAATGCGCCACCAGGCGAACGGCGCAAAGCCATAGCTGGACACAAAGTTCAGCAGATAGCGCACCACGATCGCCCCCACCACAAAGGCGGCGGCAAATCCCACCGCGACATTGAGTGCAATGCTGGCGTCGATCAGATCGCGGCTCTTGTAGAGGTCGTAGCCGAATGCGCCGGTCATGATGGGCAGGGCGACGAAAAAGGTGAATTCGGCCGCACTGCGCTTGGTCGCACCAAACAGCATGGCGCCCACCACGGTCGAGCCCGAACGCGAAACGCCCGGGATCAGGCTGATCATCTGGAACAGGCCGATGATCAGCGAGAGATGCCAGGGATAGGCAAAGGCGTCATCATAGGTTTCGCGCTTGGGCATGCGATCGACAAACAGCAGCACGATGCCACCCGCCAGCAGCGATACGCAGATCGTCATGGGCGAGTGCCACAGCGCGCCCTGAATGAAATCGCGCAGCAGGATCCCCGCGATAATGGCCGGGATACAGGCCAGGATCACCGATGTGGCAAACCGCCAGGCATAGGCCTTGCCAGTCAGCGCATCGCGGATCAGCAGGCCCAATTTGGCGAAATAGATGGTGACAATCGCCAGGATCGCGCCAAGCTGGATCAGCACCACAAAGGTCTCTGGCTGGGTCAGACCGAAGAAATGTCCCGCCAGCAACAGGTGTCCGGTCGAACTGACAGGAAGGAATTCGGTAAGCCCTTCGAGAATTCCCAGGATCAGCGGCACAAAAAGACCTTGATCGGCGTTCATTTGATCCCCTAATCCTGTCCAGATAGTCTGCGAGTTCAGGCAAGCATTATAGCGCTTCGCAATCAGCGCCAAGCAGCCTCGCGTTGTGGCCAGAAAAAGAAATGAGCGTTCCATGCCCAGTCTGCTGCACCATCCTCTCGACCCCGCCTCGCGCCTGATCCGACTGATGTGCGCCGAATATGGCGTGCCGCTCGATATGGAAGAGATCAAGCCCTGGCTGCGCACGCCCGAACTGCTCGAAGTCAATCCGGCGGCCACCCTGCCCATCCTGATCGATGACAATGATCAGTCGGTGATCGGCCTGCTGGCCAATATCCACACCATTGAGGCGCTCTACGCACCCAGCGCCGTGGCCGGGCTGATGCCCGACGATGCCATCGTGCGCGCCGAGATGTGGCGGCTGATCGAATGGGTAATCTCCAAGCTCAATGACGAAGTCACCCGCTATGTGCTTGAGGAAAAGATCGTCAAGCGCGACCATCGCGGCGCCACCCCGGATCCCGCCGTGCTGCGTGTGGCCAAGGCCAATCTCAATGAGCACATGCTCTATTTCAACTGGTTGTTCGCCAACCGCTCCTGGCTGACCGGTGATGACATGACGCTGGCCGATTTCGCACTGGCCGCCCATCTCTCAACGCTCGATTATCTGGGCGATATCGACTGGGGCAAGGCGGGAGAGACCCGTGACTGGTATTCACGCATCAAGTCCCGTCCGGCCTTCCGTACCCTGCTCAATGACCGGGTTCTTGCCATGCCGCCGCACCAGGGTTATGCGGACCTCGATTTTTGATCCAGCCCGACGCCATCGTCGCCGAGCTCAAGACCCGCGCCACCGCCCTTGGCTTTGAGAGCTTTGGCATTGCGCCTGCCGATGCACGGCCCGACCTGCCCGAAAAACTCCAGACCGCGCTCGATGCCGGCTGGCATGGCGACATGGAGTGGATGGCCGAAACAGCTACGCGGCGCGGCAGCCCGACCCAGCTCTGGCCCGAGGCGAAATCGGTGATCCTGCTGGGCATCAATTATGGGCCGCAAAACGACCCGCTGGCGCTGCTTGACCAGCCCGGTCGGGGCGCTATATCGGTCTATGCGCGCAATCGCGATTACCACGAAATCATCAAGGGCAAGCTCAAGGAACTGGCAGGCCTGCTGGCACGCCGCTCCGGGGCCGAGGTCAAGGTGTTCGTCGATACCGCTCCCCTGATGGAAAAGCCGCTCGCCGAAGCGGCCGGACTGGGCTGGCAAGGCAAGCATACCGTGCTGGTCAGCCGCGAGTTTGGCTCCTGGCTGTTTCTGGGGGCCATTCTAACCTCGGCCGAGCTGCCCGGGGATAAGCCGCATGCGCAAAGCTGCGGCTCGTGCACACGGTGCCTCGATATCTGCCCCACCAATGCCTTTCCGGCGCCCTTCCAGCTCGATAGCCGGCGCTGCCTGGCCTATCTCTCGGTTGAGCATAAGGGTCAGATTCCATTGGAGTTTCGCGCGCCCATGGGCAATCGCATCTATGGCTGCGATGACTGCCTGGCAGTGTGTCCCTGGAACAAGTTCGCCTCGATCAGCCGTGAAGCCAGATTGCGCGCCCGTGACGAATTGGACGGCCCCGCCCTGGCCGATCTGGTGATGCTTGACGATAGCGCATTTCGCACCCTGTTCGCCGGCTCGCCGGTCAAGCGCATCGGCCTGCATCGCTTCTTGCGCAATGTCTTGATCGGTATCGGTAATTCGGCTGATAGTGCCATGGTGCCGCTGATCGAGCCGCACCTTGAAAGTGACAATGAACTGGTGCGTGGCGCCGCCATCTGGGCGCTGCGGCGGCTGGCGCCCGAGCGCGCCAACACGCTCAGCCAAGCTTATCTGCCGCGCGAGAATAATCCCGACGTGGCCCGTGAATGGACTGTGGATATCGCATGAACGCCCTGTTTTTCGGCTATGGCTTTTCGTCAGCAGCAGCGGCCAATGCGCTGCGCATCGGTGCACACACTGTCAGCATCCACGGCACTGTCCGCAGCGTCGAAAAGGCCGAGCGGCTAAAAGCCGATGGCATTACCCCACACCTGTTCGATGGCACACAACCCGGTGCCACGCTGGGTCCGGCCCTTCGCGCTGCGACCCATGTGATTTTTTCCATTGCCCCCGGCGCTGATGGCGATCCTGCCTTGGGACAGCATCGGGGCGATCTGGATGCGGCAACAGGGCTCGAATGGCTCTGCTATTATTCCACGGTTGGCGTCTATGGGGATTTCGGCGGCGCCTGGATCGACGAATCCGCGCCCCTGGTGCCGCGCAATGAACGCTCCGATCGCCGCGTGGCTGCCGAACAGGCCTGGCGCGACTACGCCGCCGAACGGGGCGTGCCGCTGACCATTTTGCGACTGGCCGGGATTTACGGGCCGGGTCGGTCCACCTTCGACAAGCTCGAACAGGGCAAGTCGCGTCGCATCGTCAAACCCGGTCAGGTGTTCAACCGGATCCATGTCGACGATATCGGCCGGATTACCGCCTTGGCCGCCACAGCAAAGCTCAACGGCACCTTCAATCTCAGCGATGACGAACCGGCGCCCCCCCAGGAGGTGATCGCCCATGCCGCTGACATGCTGGGTGTTGAGCCGCTGCCCGAACAGGCTTTTGACACCGCCGAGATGACGCCGATGCAGCGCAGTTTTTATGCCGACAACAAACGCTGCTCCAACGCCGCCATCAAAAAGGCACTGGGGATCGAGCTGCTCTATCCGACCTATCGTGAAGGTCTGGCCCAGATCCTGGAGACCCGCTCATGAGCGCGCCGCACCCAGCCAAATCCGCCCCCCAACGCATTGTGCTCGAAGGCCGCTTTGTGCGGCTCGAACCCATTGAGCGCCGCCATGTCGCCGATCTGTTTGCGGTGGCCCATCTGCCCGGTGGGGCCGAGCGCTATCGCTGGCTGTTCAGCGAGGCGCCCACCAGCGTTGCTGAGCTGCAGGACTGGATCGACAGCGCCAATGCCGGCCCGGACAGCTATGTCGCCATCATCGACAAAGCCACCGGTCGCGCCGTCGGCCAGCACGCCTGGATGCGTATCTTTCCCGATCATGCCTCCATCGAGATTGGCGGCGTCTACTGGGGCCTGCCCATGGCGCGCACCCCCTAGCGACCGAGGCATTCTATCTGTTTGCGCGCCACGCCTTTGATGATCTGGGCTACCGCCGCTTTGAGTGGAAGTGCAACAACCGCAATGAGCCCTCAAAGGCCGCGGCCCTGCGCTTCGGCTTTCAGTTTGAAGGGGTTTTTCGCCAGGACCGCATCGTCAAGGGCGAGAGCCGCGACACCGCCTGGTATTCGATCATCGACAGCGAGTGGCCGGCCCTGCGCGCCGAATATGAGCGCTGGCTCAGCCCGGACAATTTCGATGCGGACGGCATGCAGAAGAGCAGACTGGCAACGCGCTAGCGCTCAGCCCGCCGTGCCGGTGGCCGGCAGGGTCTCGGGTTCGGCATAGAACAGCGCGCTGACCGACTCGCCGCTATTGATGCGCCTTATGGCCTCGGCAAAGGCCGGGGCGACCGAGAGCACCGTCAGCTTGGGCAGACGCTTGCCGAGCGGGATCGGCACGGTGCTGGTGCAGACGATTTCGACAATATCGGCCTCGGCGGCCAGCTTTTCGATGCTCGTGCCGGCAAAGATGCCATGGGTGGTGGCCACGCGCACCGAGCGCGCGCCATGCGCCCGCAAATGCTGCAGCAGCTCAAGGATCGAGCCGCCACTGGCAATTTCATCGTCCAGCACGATCACGTCCCGATTGCGCACCTCGCCGATCAGCGTGGTGATGCGTACCGTGGTGTCATCAATGCGCTCCTTGGCGGCAGCGGCCACGGGCAGGCCCAGACGCTTGGCAAAGGCAGCGGCGTTCTTGGCATTGCCCAGATCGGGCGATACCACCACCGCATGGCTGAGATCGTACGCCTGGAAATGGGTCGCCAGCTCATCAAGCGCATGCAGCTGGTCAACCGGCACGCTGAAAAACCCATGCACCTGCGGCGAATGCAGCGCCATGGTCAGCACGCGATTGGCGCCCGCCGTGGCCAGCAAATCGGCGACCAGACGGCCACCCAGCGAGATGCGCGGCGCGTCTTTCTTGTCCGAGCGGGCATAGGAAAAATAGGGGATGACAGCGGTGATGCGCGCCGCAGAGGCGCCGCGGGCCGCATCGAGCATGAGCAGCAGCTCCATCAGATTGTCCTGCACCGGCGCGCTGAACGGCTGGATGATGAACACATCCTGCTCGCGGCAATTGGCCTGAAGCTGCACTTCCAGACAATCATTGGAAAAGCGCTTGAGCCGGGTCGGCTGCAAGGGGACGCCGAGATGGGCGCAGATTTGCTGGGCAAGTTCGGGATGGGCGCTGCCGCTGAAAACCGCTAGTTCGCTCATGGCACAACCCTCGTTCCCGATAGGGGGCGATTAGGCCATTTGGGCGTTACAATCAACTGCCCATGGACCTGCCGCAGGCGCGCAGGCGCCTATTGCGCCTCGACCTGCCGCAGTACGGCATCCCTGAGCCGCGCCAGATCCGCCTCGCGGCTCAGGCGGTGATCGCCATCGGGGATCAGTGTCAGGGTCACCGGATCATGCAGCAGATGGGTCACCAGCTTGATGGCGTGCGACTGCGGCACATCGGGGTCTTGCCCGCCCTGCAGGATGGTCACCGGACAGCCGGTCTCGATGACGCTGCCAAACAGCAAGTGCTGCTCGCCATCATCAATCAGCGCCTTGGTGATGCGATAGGGTTCGTCCGAATACTGGCTGGGCTGATCAACAAAGCCATTGGCCTGCATGGCCTGATGCTCTTCGAGCGTAAATTCGGGCATCATCAGTTCATGGGTCATGTCGGGGGCCGGCGCGATCAGCACCAGACCGTGAGCCGGCGTGCCCGCCTTGAGCAGGGTCCGCGCCAGCAGCAGGGCGATCCAGCCGCCCATGGACGAGCCGACAATGATCTGGGGGCCATTGGTGGTGCCATAGACCGCCACGGCCTCTTCGAGCCAGCGGCTGATGGTGCCGTGATCGAAATCGCCACCCGACACGCCATGCCCCGAATAGTCAAAACGGGTGACCTCAAGCCCGCGCTCAGCCCCCAGCGCGTCGAGCGCCATGGCCTTGCTGCCCGCCATGTCGGAGCGGAACCCGCCCAGCCAGAACAGGCCCGGGCCAGTGCCCTTGCGCTGCTCGATGGCGATGTCTCGGGCCGCCGATCCGGTTCCAACGGTGAGGCGGGTGGTTTGCGGGGCGGACATGGCAATGCTTTCCTAGGGAACCAGTAAGATTATTTCGTCGTTGGTGTACCCTAGAACGGGTAACGGCGTGCTATAGGTCCAGTGGGCCAGAAATTCAGCCGCTTTGCCAGTTGACTTATGGGCCCGGTGACACGATTTTATGCCCGAATTCACCGCTTGGCTTAATAACACAAGGATCATTTGCCATTCGCCGTCCAATGAGACCAGTCACGCCCCAGAAAGATGGGCCGCCCTCCAACGATGATATCACCAGCCCCGATGTCCAGCTCATCGACGCTGAAGGTGAGAACCGCGGGATCGTCAACACCCGCGAGGCGCTCACGGAAGCCCAGGATCAGGGTCTCGACCTTGTTTTGATCTCTCCCAATGCCAATCCGCCGGTCGCCAAGATGCTCGACCTCGGACGTTTCAAGTATGCCGCGCAGAAAAAAGCTGCCGAGGCCCGCAAGAAGCAGAAGGTGATTGAGGTCAAGGAAGTCCAGATGCGTCCGAACATCGACACGCATGACTACGAGACCAAGATGAAGGCCGTTCAGCGCTTTCTCGACGATGGCGACCGGGTCAAGGTGACCATGCGTTTCCGTGGCCGCGAAATGGCCCATCAGGACCTGGGCATGCAATTGCTGCTCAAGGTGCGTGAGCAGACCGAAGAGATCGCCAAGGTCGAAAGCCAGCCGCGTTCCGAAGGTCGCCAGATGGTGATGGTTCTCGCGCCCAAGTAAGGCACTCGACCAGTTCAGAATTGAAAAGGGCAGCCGCAGGGCTGCCCTTTTTGTTTGGGCGGCGCCCGCCGCCAACACACCCCCGCTTCCAAACGGATCACCTGCGGCTGGACGAAAAACCCCTGCATTGCTATCAACGCGGCATGACCGCCGCTGTTCACATCGCGACAACCGCACCAATTAGCTGCCCGACCTGATGCGTCGGGTCGGGTTCGTCCGGGTGAACACCATCGCGCTACCAGCGCCTTTCAGGGTCTGAAATCATGTCTGCCAACACAGCTGTGCTGCACCTTGTGTGCGGCAAGATCGCTGCAGGAAAATCAACGCTTGTCACGCAGCTGGGCCAATCGCCGAACACGATCATCGTGCGCGAGGATCACTGGCTTGCCCATCTCTATCCAGGCGAGTTGAACAGTCTGGCCGATTATGCCCGCAGCGCGGCGCGGCTGCGGGGCGCCATTGCCCCCCATCTGATTGACCTGCTGGGGAGTGGCGTTTCAGTCGTGCTGGATTTTCCCGCCAATACGCTCGCCAGCCGCGCCTGGATGCGTACCCTGTTCGAGGCCGCCGGCTGCGCGCATCAGCTGCACTATCTCGATGTGCCCGACGCGATCTGCAAGGCGCGCCTGCGGCACAGAAATGCCAGCGGCGAACACGAATTCACTGTCAGTGACGAGACGTTCGACCGCTTCACCAGCCATTTCGTCCCACCGTCAGACGACGAAGGGTTCGACGTGGTGCGCCATGACTAGGGTCTCTGGCGCAGCACACGGAACTTCCAAGCTGTCAGCGCCATGCGCCAATAGTGCACCGCTGAGAGGCTGGCACCCCTCTGCGGCGCTGTACTATGCTGCCTTGCATGAGAGGTTCAGCAATTCCCTCTTGTATCGACGGAGATCAGATAGTTGCGCTTAGGCCTATATGCTCAGCTTCAAGCCATTGCCCGGCGTGAAACCCGCAACGCAGATGCGGCAGATGATGTTGTGCAGGAAGCCATGCTGGCGGCGGTTCTGGCTGGTCGCACCAATTTCGACGCGCATGAGACGGCGCGCTGGTTGACCGGAACAGTGCGCAACCAGGCACGCATGGCCGCCCGCACCGCTGTACGACGACGCCGCCGCGAAACGCAGTGGCAGGCTGGCCTCACCTTATCCGATCAAGCCGTCAACAGTGATACTGGCGCCTTCCTTGCCGGCCTGCCCCCTGCGCTCAAGGCCGTCGCGGCCCTGGCGCTGTCGGGCCATACACGGCATGAAATTGCCTATCTCCTTGCCCTTTCAGACACTGCATTGCGCCAGCGTATCGTCGCGCTCAAGCGCAAGACGGTGGCGGCGGGGCTCGCCATGCCTGCGGACCTGCCTGGTCTTGGTCTCGATCTTGCCTATGGCAGCATTCGCGACGCGCTTCTGCCAAAGCTGCTGCGCCATGGCGGGGCTTTTGCCAGCCATGATCCGGACGGACATTTATTCGTGGTGCAGCGCTCACAAAACGGCAGCCCGCGGCAACAGGCAGTGCAAGTCAAACAGGAGAACCTCTCATGAACTTCAAGCCCAAGAGCGCCAGCATCGTCTATTACGTCAGTGACATTGAACGCACCGAGACCTTCTACAACCAGACATTGGGGCTCGGTCTGGAACGGATGGAAGGGGCCGAACCCTTTTGGCTGCAAGGCAGTCTGGAAGGCGGCCTCGAGCTCATCTTTTTCCAGCAGGAGGCGGTGCGTGGCAATACGCCTGCCATCATCTTCACGGTGCCCGACGGTGGCATTGACGATGTGGTTGCCGATCTGGCGACCAAAGGCGTCACCATCGTCACCCCGGTCAGCGAGGCACCGGGCGGCTGGAGCGCCGACTTTCTGGACCCTGATGGCTTTGGCATCGGCCTGTGGCAATCCGAAGAATTCCCGCGGTCGCTGAAATAAGGCAGCGCAGGGTGCACCGCGTCAGGCAGCACCCTGCTTGCCCGGCATGGTCGTCAAAACTGATAAGGGCAGCCGCAGGGCTGCCCTTTTTGTGCGGGGGCCAAACGGCGCGATGGCTGGATGCAACCCCGTTGCAGTGAAACGAATTGCGGACAAATATGTCGGCTGCGATCCCGATCTGAGGTGTTAGATTCATGGCAGACCAACCAGTCAAAGGGCCTGCATCCTATTTCCCTTCCATCGAGGAGAAATATGGCCGCCCCATTGCCGAATGGCAGGAACTGGTGCGCCAGAAGATGCCGGCGAAACACATGGAGTTGGTTGCGATGCTGAAAAACGACCATGGCATGGGTCACGGTCATGCCAACGCTGTAGTGGCGCACACTTTGGCAACTGAGAGGGGCTGAACCACCGATGCCCTCATGATATGGTCATGCAGAGCGGCTGTTTTGGAGGTTATATGCCAAACGCATTTCCACATGGCACGGTCCACGAGGCGCGCGAAGACCTTCAATCAGCTTTGCGATCGGATCCGGATGTTTTCAAGCTCTGGGAAGGGCTAACACCACTTGGCCGGAATGAATTTATCTGTTGGGTCGATGACGCGAAGCAGCCAAAAACGCGCCAGCGTCGCATTCAACGAACCTGTGACGAATTGCTGGAGGGCAAGAAGCGTCCTTGCTGTTGGGCCGGCTGCATTCACCGCACCGACAAAGCACCAAGCCCATGGCAACAGGCAGTCTTGATTGATCAGAAGGTCGAAAAGACAGGTCGCAAAGGGGCCTGAGCGAACCGCTGTTATCGCTCTTTCCATGACCAGACCCATTGTCGTCGGGCCTGCGAACGCCTGCACACATGCGGACATCTGCGGGCTAAAGCGCGAACATCACCGGGTCAACAGCGATGACAAAACTGATCCAGATGATCGCGGCAAGGCCATAAGCGCCGAACGCAAATGCGCTCGGCACCGCCTCTCCCCTCCGCCACCACAAGATCCAGCAAGGCACTGCCAGTACGGCCCACATGCCGCCGAAAATGACAATGCCGGATAGCGCGGCCATCAAGACCTTAAACGCCATCAAAGGGTCCGACCTGCCCTATCCATTTCGACCATATATCCTCATCGGCGTCCGCTTTCGCGCGCTCGTGCCGCAAAGCCCGGCCAGTTGAAGATCGCCCCTATTGCGCCAGTGCGGCATCCACTTCGGCTGCGAGCGGAATGGCGGGCTGGGCGCCCGGTTTGAGACAGGCGAGGCTGCCCGCTGCCGCCGCGCGGCGCAGGGCGGTGGGCAGGTCCAGCCCGGCATGCAGGCCCGCGCCCAGATAGCCGCAAAACGTGTCGCCGGCACCCACTGTGTCGATTGGCTTGATCGGCAGGGCCGCGATATCCAGCATCTGGCCATCGGCAATGGCCTTCACCCCGGCGCCGCCCAGGGTCACGACCAGGGTCTGCTTGTGTTTGGCATGCCAGTCGGCCATGGCGCCCTCAAGTTCGCTTTCCGGCCGACCGGTGAGCAGCGCGAACTCGGTCTCATTGGCCACCAGAATATCGGCCAAAGGCGCCAGCGCGGGCGTGTCGTCCAGAAACGGGGCTGTATTGAGCACGCTGGTGACGCCCTTTTCGCGCGCCAGCTCCAGCGCCCTTCGGGTCGCCGCCTGCGGGACTTCCTGCTGCACCAGCAGCAGATCGTCCTCATCCATGCCGGCCAGCGCCTCTTCGGCATCGGCGGTGGTGATGGTGCCATTGGCACCGGGCAACACGGCGATGACGTTTTCGCCCGCCGCGTCGACAAAGATCATGGCAATGCCGGTTGCCGTATCGGCCCGGCGCACGGCTTCGAGATCAACCCCGGCCGCTTCCAGCAGGGCCAGCGCCGGTGCTGCAAAGCTGTCATCGCCCACTGCCGAGACATGGCGCACCTGTGCCCCGGCGCGGCGCGCAGCCAGCGCCTGGTTGGCGCCCTTGCCGCCCGCGGCCATGGAGAACACGCCACCCGCCACCGTCTCGCCCGGCTGCGGCAGGCGCGGCACGGTGCCGATCTGGTCCAGATTGGTCGAGCCGAACACGGTGATCATTTGAGAGCCTTTTCGATAGTGTTCCAGTTGCGGGCCGTCATCAGCCGACCCTTGCCCAGCTGTTGCTCGATCTGCTTGCCCAGATCGTCCATGCCTTCGGTATAGCGCCCATTGGGCTGACGATAGCCTGCCAGATAGATTTCCCGCACGTCGATCCGCACCACCTCGGTATGGCCGGGGCGATCATTGAGCGCCAGACCGGCGGGCAGGGGGGTGTCAAACAGCATCACATGCCGCGTCAGATCCGCCTGGGGGTCGAGCTGGCCAAATGGCGCATTGGCCAGCATGGTGGCGATCTCGGACTCACTGCGCAATACCACGCCAACCTGGAAACCGAACGTCTTGGCGATGACCGCTTCCATGCGCGCCTGCAGATTGCTGTCGTCATCGGTCTCGAAACCGACATTGCCGCTGGCCACGATGGTTCTGATGTCCCGCAGCCCGATGCCGCTCAGACAGGTTTTCAGATCGGCCATCTTGATCTGGCGCTTGCCCAGATTGATGCCGCGCAGAAAGGCGAAATGGCGGCTCATGGCTTGGCCTTTTGCGGGTGAAAGGTCTCGCCACGCGCCAGCATCTCGACCAGAGCGGTGATCTTGCGGGTGCGGGCGACAGCGGTTTTCAGATTGATGACACGATAGGTCAGTGCAAAGCGGTTCTGCGCGGTCAGCACGCCATAGGTGGCCGCGGCCGCGGGATTGGTCGCAATCGCGGCCAGCAGGTCCTCGGGCGGGTCCATGGTGGTGGAATAGGCCGCATCCCAGCGGCCATCGGCCTTGGCAGCGTCGACATGCGCCAGGCCGTGATCGGTCATCTGCCCGTTGGCGATCAGCCGCGCGACATTGTCGCGATTGATCTGGCTCCAGGCGCTCCTGGGCTTGCGCGGACAATAGCGCTGCACAAACGAGACATCGTCCCAGGACTTCTTGATCGCGTCGATCCAGCCCCAGCACAGCACCACATCAATGGCCTGCACCGCCGTAATGGTCGGCACGCCGCTGGCCTTCTTGAAAATCCTGATCCAGAGTTCGTCAGCACTGTCGTGATGGACAGCCAGCCAGTCGTAAAATGCCGCCTGGCTCTCAAAGCTGCGGACCTTGTCCGGGTCGACCTGGACCGGCGCCATGCCTAGTTCTCCGCCACCTCGGGGCCCATATCGTCCGCGGGGGCGGCGCTTGGGGGCAATGCCCGCTTCAGCCAGCATCGCCGCCAGCTTTGGGTCGAGCAGATCGGCAGGCGGCAAGGCCATGCCAAAGCTGGTGGTCAGCACCTCGCGCATTTCCGCCACGCTGGACAGTTGCTGGCTCACCGGCTCGCTGCCTTCGACATAGGTGGTCAGGCGATTGTTCTTCAGCGTCAGCCGCTTGCCGCTGGGCGCCAGCGCCACGCGCAGCTCGCTGCGCATGGGCGAGGCCGGATCATTGGCGAGGAAGCGATTGGCCTCCTCGAAATCGGCCATGGTCTTTTCGCTGGTCTCAAAGGCATAGAGTGGCCTCCACGCCTCGCCCATCTTGGCCTCCAGCAACCACTCCGGATCGCCCCCGCTCAGCCGGAAGCTTTCATGCGGGGTGGTCTGCTCGGTATCGGCCTTGAGCTTGAGCGGGGCCGTCATGGTCAGCCCGCCAAAGCCGACATCGGCAATATAGGTGGAGCTGTTGATGTCCACGGCCAGCAGCATGTGGTGGGACTGGGTAGTGTCCGGATCGTTCCACAGCACGCGCGCAGTCAGGCCGCGCACATTGAAATCGAGATCCTTCAGCATCGCCATGAGCAGCAGATTGTGCTCGTAGCAATAGCCACCACGCCGCTCGGTGAGCAGCTTGGACTGCAGACTGGCCAGATCGAGTTTGACCGGCAGGCCCAGCAGGGGATTGAGGTTTTCAAAAGCGATGGCTGCCGGGTGCAGCGCATGCAGTAATTCGAGAGTCGCCAAGGTCGGGGCGATGGATCCGGCAAAGCCGATTCGCTCGAAATATGCGTTGAGATTGACCTTTTGGCTCATCGGCCACCCTTGTCGCTGTTGTCACACAGGCCGCAATATGGGTGATCAGATGGCCACTGTCACCGTGGCCGATTTGCAATTTCGTTGATCGAAGGGGCTGGACAGCAGCCAATTCCCTTCTAAGGCGCGCTGGCGAAGGCGAGTGAAAAACGCTTTTGCGCGTCCGATCAGGCCTGCGCCTTGCGCACCCGGATCACCACGTCGACATGGCTGACTTCCATGCCCTTGGGGGCCTGGGGCAGCTTCATGAACTCCACCGAGGCGGCCGGAATGTCGATCATCCGCTGCTCGTCTTCCACGTAGAAATGGTGGTGATCGGAGGTGTCGGTATCGAAATAGGAGCGCGAGGCATCCACGGCCACTTCGCGCAACAGGCCCGCTTCATGGAACTGATGCAGCGTGTTGTAGATTGTGGCGAGTGAAACATTGACCCGCGCATCACCTGCCTCGCCGTGCAATTGCTCGGCGCTGACATGGCGGTGGGGGCCACCGAACAGCAATTCGGCCAGCGCCACGCGCTGCCGGGTCGGACGAAGACCGGCCATGCGCAGCACAGCCGTAAGACACGGTTTGCGCGACGGAAGCGACCGGGCGGTCTGGGTACGATCAGTCATAGGGTCCTTGAGGTCTCTGAAGGGCCGGAAGATACTGGAGTTGTTATAACTATCACACCAAGTTCACACAAGCGCAGCGGCGCCGCACGCTGAACGGTGGTAAACCGGGCCATGCGGCAAGGGCGTTGACTTGACCCTCTGAGCGCACCCCTATACGAGACGAACAAAAGGTTAACCGGGGTTGGATGCATGGCCGAACGGCAGAGCGCATTTGGGTATCAAGAGCTGTTGGCGCATGGTCGGGGCGAACTGCCGGGCCAGGGAGACGCACGTCTGCCCGCGCCACCCATGCTGATGTTTGATCGCATCACATCGATTTCCGAGGATGGCGGCGAGTTTGGCAAGGGCCAGGTACGCGCCGAACTCGACGTCAATCCTGACCTGTGGTTCTTCCAGTGCCACTTCATCGGCGACCCGGTCATGCCCGGCTGCCTGGGTCTGGACGCCATCTGGCAGATGACCGGCTTCTTCCTCAGCTGGATCGGCCAGCCCGGTCGCGGTCGCGCGTTGGGCGGCGAAATCAAGTTTACCGGCCAGGTCACCAATGACGTCAAGCTGGTCGAATACGGCATTGACCTCAAGCGCGTGATGAAGGGTCGTCTGACGCTGGGCATCGCCGATGGCTGGGTCAAGGCCGATGGCAAGGTGATCTACGAAGCCAAGGATCTGCGCGTGGGCCTGTTTACCGACGCCCAGATGCAGGCTGAACAGGGCGCCTGAGGCGCCCCGATACCGACGTAATTCACGACCAAGAACGCCTCAAGCAAGGGCGTCACCAGACTTAGCGAGGACACGATGAGACGAGTTGTCGTAACCGGCATGGGTATCATTTCCTCAATCGGCAATTCGCTGGACGAGGTTACGGCCAGCCTGCGCGCGGCCAAGCCGGGCATTGTCTTTGCCGAAGACTATGCCGAGCTGGGCTTCCGCAGTCAGGTCAAGGGCGACCCGCGTCTGGATCCGTTTGAACTGCTCGACCGGCGCGTCACCCGCTTCATGGGCAAGGGCGCGGCCTGGAACTATCTGGCCATGCAGCAGGCCATTGCCGATGCCGGGCTAGAAGAAAGCGACATTTCCAATCCCATGACCGGTATCGTCATGGGCTCGGGCGGCGCCTCTACCCGCACCATTGTCGATGCCGCCGATATCACCCGCAAGAATTCCAGTCCCAAGCGCATCGGGCCACTCGCGGTGCCCAAGGCTATGGGCTCGACCGCCTCGGCCACGCTGGCGACGGCCTTTGGCATCAAGGGCGTCAACTACACCATCACCGCGGCCTGCGCGACGTCCAAGCATTGCATCGGCAATGGCATGGAACAGATCATGCTGGGCAAGCAGGACATCGTGTTTGCCGGTGGCCACGAAGACCTCGACTGGACCCTGTCGAACCTGTTCGACGCCATGGGGGCCATGAGCTCGATCTATAACGCCAATCCCGAAAAGGCCTCGCGCTGCTACGATGTGGACCGCGACGGTTTCGTGATTTCCGGCGGTGCCGGCGTGCTGGTGCTTGAGGAATACGAACACGCCAAGGCGCGCGGCGCCAAGATCTGGGCCGAGCTGGTGGGCTATGGCGCCACTTCCGACGGCGTCGACATGGTTGCCCCATCGGGCGAAGGCGCGGCGCGCTGCATGGAAATGGCGCTGAAAAACGTTGGCCCCAAGGTCGACTATATCAACCCGCATGCTACCTCGACCCCGGTGGGCGATCTCAAGGAGATCGAGGCCATCCGCGCCGTGTTTGGCAATGAAACCAGGTGCCCGCCCATCTCGGCAACCAAGTCGCTGACCGGGCACAGCCAGGGCGCCACCGGCGTGCATGAGGCGATCTATTCGATCCTGATGATGAAGAACCGCTTCATCGCCGCCAGCGCCAATATCGACCACCTCGATCCCGCTTTCGAGGACATGCCGATCATCCAGCAGCGCCGCGATGACGTCGATCTGGGCGTGGTACTGTCCAATTCCTTCGGCTTTGGTGGCACCAATGCCGCCCTGGTCTTCAAACACCCCGACGCCTGATCAGGGGCCGCCCGGGCACCTCAATCCCGCCATTCTAGCTGATCCACCCGCGTCGTTTTCAACGTTGCGGGTGGTTTAGCCATTGCGTGTTGCTGCCAGTGTGACGAATATAGTTACCAGGGCGGGGGCCCGGCGTGTCCAGACTCAGCTGCACCAAGCATACGAAAGCGCCTATGAGCGACGTACACGATTTTCAGACAGATATTGACGCCGTCCGGCGCATTCCCGCCATCCCGTCCATCCTCAACGTCGTCTGCGAGGCCACCGGCATGGGCTTTGCCGCCGTGGCGCGTGTCACCGAGGATCGCTGGATCACCTGCGAAGTGCTCGACAATGTCCATTTCGGTCTGACACCGGGCGATGAGCTGAATGTGGAAACCACGCTGTGCCATCAGGTGCGCGCCAGCCGGCAGGAAGTGGTCATCGATCATGTCAGCGAAGACGCTGACTATTGCGATCATCACACCCCGCGCCTGTATGGGCTGCAAAGCTATATCTCGGTGCCTATCACCCTGGTGGACGGCTCGTTTTTCGGCACGCTCTGCGCCATTGACAGCAATCCGGCCAAGCTGAAAAACCCCGCTACTATCGGCATGTTCCGTCTGTTTGCCGAGCTGATCGCCCATCATCTGGACAGCGATCAGCAGCTCAATGAGAGCCGCGCCGCGCTGGCCGAGGAACGCATGACAACCGAGCTGCGCGAGCAGTTTGTAGCCATTCTGGGCCATGATCTGCGCAATCCGCTCAGCGCGCTGGAGGCAGGCACGCGCAGCCTTCTCAAATCGCCGCTCGATGAACGCTCCACCCAGATTGTCGGTCTGATGCGCAAGAGCGTCAGCCGCATGGGGGCGCTGGTCGAGGATATGCTCGATCTCGCCCGGGGGCGGCTGGGTGGCGGCATTCAGCTGCAGACGGCAACCGACGAGGCTCTGCATGAAGTGGTGGCCCAGGTCGTCGATGAATTGCGCAGCGCCCATCCCGAGCGCCAGATCGTCACCGCGCTCGGTGATGTCGGCAAGCTCTCCTATGACCGCATCCGCATGGAGCAGCTGGTGTCCAACCTGCTGGGCAATGCACTGACCCATGGCGCCGTGGATCAGCCGATCACCGTCACCACCCGCCTCATCGACAACCAGCTCGAAATGGCGGTCGCCAATGGTGGCGAGGCCATTCCGCCGCATCTGCTCGATAATCTGTTCAAGCCGTTCTTCCGGGCGCAGGCACAGCCCGGCCAGCAGGGTCTGGGCCTGGGGCTCTATATCGCCAGCCAGATTGCCAAGGCCCATGGCGGCACACTCGGCGTCACCTCTGACGACGACCAGACCCGTTTCGTCTTCCACATGCCGATCGGGCCTCTGGTTCAGGCCTGAGCGGGACTAGAAGGAAAATTCGGCAAACCGGGCGCCCTGGCTGTCATAGGTCAGCACACGGCCAATCAGCGGCTCGCCAATGCCGGTAATCAGCTTGATCGCTTCCATGGCCATCAGTGTGCCGATCACCCCGGTCAGCGGCCCCAATATGCCGGTGGCTTCGCAGCTGGGCAGATCATCATCGCTGGCGCCATCGGGATAAAGCTCGGCAAACTCGGGCCCGTCGGGGGCAAACACCGTCACCTGACCATCAAACATCGAGACCGCGCCCGATACCAGTGGTCGCCCCAGCATCGCAGCAGCATCGGCGACGGCGCGCCGGGTCACCAGATTGTCGGTGCCGTCGAGCACCAGATCATAATCGCCAAGCACGCTCGCGGCATTGGCCGCCGTCACCGCCTGTTCGTGCAGTACGATCTGCACCTCGGGATTAAGCGCCTGCGCAAAGCTCTGTGCGCTCTTGGCCTTGCCTGCGCCCACCCCGGCAGTGGTGTGGATCATCTGCCGTTGCAGATTGGAAAGCGAGACGCTGTCATGATCGGCAATGCCCAGCGTACCCACGCCAGCCCCGGCCAGATAGGCGATGGCCGGACTGCCCAGCCCGCCGGCACCCACCACCAGAACCCGCGCCGCCTTGAGCGCCTGCTGCCCGCGCCCGCCCATGCCCTTGAGCACCAGATGGCGCGCATAGCGCCGCGTTTCGGCTGAAGAGAGGCGATCAGAGGCCAAGCGGCACAACGATGAAGCGCCGGTCCGGCCCTTCAAAGCCATAGGTATAGACCGAGATGATCGCCACGGCGTGGCTGAGCGGGTCACTGTCGAAAGGGGCCACCACGCCAAACAGCCGATAGTCGACCGGGCAGCCGCGCGAGCGCGGCAGATTGGTGTCGCGATGGACTTCACGCGCGCCCTCACTATCGCTCATGCCCAGCGCAAATCCTTGTGGAGCGGACCCGAACCATTCAAGGCACGGTGTGGCCGCGGGTGTGCCGAAAACGCTCAGCTCCAGCCCATAGTCGCCGATCACCTCGCCCGCGTTAAAGCCGGGCCGGCCAAAATTGAGTGTCTGCCCATCATTGCGGGGCACGCCATCGCCGATCATGGCGATGAACTGGGCCGGCACTTCGATATTGAGCGTGGCCATATTATTGGCCGCCTCATCCTGCGCCTGCGCGCGGATTTCGGTGAGCGGGATGGTGTCCTCTCCGGCCTGCACCCGGATCGGGGTGCCCACCACCCAGGCGTCCTCGACCAGATCGATCACAAACACATTGGAATAGGCAAAGCCCGAGCCGTCCTGAATGCCGAACTCTTCAAAGGCCAGATAGCTGCCATCCGGGGAGTAGCCGATCAGATCGATCTGCGCCCGGTCCCCCGCCAGGGCAGGGGACGCCATCAGCGACAGGGCGAGCCCGATGCTAGCCCAGAGAACGCCCAGTCGAGCCAAACCCGTTGGCGCCGCGTTCCGTGTCATCAAGGCTCTCCTCAATTGAAAATTCAGCGCGGCTCACCGGAGCCACCACCATCTGGGCGATGCGGTCGCCACGCCGCACCACGAAATCGTCCGCGCCCAGATTGATCAGCGGCACCATGACCTCGCCGCGGTAATCGGCATCAATGGTCCCCGGCGCGTTGAGCACGGTGACCCCGTATTTGACGGCGAGGCCCGAACGGGGCCGCACCTGCGCTTCGTGCCCCGGCGGCAGCGCCATGGCAAAGCCACAGGGCACCACGGCGCGCGCGCCCGGCGCCAGCACCATATCGCTATCCTGTGACAGGGCCGCAACCAGATCCATACCCGCAGCGCCGGCGGTCTGCTGGGCCGGCACCGGCAGGCCCAGGCCATGCTCAAGCCAGCGCAATGGTATGGAGATCGGACTGGCAGACATGGAAACTCTCGTCTCGAATAGGGGCAATCTACGACCATGCCCGTTTGGGCACAAGTGAACTACCAGCCAGAAAAAACCGTTATGCGCCAAAGCAATGCGAGCAGCGTGACCCCCGCTATGCCCATCAGACCCAGCATCATGACGCGCATCAGCCCGTCATTGTGGCGGTGCTTGTTGGCGTGATAATCGGCCAGCGCCAGTTCGGCCTGCGCCAGAATCACCGGCACGCGGCCGGCAGCCTCCGCCATGACCTTGAGATGTTCGCCCAGCGTTTCGATCTGGCCGATCGGCCCGGCTTCCTTGCGCAGCCAGTCACCCACCACAGGCTCGGCTACGGTCCAGATATCAAGATGGGGATCGAGCGCCCGCGCCACGCCTTCCACCAGCACCATTGACTTTTGCAGCAGCACCAGCTCGGGCCGGGTCTGCATGTCAAACAGATCGGTAATGGCAAACAGCTGCCCCAATACGCGCGCCATGGAAATGTCCGAGGCGGTGCGGCCATGCAGCGGCTCGCCGATCGAGCGGATCGCCAGCGCGAAATCATCGACCGACTGGTCCTTGGGCACATAGCCGATCTCGAAATGACGTTCTGCCACCATGCGGTAATCGCGGGTGATGAAGCCATACAGGATATCGGCCAGGAAACGCCGTTCCTTGCGGTTGATCCGCCCCATAATGCCGAAATCGACCGCGATCACGTCGCCGGTGCGTGGATCGGCAAACAGATTGCCCGGATGCATGTCGGCATGGAAAAAGCCGTCGCGAATGGCGTGGCGCAAAAAGCTCTGTAACAGATTGGACGCCAGTGCCTTGCGATCCACCCCCGCCGCATCAAGCGCGGCATGATCGCGGATCGGAATGCCATCGACCCAGCTGGTAGTCAGCACATTTTGCGCCACGTGATCCCAGCTGACCGAGGGAATGACAAAGCCTGTATCATCCTTGATGTTTTCGGCCATTTCCGAGATGGCCGCCGCCTCGAGCCGCAGGTCCAGCTCGAGCTGGGCCGAGCGATCCAGCGTCTGCACCACCTCGATTGGCCGCAACCGCTTGGTCGATGCCGACAGGCGGTCGGCCAGCCGGGCCGCGACGTAAAAGCTCTCAATATCGCTCATGAACCGCGCCGCAACGCCCGGGCGCAGGATCTTGACCGCAACCGTCTTGGGCAGCCCGTCGGCCGGCCTGAGCTTGGCCTGATGCACCTGGGCGATCGAGGCGGCGGCAATCGGCGCGCTCAATTCGGTCAGCTCGACCGCCTTGTCGTCCAGCGCTTGTTTGAGAATGGCCGGAACCAGTGCCGGATCGAACGGATCCATGCGGTCCTGCAGCCCCGCCAGATCATTGGCAATACCGGCGCCCACCACATCGGGGCGGGTGGCCAGGGTCTGCCCGAACTTGACATAGGTCGGCCCCAGCTTGTTGAGCGCCTTGTTCAGCCGCTCGACGCGACCGGTCTTGCGCACGCTGGGACGCTCGATCAGCCGGCCCAGCCACAGCCCGGCGCGCAGCGGCGCCAGCGCCGGTGGCAGATCCTTGGCCGAGATCATCGACAGGGCGCCCTCGCGGGCCAGAACATAACCAGCGCGCAGCAGGCGGAAATAGGCGGACAGGATCATGCGCTAGAGCTTCCAGCCGGAAAACAGCGTGGCGATATTGCCCGTGAAGGGGGTCGCCTTGGCGCGCTTGAAGCCCGCCTCGGTCAGCATGGACTGGAACAGTGCCGGATTGGGGAATTTGCGGATCGATTCCACCAGATACTGATAAGGCTGCGCATCGCCGGTAACGAGCTTGCCCATGGGCGGGATGACATTGTCCGAAAACGCCTTGTAGACCGCGTCCAGTCCCGGCACGTCGACCTGGCTGAATTCGAGCACCAGAATGCGTCCGCCGCGCTTGAGTACGCGATGGGCTTCGTTCAGGGCCTTCTGGATGCGCGGCACATTGCGGATGCCAAAGGCGATCGTATAGCCATCAAAGCTGTTGTCCTCGAAAGGCAGCTCTTCGGCATTGGCCTGCACAAAGCTGGCCTGGGCCGGATAGCGCCAGGATTTGGCACGTTCCGCGCCCACCCGCAGCATGTCCGAATTGATGTCGGAGACCACCACTTCGGCATAGCCCACAGAGGCATTGATGATGCGCTCGGCAATGTCACCCGTGCCGCCCGCCATATCGAGCACGCGATAGGGCCGCGAACCCGCTTTGGGCGGCGCCAGATCGGCCACCATGGCATCCTTCCAGATGCGGTGAATGCCGCCACTCATCAGATCGTTCATCAGGTCGTAGCGGTCCGCCACGCCGTGGAAGACCTGGTTGACCATGCCCTGCTTGTCGTCCAACGCGACGGTCTGTTCGCCGAAATGGGTGGTCTCGCGCGCCTCGGTCATGGCCATGCTCTTAATCTGTAATGATGTTGGCGCGCACCATATAGAAGCGCTATGGGCTTTGCCAATCGCGCAAAGCCGCGCAGGTAAAGAGGATACCAATGCCCGAACTGCCCGAGGTCGAAACGGTACGCCGAGGCCTGCAGCCCTGGCTTGAAGGTGCCCGCATTGATCACGTCACGCTCAATCGTCCCAATCTGCGCTTTCCCTTTCCCCGGAACCTGGCGCAAGGGCTCGAGGGCAGCGCGATTGTTTCGGTCGGCCGACGCGCCAAATATCTGCTGATCACCTTGTCCAATGGCAAGACCATACTCAGCCATCTGGGCATGACCGGCTCCTGGCGCTTTGCCGAACACGGCATCGACAAGCCGCCGCGCTATTATGAGACAGCCACGCCACCCAGGCATGATCATCTGGTGCTCGATCTCGATCACCCCGAACATGGCAAGAGCCATCTGATCTATGCCGATCCGCGCCGCTTCGGCTTTGTCGATCTCTATGATGACATCGCCACCAGCCCCTATCTGGCGGGGCTCGGCCCCGAGCCGCTGGGCAATGACTTCAATGCGGCGGCCATGGCCGAAAAATTCGCCGGCAAGAAAACCCCGATCAAGGCGGCCCTGCTCGATCAGCGTGTGGTTGCCGGACTGGGCAATATCTATGTCGCCGAGGCCCTGCACCGCGCCCATATCCTGCCCACTGTGCTGGCCGGCACGCTGGTGACCGCCAAGGGCAAGCCCAAGCCGGCGCTCGAGGATCTGGCCGGTGCGGTGCGCACCGTGCTGCTGGAGGCCATCGCCTCGGGCGGCTCCACGCTGCGCGACTTCCGCAATGCCGAAGGGGGCAATGGCTACTTCCAGCACAATTTCGCCGTCTATGACCGCGAAGGTGATGCTTGCGCCACCCCGGGCTGTGCCGGCATTGTGCAGCGCATTGTCCAGTCGGGCCGCTCCACTTTCTTTTGTCCGATGTGCCAGAAGAAACCCTGACCTGCACGGGGCTGAATCCAGTTGACGCTCGCCCCTGCTTCCCCTATAGACCGCCCAACTTGGCGGCTATCGATATGCCGCCGATTTCATTTTTCATCCCGGACGCATGCGACCTCGTGGCGCGATCGGCCGGTTGGACGCCAAGAGGACCATTATGGCCAATACGCCTTCAGCCAAAAAGGCTACCCGCAAGATTGAAGCCCGCACCGCGGTCAACAAGGCACGTCGCTCGCGCGTTCGTACCTTCATCCGCAAGGTTGAAGAAGCCATCACCGCTGGCGACCACAAGCAGGCCATGGAAGCTCTCGCAGTAGCAGCTCCCGAGATCGCCCGCGCATCGTCCAAGGGCATTGTTCATGCCAATCTGGCCGCTCGCAAGGTCAGCCGCCTGAACCACCGTGTTAAGGCGCTCAGCGCTTAATTTGGAACGACCCGGGCGCCCATAGCGGCTGCCGACAAAATTGACTGAAAGGGGCTCCGTAAGGGGCCCCTTTCGTTTGTATGGTAGATGAGCATGGTATTCCGTTTCGACACGCATGTGTCATCGGCGTGACACCGGGGTCGCGCCGAGCTAGCATAACCAGCAGCCATTATTTGTTGAGGAATCATAAGGATTTGGCGGAATGGGCGCCATTCATGAAAATGTCATCAGGGCTGCCCTTCCGTAAAAACATGGGCCCTCGGGAAATAAAATTTTACCTTGTTTGAGAGCCCTCCAACGGGAATCTGCGTTGAGTCACAGCGCCTTGCTCAAATGGGGTCCACAGAGGCCCTCGGGACCCGAAAATACAACCTCAGAGTCAAGCCCCCATTTTGATGATTCCACGGTTGCGAGCCCAAAACCGTCCCTCTAAAGTAATCTCGTCAGCTTGAGAGAGGACGCCGTCAATGAGCGTCTGACAGAGCTGATGGGGTCATATTTCGGGGCGTTGTTTTAGTAAATTACGGCGATGGCCGAGATGTTCATACGGTGAAGGTTGTGTTGGCAGCTTGAGTGGCTGGCGGTCTGATCTGACCGGACTAGAATTGTAAAACCATCGACCGGTATCGGTCAGGTTCATAACAGTCGAATAGACACCACACCGCTGGGTCAAGCCAGCGGACAATAAAAGTGTGTCCGCATGAGCGGGCGCAGGGGCGAAGCCTTGGCTGTGTGGGCAACACAGAACAGCCAGGGCACAAACAAAAACCGATCGGACTTTGCGGACCGATCGGCCAGATATGGGGCTTACTTGAATGATACGACAGGCGACCGCTAGCAGGGAGGATTGGGTTCAAACCGATGCCCCAACGACAAGCACGATCAACAAAGGCGAAACACCTGTCATGACTGACTCCGATTCCGGCCAAGCCCAGCGCGAACTCTGGAACCGTGTCCGCGCTCGCATCAAGACCGCTGTCGGCAATGACGTCTTCACATCCTGGTTTGCGAGCCTGGAGCTTGAAGAGATCGTCGACGATGTGGTGCATCTGTCCGCCCCCACACGCTTTTTGTGTTCATGGGTGCAGTCCAATTATGCCGAGCGCATTCTGGAGGCTTTCCGTCAGGACGTTGCCGAGATCGGCCGCATCCAGGTGACGCTGCGCGTCAATGGCCAAGCCCGTCCACGCTTTGCCCCTGTCGCTGCCGAGCCCAGCACCAATGAAGCACCGGCACCGCAAGCCGCACCGACCCTGGCCCCGGTCTCCACCATTGCCCGCTTCCCCCGTGAATCCACGGCCGCCAAGGGCGACGCCCTGTCCGGCAGTGCCATTGATCCACGCATGACCTTTGACAGCTTCGTGGCTGGTGAAGCCAATGAGATGGCCTTTGGCGTGGCCAAGCAGATCGCCAATGCGGCTGCCAACAACGCAGTGACCTTCAACCCGGTCTATATTCATTCCACCGTCGGTCTGGGCAAGTCCCACCTGCTCAACGCCATTGCGCACGCCGTGCAGCAGGCCGACAGCAGCAAGAACATCGTCTATCTGACTGCCGACCACTTCATGTACCATTTCATCACCGCCGTGCAGCGCCAGTCCGCGCTCGGCTTCAAGGAATGGCTCCGCCGCGTCGACCTGCTGCTGATCGACGACATGCAGTTCCTGCAGGGCAAGTCGGCTACCGAATTCGGCCACACGCTGGGCACGCTGCTCACCGGCGCCAAGCAGGTTGTTGTGGCAGGCGATGCGCCGCCACGCGATCTTGAAATGCTCGATGAGCGCGTGCGCTCGCGTCTGTCGGGTGGTCTGGTCGTGCCGATCTCGGGCTTTGATCTCGAACTGCGCCGCGCCATCGTGCAGCGCCGGGCCGATCAGTCGACCGCCCGCTATGGCATGCACTTCCCCGCGCCGGTCATCGATTACATCTCGCGTGCCGTCATCAGCCATGGCCGCGACCTTGATGGCGCCGTCAACCGTCTGGTGGCCGCCAACCAGCTGACTGGTGAATTGATCACCGTGCCACTGGCCGAAAAGACCCTGGGCGATCTGATCCGCAACCGCGAAGCCCGCCGCGTCCGCATTGAGGACATTCTGCGTATCGTCTCGCGCCACTACAAGGTGCCGCGCAACGAGCTGCTCTCGGCCCGCCGCTCGCGCGATGTGGTGCGCCCGCGCCAGATCGCCATGTTCCTGGCCAAGGCGCTGACCTCGCGTTCGCTGCCCGAAATCGGTCGGCGCTTCGGTGGCCGTGACCACACCACTGTGCTCCATTCGGTGCGCAAGGTTGAATCCATGATCAAGGATGATGTGGAACTGGGTCAGGAAATCGAACTGCTCAAGCGCATGCTCGAGGAATAGCCCAAAGCGGGCAGTGCGCCCGCCTGTGTGACAATGCAAAAGACCCCGTGCAGCTGCACGGGGTCTTTGTGTCTGGGCGCATTGTGTGTGGCTCAGTCGGCTGCCAGCTGTTTGGCTATCTCGGCCATCACTTCGGGCGGCAGCGGGCCTTTTTCGAGCGCTCCGATATTGTCGCGCACCTGCGCCTCATTGCGGAAGCCGGGGACCGGCAGCGCGATGGGCGAGGCGGCCAGAATCCAGCCCAGCGCGCCCTGCGGCAGGGTGCGCCCCCCGCTCTGCAGCAGATCACGAATGTCGGCCAGCCGGTTCAGATAGTCCGCACTGGGTTTGCCATCCTTGAAAAAGCGCAGCCAGTCATGGCTTTGCGCGCGCACATCATCGCTGTTGAGCTGGGCATCGGGCAGGTATTTGCCGGTGAGCAGCCCCATGGCCAGCGGTAGCCGGCTGATCGAGATCAGTCCGCGATCCTGGGCAAAGCCCATCAGATCCGCCGCCGGGGTGAATACGTTGTAGTCGTTCTCGAACGCCACGAAATGCGGATAGTCGGCGCCCGCGCGGGCCTGCGGCATGAAATCGGTGCTCCAGCCATAGGCGCCGATCTTGTTCTCGCCCACCATCGCTTCAAGCGTATCAAACACCTGCGGCGCCAGGGCGGGGTCCATGTCATTGACATGGAGCAGCACCAGATCAAGGCAATCGCGCTTGAGCCGTGACCGGCTGCCATCGACAATGCCGCGAATGCCCTCAGGCGTGACATTCACCGCGCCCTTGAGATTGGCCTCGAAATCCACCTCCACCCCGAACTTGGTGATGATGATGGCGTCGTCGTGATGAGAAATTTCCTCGCCCACCAGCATTTCGGAATGCCCCGCGCCATAGGCCGCGGCGGTATCGAACACCCGGGCGCCCATTTCGTAGCCCGCCCGCAGGGCTGCGCGCGACTGGGCATCATCGGCCTTGCCATAGGAGGTTGACGGCCCCTCATTGGCTGTGGTGCCGCCAATGGCCCAGCAACCCAGCCCCACCCGTGGCACGGTGCGGCCATTCCACAATTTGATCTGAGTGCTCATCACGCGTCTCCATCCTTGGTGGACCCGGGCAGGTCCTGCTTCATGAAATCGGCAAAGGCCTGGCTGTAATCGGGGTGCCAGCGCGACAGCGCCGGGCGGTTCTCGATAATGTCCATGGCGTTCCACAGGATGCGCTTGTGATCAGTCGCATTGGGTGTTTCCTCGTCCGGGCACAGAATGAAGAAATGATCGGCCCGCACTTCGCTTTCCATGTGGTCCACCACCTGTTCGGGCAGCCAGGCGCCGGGGCGATGGACGGCATCGCCCGTTGTGGTCCAGCCCGGGATCAGCAGATGGGCACTGATCGCACAACCCTCGCGCTCGCGCAGATCGCGGGCCAGGTTCTGGCTATAGGCGTTCACGGCCGCTTTTGAGGTGTTGTAGGCCGGATTGCCCGGCGGATTGGTCAGCCCCTGCTTGGAGCCGGTATTGATGATCACTGCCGGCCGGCCTGCATCCAGCATGGCAGGCAGAAACGCCTGCACCCCGTTGACCGGGCCCAGCACATTGACCGCGAACACGCGCTGCCAATTGGCATTGTCGTCCAGAATGCCGCCCGGGCCACCGCCGACAAAGGCGGCTGCATTGTTCATCAGCAGGGTCGGGCTGCCCAGCTTGGCGTTGACCTGCTGCGCCAGCGCCAGCATGGCGGCGGGGTCGCTGACATCAAGGCGCTCGACCACCAGATTGTCGTGACCGACAATACCCGCCAGTTCGGCGCCCATATCGGCCAGCTTGGCTGCGTTGATATCCACCAGCGTGATTTTCATGCCTGCTGCGGCAGCGCGTCGCGCCGCTGCCCGGCCAATACCGCTGGCGCCACCGGTGATCACCGCCACGCCATCAGCTACAAAACACTCGGCCATTGGGGCCTCCTCTCGTTTTTAGGAGCCGAGCCTAGACCTATTCGCCCTGTTATGCAGCCCGCTGCACTGCGCGCATTTGCTGGGTGCAAAACGCTGGCTGCCCTTGCGTTTTGGTCACCAAATTGTAAATGTCCAAACCCCGGCTCGCCGGGGGTTTTTGGGCTGCATGTGAGCAGCTGCGTAGTGCCAGGGAAGTTGCCGAATGAAAGTCACGCTCGAACGCAATCATCTGCTCAAGTCGTTGAGCCATGTGCACCGCGTTGTGGAGCGCCGCAACACCTATCCGATTCTGGCCAACGTGCTGTTCAAGGCCAGCGATGACAAGGTTGAGCTGCGCGCCACCGACCTTGATATCGAAGTCACCGAATCCGTGCCCGCCATGGTGTCCACGCCCGGCACCACCACCGTGCCGGCGCACACGCTGTATGAAATCGTCCGCAAGCTGGCTGACGGCGCCGAGGTGCGGCTCGAGACCGATGGCGGCGAGAATATGGTTCTCACCTCCGGTCGCTCGCGCTTCAACTTGGCCTGCCTGTCGCCCGACAGCTTCCCCGATCTCAAGTCGGGTGCCTTTGGTCACGAATTCTCCATGCCGGTAACCGCGCTGCGCGAATTGATCGAGCGCACCCAGTTCGCCATTTCCAATGAAGAGACGCGCTACTATCTCAACGGCATCTATTTCCACACCATCGATATCTCCGGCACGGGCACTGTGCTGCGCGCCGTGGCCACCGATGGTCACCGCATGGCGCGCGCCGAAATCGAAGCGCCTGCCGGCGCCAATGGCATGCCCGGCATCATCGTGCCCAAAAAGACCGTTGGCGAAGTCCAGAAGCTGCTCGATGGCGCCGAGGGCGACGTGGCGGTGGAAGTCTCCGACACCAAGATCCGCTTTACCGTGGGCTCGGTCGTGCTGCTCTCCAAGCTGATCGAGGGCACTTTCCCCGATTACGATCGGGTGACACCCAAGAACAACGACAAGCAGATGAATGTCGATCGCGCCAGCTTTGCCACGGCGGTTGATCGCGTCTCCACCATTGCCTCCGAGCGCGGCGGCAAGGCCGTCAAGCTGCAGGCCAGGGATGGTCTGCTCGAGCTGTCGGTGACCAATCCCGATCACGGCACGGCCAGTGAAGAGCTGGCGGTCGAATTCGAGACCGACGGTTTCGAGATCGGCTTCAATGCCCGCTACCTGCTCGACATTATCGGCCAGATCCGCTCTGACAGCGCCATCTTCATGTTCAACGATGCGGGCTCGCCCACTCTCGTCAAGGATGAAGGTGAAACCCGCGCGCTCTACGTGCTGATGCCGATGCGCGTTTGAGGTCGACGTCACGATCCGACATCTCTCCCGGCTTCGCCTGACCGCTTTCCGCAATTACGCGGCGGCAGCGCTTGATCTCGATTCCCGTCACGTTGTGCTGACCGGCTCCAATGGGGCCGGCAAGACCAATCTGCTCGAGGCAGTGTCACTGCTTTCCCCCGGTCGCGGTTTGCGCCGCGCCGCCTTCGAGACCGTGCAGTCGCAGGGCTCCGATATTGGCTGGGCCGTCGCCGCCACGGTCGAAACCGATGATGGCCCCGCCGATATCGGCACCGGCGCCACCCCGATGGGGGGCGGCGCGTGCGCATCAATGGCGCCAATGCCCGCTCCGTCGAGGCCATGAGCGATTATCTGCGCGTGCTCTGGCTCACCCCGGCCATGGATGGCCTGTTCTCGGGCCCCGCCAGCGATCGGCGCCGGTTTCTCGACCGCCTGGTGACCACGCTGATCCCCAGCCATTCCGCCTCGGTCAATGATTACGACAAGGCCATGCGCCAGCGGAACCGCTTGCTTGAGGATGGCGGCGACACCGCCTGGCTGGGCGCCATTGAGGCGCAGATGGCTGAGCTGGGTGCCTCCATCCATCTGGCGCGAACCGATAGCCTGAGCCACCTGCAGACCCTGATTGGCCAGAGCCTGGATGATGCCAGCTTCCCCGCCGCCCATCTGGCGCTGACGCCGCTGTTCGAAGATGGCGTCGAGCCCGCAGCCTCGGCGGCGCTCGAAGCCAGCCTGGTCGATATCTGGCGCCAGGGCCGGGGCGTGATCGCGCCGCTGGACGAACCCTGGCGGGCCCACACCGTGTCGATCTCGAGGTTACCTATGCCCAAAAGGGCATACCGGCCGCGCTGGGCTCCACTGGGGAGCAGAAGGCGCTGCTGATCGGCCTGATCCTGGCCCATGCCCGGCTGGTCAAGCTGCGCACCGCCATCACGCCCTTTCTGCTGCTCGACGAGATCGCCGCCCATCTTGATCCTGACCGGCGCCGGGCGTTGTTTTCCGCGCTCGACGGGCTCGGTACGCAGTGCTTTTTGACCGGGACGGACCGCCTGCTGTTCGAGGCATTGGGCGATCGCGCCCAGACCATTACCGTGCGTGAGGGACGCCTGCAGCACGACTAGGGTAAAACCCCCCGCTTTCGCCCCGAAAACGGCCATTTTGCTTGGGGATACACCCCCGTTCGGCTAGAACAAATGCACTCTGAAAACGACTGATTCGGACCCCATGACCGATAGCCAAACTCCCGTTCCCGAAGAATACGGCGCCGACAGCATCAAGGTGCTCAAAGGCCTCGATGCGGTACGCAAGCGCCCCGGCATGTATATCGGTGATACCGATGACGGCTCAGGCCTGCATCACATGGTCTATGAGGTGGTCGACAATGCCATCGACGAGGCACTGGCCGGCCATGCCGATCTGGTGACCGTCACCCTCAATGCCGATGGCTCGGTCACCGTGATCGACAATGGTCGCGGCATCCCCACCGACATCCACAAGGAAGAGGGCGTCTCTGCGGCCGAGGTCATCATGACCCAGCTCCATGCTGGCGGTAAGTTCGACCAGAATTCCTATAAGGTCTCTGGTGGTCTGCACGGCGTGGGCGTCTCGGTGGTCAATGCCCTGTCGGCTTGGCTGCGACTGGACATCCGCCGCGACGGCAAGATTTTCGAGATGAGCTTCAGCCACGGCGTTGCCGATGCCCCGCTCAAGCAGACCGGCACCTATGTGCCCAACAAGACCCCGGGCACCTATGAAGGCCGCAGCGGTAGCGCGATCTCCTTCTTCCCCTCGGCCGAAACCTTCACCATGGTGGAGTTCGACTTCAAGACACTTGAGCATCGCCTGCGCGAACTCGCCTTCCTCAATTCGGGCGTCCGCATTCTGCTCAACGACAACCGGCACCCCGAAACGGTCAATGTCGAATTGTTCTACGAGGGTGGCCTGGAAGCCTTTGTCAGCTATCTCGACAAGTCCAAGGCAGCCGTGATCGATCGCCCGATCACCATGATCAGCGAGAAGGACGGCATTACCGTCGAAGTCGCGCTGCAGTGGAACGACAGCTACCACGAGAACGTGCTGTGCTTCACCAACAACATCCCCCAGCGCGACGGCGGCACCCATCTGGCCGGTCTGCGCGGCGCCCTGACCCGTCAGGTCACCGGCTATGCCGAAACCTCGGGTATTGCCAAAAAGGAAAAGGTCTCGCTGACCGGCGACGACACGCGTGAAGGCCTCACCTGCGTGCTCTCGGTCAAGGTGCCTGATCCCAAGTTCTCCTCCCAGACCAAGGACAAGCTGGTCTCCTCCGAAGTGCGCCCCGTTGTCGAGAACATCGTCAACGAGAAGCTCGGTCAGTGGTTTGAGGAACACCCCAACGAAGCCCGGATCATCGTGGGCAAGGTGGCTGAAGCCGCTGCTGCCCGCGAAGCCGCCCGCAAGGCGCGCGAACTGACCCGCCGCAAGGGCGCGCTGGAAATCTCCTCGCTGCCCGGCAAGCTTGCCGATTGCCAGGAACGCGATCCGGCCAAGTCCGAAATCTTCATCGTCGAGGGCGACTCCGCTGGCGGTTCGGCCAAGCAGGGCCGCGACCGCTCCAATCAGGCCGTGCTGCCGCTGCGCGGCAAGATCCTCAATGTCGAGCGTGCCCGTTTTGACCGCATGATCAGCTCCGATCAGGTCGGCACGCTGATCACCGCGCTGGGCACCGGCATTGGCCGCGAAGAGTTCAACGCCGACAAGCTGCGCTACCACAAGATCATCATCATGACCGATGCTGACGTGGACGGCGCCCATATCCGCACCCTGCTGCTGACCTTCTTCTACCGTCAGACGCCCGAGCTGATCGAGCGCGGCCACATCTACATCGCCCAGCCGCCGCTCTACAAAGCCACCCGTGGCCGCGCTGAGCAATATCTCAAGGACGAGCGGGCGCTCGAAGACTATCTGCTCGATTACGGCCTGGATGAAGCCGTGTTCAAGACCCAGAACGGCTCCGAACATGCCGGCGCCGATCTGATGAGTATCCTTCAGCAGGCCCGCGACATCGTCAAAGCCATCGATAACCTCAATACCCGCTACAATCGCAGCCTGGTCGAACAGGCCGCCATTGTCGGCGGTCTTGATCCCGAAGGGCTGAGCGATCCAAGCCGCATCAGCAAGACCATGGACCGCGTGGCGGCCCGTCTGGACCGGATTTCCGATGAGCTGGAGCGTGGCTGGTCGGGCAATATCACCGACGAGGAAGGTCTTGAATTCTCCCGCACCGTGCGCGGCGTGACCGAGACCCACCAGCTTGACCGGGCGCTGCTGCTCAGCGCCGATGCGCGCAAACTGCGCCAGCTGGCTGACCGTCTCGACGAAATCTACGGCGGCGTGCCAACCCTGACCCGCAAGGGCGGCGAAGTGACCCCGATCTTCGGGCCAGCCTCACTGTTCAAGACGGTCACCGATGCTGGCCGCAAGGGCGTCTCGCTACAGCGCTACAAGGGTCTGGGTGAAATGAATGCGTCCCAGCTCTGGGAAACCACGCTCGATCCCAATGCACGCACCCTGCTCAAGGTCGAGGTCGACCAGACCGACGAGGCCGACGAGATCTTTACCGCCCTGATGGGCGATCTGGTCGAGCCACGCCGCGAATTCATCCAGGACAACGCCCTCAGCGTGTCCAATCTGGACGTCTGATCGGACCGATCAACTCTCTGTCGGCAAGGGGCCTTCCACGATCGGCGTGGGGGCCCCTTGCCACGTCATACGATAGATATCGCCCTGCCGCACCGACTGAACCGCAGCCGGGCGCAACGCGACAAAGCAGGTACCGCCAGTGTGGCGCACCGATGGATAGACAATCCCATTGAGCCCGTGCGCGCGGGCCGCCTCTGCTAGACGATTGCCCTCGGGATAGGCGCGCGTGGCGTCGGCGCCCAGCGCTGCATGCTCGGGCCTGGCGCGCAGATCGAGATAGGCGCCCGCCAGGCTGCACAGCATCTCGGCATACTCGACCACCGTCTCATAAACCCCGGTATCGGCCAGAAACCGCGTCAGGTGAAAGCCGACCTCGGCCAGGCACGTCTGGGTGGACAACGCCGCATACCAAGCGCCGCGCTGGCTGCCATTGAACCGATTGGGCTGCCGGGGGCGGGCATAGGCAAATGAGGCATTGATGAAATGGGCGTGCGGCACGTCATAAACCAGCTCATTGGCCGCCAGTCCGGTGACCCCGTGCTCCTGCGCCCGCAATCGACTGCTGGTCGCGCCCTCGATTTCGGCCAGCATGGCCAGTTCCGCATCGCCATCGGCAAGCGTGGCCAGCACCGAAGCGCGCAAGCGGGCCGTGCTCACCAGCCGGACGGTGGTAGGGATGGCAATCGTGGCAATGGGCACACCATCAAGCGACAATCACAGGCCCCCGCGCACGGCGTCCACATAACGGCGCACTTCGAGCATTTGCGGAATGCCGCCCCTGATCATGGAGTCGATGGGGTTCATGCGGGCAAACAGCGGCCCGGCATTGTCCAGCCGCAACCAGCGGTCTGCCATCTCGTCGGCGAAGAGCAGGTGCAGGCCCTTATAGATGCCAACAAGCGCTGAAATGCGGGTCATCTGATCCTGGCTGAGCGGCTTGTCCTTGCCGTTCTGCTTCATGCGCTCCCAGGTGCTGCTCGATACATCAAGCAGGGCGGCGGCCTGCAGTCCCGTCAGCCCCCATTGCACCACCAGCCGACGATAGGCCTTGAGCGCAACCGCGGATAGCCGGGCCCGATCGGCTTCGACGGCAAAATCCTGCCTCTCCTGGGTAGCGACACTGTCGAGCATGGTAGTGCGTTCCATCAAATGAATATGTATTTCTACTTCAAATAATGGCAATAAGTCCAGATTTCAAGTGTCAGGGCAGGCGATAGGGGCCGCCAGAGCAATCCTGGGCCTGCCAATAGCTATCGACCGGGGTGTAGTCGCCCCTGGCCAGTTGCTCGATCCGGGCGGCAAAGGCCATGGCCTGACACTCATCGCGCCCGGCCACCTGGGGCGGGATGCGCACAAAGGCGGCAAACCGGTTGCAGGAACCACTATTGTCAGGGCGGATATCGAAGGTCAGCTCCGTCTGTCCTGGCCACGCCCCGCCAGCAAAGCGATGCCGATACAGCGCATCGCCATAGGCGCCAATATCAACGCCCGACAGCGACTGACCCAGCCGGGGTCGGGCCGCTTCGAACTGGGTAATGGCCCCTTCGAGCGCGCGCGTCAGCATGATCTGCTCATCACCCCGCGCCATGCCGGGCACACTGCACAGGCACAGCGCAACAATCAGGCGCCACGGGCTCACCACCGTCAGCCCCGCACCGGGCGCAATACATTGCGGATGGCAAAACTGGACTGAATGCGCGTCACGCTGGGCAGACGCGACAGCACCTCCGTGTGCAGTCGCTCGTAATCTGAGACGCTGGCGGCTTCCACCCGCACCAGATAGTCGGTCATGCCGGCCATCAGATAGCATTCGCGCACTTCGGCACAGCCGCGCAGCGCGTGTTCAAAACGGCGCAGCACATCATCGGTCTGCCGCTCCAGCGTGATCTGCACAATAGCCACGATGGTGTCGCCCGGCGTTGGTTCATCCACAATGGCGGTATAGCCGCGAATGACACCGCTGTTTTCCAGCTCCCGCAAGCGTCGCAGACAGGCCGATGGAGACAGGCCTACGGCATCGGCAAGACTGGCATTGCTCATGCGACCGTCGCGGCGCAGCTGTGTGACGATTGCCTGATCAATCCGGTCCATATCGAACAACTTTCTACTACAATGCCGCAGTAATATGCGCGGAGTTGCACTTCTTGCAATTATCTTGCATCAAAGTGAAGGACATTTCACGGCTTCTGCGCCAGAATTATGGCTTGCGACGGTTCAGCTGGGGACCGGCAATGTTTCGTGGAGAGCAGTCATGCGCGTGATCGTTCTGGGCGGCGGCGTCATCGGTGTTACAACGGCCTATTATCTGGCCAGGGCCGGCCATGCCGTCACGGTGCTGGAACGTCAGGACGCGGTGGCGCACGAAACCAGTTTCGCCAATGCCGGGCAGATTTCGCCCGGCTATTCTTCCCCTGGGCTGCGCCCGGTGTGCCGCGCAAGGCGCTCAAATGGCTGTTCATGCGCCACGCCCCGCTGATCGTGCAGCCCCGGCTCGACCCGGCCACCATTGCCTGGTGCCTGTCCATTCTGCGCAATTGCACGCTTGGCCGCTATCAGGTGAACAAGTCGCGCATGGTGCGACTGGCCGAATATAGCCGCGACCAGCTCATGGCGCTTCGGGCCGATACCGGCATTGATTACGTCAATCGCAGTCAGGGCACGTTGCAGCTGTTCCGCTATGACAAGCAGGTTGAAGGCGCCCACAAGGATACCGAAGTGCTCGCCGCCGATGGCGTGCCGTTTGAATTGCTTGATGCGGCGGGCTGCATTGCCGCCGAACCCGGTCTGGCCAAGGCGCGCGACAAGATCGCTGGCGGCCTTCGCCTGCCCAATGACGAAACCGGTGACTGCTTCATCTTCACCACCAAGCTGGCCGAAATGGCCCGCGAACTGGGCGTCGAATTCCGCTTTGGCGTTGATATCGACGCGCTGGTCACCGAAGGCGACAAGGTGCGCGCCGTGCGCACCAATCAGGGCGAGCTTGAAGCCGATGTCTTCGTCGGTGCGCTGGGCAGTTTCACGCCCGCCATGGTCAAGCCGCTCGGGCTCAATGTGCCGGTCTATCCGGTCAAGGGCTACTCCATCACCGTGCCGATCATCGATGAAACCCGGGCGCCGACCTCCACTGTGCTCGATGAAAGCTACAAGGTTGCCGTCACCCGTCTGGGCGACCGTATCCGCGTTGGCGGCATGGCCGAGATCGCCGGTTTTGACACCACCTTGCATGATCGTCGCCGCAAGACGCTCGAGCATGTCGTCACCGACCTCTACGAAGGCGCCGGTGATGTCAGCCGCGCAACCTTCTGGACCGGATTGCGTCCCATGACGCCCGATGGCACCCCTGTTGTCGGCCCCACCCGCTATCCCAATTTCTATCTCAACACCGGCCATGGCACGCTCGGCTGGACCATGGCCTGCGGCTCGGCGCGCATTACCGCCGACATGATCAGCGGCAATACGCCCGAAATCGATACCCACGATCTGGGGCTGGCGCGCTACGCCTGAGCGCGCCAAAGCCTGTGACCACGGTGCAACAGCAGGCGTGCCATGGCCCCTCAGCCCTTAAACCAGCCACATTTACTCTGGAAAACCACTGCCGTGACCGCGTGGTGCAAGCTGTTGTGACGACAGTGCACCGCGAGTCGGTCAGGGTCGGCCTTTAACCAGTCGCTAACCTCTTGTTTCCCATTTGCGCGGAACAGAGTAGAAGCGGCCAAAAGGCTCTGCTGTAGGTTTGCTTGATGGATTTCCGCATTTCCGCCGATGACCGCGTTGGCGCTCAGCCCAAAAAGGCGAGCAAGCCCAGGCAAACGGCAAAGGCCGAAGCCAAGCCGCGCAAGGGCGCGCGCGTCGAACCATCGCTGGGACAGGCCTCGAGCATGTTCAGCACCGGCGAACGCCCCGTGGGCGGTTCGGGCAATGGCCCCAAGGGCGGCGGCAAGCCCCCCGGCGCGGCAAGGCATCGACCCCGCGCGGCAACAAGCCACGCAAATCGCGTTCCGGCGGCTTCTTGATGGGCCTGCTCTGGTGGGGCTTTGTCGCCTGCCTGTGGGGCGGTATCGCGGTGATTGGCATCATCGTCTATTACGGCGCGCAGCTGCCCTCATCCAATACCTGGGCCGTGCCCGACCGGCCGCCCAATATCCGCATTCTGGCCGCTGATGGCAGCCTGATCTCCAATCGTGGCCAGACCGGCGGCGAAGCGGTGACCTATCGCGAGCTGCCCTATTATGTCCCCGCGGCCATCATCGCCAGCGAAGACCGCCGCTTCATGAGCCATTTCGGTGTCGATCCGATCGGCATGGCCTCGGTCGTGCTTGAAATGATCAAGGCGCGTGGTGTCACCCGTGGTGCCTCCACCATCACCCAGCAGGTGGCCAAGAACCTGTTCCTCACGCCCGACCAGACCCTGGGCCGCAAGGTGCAGGAAGCCATTCTGGCCGTCTGGCTGGAACAGAACTATACCAAGGAAGAAATCCTCGAACTCTATATGAACCGCGTCTATTTCGGCGCCGGTGCAACCGGCATCGAGGCCGCCGCGCAGACCTATTTCGGTGTTTCGGCGCGCAATCTGTCGCTGGGTCAGGCCGCCATGCTGGCCGGCATTCTGCCCGCGCCATCGGCCTATAACCCCAAATCCAGCCCCGAACGCGCCATTGAGCGTCAGCGCCTGTCGCTCAATGCCATGGCGTCCGAAGGCTATATTACCGCTGAAGAAGCCACCGCCGCCCAGATTGACCCCAATCAGAGCGTGCGCACCCGCGTCGCCGGTTCGGAATCCTATGTCGCTGACTGGGTCGAAAGCCTGATGACTGCCTATATCGGCGACATCGAGAGCGATGTGATCGTGCAGACCACTATCGACTACAAGATGCAAAAAGACGCCGAGTTCATCGTACGCGAACAGGTCGCGGCCGAAGGCGGCAAGCGCGGCTTCACCCAGGGCGCGCTGGTGGCCATGGATGTGGACGGCAAGGTTCGCGCCATGGTGGGCGGTGTCGACTATCAAAAGAGCCAGTATAACCGCGCCGTCACCGCCAAACGCCAGCCCGGTTCGACCTTCAAGCCCTTCGTCTATATGGCTGCAATGGAAAAGGGCTATACGCCCGACACTTTGGCCGAAGACGCCCAGTTCGACTATAATGGCTGGAGCCCGCGCAACGCCTCGGGCAAGTATGCCGGCACGGTGACCCTGCGTCAGGGTCTGGCCTATTCGATCAATACCATTGCCGCGCGACTGGCCATCGACGTCACCCCGCAGGCGGTCATCGATGTGGCGACCCGCATGGGCATTTCCTCCGAGCTGATTGCGGTGCCTTCCATCGCGCTGGGCACCCAGGAAGTGAACCTGCTCGAGCTGACCAGTGCCTACGCACCCTTCGCCAATGGCGGCATGGGCGTCATCCCCAACGTCATCACCCGCATCGAATCCAAGGCGGGCGACGTGCTCTATGAAGCCTCCGATGCTGGCCCCGGCCGTGTCGTGGCGCCTGACGTGCTCGCCAAGATGGACGATATGCTGCGCACCGCTGTTGAAGTGGGCACCGGCAAGCGCGCCAATATTGGCGGCTGGGAAGTGGGCGGCAAGACCGGCACCACCCAGGACGCCAAGGACGCGCTGTTTATCGGCTTTACCTCCGCCATGGTCACCGGCGTCTGGCTGGGCAATGACGACGCCACCAAGACCACCTTGTCGGGCGGCAATGTACCCGCAACCATCTGGTCGCAATTCATGACCAAGGCCCTTGCGGGCAAGCAGGCGGCCCCCATTCCCGGCGGCAGCTATGAAGGCCAGCTGGTCAGCCAGCCCGTGGTTGATCCAAACACCGGTCAGGTGATCATCGACCCCAATACCGGCCAGCCACAGGTGCAGTATGTCGACGCGGCAACCGGCCTGCCGGTGCAGACCGTGACCGATCCGGCCACCGGTCAGGTGGTCCAGATCGATCCCAATACCGGCCAGCCCATCGGCGCGGGCGTGCAGCCCTTGCAGTCCGGGCAGGATCTGACCGCCGGTGCCGGCCTGCCCGCGGGGGGCTTGATCATCGATGCCAATGGCCAGCAGATTGATCCCACCACGGGCCTGCCCGTGGGCCAGATCGTCACCGATCAGGCGATTGATCCGGTTACCGGCTTCCCGCTGCAGGCCCAGAGCAATGGCGTGGGTCAGGCCCCGATCGATCCCAATACCGGTCTGCCCATGGTGCTGGTGATCGACCCGGCCACCGGCCAGCAGGTCTGGGTGCCCAGCGCCCCTGCCCAGGCGCCGCAACAGATCCAGCAGCAGGCGCCAGCCAATGACAATCCACGCACCTTGATGGATCTGATCTTCGGCAATTAGCCCGGAATGAAAATCAGGCGCGTGGTGGCCTAGCTGCCATGCGCCATCAACTGGCGACCATGCGCCTTGAGCCAGGCGCGACCCCTTGCCATATCGGGCAGGGTGCGCTCCACGGTAGCCCAGAACGCAGCCGAATGGTTCATCTCGACCAGATGGGCGACCTCATGGGCGGCCACATAATCGAGCACGAAGGGCGGCGCCAGAACCAGCCGCCAATTGTAATTGATATTGCCCGAACTTGAACACGAGCCCCAGCGGCTCGCCTGGCTGCGCATCTTGATGGTCTTGACGCTTACCCCCAGCCGCGCGGCGTGATAGGCGCTGCGCTCGCTCAGATCGGCGTGCGCCTCATCCTTGAGCCAGTCGGTCAGCCGCCGCGCCTGATGCGCCAGATCGCCGGGCACCAGCAGCACCATTTCTCCATCGTCTTCAGCCAGTTCCACTCGGCCGCGCAGCTTGCCTGTGCCGATAATGCGATGATCCACCCCACGTAGCGGCACCACGCCCCCGTCGGTAAAGCTGGCCGCCTGCGGCGCCCGCTTGATCCGCGCTGCCAGCCAGTTGTGCTGACGGGCGAGGAAGGCCTCGGCCTCGGCCCATTTGCCATGCGGTGGCAGCGTCAGCACCGGACCGCCATTATGTGGCAGGCTCAGCCGATAGCTGCGCGCCCGTGCATTGACCCGCACGGTCACGCTCACCGCTTCGCCATCAATACTGATGACGGTCGATGGCGGGATTTTCGGTTTGGTGCGGAAGAACAGGTTCATCGGGGGCTCGGGAATCGCTGGGCCGATACTAACGTGATTTGGCGCGATTGCGGTGTCCGACCGGACACAAAAAAACGCCCCGCGGCGGGGCGCCAGTACAGCCGGGGCATGGCTGGCTTTGGAAAAGGTCAGCGACGCACCGCAGCGCGTCGCTTGTCTTGGTCTGGCTGCGGCCTAGCCGTTATTGTTCCAGCCATTATTGTTGTTCTGGTCGCCATCATTGTGATCGTTCTGCTCGGGCTTGGGCTCGGTATAGCCCTGGCGCGAACCGCGGCGGTCATTCATGAAACGGTCGAACTCTTCACGATCCTTGGCCTTGTTCAGATTGGCCATGTATTCGTGGAACTGCTCGATCTCGGCGTCCAGACGGGCGCGCTCTTCCTCGAGGCGCTTGAGCTGTTCGCTGCGATATTCGTCAAAGGCGGCATTGCCGCTCGAGCTCATGCCGTAGTGGTGGCTGTGCCGACCATGATGGCGATGCTTGCCCGAGGTGCACCAGTCGCGGCCCTTGTTGAAATAGGCCTGCGCCTTTTCCGGCGAACCGCCGAATTTTTCACCCCACAGGATATAGCCGAGCACGGCCAGACCCAGAGGCCAGAACAGAATAAAGCCCATTACCATGAGCGCGATGGTCAAGGGGACCATTGTGGTTTGATGATTGCTGTGGTCATTTCGCTTACTTTCTCCCAGTCACGATGATCAATACGTGGCCCATCCTGGGGTAGGATCAAGCGTGTGCCTGTGCATTTTTGGCTCTTGAAATGACGATTTTCTGTCCCTATAGCGCGACAAAATTTAGCGAGCCCAAGGCTTTGAGATGTCCATAATCCAGGCTGATGGCCTGCCCCTGCCCTCGACCTGGCGCCCCTTGCGGCTGCAGACACTGGTGCTCGTGCGCTGGCTGGCCGTGGGAGGACAGGCCATTGGCGTGCTGTTTGTCGCCTTTGGCCTGGGGTTTCCCCTGCCGCTACTGGAGTGCTTCATCCTGATCGGCGCCTCGGCTGCAGTCAATCTGTGGCTGGTCTGGCACTTTGGCGCCGCCTATCGGCCCAGCAGCCTGTTTGCTACCGGGCAGGTCGCCTTTGATCTGTGCCAGCTTGGCTGCCTGCTGGCGCTCACCGGCGGACTGCAAAACCCCTTCTCGCTGCTGCTGCTGGCGCCCGTTTCGGTGTCGGCGACCACCCTGCCGCAGCGCTCGACCCTGGTCATTGCGCTGCTGGCCGCCGTGATTGCCTCGGTGCTGGCGGTCTGGCATCTGCCGCTGCCCTGGGATCCGCTCGAAACCATCGTGTTCAACCGCATCTATGTGATCGGCATCTGGGTCTCGATCATTTGCGGTGTGGTGTTTATCTCCGCCTATACCAACCGTGTCGCCCACGATGCGCGCCAGATCGCTGACGCCCTGGCGGCAACAGAGCTGGCGCTGTCGCGCAAGGAACAGCTCTCGGCGCTCGATGGTCTGGCCGCCGCAGCAGCCCATGAACTGGGCACGCCGCTCTCCACCATTGCCCTGGCTGCCAAGGAAATGCGCGCCGATGCGCCCGCGGACAGCGATCTGGCTTCAGATGTCGAACTGATCATCGAGCAGGCGGCGCGCTGCCGCGCCATTCTGGCCAAGCTGCGCAATCTCGACAATCATCACGACGATCCCTTCGCCGCCGTGCCCATCACCGATCTGCTGGCCGAGGTCGCCCGCCCTCATGAGGGGCGCGGCAAGGCCATTCTGTTCTATTACGAGCGCGCCGCTGGCGAACCGCCGGTCTTTAACCGCAGCGTCGGTCTGCTCTATGGTCTGGGCAATCTGATCGAGAACGCCGCCGACTTTGCGCGCCAGACCGTGCGCGTCGAGGCCGGTTGGGATCGCGACAGCATTTCTGTGTCGATCACCGATGATGGGCCCGGCTTTGCGCCCGAGCTGATTGCCCGGCTGGGCGAGCCCTATCTGACCAGCCGCCCGCGCGACCCCCATGGTCCCGATGCCAGCAAGCCCGGCGGGCTGGGCCTGGGCGTTTTCATTGCCAAGACCCTGCTCGAACGCACCGGCGCGCGGCTGGCGTTTCAGAACATTGCGTCCGATGGTCACGCCCAGGTGCGGATTGTCTGGCCACGCACTGCAATCGAGCTATAGATCCAAAACACCGGTTTTGACGTAACAGGTGCAACAGCCTATGGGAAAGCCATGAGCACGATCGAAGACCTTCTTGCCACCGATCCAAGCCTGTTGCTTGTTGACGATGATATGGCATTTTTGCAGCGCCTTGAGCGCGCCATGACCCGGCGCGGCTTTGACGTGCGTATCGCCAGCACTGTTGCCGATGGCCTGGCCGCTGTCGCGGAAAAGCCCCCCGCCTATGCGGTGGTCGATCTGCGGCTCGAAGATGGCAATGGCCTCGAGGTCGTTTCGGCCCTGCACCAGAAGCGCCCCGATGCGCGCGCCGTGGTGCTGACCGGCTATGGCAATATCGCCACCGCCGTGACTGCGGTGAAGCTGGGGGCGGTCGATTATCTCTCCAAGCCTGCTGATGCCGATGATGTCATCAACGCCCTGCTGGCCACCGGCGAAGACAAGCCCGAGCCACCGGAAAACCCGATGTCGGCCGATCGTGTGCGCTGGGAGCATATCCAGCGCGTCTATGAACTGTGCGATCGCAATGTCTCGGAAACCGCGCGGCGCCTCAACATGCATCGCCGCACCCTGCAGCGCATTCTGGCCAAGCGCGCCCCGCGCTAGCGTCAGGACAATCCGCAAGAGATTTACCTGTCTCGACATTACCGGGCCAGTCAGGCTTACTTCGACACGTTAGCGTGAAAAGCGAGGAGCCGGGCCATGACTGTTACCCTTCACTTCCACGGTGCGGCTGGCACGGTAACCGGGTCCTGCTATCGCGTTGACCATCCCGGCGGCCATTTTCTGGTCGATTGCGGCATGTTCCAGGGCAATCGCACGGTCCGCGCGCTCAACCTCAAGCCGACCCCCTTCGATGTCAAATCTATCGATTTCCTGCTGCTCACCCACGCCCATATCGACCATGTCGGCCTGCTGCCCAAGCTGTATGCCGAAGGCTGGCGCGGATCGGCCTGGATGACCGAACCCACGGCCGGTCTGCTCGAATACATGCTGCCCGACAGTGCCGGTATTCAGGAAAGCGAAGCCGAACGCGAAACCCGCAAGCGCAGCCGGCGCGGCGACGAACCCGTCAAGCCGCTTTACACCAAGGCCGACGCCGACGAGGCGCTCAAGCACCGCCAGACCTGTGCCTATGAAAACTGGATCGAGCCGGGCCCTGGTGTACGCGCCCGCTACTGGAATGCCGGCCACATCATCGGTTCGGCCTCAATCGAGGTTGAGGTGATGGATGGTGACACGCCGGTGCGGCTGATGTTCTCGGGCGACATCGGCCCCGACGAGAAGGTATTTTACAAGGAGCCCGACGCGCCGGCTGGCTTTGACTACATTGTCTGCGAATCCACCTATGGCGGTCGTGACCGCGACGATTATACCCTGCTGCAGCGCCGCGAAGTGCTCAAGGCTGAGATCAACGAGGCGCTGGGTCGCGGTGGCAATCTGATCATTCCCACCTTCGCCGTCGAGCGCAGCCAGGAATTGCTGCACGACATTGGCTATCTCATCAAGACCGGCGAGATCGACCCCAAGCTGGTGTTTCTCGACAGCCCGCTCGCCAGCAAGGTCACCAGCGTCTATCGCAAATACGCCAAGATGTTCGACGACGTCGAACTGGGCGCCGACGAGCTGTTCAACGATCCACGCTTCCGCATCATCGAGGCGGTCGAGGATTCCAAGGCCATCAATACCATTCGCGGCGGCGCCATCATCATGAGCGCTTCGGGCATGTGCGATGCCGGGCGTATCAAGCACCATCTGCGCAACAATCTGATCCGCCGCAACGCTACCGTGCTGTTTGTGGGCTATCAGGCGCCCGGCACGCTGGGCCATGTCATTCTGACAGGCGCCAAGCAGGCCCGGATTCACGGCTCGGTCGTACCGATCCGCGCCAATATCCGCTCGCTGGGCAATTATTCAGCCCATGCCGACCACTCCGAACTGATGGACTGGATCACCGCGCGCCTGCCCGCCCATGGCGCGATCTTTCTCAGCCATGGCGAGGATGAGGAGCGCCTGGCGCTGCGCAAGGCGCTGATGACCACCGGCCTGGGCGGCGACCAGATCATCCTGCCCCAGCTTGATGACTATTTCGAACTGACCGCAACCGGCGTCACCGGCAAGGCGGCGGCGACCACGCCACGCATCGACCCCAATCAGGTCCATTCGGACTGGCACAATGCCTTTTCCGATTTCACCATCCGGCTCAGCCAGCGGCTGGCCGAGGGCAGTGACGAGGAAAAGCTGGCGCTGATGCAGGCGCTGCAGGCCGAACTGTCCACGCTGGGTGTGGCGCCATCACCGGCCCATCGCGAAACCGCCATTACCCCTGTGGAGCATGAGCTGGACGGCCAGGCCTGAGCCGCCCGGCCATCAGCCAGGACAGGACCAGCAGCGGCAGCAGCATGGCAAAGGCACTGCGAATGCCAAAGCCCTCGGCCACGGTGCCGATCAGCACCGGCGCGCCCAGATTGACCAGTTGGAAGATCAGTGTGGTCGCCGCCACATTTTCCGAGGCCGGCCGGTCGCCCAGCCGGGCGGCGGCGGACAGGGTCAAGGGGAACAGCACACAGATGCCCACCCCCACCAGCCCGAACCCTGCCAGCGCGCTGGCCGCGTTGGGGGAAGCCACCAGCAGCACCATGCCCACCAGCGCCACCGCCGAGAGCGTGCGGGCCACCCGGACCGGGCCGAACCGGTCGATCCAGCGATCCGCCACCAGTCGGCCAATGGCCATGGTCAACAGCAGGGCCGGCAGTGCCAGCGATTCAATCCAGGCGGCAACCTCGAAATTGTCGCGCAGATAGATGATCGACCAGCTGCGCGACGCGCCTTCGGTCAGCGCCGCCCCCAGGCCAAAGGCCACCAGCCCCATGGTGGCCCAGCTGGGCCAGGCCAACCGCTTCCTGGCGGCGCCGGCATGGGCACGCGGCGGCACGATGGGCATGGGCACAACAATGATCAGCAGCAGCGCGATCGTCACCGGCGCCAGCGCCCACATATGCAGCGCCGGTGAGACATCGAAGCCGCGCAGCGCCGCGCCCAGCAGCGAGGTGAGCAGAAACCCCACGCTCCAGGCGCCGTGACAGCGGTTCATGATGCGCTGTTCGGTCGCCGCCTCGATGCGGTCGGCCTCTACATTGATGGCGATATTGGTCAGCGAAAAACCAATGCCATTGATCATCAGCAGCACGAACAGCGCCACGGGATGCAGCAGCACCGTGATCAGCGCCGCCGAGATGATGGCCACCGGCAGCACGCCGAGAATGACAGCGCGCGGCCCGAACCGCTCGATCACCCGGCTGGAGAACAGGAACGTGCCCAGCGCGCCCACTGCGGGGCCCATCAGCACCAGCCCGAGCTGGGATTCGCTGAGCCCCACCAGCAGCTGGATATCGGGAATGCGCGTATGAATAGCACCAATGGCCAGGGCATGAACGAAGAACAGCGCAATGATGCGCCAGCGGGCAATGGGCATGGGACTCACTTCGGACCGGGGTCCATCAAGGCGTGGATACGGTCCGCGCCAAGGCGGGCCAGTTTGAGCGTCAGCGCCTTGCGGCGGGCTGGCGCCAGGGGCGTATTGGGGCTGTCGCGCAAAATGGCGCCGTCATGGCCATCGGCCACGATCAGCCCCTCGCTTTGCGGAAAGATATCGGCATCCAGCTCGGGCGGCTTGGCAAAAAAGAACTTGTCGGAGAAGTCGCGATATTCCGGCCATTTCCTGTCGACCTGGAAATCGATCAGGCTCGACTTGATTTCAACGATCCAGATTTCCCCCTTGGGGCCGATTCCCAGCACGTCGGCCCGTCGACCGCTTTTCAGCGTCACTTCGGCAAAGCACGCCATGTCAAAACTCTCGCGCAGCAGTCGCATCACCCCGCGCTGCACCCGCAGCGCGGTGGCCGATTGGCGCAGATCGACAATAGGCGGCAGATCCTCAGCCATGCGGTGGCAGTGGCTCGGGCGCCAACCCGCTCGCGTCCGCCAGCTTGCGATCCCCCAGCGCAAAGCTCGAGGCCCACAGACCGGCCGCCAACAAGGGCAGGCAAACCAGATATGAGGCGCGTATGTTGATAAACTCGGCAACAAAGCCGAGCAGTGGCGGCGCCAGGAAGAACACCACGACGCTCACCTGCCCGATGGCGGCGACGTTGACGGCGGCGGGTCGGTCGGTCCGTTGCGCGGCCGCCGATACGGCGAGCGGGTAGACTGCCGAGCAGCCGGCCCCCATCAGCGCGAAACCCAGCAATGCCAGTTCGGGAACCGGTGTCAGCCCGATCAGCAACGCGCCCAGGCCCGCCGCGGTCAGCATGCCCATGGCGACCTTGCGCGGGCCGTAGCGGCGAACAATAGGATCGGCGCCAAGGCGCATCACGGCCATGAAGAAGGCGAACAGAGCCAGCCCCATGCCCCCCACCAGCGGTTCGACGGCAAACACGTCGCGCATATAGATGGCTGACCAGTCGATACCGGCGCCCTCGACAAGAAACGCCGAAAACCCGATGAGACAGAGCGGCAGCAGACCACGATTAGGAAACGCAAAGCGCTGCCCGGCGGCCTCGGTCTGGCTGCGCGCGGTCTTTGGCGTGTTGGTCGCCCCATAGATCAGATAACCCGCCGCGGTGATCACGATGAGGGCGACCAGTCCGAGGTGAAGTCCAGCCGACACGTCCGACTGCCGGATCACGGCACCGAACAGCGCGGTAATGAAGAAGCCGACACTCCAAAAACCATGCGCGCGGTTCATGTAATGCCCGCCGGTATGGGTTTCGAGACGATCAATCTCCACATTGAGGTTGATCTCCAGCGCCCCCACCAAAAGCCCGACAGTCACCAGCACGGCAAAGACGGCCGGGGCGTTGGGAAGCCAGGGAATGGTGGAGATCAGGATTGCTGGCCCCAGCGTGGTGAAAAAGGCCGTGAGCCGAAACCCCAGTTTCTCGACAATGGGCGATCCCACGGTCAGCGAAATCAATGAACCCAGCGCCATCCCGGTCATGGTCAGGCCCAATTGGCCTTCGCTGACCCCCAGATGGGTCTGGATGTCGGGCAGGCGGGCCATCAAGGCGCCAATCGTCGCCGCAAAGAAGAAGAAGCATGCATAGATGCGGTGTTGCGGCGCGATGGTCAGCCGCGCCATGCCATGGGGGCCAGAGCTCATTGTGCCGGCACCGCCTTGGGTGGCCGTGACCCCAGCGCGCTGGCGGTAATCAGGCTCAGGACAATAAGCGGAAGGCCAATGCCAAAGGCCCAGCGAATGCCGAAATGCTCGGCCACATAACCCAGCAGCGGTGGTCCGAGCAGGAAGCCGACAAATGAGATCTGCGCCAGCGCCGCCACATTGACCGCCGCCGAGCGGTCGGTGCGCTGCGCTGCCGCCGACATGGCCAACGGAAAGATCGCGCTGGTGCCAACGCCCATCAGCGCCAGGCCGACATAGGCGAGCCACTGATAGGGGCTGACAAACACCAGCACCGTGCCGATGCCCAGAATGGTCAGCAGGGTCCGCGCCACAATGGTCGGGCTGGAGCGATCAACGAATTTGTCGGCAAAGAACCGGGTAACCGCCTGGGCACCAGCACCCAGCGCCACGGCAAAACCGGCCCAGAACGGATCGGCCATGAATACGTCGCGCATATAGATGGCGGACCAGTCAATGCCGGCCCCTTCCATCACCACGGCCGAAAAGGTGACACAGACCAGCACCAGAATGGCCAGCGTCGGGCGGGCAAAGCGGGGACCGCTATCGGTTGCGGTACTGACACGATGCCGGGCGGCCTCGAACCGGCCCAGCACCACCACGGTGGCCAGTGTCACCACCGGCACCATGATGGCCAGATGCCATTGCGGCGAGATACCGGCCTGGGCAACCAGCGCGCCAACCATGCCGGCGCTGAAAAAGCCGAAGCTCCAGAAGGCGTGCGCCCGGTTCATGATGCGGAAGCCCACGGCATGCTCGACCCGGTCGGCCTCAAGATTGACGATCAGCTCGATGCAGCCAATCGTGGCCCCCACCGGCACCAGCAGCACAAACAGCGTAAGCGGCGATGGCGCGAGCACCGCGATTGCATAGAGCACGGCCAGCAGCGGCAAGGCGCCCAGCAGCGCGCGGCGATAGCCGATCTCGCTCCAGAAACGGGCCGGCAAAGGTCAGCGACAGCAGGGTGCCCAGCGCAGCGCCGATCAGCGAAAGCCCCAGTGCGCCTTCGCCCACGCCCATGGCCTCCTGAATGGCCGGCAGGCGCGGATAGATGCTGCCCATGCAAAACGAATAAATATAGAACGCGGCGAACACGCGTATCTGTGGCGCCAGCTTGAGGCCGAAATTCATGGAAGACTACTCGTGAGGCTGATTTGCGGCTGCACGCTATGCCAAATCGAGCCCTAGGGAAAGCAGCGGTGCAAACGTTTCTTCCTGCAACAATAACGTTGCACCAGCATCGTCAGGCCCGGGCTGAAACGAGCGTGCGGCGCGGATTGTGCTCGACGAACTCATCGCGCACCACATTCACCCCGGTGCTCAGATTGCGGATGATGTCGAGGCGCCGGAACTGTCCGCCCTTGCGGTTGTCTGCCGGGGTGTTGCGGGGGCTCACCCGGCCACGGCGATCCGGTCCGAAATAGCCCGGCGTTTCATAATAGGTAAACTGCGTGCCGATCTGGCGATTGATCCGCTCCATCACCCGGCTGCGGGTGAAGGGCATGGTGACCACATCGTCAAAGCCCATATTGATGCAGCGCGTTATGGTCTCGACTGACGGACTTTCGGAAAAATAGATCAGTGGCGAAAAACGCAGCCTGCGGCTGGCAGAAAACCGGATCGCCTCGGCCACATCACGCAGCGCACTCACATCGGGCACGGCCGCGAACAGGAAATAGCACACGGGCGTGCGGCTGACCTGCTGCTCGGCCTGTGGCACGCCCCCATAGGGCTGCACCGTTCCAAAATTGAGCCGTCGGGCCATTTCGCTCAGTCCCGCACCCGCCCCGTCACTGGGTCCCACAACATAGACTGTTGGCTTCATGCCGCACGTCTCCTCCGCATTCCCGAAGCCAGTCTAGCCGTGGAATACTAAAGTGAGCCTAAAGACTGGCAATAAAGCAGAAAAACGAAAAACGGGCCGCCCCTTTCGAGGTCGGCCCGCAATACAATCAGGTCTGATTGCAGTATTCAGAGCTGGCTGATGCACACCGATGTGACGCCGCGATTGCGGAAGCCGAGCTTGGTGGCAGCGGCCTTGGAAAGATCGATGATGCGCTTGCCGACAAACGGGCCGCGATCATTGATGGTCACTTCGATTTCTCGACCAGTACGCTGATCGGTAACTTTGACCTTGGTGCCGAAGGGCAGGGAGCGATGGGCAGCGGTCATGGCGTTTTCATTGAAGATTTCGCCTGATGCGGCGGTCTTTCCATTGAACCCAGGACCGTACCAGGAGGCGCCGCCACATTGGGCATAGGCTGCAGTGGAAACAGAGAACAGGACGGCAGCAAGGGCGGCGACGGATACGGCTTTTTTAATCAAGACAGGAACTCACGAAGTTGGTGTTGGCCGCTGCCTAATCCAGCCCGCAGGCCAGAATGTGCCCGAATTGGTCACAACTGGCCTCGATCATGGAACTGTTGCCCATGTGCCGCAGTGATTATCGCCTTGATCGCGCCATAGTCAGCCCGGTCTCGCCAATATTGGAGAAACTGAATCCGTGATTGTCGGAATTCTCGGAATGAGATCGACCCGATTTTTTAATTCGAGGATTCATCTTGCGCGGTGTGCCCATGAAGCCACAGTTCCCACCCGACTGGCCGGGATAGCCCGGTTTTGCTGGGTTCCCTGAAAAATGGCCGGCTGTTTTGGCCGTGGATGGCTTTTTATGGCGCGATTGTGGCGCCCGTCGCGTCGCCCGAATTGTGCGGTTGCGATAACGTTTTGCCAATCACTTGGGTGTCACACTGCGCCTGCTTAGGACGCAGGCAATGAATTTAGACTGGACTCACCGTCTTCGGGTGTCGCGCAAAACAGCGCCGGCCACGATGGACGAGCATCATGCAATCAGGACAATTGGCCGGCTATTGGTGATTTCCATCACCACGCTGGTGGTTAGTTGTGTCGTAATGCTGACGACCGGACAGATGGTCAAAGGGATTTACGAACAGACGACCGCCGAGGCCGAGCACGTTCGCGCGGCCAATGGCATTGACCTGCTGGTCAGCCAGTTCGGTCCGCTCACCCCCGAGGGGGCCGAAACCATCGGTCGCATCGCCGGGCTGAAAAACGCCTATCTCTCGCAAACCGCGCCCACGGCGCCCGATCTGAGAATGATCCCCTTGCTGGGCGAACAGGCGGTGTCGGGCAGCTATCTGGTCTGGACTGAAAACTCCTTCGGCAACGACATGTTCAGGCTGTTTGCGCCGATCCGGTTGCCCACCGTATCGATCATGCTGCTGATCGTGATCGGCTTGATGGTCTATGTGCACCGGCTGGTCAGTGACATCGAGCGCCAGCGCCGCCTTGCGCATCGCCAGTCACGCACAGATGTGGTGACCGGACTGGATAATCGCCTGGCCTTTGAAACCGCCATTGGCAGGCTGAGCCAGGCCGGGACGCCCTTTGGCATTGTCATCATCGACCTTGACCTGTTCAAGGCGGTCAATGATGCGCTGGGCCACGCCGCGGGCGACATTGTGCTGCGCACCGTGGGACAGCGGCTCGAGGATCTGATGGGCCCCGGTGATCAACTGGCGCGGCTGGGGGGCGATGAATTTGTCATGGTTCGGGTCAACAAGCCTGACCCCGCGGGCCTGTCGATCCTGGCGCGCGAGTGCATTTTTGCCATCGAGCAGCCGATCGAACTGACCGGTGGACGCAACGTCAAGGTCGGCGCCAGTCTGGGCATTGTAGCAGCCGGCAGCGGCGGCCTGCCGCCCTCAACCTTGCTCGGCGCAGCCGACACCGCGCTTTACCGCGCCAAGGCCCAGCCCGGCAGCGCTTTCCAGTTTGCCGGTGATTCCCCGGCCAGCGCCGATCACTGGCATCTGCGCTGCGCCTAGCCTCTGATCCTATCCAACAATCAGGCGATCAAGGCTCCAGTCACCGGCGCCAGTGGCGATCAGCACCAGCAGCGCGGCCGATAGAAGTGTTTCCGGCGCATAGAGCAGGTTTTCCAGTTTGTGGATGCCATGCCCCTTGGCATTCGGCAATGTCACGGTGGCAAAGGCAACCACGCTGATGCCGAGCAGGGCCAGCGCGCTCGGTACGCTCAACAGGCCGACTAACAGCGATGCGCCAGCCAGCATTTCGATGACCGAAAGCGGCCGCGCCAAGGCAGCGGGCACGCCTGCCGAGGTCAGCGTCTGCCGCATGCTGTGTGTCCGGTCGGGTTTGGTGAGCTTGAAATAGCCTGACAGGGCAAACATCAGCCCCACGACCAGCCGCAGCAGCAGCAATACCAAATCGGTCAGTGCGGGAATTTGTGTCAGCCAGATCAAAACGCGCTCCTCGTGCTGCAAACCAATGCCGCACCGGACGTGATCGTTCCTTGTGGCCTCAGTCAGGCGCGCTAGGCGCTCTTGGGGCGAGGTGTCAGGCCATGCAGGAACAATTGTTCGAGATAGCGCGCAGCGTCCTCGAACCGCCCCTCGCCATTGCGACCAGGCCCCAGCACCGCGCGCACCTGCACGTCGAAATCGGCATAGTGCTGCGTTGTCGCCCAGATCGAAAAGATCAGATGGTAGGGATCGGTGCGGGCCAGCTTGCCCTGATCCATCCAGCGCGACAGCAGCCGCGCCTTCTCATCGACCAGAGATTTGAGATCCACCTCGATCATTTCCACGATGCGGGGCGCGCCCTGCAGCATCTCATTGGCAAACAACCGGCTTTCGCGCGGATAGTCGCGCGCCATTTCCAGCTTGCGCCGGATATAGGAGCGGATTTCCGGGAACGGGTCGCCCGCGCCATCCATCTCCTTGAGCGGCGCCAGCCAGGTTTCCAGCAGTGCCGCGATCAGGCGGCGGTGGATCTCTTCCTTGCGCGGGAAGTAATACAGCAGATTGGGTTTGCTCATCCCGGCAACCTCGGCGATCTGATCGATCGTGGCGCCACGGAAGCCATGCATGGAAAACACCTCCAGCGCTGCCTCCAGAATGACATTCTGTTTTTCGCGCTGAATGCGCGTCAACGGCCGTGGTTTGGCATGGGGATGTGCCGCTGTCTTGGCGTCAGCCTTGTGCTGGCGCTTGGGCGCGGGGGTCGGATCGGCACTTTTCATTTTGGTCGGCGGCATTTTTCGCCTTGCGAGAAAGTTTTGGAGTGCTAAGTTTTTTCCAACTGGTCAAAATTCAGAGCATTGCGCTCTCGCGTCAAGTGCCAATCGTGACCGGGCCGAATTTATGGGGAGCGATACAGCCGTGTCCAATTCTAACGCCGTGGCGCCAAATGATCTGAGCGCCTTCTGGATGCCGTTCACATCCAACCGACAGTTCAAGCAGTCCCCGCGCATGTTGGTCGGGGCCAAGGACATGCACTACACCACCTCCGATGGCCGTCAGGTACTTGATGGTACGGCCGGTCTTTGGTGCGTCAATGCTGGCCATGCCCGCCCCAAGATTGTCGAGGCCATCGCCAAGCAGGCCGCCGAGCTTGATTACGCCCCCGCCTTCCAGATGGGTCACCCCAAGGCATTCGAGCTGGCCAATCGTATTGTCGATATCGCCCCCGAAGGGCTCGACCACGTGCTGTTCACCAATTCGGGCTCCGAGTCGGTGGAAACCGCGCTCAAGGTTGCCCTGGCCTATCACCGGGTCAAAGGCGAGGGCGCCCGTTCCCGTCTGATCGGTCGCGAACGCGCTTATCACGGCGTCAATTTCGGCGGTATTTCGGTCGGTGGCATTGTCACCAACCGCAAGATGTTCGGCAGCCTGCTGGGTGGCGTCGATCACATGCCCCACACCCACAACCTGGCCAAGAACGCCTATTCCAAGGGCGTGCCCGAATATGGCACCGAGTTGGCCGATGAGCTCGAGCGCATCGTCACATTACATGATGCCTCCACCATTGCGGCTGTCATCGTTGAGCCTGTGGCCGGCTCCACCGGCGTGCTCATTCCGCCCATGGGCTATCTCAAGCGCCTGCGCGAAATCACCAAGAAGCACGGCATCCTGCTGATCTTTGATGAGGTCATCACCGGCTTTGGTCGCCTGGGCACCCCGTTTGGCGCCGACTATTATGGCGTCACGCCCGACATCATGGTCACTGCCAAGGGCCTGACCAACGGCATCATCCCCATGGGCGCGGTGCTGGTCTCCGCCGAAATCCATGACACGTTCATGCAGGGCCCCGAGCACATGATCGAGTTCTTCCACGGCTACACCTATTCGGGCAATCCGATGGCTTCGGCCGCCGGTCTGGCCACGCTAGAAACCTACAAGGAAGAGGGGCTTCTCACCCGTGGCGCCGAGATGGCGCCGATCTTCCAGGATGCGCTGCACTCGCTCAAGGGCGAGCCGCATGTCATCGACATTCGCAATATCGGTCTGGTCGGCGCCGTTGAGCTTGACCCCATTGCCGGTGCGCCCACCAAGCGCGCCTTCTCGGCCTTCCTCAAATGCTATGAGGACGGCGTCCTGGTCCGCACCACGGGTGACATCATTGCGATGAGCCCGCCGCTGATCATTTCCGAAAGCCAGATCGGTGAACTGATCGACGGCGTACGGACAGCCCTGCGGAGCATCGACTGATGAACATTATTGAAAACGCCGTCGCCGGCAAACGCTACGTCTCGACCGGTCGCCGTGTGCCGGTCTTCAACCCCGCCACCGGCGAAGTTTCCGCCGAGCTGCCGCTCTCGACCATGAGCGAACTCAACGACGCCGTGGCCAATGCCAAGGCCGCGCAGGTCGCCTGGGGCAATACTCCGCCCATGAAGCGCGCCCGCGTCATGTTCAAGTTCAAGGCGCTGCTTGATCAATATGCCGACGACATGGCCCGCGAAATCTCGCGCGAGCATGGCAAGGTGCATGATGATGCGCTGGGCGAAGTGGCCCGCGGCATTGATTGCGTCGATTTTGCCTGCGGTATCCCGCAACTGCTCAAGGGCGAGTTTTCCCGCAATGTGGGGCCCTCGATCGACAGTTATTCCGATCGCCAGCCGCTGGGTGTTGTTGCCGGTGTGACGCCCTTCAACTTCCCGGCCATGGTGCCGATGTGGATGTATCCGGCCGCCATCGCCTGCGGCAATGCCTTCATCCTCAAACCTTCCGAACGCGATCCTTCAGCCTCCATGCTGGCCTGGAACCTGTTCATGGAAGCGGGGCTGCCCGAAGGCATTCTCAATGTCGTCCATGGCGACAAGGAAATGGTCGACGGCATTCTCGACCACCCCGATATCAAGGCTGTCAGCTTTGTCGGCTCCACCCCGATTGCCGAATATGTCTATCAGCGCGGCGTCAAGGCCGGTAAGCGCGTCCAGGCTCTGGGCGGCGCCAAGAACCACATGGTGATCCTGCCCGATGCCGACCTCGATCAGGTCGCCGATGCCCTGATGGGCGCCGGTTATGGCTCGGCCGGCGAACGCTGCATGGCCATTTCGGTGGCTGTGCCGGTGGGCAAGGAAACCGCTGATGCGCTGGTCGCCAAGCTCAAGCCACGCGTGGAAAGCCTCAAAATCGGCCCGGCCACCGACAAGGACGCCGAAATGGGTCCGGTGGTCACCAAGATGCATCGCGACAAGATCGTCGGCTATATCGATTCCGGCGTCGAACAGGGCGCCGAGCTCGTCGTTGACGGTCGCGGCTTCAGCCTGCAGGGCTATGAAAACGGCTACTATGTCGGCGGCACGCTGTTCGACAATGTCACCGCCGACATGACCATCTACAAGGAAGAGATCTTTGGTCCCGTCCTCTCGGTGGTCCGCGCCAATGACTATGCCGAAGCCGTCAAGCTCATCAATGAGCACGAATACGGCAATGGCACCGCCATCTTCACCCGCGACGGCGACGCCGCCCGCGAGTTCGCCGACAAGATCGAAGTGGGCATGGTGGGCATCAACGTCCCCATTCCCGTGCCCGTGGCCTACCATTCCTTTGGCGGCTGGAAGCGCAGCCTGTTTGGCGATCATTCCATCTACGGACCCGAGGGCGTGCACTTCTATACCCGCCTCAAGACCGTCACCACCCGCTGGCCCGCCGGCATCAAGGGCGGTGCCGAATTCAGCTTCCCCAGCGTCAAATAGGAGTGCGCCATGTCGGCCCCAGGAGAAAACCTTCGCATCAATGGCGACCGCCTCTGGGACAGCCTGATGGAAATGGCCAAGATTGGCCCCGGCATCGCCGGGGGCAATAACCGCCAGACCCTGACGGACGAAGACAGCGAAGGCCGTCACCTGTTCAAGCGCTGGTGCGACGAGGCCGGCCTGACCATGGGCGTGGACCAGATGGGGTCCATGTTCATGACCCGTCCGGGTACCGATCCCGATGCGCTGCCGGTCTATGTCGGCAGCCATCTCGATACCCAGCCTACCGGCGGCAAATATGATGGCGTGCTCGGTGTTCTGGCCGCGCTCGAAATCGTTCGCTCGATGAATGATCTGGGCATCAAGACCAAACATCCCATCGTGGTCACCAACTGGGCCAATGAGGAGGGCGCCCGCTTCGCCCCTGCCATGATGGCCTCGGGGGTGTTCGCCGGCGTGCACAGCCAGGAATACGCCTATGGCCGTACCGATCAGGAAGGCCTGAGCTATGGCGATGAGCTGGTCCGTATCGGCTGGCGTGGCGACGAGGAAGTCGGCGCCCGCAAGATGCACGCCTATCTCGAATACCACATTGAGCAGGGCCCCATTCTCGAAGCCGAGAACAAGAAAATTGGCGTAGTTACCCACGGCCAGGGCCTGTGGTGGCTCGAATTCACCCTGACCGGCAAAGAAGCCCATACGGGCTCCACGCCTATGGCCATGCGCGTCAATGCCGGTCTGGCCATGGCCCGTATCCTCGAAATGGTCCAGGCCGTTGCCATGGATCATCAGCCAGGCGCTGTGGGTGGCGTGGGTCAGATGAAGTTCTCGCCCAATTCGCGCAATGTGCTGCCCGGCACGGTGGTTTTCACCGTCGATATCCGCAGCCCAGATCTCGACAAGCTCACCAATATGCGTGAGCAGATCGAAACCCAGGCCGCACAGATCGCCGATGCCCTGGGCGTTGGCTGTTCGGTCGAGGCGGTGGGCCATTTCGACCCCGTCGAATTCGACCCCACCCTGGTCAGCCGCGTCCGCTCGGCCGCCGAAAAGCTCGGCTACAGCCATATGGACATCATCTCGGGGGCTGGCCACGACGCCTGCTGGGCCAACAAGGTTGCTCCCTCCACCATGGTGATGTGCCCCTGCGTTGGCGGGCTCAGCCACAACGAGGCCGAAGACATCTCCCAGGAATGGGCCACCGCCGGCGCCGACGTGCTGTTCCACGCCGTGGTCGAAACGGCGGAGATCGTTGAGTGATGGTGACGGGCGAGGAAAGAGCTGATCTTACCTCGCCCCTTCGGGGAGAGGTCGCCGCGCAGCGGCGGGAGAGGGCGCAAAACCCTCCAGGCCTGCTATATCCCGAGCACGATCACTGCGCAGAAACCAGACTGAAGCCGAGCATCGCCTCTGGCAAATGCTGCGCAATCGGCAAATCGACAACCACAAATTCGTGCGTCAGCATCCTATCGGACCCTATGTCGCCGACTTTGCCTGTCGGCAGGCCATGCTGCTCATTGAACTCGATGGCGGCCAGCATGCTGACAGCAATCAGGACGCAGCACGTACCCATTATTCGAACGACCATGGCTATGGCGTTCTACGCTTCTGGAACAACGAACTGTTGGGCAACCGGGACGGTTGCTGGCACGCGATTGTTTCGGTCCTGAACGGCAACCCCTCACCCGACCTCCGCTGCGCTCCGGCCACCCTCTCCCCAGAGGGGCGAGGGCAGGTGGAGTGCGCCCCCAATATTCAAGGGACACAACCATGAGCAAAGTCATCAAGAACGGCACCGTCGTGACCGCGGACCTGACCTACAAGGCAGACGTCAAGATCGAGGGCGATGTCATTGTCGAGATCGGGCCCAGTCTGAGCGGCGATGAAACACTCGATGCCACCGGCTGCTACATCATGCCCGGCGGCATTGACCCCCACACCCATCTCGAAATGCCCTTCATGGGCACCTATTCGGCCGATGATTTTGAATCCGGCACCCGCGCGGGTCTGGCAGGCGGCACCACCATGGTGGTTGATTTCTGCCTGCCCAGCCCCGGCCAGAGCCTGCTCGAAGCGCTGCAGATGTGGGACAACAAGTCCGGCAAGGCGTCTGCGGACTATTCCTTCCACATGGCCATCACCTGGTGGGACGAGCAGGTCTGGCGCGAAATGGACGACGTCGTCAAACGCGGCATCACCAGCTTCAAGCACTTCCTGGCCTATAAGGGTGCGCTGATGGTCAATGATGACGAGCTGTTCGCCTCGTTTGGCCGCTGCGCCGAGCTGGGCGCGCTGCCACTGGTGCATGCCGAAAACGGCGATGTCGTTGCGGCGATGACGGCAAAGCTGCTTGCCGAGGGCAATAACGGCCCCGAAGCGCACGCCTATTCGCGCCCGCCCGAAGTTGAGGGCGAAGCCACCAACCGCGCCATCATGATTGCCGATATGGCGGGCGTGCCGCTTTATGTGGTGCATGTCTCGAGCGAACAGGCACATGAAGCCATCCGCCGCGCCCGCCAGAAGGGCATGCGCGTTTATGGCGAGCCGCTGGTGCAGCATCTCACGCTTGACGATAGCGAATACGCCAATCCCGATTGGGATCACGCGGCGCGCCGGGTGATGTCACCACCTTTCCGCAACAAAATGCATCAGGATTCGCTGTGGGCCGGCCTGCAGTCGGGCTCGCTCTCTGTGGTCGCCACCGATCACTGTGCCTTTACCACCGAACAGAAGCGCAACGGCATTGGCGATTTTTCCAAGATCCCCAACGGCACCGGTGGCCTCGAAGATCGCCTGGCCGTGTTGTGGAGCCGCGGCGTCAATACCGGCCGGCTGACCATGAACGAATTCGTCGCCGTTACCTCGACCAACATCGCCAAGATCCTCAACCTCTACCCCAAAAAGGGTGCGGTACTGGTCGGCGCTGATGCCGATCTGATCGTCTGGGATCCCGCCCGCAAGAAGACCGTCTCGGCCGCGACCCAGCAGTCGGCGATCGACTACAATGTGTTCGAAGGCTTCGAATTGACTGGCCTGCCGCGGTTCGTGCTGACCCGTGGCAAGGTCGCGGTAATCGAAAACGAGATGCATCACGAGCCCGGTCACGGCAAATTTGTCGGTCGCGAGGCCAAGAACCCTGTGAACCGCGCGCTCAGCCAGTGGAAAGAGCTCGTCGCACCGCGCAAGGTAGAGCGGTCGGGTATTCCGGCTTCGGGGGTTTGATGGCGTCGGCTGCAGGACAGATCACCATAGCAGCCGCCATCATTCTGGGGGCTGACCAGCGCATGCTGGTCGTGCGCAAGCACGGCAGTGCCCTGTTCCAGCAGCCGGGCGGCAAGATCGACGCCGGCGAAACGCCAGAAATGGCGCTCCGGCGCGAGATTGCCGAAGAAATAGCCATAACGCTTGCCCCTTCGGCAGTGGCGGCGCTGGGGACCTACTCAGCGCCCGCGGCCAACGAGCCGGGCATGCAGGTTCTGGCCCATATCTTTTCAGCCAGGACAACCGAGACGCCCAGGGCGGCCGCCGAAATCGCCGAATTGGCCTGGCTTGACCTCGATCATCCCCAACGCATGCCTCTCGCGCCGCTCTTGCAGCGCCACATCGTCCCGCTGGCGCGCCAAATCGCCGGATTGAGCGAGCTTGCCTCATGATCTGTTCGGGTAACATGCATCTGGCACGAGACATGCGAGACTTGGCACAAGACATGCAAGGGCAATACCAGACAGCCCTGACGACGCAGCACGACGTGCAGACCTGCACCGATAGACAAGTCACCCCGCGGCAACAGCGGCCCGATACGGCAACGCTATCGGTCAAGAACAAACGAGCGCAGATATGAACAAGCCCATCGTCGTTTCGGCCAAAAATCTCGGCCTGACCTTTCCGACCGGTGACGGAGACGTCATCGCGCTCAGCGACGTCAATCTCGATATTGCCAAGGGCGAGTTCGTCTCCTTTATCGGCCCATCGGGCTGCGGCAAGACCACGTTCTTGCGTACCATTGCCGATCTCGAACAGCCCACATCGGGGACGCTGACCATTAATGGTCTGACCCCTGCAGAGGCGCGGCAGAACCGCGCCTATGGCTATGTGTTTCAGGCGCCAGCGCTCTATCCCTGGCGCACCATCGCCAAGAACATTGCCCTGCCTCTCGAAATCATGGGCCACTCGGCAGCCCAGCAGTCGGAGCGCATCGCCCGCACCATGGAACTGGTGAACCTGGCCGGCTTTGAACAGAAATACCCCTGGCAGCTCTCCGGTGGCATGCAGCAGCGCGCCTCGATAGCCCGCGCCCTGGCCTTTGACGCCGATCTGCTGCTGATGGACGAGCCCTTTGGCGCGCTGGACGAAATCGTCCGCGACCACCTCAATTCCGAGCTGCTCAAATTGTGGGCGCGCACGCAGAAAACCATCTGCTTTGTCACCCACTCCATTCCCGAGGCCGTGTATCTGTCGACCAAGATCGTGGTCATGTCCCCGCGCCCCGGTCGGGTGATCGACGTGATCGACAGCCCGCTGCCGCACGAGCGTCCGCTCGACATTCGCGAAACGCCAGAATTTCTCGCCATTGCCCATCGGGTGCGCGAAGGCCTGCGCGCCGGCCACTCCTATGAGGAATAGCGCGTGACCCGGCTCATGAACGGTAAAACCCTGCCCATCCTGATCGTGCTGGCGGCCATATTGGTCATCTGGTACGCCGCCGCCATTCCCATGAATGCCCCCTGGCAGGAGCGGCTTAATGAGCGCGCGGGGCTGGAAACGTCGTTCATCGAATTTGTCGGCCAGACCTGGAGCCAGGCCAAGCCACTGCTGCCGGTGCCCAATCAGGTGTTTGGTGAAATCTGGAACGCCACCATCGGCACCGATATCACCTCAAAGCGTTCGCTGGCCTATCACGCCTCCATCACGCTGTCTTCGACCCTGCTCGGCTTTGCGCTGGGCACGTTGCTGGGCGTCGGACTGGCGGTGGTCATCGTGCACAATGACGCCTCGGAACGCTCGCTCATGCCCTGGATCATTGCCAGCCAGACCGTGCCAATTCTGGCAGTTGCCCCCATGGTGGTGGTCGGGCTGGGCGCCATCGGGGTCACCGGTCTGGTACCCAAGGCGCTGATCTCGATGTATCTCAGTTTTTCCCGGTCGTGGTGGGCATGGTCAAGGGCCTGCGCACCCCAGAGGGTATCCAGCTCGACCTGATGCGCACCTACAATGCGACTGCCTGGCAGGTTTTCCAAGCTGCGCTGGCCCGCTTCGGTGCCCTTTCTGTTTGCCTCCATGAAGGTGGGTATCGCCATCTCCCTGATCGGTGCGGTGGTTGGCGAACTCTCCAACAATGCCGGTGGCGGGCTGGGTGTGCGTCTGCTCACCGGCTCTTATAACGGCCAGACCATCCAGATGTGGGCGGCGCTGTTTATTGCCGCAGCACTGGCCGCTGTTCTGGTCATTGCCGTGGGCAGTGCCGAACGGGTCGCCAACCGCGCCATGGGGGCCCAGACATGAGCCGGCTACAAACTCTTCTCGCCATGATTTCGGGTCTGGTCAGCGTCGCAACATTGCTGCTCGCTGTCCTCGACGGCGCCGCACCCGTGCTGTTCCTGGCCTTTGCCGCCGCAGGTGCGCTGACCCTGATCCGCTTCCGCCTGCCCCTCCCCTTCTGGGTTGATGCGTTGCTGGCCTTGCTGGGGGCGATTGCCCTGCTGGCGACCTTGCCGCTCTATGAGACCGCGCCCGCCTTCTTCTGGCTTGGTCTGCTCGGTTTTTGGGGCTTTGCCTGGCTGTCTGCCGAACGCCTGTCGCAGGCCATTCGCCTCGGCGAAATGCCCGAAACCGGCTTTGGCCTGCTGATCCCCATCGTGTTTGGTCTGGCGCTGCTGTTTGTCTGGGAAGTCGTCACCCGTGGCGCCAATGTGCCCCAGGTGCTGCTGCCCGCGCCCAGCCAGATCTGGGCCCGCCTGATCGACTCGGTGCCCACCCTGATCGCCGACTTCCAGCAGACCTTCATGAAGTCGGTCCTGGCCGGCTATGCCATGGGCTGTGGTGCCGGTTTTGTGGTGGCCATTCTGGTCGACCGGTCGCCCTTCCTCAAACGCGGCCTGCTGCCGATCGGCAATTTCGTCTCGGCCCTGCCCATTATCGGCATCGCCCCGATCATGGTGATGTGGTTCGGCTTTGACTGGCCATCCAAGGCAGCGGTGGTTGTCGCGATGACGTTCTTCCCCATGCTGGTCAATACGGTCGCCGGACTGAGCCAGGCCTCCGAGATCGAGCGCGACCTGATGCGCACCTATGCGGCCAGCTACTGGCAGACACTCTTCAAGTTACGGCTGCCCGCAGCGGCGCCATTCATATTCAACGCGCTCAAGATCAATTCCACACTGGCCTTGATCGGCGCGATTGTCGCGGAGTTCTTCGGGACGCCCATCGTGGGAATGGGTTTCCGAATTTCAACCGAAGTCGGTAGGCTCAATATCGACTTGGTCTGGGCAGAAATCGCCGTGGCGGCGGTGGCTGGTTCTGCCTTTTACGGGGTGATCGCTCTCATCGAGAGAGCTGTCACTTTCTGGCATCCGTCTGTCCGTGGTGGACGGGCGTAACAGTGTAAGGGAACGCACTATGAAGAAACTTCTATTGGGACTGACCGCCAGCGCACTTTGCTGACAGCAGCATCCGCGCAGGCCGCCGATCAGCTCACCTTGCAGCTGAAATGGGTCACTCAGGCACAGTTCGCTGGCTATATCGTAGCCAAGGAAAAGGGCTTTTACAGCGATGCTGATCTGGACATCACCATCGCACCCGGCGGCCCCAACGTGGCCCCCGAACAGGTGATCGCCGGCGGCGGCGCTGACATCATCGTCGACTGGATGGGCGGCGCCTTGGCTGCCCGTGAAAAGGGTGTGGCTCTGGTCAATATTGCCCAGCCGTTCAAGCGTTCGGGCCTGATGATGATCTGCCCCACCGAAACCGGCATCACCTCCGAAGCCGATTTCCCCGGTCACACGCTCGGTGTGTGGTTCTTCGGCAATGAATATCCATTCTTTGCCTGGATGAACAAGCTGGGTCTGGACACGGCCGAAGGCGGCGACGTCACCGTGCTGCAGCAGAGCTTCGACATCCAGCCCATGATCCAGGGCCAGGCCGACTGCATCTCGGTCATGACCTACAACGAATATGGTCAGGCGCTCGATGCCGGCTATGGCCCCGACAATCTGACCATTTTCAACTACACCGATATGGGCAATGACCTGCTCGAAGACGGTCTCTATGTCATGGAAGACACGCTCGAAGATCCAGCCAAGGTCGACGCCTATACCCGCTTCGTCAAAGCTTCGATGATGGGCTGGGAATACGCGCTGGAGAACCCTGAAGAAGCCGCCCAGATCGTTGTTGACAGCGATGACACCGGCGGTGCCGAACTGGCGCACCAGCTCTACATGGTTGGCGAAGTGTCCAAGCTGGTCGACGCTACCGATCCAGCACTGGACATGGCCACCTATGAGCGCACGGTCAAGGCGCTGCTCGATCAGTCGATCATCACGGCCGAGCCAGAAGGCGCCTTTACCACTGTCGTCACCGACGGCCTGTAACCGACTGTAATAAAAGAAAAATCATGCAGGGCGGGGAGCAATCCCCGCCCTTTTCGCATGCCATGTTCTGAACATATCTTGGGCACGCTTGGAACGAATTCGGCTCACGTTCTGTTGATGGGACACCTGCGTCAACAAACAAGGCAATCACAATGAACTCGATCATTTATCTCGTCGGTCTCGTCGTCGTCGTCATGGCAATCCTGTCGTTCATCGGTCTCGCCTGAGCCTTTTTCAGGCCAGTGCAACCACCACTTTTTCAGGAGCTGCCACAATGAGCATTGATGCGCCCGCGGGCGTCGCCGTTATCGAGATCCACCACTTCCGAGCGCGACCAGTCCAGCTATGTCGATTGGCCCGCTATCATTGCCGGCATCGTGCTGGCTTCGGCCATCAGCCTGGTGCTGATCAGCTTCGGCTCGGCTGTTGGTCTGAACTTCCTCGACTTTGGTTATGGCACCGGTGCCAACCCGCTGTTTGTCGGCATTGTTGCTGCCAGCTGGTTCCTCTGGGTTCAGATCTCCAGCTTCATGGCTGGCGGATATCTGACCGGCCGTCTGCGCCGTCGTCACTTTGATGCCAATGAAGACGAAAGCGATGTGCGCGATGGCGCCCATGGTCTTCTGGTCTGGGCCGGTGCGGCTGTTCTGGGCACAATTATCGCCGTTGGCGGTATTGGCGCTGCAGCCTCCACCGTCGGCAATGTTGCGGCAACAGCAACCACTGCTGCTTCCAATGTCGCCGAAGGCACCGCTGACGCGGTCGACCCCAATGCCTACTTCATCGACACCATGTTCCGCTCCAGCCAGCCGGTTGAAGCTGATCAAGCCCGTGCCGAAGCCGGCCGCATCTTCACGCAGGCCGCTCTGAATGATGGCACGGTTGCCGATGCTGACCGCACCTATCTGGCCAATGTCGTGGCAGCCAACACCCGCATTGCCCCGGAAGAGGCTCAGGCGCGTGTCGATCAGGCCATCGCCAATGTTGAAGCGGCTCGCCAGGATGCCGTGGAAGCCGCCCGCATTGCCCGCAACACCACCATCATCGGTGCATTCCTGCTGGCTGCATCGCTGCTGATCTCGGCCATTGGTGCCTTCTGGGCTGCCCAGAAGGGTGGCAACCACCGCGACAATAACAGCGTCTTCGCTGACGTGTTCCGCCGCTTCTAAGGAAAGGAAATCAGATGTTTCGAGGTCTTGGACTCTGGCTGCTCGGCGTGCCGATCTGGCTGATCATCATCATCGTCTTCTTCATCTAGAAGACCCAATAAAAAGGCGGGGCCAAAACCCCGCCTTTTGCCTGTCAGTTGAACACCCGTTTGGGGCGGAACTGGCCAAATTCGACCCAGCCGGTCGCCAGCACCTCGCCCTTGAAACTGGCCCAGCATTCATCCAGCGTAATCGGCGCACCGGCGCCGGTCAGCAGCACATTATTGCCGTGCCGCACCGAATTTGCCTGCAACGCGTCCAGGCGCACTTCGGGCAGATCGCCAAAGCCTGACCAGACCGGCTTGAGCAGGCCATCACGGGCCTCCCCTTCGAGCGCTTCAAGCTGCTCAATGGTGACGGCGTCCGCATCGGTGAACGGTCCCACAGCGGCGCGATGCAGCATGCTGACATGGCCGCGCGTGCCCAGTACTTCGGCTATATCGCGCGCCAGCGAGCGCACATAAGTGCCCTTGCCGCAGCTCACCTCAAGAATGGCCTGCGTGCTGTCATGCTCGATCAGCCGTATCGCATCGACATCGATTTCGCGCGGTGGCAGATCGACCTGTTCACCGGCGCGGGCCAGATCATAGGCGCGTTCGCCATCGATCTTGAGCGCCGAAAAGATCGGCGGGCGCTGCATGATCGTCCCGGTAAATTGCGGCAGCACGGCTTCGAGCGCATCCCGGTCGGGACGCACTTCGGAAGTGGCGATCACGCTGCCTTCAGTGTCATCGGTGGTGGTGGCGCTGCCCCAGGCAATGGCAAAGCGATAGACCTTGGTGCCATCCTGCACCTGCGGCACGGCCTTGGTCGCTTCGCCCAGTGCAATGGGCAGAATGCCCGTTGCCAGCGGATCAAGCGTGCCGGCATGACCCGCCTTGGCTGCACTGAACAGCCAGCGCACCTTGCCCACCGCCTGGGTGGAGGTCATGTCATAGGGCTTGTTGAGAACCACCCAGCCGGAGATCGCGCGTTTGACGCGTTTGGGGGCGCTCAATCGGTCTCGCCATCATCTTCGTCGAGGTCGCGCTGCACCTTCTCCGAGCGCAGCAGCGCATCGATGCGGCTGGCTTCCTCGAAGGTGTCATCGACATGAAACCGCACTTCAGGCGCGAACTTCATGTTGATCTGTGGCGCCACGCGGCCGCGCACAAACTTGCGATGACGGTTCAGCGCCGCCACGATTTCTTCGGCGTGCTGGCCGCCCAGCGGCATGATATAGGCGTTGGCCAGCTTGAGATCGGGGCTCATGCGGACCTCGGGCACGGTGATCACCGCGCCGCGCAGGGCGTCATCCTCGACGTCGCCACGGGCAAACATGGCAGCCAGGGCGTGGCGGACCAGTTCGCCCACGCGCAGCGAACGCTGGGTCGGGCCATTAGCTTTGTTGTCTTTGCTCATTGCGGCCAATTATGCCCTCGCCGCGCTCCCGTCAATCCGCCAGCGCCAGTGCCGCCCCCGATTTAAGCTGTTCGGCCCGCGTCTGGAGCACATTGGCTTCCACTGGCCAGGTCTTGGGGTCGGACGGATCGAACGCCCGGCCGCGCCATTCCTGATAGACAATGGCCGAGCCTTTTGCCGTCTTGTGAAAGCTCATCACCATCACTTCGCCCTGACCGGCATAGCTCTTCAAATTGTCGAGATAGGCGCCACACACAAAGCCCAGCGGCGCCAGCGCATCGCCGTCATCCTCGCCAAACTTGAAAAAGCCCGTCAGCTCGGGCTTGCAGCTCTGGCTGTACCCGTACATTACCGCGCTGCGATAATCGTTGAGCGGGCGATCGGCCTGCAGCGTAATGCGCGCGCCATAAAGCGTGCGCCAGTCGGCTTCGCTCTCGCCCTTGGGGTAGATTTCCAGCAGCGCCTGACTGGCATCCGCCCGATAGCTGGCCACCACCTGATCGATCACATTGCCGCTCAGCCGCTCCGCGGGCGACAGCCAGTCGGGCAGGGGCAGGGTCAGATCGTGCTCGACCGCACCAAGCAGCAGCGCATTGCCGTCCTGCACGATCGGGGACTCGGTAAGCTCCTGCGCCCCCGCACCGGCCACCATAAGGCCGCTTACCACAACCGCGCGGACAATCCGCGCCAGCGTTCCAGACGATACCATTGGGGGTCTCCTCACCTGACAATACGCACGCGACCGCAGCGTCCATCCTCCAGACGGGGCGGTCACTCTCGGTTTTGGCGGGAAACGACAGCGCTGGCAAGCGCCAACGCAATCGATTGCAATCACGGTTATCGGCGCAGCGACCGCTAGCTCAGCGTGCCGCGACCACCTTCGGGCAACACGCGATGCGGCGGCTGATGGCCATCCATGAAGGCGCGAATATTGACGATGACCGTTTCACCCATCTCCACCCGGGCTTCCAGCGTTGCCGAGGCCATGTGGGCGGTGAGCACCACCTTGTTCTGCTCGGCCAGCGCCAGCAGGCGCGGATTGATACCGTTCTTGTTCTCGAACACATCGAGCGCGGCACCGCTGAGATGGCCGGATTCGATCTCGGCCACCAGCGCGGTCTCATCAATCAGTTCGGGTCGGCTGACATTGACCACGAAGCTGCCAGGCTTCATCCCCGCCAGCCGTTTGGCCGAGAGCAGATGGAAGGTTTCGCGCGTATGGGGCGTGTGCAGCGAGACAATGTCGACCGCCGCAATCATGCTGTCCAGATCGTGCCAGTAGGTGGCCTCGAGCGGGTCTTCGATCGCTGGTGGCCGACGATTGCGTGAATAGTAGTGAATGTTGAGCCCGAACGCCTTGGCGCGTTGCGCCACGGCGGTGCCAATGCGGCCCATGCCGACAATGCCCAGCGCCTTGCCCCGTAGCCGATGCCCCAGCATCGAGGTCGGCGACCAGCCGGCCCACACTCCGTCACGCACTAGCATCTGCGTGCCTTCCACCAGCCGACGGGGCAGCGCCAGCATCAGCACCATGGCCATATCGGCGGTGTCTTCGGTCAGAACTGATGGGGTGTTGGTCACGGTCAGCCCGGCAGCCCAGGCCGCCTCGACATCGATATTGTCGATGCCATTGCCGAACTGGGCGATCAGCCGCACGCTCTGGGGCAGGCGGGCAATCAACGCCGCATCAATGGTATCGGTGATCGAACAGACCAGCACATCCTTGCCCTCAAGCCCGGCGATGATGTCATCGCTGGTCAGGGTGATGTCGCCATCATTAATGTCTGTTTCGAACAGGGTCGCCATGCGGGACTCGATGCTCTCGGGCAGACGTCGAGTCACCAGAATTTTGGGTTTCTGACTGGCCATGAGGTTCCGGTTTGCGGGCGCGAGGTGTGGAAAACGCCACCCTTCAGCGACCATTAAGGATCATGGGCTAGTGATAAGGTAATTCCTTTTCATCTGCAAAGCCATGTTTGACCAGCCCCTACATGGCGGCCTTGTCCGCCATTTCAAGCTCTCTGTCCGCACCATCGTCTGGCTGCTGCTGGCACTGCTGACTCTGGTGCCCCCTGCCCTTGCGCAGTCGGGCAATCCCAGCGGCCTGCCCTTGCCGCGCTTTGCCAGCACGCGCTCGGACCCGATCAATGTCCGCGTCGGCCCCGGCACCAAATATGAGGTCTCCTGGACCTATCTCAAATCGGTCATTCCGGTCGAAATCATCCAGGAATTCGACACCTGGCGCAAAATCCGCGATGTCGATGGCGCCGAAGGCTGGGTGCATCAGAACCTGCTGCAGGGCACACGCGCCGGCTATGCTGCGCCGCTCATGGCCAATGGCGAGGTCGTGCTGCGCGCCGATCAGTCCGATCTCGGCCACCACGCGGGCGCGGCTGGGTGCAGGGTTCAAGGTGATCATCAAGCAGTGTGACGGCGTCTGGTGCGATGTCACCGCGACCTCCCAGGACCCCAGCAAGCGTTCCACCAGCTATTCGGGCTATGTGCGCCAGGAAGAGCTCTGGGGCGTCTATCCCGACGAGCAATTCGATTAGTCCAGCTCGGCCAGCGCATTGGCGCTTTGCCGGGCCACGCGCAGGGCGTTGTCCTGCTTGGGGCAGCTGGCACACAGCCTTGTCGGGTCGATCAGATAATCCAGGCAACAGCCCTTGCGCTTGACGATCAGCAACGCGCGTCCATCGGGCGCGCGCACTGTTTCCAGCTGACCCTGACCACTCAATCCCAACGCCGCCATCCAGGCCTCACTATAGGCCACGACCGTGTCGACTGACAGTGTGGGTTGGCGGCTACGCAGCCACACCATCAGGCTGAGCATACGGTCAGCCAGCAGGCGTTGCGCGGGCAGGGGGCGCAGCTTGGCCACGGCATTCACCTCTTGGTGCAAGCGCGCGCTCATCACCTTGAGCTGGCCGCTGGCACGCTCGATCCGTGCTGCCACATCACCCTGACTCTGGGCGCCCGGTACCAGCCGGTAGCCATCGACATAAATGCCGCGCCGCTGCTGGCTCAGACTGTCCAGATCGGGCAGGGCGTTGTGAATATGGGTGCCGATCACCGCCAGATAGGCCGGCTGCCAGATCAGATTGGTCCATAGTCGCACGGCCCAGAAGGCGGGGCCGGCGGCTGGATAGGTCGTGGCCAGCGCCTGATAGAGCTGTGCCATGAAATCGGCATTGTCGCCGCCAGCCCGATACCAGCCAGGGCGCGCCGCGCCGGGTTCGCCCTTCATGAAACCCGTCACCTGCGCCGCCGTCGTGATCAGACGCGTCGTGGCACTATCGGCATCATCTTGGGCAAACAGAAAGGAGCGGGCCATGGGCCCAGCTTCTAGCGCCCCGGGGCAAAAGAAAAAAGGCCGCCAATGTCACAGGCAGGCGGCCTCTGGGCTTTCACAGCGCTGCATTGGCCGCGGCAATGGTGGCGCGCACAGCCTCGGTGTCGGTCACGGTAATCTCGTATTCGCGCTCAATGGCAGTGCCGCCCATGCCCACATGCGGGTTGCGGAATGCCATGGCGCTCTTGAGCGTCTTGGGCGCGGCGAAGTGCATTTCATCCACGCCGGTATCGCGGCGCACTTGGGCAATATTGTTCGCATCAAGCTCACCACAGGCCATGATGACAACCCGGCCATCGGCAATTGCCATGACGTCCTTTAGGATTGCGCTGCCCTCGACAGCCGTGTCGCGCTGTCCGCTGGTGAGCACGCGATCAACGCCACAGCGGATCAGGGCCTCGAGCGCCACGCGATAGTCGCGGGTCATGTCAAAGGCGCGGTGGCAGGTGACCTTCATGGGGCGGGCAGCTTCGACCAGTGCCTTGGTGCGCGTCTCGTCAATGCTGCCATCGGTTGTCAGGCAACCAATCACCACACCGGCGACATCGCCCATATCGCGGATCGCCTTGATGTCGGCGAGCATCGCGTTGAACTCGACCTCGGAATAGAGAAAGTCGCCGCCGCGCGGGCGGATGATGACGTGGAACGGGATCGTGCCCACACGCACAGCCTCGCGGATAACGCCCAGGCTGGGCGTCAGGCCGCCTTCGAACAGGCTGGCGCACAATTCTGCCCGGTCGGCGCCCCCATTTTGTGCGGCAATCAGCCCGTCAGTGCCTTCGACGCAGATCTCGATCTTGAACGGGTGCTTGCTCATAACTGGTCTCCAATTGGTATTGTATTGGATAGTGTTTGGCAGCGCAGACGGCAAGCCGAAAATTTCCTGTTGACGCGCCGTAATGGTGTGTTAGATGTGTAGCACACTAGATAGGCAAAACACATGGATGACTTTCACACCAGCCAGCCGATCTTCGTTCAGATCCGGCAGCGGCTCGCCGAGATGATCCTGCGCGGCAGCGTGGCCGAAGGCGAGGCTCTGCCCTCGGTTCGCCAGATTGCCGCTGATCTCTCGGTCAATCCGCTGACGGTCACCAAGGCCTTTGAGGCTTTGGTCGATATCGGTGTGGTCGAAAAACGCAGGGGACTGGGGATGTTCGTAAAAATGGGCGCACGCGCCGAACTGCTCACGCATGAGCGTGACAAGTTCCTCAAACAGGACTGGCCGCGCATCGCCGCCCAGATCAAGGCGCTTGATCTCGATCTCAAGCAATTGCTTTCACAATCCACCATCGACCAGGGGCAAAACCATGAATGAGCTTTCCCTCGCGACACCGGCTGAGCCCGGTCAGTCCATCGTTTCTGCGCGGGGGCTGCGCAAGAGCTTTGGCAAAAAGAAGTCCTGCACGGGCTGGACTTCGATATTCCAGCCGGGCGTATCTATGGCCTGATCGGCCATAACGGCGCCGGCAAGACCACCGCGCTCAACGCCATGCTGGGCCTGACCAATTGCGAAGGCACCATTCGGGTTCTGGGCGAAGACCCCTTTGCCCAGCGCGCCAAGCTGATGGAAAACGTCGCCTTCATTTCTGACGTCGCCAGCCTGCCGCGTTTCCTCAGGGTGCGTGAGCTGTTCGCACTACTCAACAATATTCACCCCAATTTCAGTCAGGAAAAGGCGCACAGCTTCCTTGAGGGCACCGATATTCGGCCTGAAATGAAGGTCAAGCACCTCTCCAAGGGCATGATGGCCCAGCTGCATCTTGCGGTGGTCATGGCGATCGACGCCAAGCTGCTGGTGCTCGATGAACCCACGCTGGGTCTGGATATCACCTATCGCAAGCGCTTCTATCGCCGCCTGCTCGAAGACTACATGACCGAAGAGCGCACCCTGCTCATCACCACCCATCAGGTGGACGAGATTGAGTTCATGCTCTCCGACATCATGTTCATTCGCGATGGCGATCTGATCCTGCACATGCAGATGGAGACCGTGAACGACAAGTTCACCCAACTGGTCATCACCGATCCAGCCCATCTGGGGGCCGCGCGGGCCCTAAAGCCTGTCTTTGAGGAAACCCGCTTCGGTCAGACCGTGCTGATCTTTGACGGCGTGGATCGCGCCCAGCTCGATCCACTTGGCGCCCTGTCCACACCAACCCTGTCCGATCTGTTCGTTGCCCTGATGCAACGGCCAACGGCGAACCCGGAGACCGCCCGATGAAGGCCTTCACCGCACTCGTCCATCGCGAGTTCATCGAGCACCGGGGCGCCTTTTTGACCGGCCCGCTCATCATGCTGGGCATTCTGTTCGGCATCACCATTCTGGCGTTTACCGTCGGTCGGGTTGATGTGCACATGTCAGGCGCTCTGCTCACTATCGTCCCGCTGATCATTTATGAGATCGGGTTTTTCGGGCTCGGCTTTGCCTGGTCGCTCTACCTGGGCGTGACGCTGTTCTTCTACTGCGCCGATGGCTTCTCCGCCGACAAGCGCAACAATTCCATGCTGTTCTGGAAGTCCATGCCGGTGACCGATTTCAAGGTCCTGCTCAGCAAGATGACGGCGGCCCTGACCATTCTGCCCGGCATGGTGTTCGCCATTGCCCTGCTGAGCGGTGTGCTGCTGTTCGGCGTGGCTTTTGTCGTCATGTCCATCAACGGCACGGCCAGTGTCGGTGCGCTGGGGGCCATTGTCGGCATCTACGGCAATGTGGCGCTCACCCTGTTCACCGCGTTGATTGTTGCACTGCTTTGGTATCTGCCGATCATGGCGCTGGTCGGCGCCATTGCTGCCGCGATTGGTCGCTGGGCCATCCCCATCGCCCTGCTGTTGCCAACTCTGGTCTCGACCCTGGAATGGGTAACACTGGGCGGCCTGCACCCCTTCGCCACCAATACCTGGGACTTCCTGCAGTACCGGTTGGCTCTGCCAACTACAGCCTATGCCGATAACTGGTTCGTCAATGTCGAACAGGCCGACAGCATCGGCTTCGACATTGCCCGTTTCGACGGCGTGGCCGCTGCCAGTGATCTGTTCGCCAATCTGGACTGGACCCAGATCGGCATCGGCATTGTCTTCGCCGTTGCGGTGATCTACGTCGCCAGCGAATACCGCCGCCGCGTCAACGACAACTAGGCCGGCAATCTGCGCCGACCAATAGCCGCCGCATCCCCATCGGGTGCGGCGGCTTTGCTTTGTGCAGGCGCTCTGGGCGGAACGTTACCGGCGTCCACCCGTTGACCCATATCCCGCTCTATGGGGCGTCAACCAAAGGAGCTCGCCATGTCCGATATCACTTCCATTCCGCAGCAGACCCTCGTCGTCGTCGCTGATGGTCATCAGGCGATCCTGTTGCGGACGCACGGCGTCAAGGATTCCCTCAGCCTGACCGAAGAGCGTCGCCTCACGCCAAAGAACCTTGCCGAAGAAGGTCCATCGGGCTCCCGGCCCGAGGAGCGAACACCACGTCAGACCGATGAGGCCACTTTCATCAAGCAATTGGCCGAAGCGCTGTTCGCCATGAAGCAGGCCAACAAGTTCGAGCACATGGTGCTCGCCGCTGATCCGCAAAGCCTTGGCCAGCTGCGCGACACCCTACACAAGACAGTGCAGGCCTCGATCGTGCTGACGCTGGACAAGGAACTGACCAACCACGCCGCCAACGACATTGCCGGCATCATCCGCACCGCAGCCGGCTAACGCCCGGTGTCGGGGGCGTCTTTCAGGTTTGTTACGGGCCTGCGCGCGCTGGCCACAGTCATCGTGCTGTTGCTCGGCGTTGCTGGCAGCGCTGCGCAGATCGCTATACCGGCGGCCAGCCCGGTAGCCGGAGACGCCCCTGCGCGACAGGTGGCGGTGGTGCCTGCCGCTTCCGACAGCCAGATCGCCGCGCGCCTGCAGGATATTCTGCTGGCCACTGATTGGTTCGAGCGCCCCAGCGTCACCGACGGCGTGGCCTTTATCGACGGCGGCGCCGATACCCAGGATCGTCGCAGCTGGGCGACCAATCTGGCTGAAAATACCGAAGGCGTTGTCGCGGTAGTCAATCGCATTGCCATCAATGCCGATGTCGGCTCGACCTTTGATCGCGCCGTGGCCGAGAGCGCCGGGCTGGTGCAGGAAGCGCTGCAGGCTTGGCCACTGGTGCTGCTGGCCATCGTCATCATCGCGATTTCCTGGCTGGTCTCGATGCTGGTTGCCGCCCTGGCGCGCCGCCTGCTGACGCCCCGCATCGATTCACCGCTGCTGCTCAATGTGGTGGTGCGCACCATAGCCATCCCGGTCTTCCTGCTCGGCATCTATTTCGTGCTGCGCGTGGCCGGGCTGACCCAGTTGGCGCTGACCGTGCTGGGCGGCACCGGGCTGATCGGTATCATTATCGGTTTTGCCTTTCGCGACATTGCCGAGAACTTCCTCGCCAGCCTGTTGCTGAGCATGCGCAACCCTTTTGCGGGCGGCGACATGATCGAGGTCGCGGGCCATACCGGTATCGTGCAGAACCTCAATACCCGCTCAACCGTCCTGCTCACGCTTGATGGCAATCACGTGCAGATCCCCAATGCCACTGTGTTCAAGAGCACCATCAAGAATTACAGCTCCATCCCCAGCCGCCGCGCCGAGTTCATGGTCGGCATTGGCTACGACTCATCGGTGTCGCTGGCCCAGCGCCTGATTGGCGAAGTGCTGACCACCCATCCGGCCGTACTGGACCGCCCCGAACCGCTGGTGCTGGTCGATGCGCTGGGCGATGCCACCATCAATCTGCGCATCTTTTACTGGTTCGACAGCGCCGCCTATTCGCCCGCCAAGATCAATTCGGCCCTGTTGCGCCAGACCAAGAATGCGCTGCTCAAGGGCGGTATCGAGCTGCCCGACCCCGCCCGCGAAGTGGTGTTCCCCAAGGGCGTGCCGATCATGCAGATGGACGCAGCATCTACCGCAACGGCGCCTCAATCAGCGCCGCAACCCGTGCCCCTGGCGCCTGAGGAAGAAGCCTGCGACGCCACCGCCGAAGAGGGTGATCTGTCCAGCGAATCCAGCGCTATCGATCAGAATGCCGGTCGGGTGCCTGAATCCGAGGTGAACCTGCTCAAGCCCTGAAGACAGACATCGCGCTTTGCTTCTTGCGAATGATTTGCAATTGCATTACATATGCGAGCCGACCCATTCCGGAGTAGTTGATGCGCCGCCTCTTGCCCGCCCTGTTCCTCGCCTCGCTCCTGTCGATCCTGCCGGCAGCCGCCCAGGATCGGCTCAAGGTCGTGACCACCTTCACCATCATTGCCGACATGGCGCAGAACGTGGCCGGTGACGCCGCCGATGTGTTTTCGATCACCAAGCCGGGTGCCGAAATCCACCAGTATCAACCCACCCCGGGCGATCTGATTGGCGCCCAGGATGCCGATCTGTTGCTCTGGAACGGCCTCAATCTCGAACAATGGTTTGCCCAGTTCCTTTCCAATCTGGGCGATGTGCCTTCGGTCACGGTGTCGTACGGCGTTGAGCCCATGGGCATTGGCGAGGGCCCCTATGCCGGCAAGCCAAATCCGCACGCCTGGATGTCGCCCACCGACGCGCTGATCTATGTCGACAATATCCGCGCCGCCTTCGTGGCCGCAGACCCCGACAATGCCCAAACCTACAATGCCAATGCGGCGGCCTATGCCGCGCAGATCACCGCCACTGTTGCCCCCATTCGCGAGGCCATTGCGGCAATTCCCGACTCAAAGCGCTGGCTGGCCACCTCCGAAGGAGCGTTCAGCTATCTGGCGCGCGATTTCGGCCTTACCGAACTTTTCCTGTGGCCCATCAATGCCGATCAGCAGGGCACCCCCCAGCAGGTGCGCCGCATGATCGACGCCATGCGCGAATACCAGATCCCGGCCATTTTCTCGGAATCGACGATTTCTCCCAAGCCAGCCCAGCAGGTGGCGCGTGAAACCGGGGCGGCCTATGGCGGCGTGCTCTATGTGGATCTCGCTGTCCGAGCCCGATGGTCCGGTGCCCACCTATCTTGATCTGCTGGGCGTCACCACCGCCACCATTATTGAAGGCCTCAGCCAATGACCGATGCTGCAGCGCCCGGCCTGAGTGTCACCGATATCACCGTGGCCTATCGCAATGGCACCACGGCGATGCGCCATGCCAGCTTCACGATTCCGCGCGGCTCGATCACCGCGCTGGTCGGGGTCAACGGGTCGGGCAAGTCCACCCTGTTCAAGGCCATTATGGGCTTTGTGCCGTTGGCCGCCGGCGCGGTCGATATTCTGGATATTCCCGGCAAGCAGGCGCTCAAGCGCAATTTGGTTGCCTATGTCCCCCAATCCGAAGATGTCGACTGGAACTTCCCGGTTCTGGTCGAGGATGTGGTCATGATGGGCCGCTACGGCCATATGAACATGCTGCGCCGCCCCAGGCCGGTCGACCACGATATGGTCACCCAGGCGCTTGAGCGCGTGAACATGATCGAGTTCCGCCACCGCCAGATCGGCGAACTCTCCGGTGGCCAGAAAAAACGCGTCTTTCTCGCGCGCGCACTGGCCCAGCAGAGCGAAGTGATCCTGCTCGACGAACCCTTTACCGGCGTGGATGTGCAGACCGAGGACGCCATTGTCGCCCTGCTGCGCGACCTGCGCGATGAGGGCAAGGTCATGCTGGTTTCAACCCATAATCTGGGCTCTGTACCTGAGTTCTGCGACCGCACGGTGCTGGTCAAGGGCACCGTGCTGGCCTCGGGTCCGACCAGCGAAATCTTCACCCGCGAATGGCTTGAAGTCACCTTTGGGGGCGCACTGCGCCACTTCGTGCTGGCCGGTGCGGGCCTGCATGACGATGACGATCCGCGCCACCTCACAGTCATCACCGATGATGAGCGGCCACTGGTCATGTATGGCGAAAAGGGCAAGATGACCCACCAGCAGTCGGGGCCGGTCGAAGAATGATCGAATACCTGCTGCTGCCCTTCAATTACGGCTACATGACCAACGCCATGTGGGTCTCGGCACTGGTCGGTGGCGTCTGCGCCTTCCTGTCCGCCTATCTCATGCTCAAGGGCTGGTCGCTCATCGGCGACGCGCTCAGCCATTCCATCGTGCCCGGCGTGGCCGGCGCGTACATGCTCGGTCTGCCCTTCTCGCTGGGCGCCTTTTTCTCGGGCGGGCTGGCAGCCGCGGCCATGCTGTTTCTCACCCAGCGCACCAAGCTCAAGGAAGATTCGGTCATCGGGCTGATCTTCACCGCCTTTTTCGGGCTCGGCCTGTTCATGATTTCCCTGTCGCCCACTTCGGTGAACATCCAGACCATCGTCATGGGCAATATTCTGGCCGTCACACCCGAAGACACCATCCAACTCGTCATCATCGCGGTGGTGACTCTGGTCGTCATGTTCTTCATCTGGAAGGATTTGATGGTCACCTTTTTCGATGAGAGCCATGCCCGCTCCATTGGCCTCAATCCGCCCCTATTGCGCGGCATTTTCTTCACCCTGCTGGCGGCCTGTACCGTTGCGGCCATGCAGACCGTGGGCGCGTTTCTCGTCATTGCCATGGTGGTCACGCCCGGCGCCACGGCCTATCTGCTGACCGATCGCTTTCCGCGCCTGATCCTGATCGCCATTGCCGTGGGCACACTGTCCTCCCTGTTTGGCGCCTATATCTCGTTCTTTCTTGATGGCGCCACCGGCGGCGTCATTGTGGTGCTGCAGACCGCGGTGTTCCTCATCGCCTTTGTCTTTGCGCCCAAGCACGGCATGCTGGCCTCCAAGCGCCGCCGCGATGCCAATATTGCCGGCGAGGCCGGACAATGAACGAGTTCCTGATCTACGCGCTCTGGCCGTTCCAATTCCCCTTCATGACCAATGCCATGATCATTGCGGTCATGGTCGCCATCCCCACCGCCCTGCTGTCGTGCTTTCTGGTGCTCAAGGGCTGGTCGCTGATGGGCGACGCCATTTCCCATGCCGTGCTGCCCGGCGTGGTGCTCGCCTATATGCTGGCTCTGCCACTGGGCATAGGCGCCTTTGCAGCCGGCATGGCCTGCGCGCTCTCGGTCGGCTTTCTCAAGGAGAACAGCCGCATCAAGGAAGACACCGTGATGGGCGTGGTGTTTTCGGGCCTGTTTGGCCTGGGTATCGTGCTCTACACGTCGATCCAGACCGATGTGCATCTCGACCACATCCTGTTTGGCGACATTCTGGGCATTAGCGGCGATGATCTGCTCCAGACCGGGCTGATTGCCCTGATGGTAACGGTGATCGTGCTGCTCAAATGGCGCGACCTGCTGCTGTTCATCTTTGATCCGCAACAGGCCGGCGCCATCGGTCTGCCCGTTCGGGTGCTGCATTATGGCCTGCTCACGCTGCTGTCGCTGACCATTGTGGCGGCCCTGACGGCGGTGGGCATCGTGCTGGTCGTTGCCCTGCTGGTCGCCCCCGGCGCCATCGCCTATCTGGTTTCCAAGCGGTTTGCGCCCATGATGCTGATTGCCGTGACGATCTCGGTTTGCACCTCGCTATTGGGCATCTATCTCAGCTTTTTTATCGATTCTGCGCCCGCCCCAACCATCGTGCTGCTGATGAGCGCCACTTTCATCGTGATGTTCCTGATCACCACACGACGTGCCCAGTCAGTGACCGCCTGACGTCGGTTCCGCTTATCCCCGCCTGCCAACCCTGCTCCTAGAATTGTCTCCCAAAGGAGATCGTTCATGGATCAGACCCCGCGACTGTCATTGCCCTTCATCATGCCGGGGCAGGCGCAAAAGCATATCACCCACAACCAGGCGCTGCAGGCGCTCGATGCGCTGGTGCAGCTTGCCGTGCAGACCCGCACGCTGACCGAGCCACCCATCTCCCCGATTGAAGGCGAAACCTGTCTGGTGCCCGCTGGTGCCAGCGGCGTCTGGGCCGGTCACACCGACGAGATCGCCAGCTTCCAGGCCGGCGCCTGGCTGTTTCTTGATCCAGCCCCCGGCTGGCAACTCTACTGCACCGCCGATCAGACCCAATTGGTGTTTGATGCCGGCGCCTGGGTGCCTCTGGCCTCGCTCGGCAGCGCCCTGCCACGGCTGGGGATCAATACCAGCGCCGATGCCACCAACCGGCTGGCGCTTGCCTCTGAGGCCAGCCTTTTTACCCATGCCGGCAATGGCCACCAGATCAAGCTCAACAAGGCCACGCCCGGGGATACCGCCAGCCTGCTGTTCCAGACCAACTGGTCCGGCCGCGCTGAAATGGGGCTGGCTGGGGATGACAATTGGCAGCTCAAGCTGAGCGCCGATGGCGCCAGCTGGATCAGTGCGCTCAGCCTCGAGCCGGTAACCGGCATCGCCCGGTTTGCCGGCTCGGTCCGGCCCGCAACCGACAATGCCATTACCCTGGGCGCATCTGGTGCGCGCTGGTCCGCCATCTGGTCGGCCACGGGCACCATCCAGACCTCCGATGCACGGCACAAGACCGACATCGCCCCTAGCGATCTTGGACTTGATTTCGTATTGGCGCTCAGCCCGGTCAGATACCGCTATCGCGGTGGCGGGGAGGGTACGCATTACGGGCTCTTGGCCCAGGATGTGCAGCGTGTGCTGGACGGGCGCGACTTTGCCGGCCATGTGCTGGCTGACCCGGCCGATCCGCATAGCGAACAGGCGCTGCGCTATGATGCCTTTATCGCCCCGCTGATCGCAGCCATCCAGCAACTGGCGACGCGCGTTCAGGCGCTTGAGGCTACACCTTGAGGCCGCGGATCAGCGCCTTGATGGCCTTGCGATAATCATTGAGCTGGTCCGGGCCTGCCTCGGCGGCCCGGTCAAACAGCGCGTGGAGCAGATGCGCCAATGGTTCTGCCGGCAGGGTGCGGATCGCCTTGGCGTCCATTGCCGTGCGCACCCGGGCGATCAGGGGGCCGATGCCGTGGCTGGCCACCAGAGCATCAAGCCGCGCCCGCCCCAGTACGGCCGGGGCATCCACCAGCAGGATCTGGCGCCGTCCAGGGTCCTGCATGGCATCTAGGAACGCATCACCGCCCGCCACCAGAGCCTTGACGGGTCCCGGCTCGTCATCACCGGCCGTGGCGGCGTTGACCGCCATGGTCACCAGCATCTGTTCCTGCGTTGCAACCGCCTCGAACAGCGCCAGCTTGTCGGCAAAGTGGTGATAGAGCGCCCCGCGGGTAACCCCCGCAAGCGTCGCGATTTCTGGCGTACTGGTTCCGGCATAGCCTTTTTGGGCAAAGAGTCCCCGCGCTGCCGTCACCAGGGCAAGTTGGGTATCCGCGCGGCGATCAGCCTGAGATTTGCGTATCAACATACAGTCCGCCGGTATGTTTGGGTCAACTAGCGTACAACGTGTATATTAGTTCGACTGCGGCGGCGAGCCTGTTGATTCAGCGTGCGGGGACGCTGCGGATCGCACCCAAAATAAAGTCGCCCGCATACTGGCGACTCTGCCGCCCTCCCGTTAATTTGATGTACGTACGTCTGGGAGGAATGCACGCATGAGCGGCAAGCGCTTGGGTATCGGTTTCATCGGTACAGGCAATATTTCATCGGCCTATTTGCGGGCTATCACCGGTCACGAAGCCATGGCGGGCTTCCCTGTCCTCGATATCAAGGGTCTGGCTGATATGCGCCCCGAGGCGGCCCAGGCTCGTGCCGCCGAATTTGGCCTGCCATCGATGTCGATTGACGCCATGCTGGCCGACCCTGAGGTGCAACTGATCGTCAATCTGACCATCCCGCGCGCCCATGTCGAAGTCGGGCTCAAATGCCTGGCTGCCGGCAAGCACGTCTATTCCGAAAAGCCGCTCGGCATCACCTATGGCGAAGGCCGCACCCTGCTCGATGCTGCCAACAAGGCAGGCCTGCGCATCGGCTCGGCACCCGACACCTTTCTGGGTGGCGCGCATCAGCAGGCGCGCAGCGTCGTCGATAGCGGCGCGCTGGGTCAGCTGATCGGCGGCACCGCTTTCTTCCAGTGCCCCGGCCACGAAAGCTGGCATCCTGATCCAGCCTTCTACTACGATATTGGCGGCGGTCCCGTCCTGGATATGGGCCCCTATTACATCACCGATCTGGTCAATCTGCTGGGCCCGGTTGCCCGGGTTTCGGCGATGAGCTCGCGTCTGCGCGCCGAGCGCATGGTGACTTCCGAGCCCAAAAAGGGGCAGGTCATGCCCGTCAAGGTCGACACCCACGTCACCGGTTCGCTCGGTTTCGCCAATGGCGCCATCGTGCAGGTCGGGCTCAGCTTTGACGTGGCCGCGCACAAGCATGTGCCACTTGAACTCTATGGCACCGAGGCCAGCTTGATCGTGCCCGATCCCAATTTCTTTGGTGGCGATGTCGAATTGCGCAAGCGCGGCCGTGACGAGACCTGGACGCCAATTCCGGTCACCGAGCCTTTCGCCGATGGCAATTATCGCTCGCTGGGCGTGGCCGACATGGCCCATGGCATTCTCAACAACCGGCCGCATCGCGCCAATGGCGATCTGGCGTTGCACGTGCTCGAGGTCATGGAAGCCTTCGCCACTGCCGCGCGCGATGGCCGCACCATCGATATCAAGACACCTGTCGAGCGCCCCGAACCGCTCGCCACCTCGCTGCACAATGGCACATTGAGCTAACGGGCCGCCGCCGGGGTGACAGGACAGACCGCGCCGGGTTAAGCACGGCGAACTCAATCGTCACCCCGGAAGCCCATGATCAGCCAATTGCCCACCATTGTCAGCTTCTGGCATGGCCCGATGAGTTGGCTCGAAGAGCTTTCGATTGCCTCGTTCCGTCGTCAGGGCCATCCGGTCGAAGTCTATTCCTTTGATCCCATCGATGGCCTGCCAGCCGGCGCGATTGCCCGCGACGCGGCGGAGGTGCTGCCGCGCGACAAGCTGGTGTTCTATAAGGGCAAGGGCACACCGGGTGTTTTTTCAGACTATTTCCGCATGGCGGTGCTCCGGCAGGGACGGGGCATTTATGCCGATCTGGACGTCTATTGCGTCCGACCCATCCAGGGCCCGCCTGACTATCTGATGGCCTATGAGCGGCCCGGCTCGATCAATGGTGCCGTGCTGCACATTCCGGCCGATGCGCCACTGCTCGATGATCTGATCTCGATCTTCACCGACACCGAGCGGCCCCTGCTCGAGCCGCATCTGCCGCTGTTTCGTCGGCTCGAAGTCGCTGGCCGTCGCCTGCTCGGCGAAAAGATCGCGCCCGAGGACATGCAATATGGCGCCACCGGCCCCATGGCGCTGACCCACTATATGCGCCAGCGCGGACTGGACCATCTGGTGCGCCCGGCCAGCGCGCTCTACCCCATTCCCTATGAGGGCATACCGGCACTGATGCTGCCCGGCTCCTCGATTGATCCCGCCATTAGCGAGGACACGCTGGCCGTCCATCTCTGGCGCAGCCAGCTCACGCGACGCGGCCGGGCCGACATGCCACTGCCCGAGCGCGGCAGTGCGCTGTGTACCCTGTGCCAGCGTGAGGGCGTTGTGCCGCGCTAGCTGCTATTTGAGCCGCAACAGCTTTTTCCACCAGCGCGCCCAGCGATGGCGGGCGAAGCGATAGAACAGCGCATTGGTCATCACGTGGCGATACCAGCGCGCATAGGCGCTAGTCCGTAATATGCCTGAGAGAATCCCCCACGGCTTGTTGACCCCGGTATAGTGCAGAATGGCCGGGTTCATACCCTCATGGGCGACATGGGCATCAATGGTGTTCCAGCGCCAGGGCAGGGGCAGCCAGCGGTCCTTGAAGATCAGATTGAGCATGTCCTGATCATAATACAGCCGGCTCATGATGCCGCGCGCGGCGATCGCCCTGACCTCGGCGCGTATGTCGATGGCCCGCCAGGCGGTCAGATCGATCAGCAGCATGCCTGAGTTGAAATAGGGATCGGCGGTTTCAAACAGATCGCGGTTCTGCTTCATGTCGCGTTTGCCCACGATGAAGGGATGGATGGAATCGCGCACCGCGGCCAGCGGGTAGCCCGCCATATCCATCCCGAACAGGTCTTCGATCGGGTCGCGCACCATCATGTCGCAATCGAGATAGATCACGCGCGTGACATCGGCCGGCAGCAGGCTGCCAACCAGCAGGCGCCCATAAACCACCTTTGGCCATTGGGTGCTGCTGGGCAGATCGGCTACGAATTCCGTAAACTCGGCATCCTCTGCCAGATTGTACCAGCGCAGGCTGGCCCCAAACTCGGTTTCGATTTCCTTGAGATCATGCACATGCGGTGCGCTTAGCGGCAGATGCAGCAGGTGAAACACCAGATCCTTGCGGCGATGCGTCGCCACGCAGGCCGAGCGCATCAGCGCATAGGCCGGCGCCCAGAAATTGTCATCAAAGGTCAGCGCTATATGGATCGGCGTGCTGGTCAAATCGTCTCTCCCCGGCGCAATCGGCGGGGACAATGTCGTCTGGGCTGCAAACCGTCAACCGCCCGGCCACCGCAGGCGCTTCCCTACCAGCGCAGCGTCAGCGCTGCAGCCGTGGCGGGGTTGAAATGCAATGTCACCTCGGTGTCCTGGTCGGGGTCATGCACCCCCTCGCGCGACTGCCGCTGCAACAGCGTGATCGTCCTGGCCTCGGCATCGGCGCCCAAATAGCGGTAGTCGAAGCAATCAATTGTTGTATCGGCGGCGGTGGCGCCGATCTCGGCCTTCAGGTCGTGCAGCGCGCGGCCGCCGATTATGCTGCCATCAGCCCGCTTGATGGCGCGAATAGTGGGCAGCCAGTCCACACCGGTCTCGCAGATCATACGCCCGTCCTCAAAGCGGCCGGTATCAATAAAGGCGATCTCGACAGCTTCGCTCCAGGCATTGCTGATCTCGAACTGGGCGCCGTCCGCATTCACATCAAGGTAGATATCGGACCAGGCGCAGCTAGCGGCTTGCTGCACATAGCACCAGCGCTCGCTGGCCTGCATCAACACCACCAGATCAGCCGTCTGCACCGGCTTGCCGGACTTCTGCAGATCGACAATGGCCTGCGTGGCAGTGTCAAAAGCAAAGGCGGTCGGGCTCAGCATCGCGCTCAGCGCCAGACCCACAAACAAACGCTTCATGCATCCTCTCCCAGTGTCAGCATGATCCGAGCATAACACCCCGCTGCCGCCACGAAAACGCCGGCCCTGCCAACAGGGTTGACAGGCCGATTGTATTGTAACAATAAAAGTTACATGAAACGATCAAGCCGCCTGTCACTCGCCCTGCATGCTCTGGTGCATCTCTATCACCAGCCCGATACGGCCATGACCTCAGCCACGCTGGCGCAATGCCTGATGACCAACCCGGTCGTTGTGCGCCGGGTGCTGGGTGAACTGCGTGAGGCGGGTATTGTCAGCGCCGCCAAGGGCCGCGAGGGCGGCTGGCGTCTGGCGCAGCCTGCAGACCAGATCAGCCTGCAGTCCATTCATGCCGCCATGGGCGAAAGCCTGTTGATCCGCACCCAGAGTGATCCCGGCGATGAGCACTGCGCCATTGTCCGCGCTGTTGACGGTGTCATGGGCGAGTTTATCGCCGATGCCGAAGCTCTGTTGGCAGCGCGCCTGGCGCGTGTCTCGCTGGACGATATCGCCCGCCAGGCGGGTCCCTATCCCCTTCATCCGCCCCACGGAGAAAACGCTCATGCACAATGATGTCCTGATCGTCGGTGGCAGTTTTGCCGGCCTTGCCGCCGCACTGCAGCTTGGACGCGCGCGCCGCAAGGTCACGGTTCTCGATACCGGTCTGCCGCGCAATCGCTACGCCGCCCACTCCCATGGCGTGCTGGGCCATGACCACAAATCCCCCGCCGAAATTCTTGGTGCCGCCCGCGAACAACTGGCTCGCTATCCCACCATCGAGCTGATCAATGCGCGCGCGACCAATGCCAGCGGCACCCTTGATGATTTCGCCGTCACCACGCAAAGCGGCCAGATCCATTATGCTCGCCGGCTGCTGCTCAGCTATGGCGTGGTCGACCAGTTCCCCGCCATGCCTGGCTTTGCCGATTGCTGGGGCAAGTCGGTGATCCCATGCCCGTATTGCGACGGGTTTGAGGTGGCTGGTCAGCATTGGGGCTTGCTCTATTCCGGCCCGCATTCGCTGCACATGGTGCAGCTTTATGGCGACTGGACCGATAGGATCACCCTGTTCGCTGACGGCCACGCCATCGACGCACATGCCCGTGCTGATCTCAAGCGTCGCCATGTCAGTCTGGTCGAAGGCAAGGTGACAGGTTTGCACCACGATAACGGCCAGATCGCCGCTGTTCGGGTGGACGATACCCGCGATGTAGCGGTCGATGTGCTGTTCGCGCATCCCCACAATGCGCCAGCGGGGGACCTGCATACCGCCCTAGGCCTTGAACTTGAGGATGTCGGGCTGGGCGCGGCCCTTAAGGTCGACGATACGCGCCAGACCAGCCTCCAGGGCGTCTATGCGGCAGGCGATCTCGCCAATCCAATGGCCAGCGTCACCCTCGCCACCGCCCACGGTGCCATGGCCGGCATCTTCGCGCAGCGCTCCATGCTCAGCTAACCGGAACAGGGGCGCGCAACGACCTTGCGCAGACGACAGAATAGCTCTAGCTTGTTTAGAACCATTCTAATGAACAGAGCGTCATGTTCTCCATCCTGCCTGATAATCGCCGCCCCTTTTCCGAGCTTTCCGAGCGCGAAATTCTCTCCCTGGCGGTCTCCGCCGAGGAGGAAGACAGCCGCATCTATACCGAGTTTGCCACCCGGCTTGCCGCGACCTATCCCGGCTCGGCCTCCCTGTTTCAGGGCATGGCGGCCGAAGAAAACGAGCATCGTCGGCAATTGCTTGATCTCTATGTCTCCCGTTTTGGGGAACATCTGGTGCCGATCCGCCGTGAGCATGTCCGCGGCTTCCTGACCCGCAAGCCACTCTGGCTGATGAAGACCATGACGCTTGAAGCGGTCCGCCAGCAGATCTGGGAGATGGAAGAGAGCGCCTATCACTTCTATCTCGAAGCGGCAAAGCAGGCGACCGACGCCAATATCCGCAAACTGCTTGGCGATCTGGCCGAACAGGAGCGCAAGCATGCCCAGGCCGCCGACCGCATCGATGCCGATGTGCTCGGTGAGGGTGGGCGCGACACTGAAAAAAGTGAGGCCCACCGCCAGTTCGTGCTGACCTATGTGCAGCCGGGCCTGGCCGGTTTGATGGATGGCTCGGTCTCCACTCTGGCGCCAGTATTTGCCGCGGCCTTTGCCACGGGCGACACCCATCAGACCTTCCTTGTCGGTCTGGCTGCCGCCGTTGGTGCCGGCATTTCCATGGGCTTTACCGAAGCGGCCTCCGATGACGGCAAACTCACCGGCCGCGGCTCGCCCATCAAGCGCGGCTTTGCCGCCGGCATCATGACGGCCATTGGTGGTCTGGGGCATGCATTGCCCTATCTGATCCACGATTTCGCCATCGCCACCACCATCGCCATCATCGTCGTGCTGGTTGAACTCTGGGCCATTGCCTGGATCCAGAACCGCTATATGCAGACCCCGTTCTGGCGCGCTGTGCTGCAGGTGGTTTTCGGTGGTTCGCTGGTATTTGCCGCGGGCATTGCCATCGGCATGGCATGACCACGCTCTTGCTGCAGCGCCATCACTATCGGGCCGCAGACGGGACGGCGCTGAGTTATCGCAGCGCGGGTCCCGCCAGGGCAAGGCCATTGTGTTGTGTCATGGTCTGGCGGCGGGTGGCCGTCAGTTCGACGCTGACGCCGGCCATTTTGCCGGGCAGGGCTATCGCGTTCTGGTACCCGATTTGCGCGGCCATGGCCAATCTAGCACCCCGACCACACGCCTTCCCGGTGACTTTGCCATCGCCACCATGGCCGATGATATGGCGGCCATGCTCGACCACGCCGGCATCGATCAGGTGCACTGGGTCGGCAATTCCCTTGGCGGTATTGTCGCGCTTGATCTGGTCGGGCGCCAGCCGCAACGGTTTGCCTCGCTCGCCCTGTTCGGCACCGCCTTTGCGCTCAAGCTGCCGCCCGGCCTGGGTGGCGTGTTTCCCGCGCTGTATCGCGTGCTGGGCCGCAATCTGCTGGCGCGCGTCACCGCGGCCAATACCACCCGCCACACGCCGGCCAGACCGTTGATCGCCGACATGGCGCGGGCCTTTGATCCACACGTGGGCGCGGCCATCACTGCCCATGTCCGGCGCTATGATCTGCACGACAATGCGCTGAACTATACCGGCCCGGTACTGGTGCTGGTTGGCGGCCGCGACACTGCCGTCAATCTGGCGCTGCGGCCTTCCCTGCAGCGGCACACCCCGCGACCCAACTGGACCATTGTCGAGCTGCCCGAGGCGGGTCACTGCGCCAATCTTGATGCCAGTGAAGCCTGGCGTACCGCCTTGACGGGGTTCTGGAACGCTAGCGCTTTAACCGCAGCATAGGCGCTGCCCTGGGCCGTCCGCGCAGCCACAGATAGCCGGTCGTGGCCAGAGCCACCCCGATAACGATCAGCGATGGCGTCCAGCCGGCATCGGCGCCGAACAGCACGGCATGCATGCGCCGTCCCGGCAGAAAGGTGAAGGCGCCGGCCAAGAGCAACCCGCCGACATAGGTCCCCCGCATTGCCGCCCTGTGCGCCACCACATCCCGATTGACGATGATGGCCCACATGCCCTGAGCGATCCCCACATAGGTCGTGATCACAAACAGATGGATCGGACTGAACGGTCCGATCATCCGGATATCGTTGATGAACAGCGCGCTGGTCGCCACCACCAGCATCAGCACGACCCAGCTCCGCCCCAGCGCCTTGTGCAGTTTGGTGCCCTTGTCCCGCCACAGTACAAGGGCCCCGATCAGGAAGGCGGCAATAGCGGTACTGGCGTGGATCTGAACAGCGGGGCCGGCTTCAAGCAGGGGGGCGAGCGACATGGGAAATCCTCTTCGATGACTTGCCCTGTCTCCTGCGACCGTTAGATTGGCGCGGCAACGGCGCCTGCCCCAATGGAGCTTTCAATACGTGAACGACGGCCCCCTGCATTTCACGCTGCGTAGAACGCAGGCCCATTTCAGCAATGGACGGACCTGGCTCGGCATTGCGCTGGTAGGGGCGCTGATCGGTCTGGTTGGCCCGTTCAATACCTTTCAATATGTCTCGGTGCTGCCGCGTCTGCTCTATTGGTTCGCTATCGCTGCGGGCAGCTACGCCATCGGCTTTTGCTGCGCCATCTTCTTTGAGGCGTGGCTGGGTCGGGGGCCGCTGTGGCGCCATTTCCTGCTCACCGGCCTGTTGCCCGGCATCCCCATTGCGCTGTTTGTCATTGTCATCAACCTGCTCACCTTCGGCCCCACGGGCGGCGAGTTGATCGGTCTGGCGACGCTGCTGGTCTATTGCCCGCTCATAGCGCTGGGCATCACGGTGGCCTCCCATGTGCTCGGTGCCGGCGCAACCGCCCCGCTGAGCCGGCTGAGCAGGCCGCGCCTCCTGCCTTGCTGGCGCGCCTGCCCCATGCCACGCGCGGCCGGTTGCTGCACCTGGCGGTGGCGGATCACTATGTCGATGTCACCACCGACAAGGGCCATGAACTGGTGCTGATGCGGCTCTCCGATGCCATCGCCGAAACCGCACCCCAGCCAGGCTTGCAGGTGCACCGCTCCCACTGGGTGGCGCTCAATGGGGTCAAGCGCGGGCTGCGCCAGTCCGGCAAGCCGATGCTGGAACTCGAAAATGGCACGCTGGTGCCAGTCAGTCGCAGCTATCTGCCCGCGGCCCGCGCCGCCGGCCTGTTGCCTTAACTCTTGGTTGTTTCGGCCAGCCGGTTTTCCACGATCATCCCGACATCGGCGCATTCGCGGGCGATCTCGGCCACGAAATCAGCAAGCATGACCCGCTCCAGCGCGGCGGTGGAACGCACCACCATGGCAGTGTCGCGATGCAGCGGCTCGAAATTGGTCGGCGCGATCTCCACCAGCCGCCCCGCAGCCACATCATCGGCAATGGCCGAGCTGACAAAAAAACCCAGTCCTTCGCCCTTGATCGCCAGCCGGCGCGCCGGCCCGGTGGGCAGTTCCACGCTGGTCTTGGCCAGCCTCACCAGAGCGGCCGCCGTTTCCGGTTCTGCCTGCCACCAGCGCAGCGAAATCACCCGGGGCACCAACGCCAGCACCTCTTCAATGCTCGGCGTGGCCGGCAGGCGCGCGGCGATCTCGGGCGACACCACCAGCGGCACGCGCTCGCGCATTACCAATAGGGGCACCAGATCAACCACGAGCGGGTCGATATTGGGCCAGCACAATATGCCCATTTCCACGTCGCGCTCATGCAGCATGGCCGCGATCTGCGATTGGCGGCCTTCATTAACCACCACATCAACGCCTGGATATTTAGCCTGAAACCGCAGCAAGGGTTCGGTGATCAGCGGCGTCACCAGACTGCGCAGCGAGGCGATGGCGATCCGCCCGCGTTCAACCCGCCGCAGCGCCTCGCGCCCCTCTTGTGCCGTACCGATAATACGCCGGGCATAGGGCAGAAAGGTCATGCCCTGATCGGTCAGCGTCACCGTGCGACCGCGCCGGAACAGGGTCACCCCCAACAGCCCCTCCAGCGCCCGCATCCGCATCGACGCCGTCGCCTGGGTGATGTTGAGGTGAGCCGCGGCGCGCGTGAAACTCTGTTCCCGCACAATTCGGTCAAAGGTTCTGAGCTGGTCGAGGTCCATCGGTCCGCCTTATCCCGGTGTCCACACAGTTCGATTATTCAAGCCTAGCATTGGCTTATCCAATGCGGAACCCAAGCAGCCATGCGTCAGAATGACCGCTGCCTTGACGCTCTGGGCCGCACCAGCCAGCTTGGCCACATGCGCCCTGATTCGCTGAGTAAACCGCAATGACCTGGCTCGCTGAAACTGCCATGTTGAGCCATGGCTGGCGGCGTTTTCTGCTGCTTTTGATCGCCGGCGCGCTGGCTGGCCTGTCCGTGCCGCCGCTGTTTGTGCTGCCCGCGCTGTTCATTGCCTTCCCCATCTGGATCTGGAGCCTGGATGGCGCCGAGACCACGCGGGGTTGGCGCCGCCTGTTTGGTCCGGCCTTTTCCATCGGCTTCGCCTTTGGCTGGGGTTATTTCATCGTCGCCTTCCATTGGCTGGGCGCCGCCTTTTTCGTCGACGGCGGCGTCATGCTGGCCATCATGCCGTTCGCCATCCTGGCGCTGGCCGCCATGATCGCCGTGTTCTGGGGTCTCGCCAGCGCCGCCGCGCATCTGCTGTGGTCCCATGGCCCCTGGCGTGTCGTCACCCTGGCAACATTCCTCACCATTGCCGAATGGGCGCGCGGCCATGTCCTGACCGGCTTCCCCTTTGATCTGCTCGGCTATGCGCTGACCCCCAATGACGAGATGATGCAGATCACCTCGGTCATCGGTATTTACGGGCTCACCCTGGTCGCCGCCCTGATCGCCATGACCCCCGCGCTGATCTGGCCCGCCGATGAGCGTAGCCTCAGCCGCCGCCTGCTGCCCTTCTTTATTGCCGTGGCCGTCATCGCCGGCCAACTCGGCTATGGGCACAATCGTCTGGCCAATACGGTCGTGACCGAACGCACCGATACCGCCATGCGGCTGGTGCAGCCGCTGGTCTATGAGCATGCCGACTGGAGCAATGCCGATCCTGTCGCGCTGATCGATCGCCTGCTGATGCTCTCGGACATGCGCATGGACCCCAACGATCAGGGACTGGCCGATATCGATCTTCTGGTCTGGCCCGAATCCAGCCTGCCGTTCTTCCTGTCCACCTATCCCGAGGCATTGGCCCGCATTGCCCGTCTGCTGCCCGAAGGCGCAACCCTGCTCGCGGGTGCGCCCCGTCAGCAATATGAGCCGGGCTCCACCTTGGCTTCGGCCCCGCCCTTCAATGCGATTCTGGCCATCGACACCAATGGCGAAGTCATCGCCAGCTATGACAAATCCCATCTGGTGCCGTTTGGCGAATTCCTGCCCTTTGGTCCCTTCTTTGCCCAGTTGGGCATTAAGCAGTTCGTGCCCGGCGCCGAGGGTTGGAGCCATGGCGATGCCCGCCGTCGCCTGATGAGCCTGCCCAACACGCCCAGCCTGTTGGCGCTGATCTGCTATGAGATCCTGTTCTCTGGCGATCTGGGCGACGCGGCCAATGCCCAGTTTCTCTTCAACATCACCAATGACGCCTGGTTCGAAGCCTCCATCGGCCCGGCCCAGCATGCCCATCACGCCCGCGTGCGTGCCGTCGAAGAGGGCATGAGTTTGATCCGCGCGGCCAATTCCGGGCTGACCTTTGCCACCGACCCGCTCGGTCGTGTCACCGCCCAGCTCGCGCCACTGCAAATGGCCGCGCTTGATGTCAGCCCTTATGAGCGCCTGCCCGCCACACCCTTCGCCCAGTTGCGCTACTGGCCCCTGCTCGTCGCCCTGCTGCTCGGACTGGGCCTCTCGGTTCTGGTGCATCGCCGCCGAAAGCAGCCACTCTAGGCTGCGCGGTGGCCTGCCCAGCCTTTCCAATGCCTTGATGCTGTGGCATCAGGGATAGAACCTATTTTGCGAGACCTTTCATGGCTATCCGACTGCACCGTGGCGACTTGCCCAACCTGTCCAATTATGACGGGCGTGAAGTGGCCATCGACACCGAAACCATGGGCCTGAACCCCCATCGCGACCGCCTTTGCGTGGTCCAGCTGTCGCCCGGCGATGGCAGTGCCGATGTGGTCCAGATTCCCCAGAATGCCAGCGAAGCGCCCAATCTGGTCAAGCTGCTCGCCGACCCCAGGGTCACCAAGATTTTCCACTATGCGCGCTTTGATGTCGCCGCCTTGCGCAATCGTTTTGGCGTGGTCACCGGCCCCATCTATTGCACTAAGATCGCCTCCAAGCTGGTCCGCACCTATACTGATCGCCATGGACTCAAGGAGCTGGCGCGCGAACTGCTCAGCGTGGATCTGTCCAAGCAGCAGCAGAGCTCGGACTGGGGCACCGACAAGCTCAGCGAAGCCCAGCTCGAATATGCCGCTTCCGACGTGCTCTACCTGCACGATCTCAAGCGGCATCTGGATCGCATGCTGGCCCGCGAAAACCGTACCGAGATCGCTCAGGCCTGCTTTGAATTCCTCAAGACGCGCAGCGAACTTGATCTGCTCGGCTGGAGCGAAACCGACATCTTTGCGCATAGCTGATGGCGGCAGCGGCGATGAACCTGCAGGCCGACGCCGCTCAGCGCCAGGCCATCTACCGGCGCCTGGAAGCCCGCAATCGTATTGTGGCGATCCTGCGCGTCGGCGTGCCTGCTCTGGGCGTGTTGGTTCTGGTGTCGCTGCTCGGCCAGATCTATGTCTCGAGCCTGACCAGCCGCTTCGGCGTCGGGCGCATCGAAGTCACCCGTGACAGCGTCTCCATCGAGACTCCGGAATATTCCGGGGTGCTGGACAACGGCACCACCTATCGCGTCTGGGCGGAACAAGCACAGGCCTCGATTGATGCGACCGACCAGATCGCCTTGACGCAGGGCATCCTGTCCATGGTGCGCACCAATGGCGTGGAAACTCGCATCAATGCCCGTCACGCCATGCTCGATACCGGCGCCGAGACCGTAACCATCGTCGGGCTCGCAGAAATTGCCGAATCCACCGGCACCACCGGCACCATTATTGATTCTGTTTTTGATTACGCCACCCAGACTCTGGTCGGGCGCGGCGCCGTCCATATCGATTATGCCGATGGTTCGACCCTGGATGGTGTGGGCATGACCTATGACGCCACCCAGGCGGTCTGGACATTCTCCAATGCGAACGTCACCCTGCCCTCTACGCCCGGATCCGACACACCATGATGCTGCGCACGTTCGCTTTCCTTGCCCTGGCCATGCTGGCCGGCCCGGCCTTTGCCCAGCAAAAGGTCAACATCACGGCTGACCTGTTCAGCATTGATGAGGCGACCAGCACCGCCGTGTTCACTGGCAATGTCGTGGTTGTTCACCCCACGGTGACCGTTTGGGCCCCCAAGGTTGTCGCCACCTACGGCGCGGGCGGCACCTCCGACATCAAGACCTTCGAAGCCACCGGCGACGTCAAATTGGAAACCTCCGAACAGACCGCTACCGGCCAGCGCGCTGTCTTCACCCCCGGTGATCAATTGCTGCGCCTGACCGGCAACGTGATCGTGGTCAATGAGGGCGGTACCGTCAATTCCGATGAACTGGTGGTCAATCTGGCGACCAATGTCTCCACCTTTACCAGCGGCCAGAATGGCCGGGTCACCGGGATTTTTACCTCGCAATGACCGATCCGCAAACCAAGCCGCGTCTCGACCAGACCGGATGGCTGGTCGCCCACAGCCTCGCCAAGAGTTTTGGCAAGCGGGTCGTGGTGCGCGATGTGTCCATTGCCGTGCGGCGCGGCGAGGCCGTTGGCCTGCTCGGGCCCAATGGCGCAGGCAAGACCACGGTCTTCACCATGATCATGGGTCTGGTCAAACCCGATGCCGGCTCCATCCAGCTTGATGGCCGCGCCATCACGCACCTGCCGCTGTTTCAGCGCGGTCAGCTCGGGATTGGCTATCTGCCGCAGGAGCCCTCGATTTTTCGCGGCCTGACCGTCAGCGGCAATATTCTGGCCGTGCTGGAAAATCACGTCAGTGGCCGGGCAGCCCGCAAGGCGCGCCTGAATTCGCTCTTGGAGGAATTCTCCATTCAGCATCTGGCCAAGGCCAATGCGCTGGCGCTTTCAGGCGGCGAACGCCGTCGCGTTGAACTGGCGCGCGCTCTGGCGGCCGACCCCGCCTTCATGCTGCTCGATGAACCCTTTGCAGGTGTGGACCCCATTGCCGTGGCCGAGGTCAAAGGCCTTGTGCGCCAGCTCACGGAACGGGGCATTGGCGTGCTCATCACCGATCACGCCGTGCGCGAAACCCTGGGTCTGGTCGATCGGGCCTATGTCATCCACGGCGGCAAGGTGATGATCCAGGGTCGCCCCGACACCATCAGCGCCGATCCCGATGCACGCCGTGTCTATCTGGGCGAGAATTTCCAGATCTGACGTAACAGCGCCGTGATCTGACTTGGCACGGATTTTGCCGCCAACCTTGTTCGAGGCGCGATTTTCAGGCATGGTCCGCGCTGGGAAGCGGCCGTTTTTGGTCGAATTTGCGCTAGAGGTCTAAGCTGAATGGCTCTTTCGCCGCGTCTTGAATTCCGTCAGGCCCAAAGCCTGACGCTGACGCCGCAACTGATGCAGTCCATCCGTCTGTTGCAGCTCAGCCATCTTGAGCTCAACAACTTCGTTGAGGATGAACTGCTGCGCAATCCGCTGCTCGAACGCGAGGACGGCGCCGAACCCGCCGACGCCGAGCCCGGCGAAGCCGTTGAACGCTCCACCGAAATCACCGCTTACGAAGACACCGTTGATCGCGGCGACCGCATTCAGGATGCCGATTCCATCGCTGATGGCTATGATACCGCCGTCGAGAATGTCTTCCCCGATCAGAGTGCCCAGGATCAGCTTAACCCCGCCAGTCGGCTTGATCGCAATGGCGCCAGCGAAAGCGGCGAAGCGCCCGACATCGATCAGTTCGTCGCCTCGCGCCCGGTGCTGAGCGAGCATCTCGAAGCCCAGTCCAATCTCATTCTGCGCACCGCTGCTGACCGGCTGATCGCGCGGCACTTGATCGATGGCCTCAATGAAGCGGGCTATCTCGCTATTGATCTCGATGCCCTGGCCGAACAGCTGGGCGCCGAAATGGGCGACATTGAAGCTGTGCTCGAGGCGCTGCAGGGCTGTGACCCGGTTGGCGTATTTGCCCGGTCCGTCCCCGAATGCCTGGCCATTCAGCTGCGCGAGCAGGACCGTCTTGATCCCATGATGCTCAAACTGCTCGATAATCTGGCCATGGTCACCGAGCATGACAAGATCGGCCTGATGCGCGCCATTGGCTGCGACCGCGAAGATCTGGCCGACATGCTGGCCGAATTGCGCAATCTGGATCCGCGCCCCGGCCTGGCCTTCGACAGCGGCCCGGTCGAGACCGTGGTGCCTGATGTATTTGTCCGCCGTGGCCCCGATGGTGCCTGGCAGATCGAGCTCAACAGCGAGGTGCTGCCCCGCGTTCTGGTCAATCGCGTCTACTACGCCACGGTCACCAAGCAGACCCGGGCGCCAGCTGAAAAGAGCTTCCTCTCCGATTGTCTGGCCACGGCCAACTGGCTGACCAAAAGCCTCGATCAGCGCGCCCAGACCATTCTCAAGGTGTCAGCTGAAATCGTGCGCCAGCAGGATGGTTTTCTGACCCACGGCATCGCCCATCTCAAGCCCATGACGCTGCGCATGGTGGCCGAAGCCATCGACATGCACGAATCCACTGTCAGCCGGGTGACGGCCAACAAATACATCGCCACCCCGCGCGGCCTCTATGAAATGAAGTATTTCTTCACTACCGCGATCGCCTCGAGCGATGGTGGTGTCGATCATTCTGCCGAAACGGTACGCCATCGCATCAAGCAGCTCATCGATGCCGAACTGGTCACGGCCGTGCTCAGCGATGACACCATTGCCGACATGCTCAAGCAGGAGCAGGGCATCGATGTCGCCCGCCGTACGGTCGCCAAATACCGCGAGGGGATGAACATCCCGTCCTCGGTCATGCGGCGGCGTCAGAAGAAGAATGAGCAGCAAATGGCCTGAGGTACTGCGCCGGGCGAATTCGCTCGCGTAAGTTAAGGCTATTTTCGGGCGAAGTCCAAAACATAAACAAACCAGATCGGGGGTTTGCGCATTGCACCGGTGGCGCGCGCAGGTCTAGCATCATGGTGGTCGCATGCCCATATCAATGGGGTAGGCGGCAGGCGTGATCCCGAAAACCGGGAACGGCTTTCGGAGATCCTCGCGTCGCACAACGACAAGAAGGAAAAGAAGCCATGACCTTACGCGTTTCGGGAAAGAACATGGATGTCGGCGAAGCTCTCCGCGGTAAAGCCGAGGACCACTTCGACGCCGTCGTCGGCAAGTATTTCGACGGTGGCTATGACGGGCATCTAACCCTCACACCCGATGGTATCGGTTTCCGCGCTGATTGCGTGGTTCACCTTGATTCCGGCGCGACCCTGCAGGCCAGTGCCCAGGGCGGTGAACCCACGGCCGCCTATGAAGTCATGGCGCTCAATATCGAAAAGCGTCTGCGCCGCTACAACCGCAAGCTCAAGCAGCACCGCCGCGGCGTCAATGGCGGCGATCTGACCGCCCAATATACCGTCCTCGATTCGGGATCACAGTTTGATGAGCTCGATGCCGACTACGCGCCACCGGTGATTGCCGAGAGCACCAAGAGCCTGCGCCAGCTCAGCGTCGAAGAAGCTGTGATGGAACTGGACCTTACCGGTAGCCAAGTCGTGATGTTCCGCCATGCTGGACATGGTGGGCTGAATGTGGTCTACCGCCGCACCGATGGCAATATAGGCTGGATTGATCCGGCCTTGGGCGCGAATTAACCCGCGCCAGCGCCACATCTAGCGAAGTTGATCTCAAGGCGATTTGAATGGAATTGGCCGATATTCTGGCTGAGCGCGCCGTGCTGTTCTGCACGGACATAACAGCAAAAAGCCAGCTATTCGAAGTTCTTGCTGAACGTGCTGCTGAACTGACCGGGCACCCCAAGGCTGAACTCCTCGATGCCATCACTGGCCGCGAGGAACTTGGCTCGACTGGCCTGGGCAATGGCATCGCGATTCCGCATGGCAAGATTGCCGGCCTGAACGGCGTTACCGCGCTGTTTGCCCGGCTTGAACAGCCTATCGAGTTCGACGCTGTCGACGATCAACCGGTCGATCTGGTGATCATGTTGCTGGCCCCCACCGGGGCCGGCGCCGATCATCTCAAGGCCCTCTCGCGCGTGGCCCGTTTGCTGCGCACCGAGTCGGTGGTTGAGGATCTGCGCCGTCTCAGCGATCCGGACCGGCTGCATGCCGTGCTGACCGAACCACTGGCCACGCACTACGCCGCCTGATTGGCTGCCCATGAATCACAAAAGCCCTCCGGCGCGCAGTGCCGGAGGGCTTTTTCATGTCGTGCGAAAATTGGTGGGCTAGTGCAGCGTGGCCAGGCCCAGATTGGTTTCGCCAAGCCACTCGCTGACCGCATCGGCCGTGTCGGTCACCAGCAGCGGTGTGCCATCGGCGGACATCAAAAGCTGATATTCGGCTGACGCCTCGAACTCTGCGTCAGTAATCAGTGTGCCCAGCACGGCGCCAGTCACGGGTCGCAGATACGCAACCGCATCGCCGCCCAGCGCCGCGAACTGCGCGCGGGTCAGGTCCTTGAGCGGATGAATGACGTGATCTGCTACGGCCTCGTCGTTTCTTTTTTCATACATAGTGTCGGCCCTTTCCTCAGACTGAGCGAATTTCGATACGGCGGGCAACCTTGGTCGTCAGCGGGCGCTCGATAGCAATAACGAGCATACCATGCCCTAAAGTTGCATCCTTGACGATCATTCCGTCGGCCAGCAGGAACGAGCGCTGGAATTGCCGTGCGGCAATACCCCTGTGCAGGAACTCGCGTCCCGCCTCATCCTGCTGCTTGCCACGCACCACGATCTGGCTGTCTTCAGCCATCACGTCCAGCTCATGAGCGCCAAAACCGGCAACGGCGATGGACACCAGAAACTGCTCGGTGCCCTGCGCATCAACAGTGCGCTCGATATTATAGGGCGGATAGCCGTCGGCGGATTTGGCCAACCGATCGACACGCTCCTCAAAACTGTCAAAGCCGAGGAGAAATGGGGCGGAAAACACCGAAATACGCGACATACAAGCCGTCCTTGATCGTCAAGCAACGTACCAACGCGCGACCCGATTGCAGTGGCATCGCGCGTCTGCAAGAAATATGGGACCTGGAGCGCGCGCCGTTCAAGGTCAAGGAATTCGTCTCATGTCCCAGACTGTGTCCGTCATCACGCCAGCCTATGAGGCCCACGCCACAATCGGGACCACCGTGGCCAGCGTGATCGGCCAGACCCACCCCGATTGGCAGCTCTGGATCATTGCCGATGACGGCGAAGACTATGCCGCCGTGCTGGCGGATGCCGGCATCCGCGATTCCCGGATCATGCACATAACCAGTGGTGGCTTGGGCCGTGGTGCCTCCAATGCGCGCAATGTGGCGCTTGAACAGATCAGCACACCCTATGCGGCCATTCTGGACGCCGATGACCGGCTCAAGCCGCAAAAGCTCGAGCTGGCGGTTGCCGCGCTGGCCGAGCACGCTATCGTCACCACAGCGCTCGATGTTATGGACGAGCAGTTCAACCATTTGCGGCTTGTCGGGCAGGGGCCCGATCGTGCGCTGGACCCGGGCCAGCACAAATGGGTCAGCCTTTCCATGGATTCCATGCTGGTCTGGGATCGGCGCCGCGCCGACGGCCGCTATGATCCCACCATGAGCAACATGACCGATCTCGAATTCCTGTTGCAGCTCTATACCAGCGTGCCGCACTCCTACCATCTGGGCACCCCGCTGCACGACTACATCAAGCGCAGCGCATCCATGAGTAATGGCGCCAATGTGACCGCGGGCATGATGGCCTCCAAAGCCACCATTCTGCGGCGCCTGCGTGCTGGCGCCTATGGTCTGCCAGCCGAAGATGTCGCCGGGCTGGAGAAATTTCTCGAGATTTCCCTGGCCGCAGAGCCGCTTTATCCGCCCGCTCTGGCCCGCCAGCCCGGCCTGCTGTTCGAGGATCACCTCGAGCCCCGGCTGCGCTGAGGACAGCAAAGGCCGGCCCCCAAGGGAGCCGGCCAGCATTTGGTCTACGCTGATCTTAGAGTGCGTAGAGGGTCAGGCTGTTCTCTTCGCCGCTGACACCGACGATCTGGTCCAGCGTGTAGCCCTGACGTTCAATGGTTTCCATCAACCACTTATTGTTCTGCACGCGTGCCTTGACGGCGGCTGGGTCGTTGTTGAAGGCCAGCGAGTGGGCTTCGTTTTCATTGACCTTGAGCACGGTTGCGCTCGAGGCTTCCTGGATGGCGCTCAGCGAGCTGATACCGCTCATCACGTCATAGGGGTTCGAAGCCAGCGTAGCGGTCGAGGCGCCGGCAAGCAATGTTGCGGTCAGGGCGGCAATCTTGATCATGTTCATAGTAATTTTCCTTCGCTTGAGGGGGCATGACGCGTTCGCGCGGGCCACAAAGGGCCTTCCGTCGACCCGGGAGGGGAGGTCGGTACGCTAGGCGTCATGCTGAGGTTGAAGTGGGCGACGACGCGGGGTCGTCGGGCAGTGTGGTCAGCCCATTGCGCTGACCGATTTGGCCCGGGCTCTTAGAGTGCGTAGAGGGTCAGGCTGTTCTCTTCGCCGCTGACGCCGACGATCTGCTCGAGGGTATAGCCCTGACGCTCAATGGTCTCCATCAGCCACTTGTTGTTCTGCACGCGTGCCTTTACGGCGGCTGGGTCATTGTTGAAGGCCAGCGAGTGGGCTTCATTCTCATTGACCTTGAGCACGGTTGCGCTCGAGGCTTCCTGGATGGCGCTCAGCGAGCTGATGCCGCTCATCACGTCATAGGGGTTCGAAGCCAAAGCGGCGGTCGAAGCGCCGGCGAGCAGTGTTGCGGTCAGGGCGGCGATCTTGATCATGTTCATAGCAAAATTCCTTTGTAACGCTTGGTGGAGGTCAGTTGCGATCTCGGGAGGAATTACGCACAGCACCCCCTGAAAGTTTCAGCCATGTTCAAAAAAACTGAACACTCCCGCGTGATAATGTCGATAAAGTTCCCGCGGGCCGGGGCTCTGCAGGAATGTTCGGGGGAGGAGAAAAATGTGCGGCGGCGGATTTGCTTGATTGGCTCCGGCAGCTGCACAAGTGGATAACGCAGACCAAACGTGATTGGATTACTCTTCAATGTCGTCAGGAGAAGACAATGACCGTTCTTGGACTGCGCTTCTGTCATGTCGCCGCGCCCGAACACGCATCAGCCATGGCCGCAATATTCGGCAATGGTCTGGCCATGCCGCAGTTGGATCTGACCAAGTTCGGCCTGCCGGGCAACCAGGACGGCTTTACCGGCGCCATCTTTCCTGCCGCTGATAATAGCTGGGTTGAAGTCTGGCCCGAGGGCGAGGGCATGCCAGCCGGCACCATGCTGCAGGTGGTTGTCGATGATGCCGACGCCTATGCCGCCACAGCCCGCGCCAATGGCCTTGAGCCCTCTGGTCCGGTTGATGCGCATGGCGAGCGCATCTATTATCTCAGCCTGCCTGGCGGCCTGCCGATGTCGTTTCAGTCCAGGCGCGCAGATTAGCTGCATATCGACGCCCAGAGTCCACTCCAGGCTCTTGCCAGCCCTGCGCTTTCCGCCTATAGAGCCAACTTCTCCGGATCGCCCGGCCAAAAGGCATGCCGTGGCGATCTCTGAATGCGATGGGCCCAAATCCATCCGATCTGTTATAAGGACCCGCAAAATGCCCAAGATGAAGACGAAATCTGGCGCCAAAAAGCGTTTCAGTTTCACAGCGACCGGTCGTGTAAAGGCAGGCGTCGCCGGCAAGCGCCACCGCCTGATCAACCACAACGCAAAGTACATCCGCACGAACCGCGGTACCAAGATCCTGTCCAAGGGCGACGAGGGTCTGGTCAAGTGGTACATGCCGTACAACCGCTAACGCTGAAAGGAAGCTGACACATGTCACGCGTTAAAAGAGGCGTTACCAATCACGCCCGTCACAAAAAAGTTCTCAAGGCTGCGGAAGGCTATTATGGCCGTCGCAAGTCTACGATCCGTATCGCCAAGCAGGCCGTCGAAAAGGCCGGCCAGTATGCGTATCGCGATCGTCGCATCAAGAAGCGCAACTTCCGCGCTCTGTGGATCCAGCGTATCAACGCTGCCGTCCGTGATCACGGCCTGACCTATGGTCGATTTATCGACGGCCTCAGCAAGGCTGAGATTGCTGTCGATCGTAAGGTGCTGAGCGATCTCGCGATCACCCAGCCTGAAGCGTTCGCCGTGCTGGTCACCAAGGCCAAGGCTGCTCTGGCGTATCTCGAAAGCGTGGACACTGTTACCCACGCTCGCGTCACAGCCTAACTCTCCCCAGCTCTGCTGAGGTCGATTTTGACGCCTTGCGCCGCCCTTTGGGCTGGCGCGGGGCGTTTTGTTTTGGTCTAACGCACCCAGCAATTTTGGAAGTTCAGTAATGTCCCTCGATACCCAGATCGACACCCTGCGCACCGAACTCAGCGCTGCCATCGCCGCAGCTGCCGATGAGGCCGCGCTCGATACCGTCCGCGTCAGTGCGCTGGGCAAGAAGGGCAGCGTCTCGGCGCTGCTTGCCTCGCTCGGCTCCATGGCTCCCGAAGAGCGCAAAAGCGCCGGTCCGGCCATCAATGGCCTCAAACTCGAAATTGCCGGGCTCGTCGAGGCCAAGAGCACAGAACTCAAATCCGCAGCGCTCGATGCCCGGCTCAAGGCCGAGACCGTCGATATCACCCTGCCGCTGCAGCCTGCGCCCACAGCGCGCGGCCGCATTCACCCGATCAGCCAGACCATTGACGAGATCACCGCGATCTTCTCGGACATGGGTTTTTCGATCGCCGAAGGCCCCGATATCGAGACCGACTATCTCAACTTCACCGCATTGAACTTCCCCGAAGGCCATCCGGCGCGCGAAATGCACGATACCTTCTTCATGAAGCCTGGTGCGGATGGCACCAGGAAGGTGCTGCGCACCCACACCTCCCCGGTGCAGATGCGCGTCATGCAAAAGACCAATGAGAAGCCCGCCGCGGCCTATCTGACCCCCCATATCGATCCGCCGATCCGCGTGGTGATGCCCGGCCGCACCTATCGCAATGACAGCGATCAGACCCACACCCCCATGTTCCATCAGGTCGAAGGCCTGGTGATCGACAAGTCCAGCCATATCGGCCAGCTGCGCTGGGTGCTTGAGGAATTCCTCAAGGCCTATTTCGAGGTGCCCAACGTCACCCTGCGCTTCCGCCCCAGCTTCTTCCCCTTCACCGAGCCCTCCATGGAAGTGGACGTGCAGTGCGATCGCTCCGGCGCCGAAGTGAAGATCGGCGAGGGCAATGACTGGCTCGAAATCCTCGGCTGCGGCATGGTCCACCCCAATGTGATCGCCAATGCCGGGCTCGACCCCGACGTCTATCAGGGCTTCGCCTGGGGCATCGGTATCGACCGCATCGCCATGCTCAAATACGGCATGCCCGATCTGCGCGCCTTCTTTGACGCCGATCAACGCTGGATCGACCACTACGGCTTCCGCCCGCTCGATCTGCCCACCCTGTTCGGCGGGCTGAGCAGCTGATCATGACCGACGCGCTGCCCAATCCGGTTTTTGTCGTCACCGACATCGAAAGCGATGGCCCCACGCCCTTGCACAATTCGATGCTCAGCTTCGCTTCGGTTGCCATCGACGCGAACGGCAAGCGCTATGGCGAGTTCGAGGCGGTGCTGCAGCCACGCGCTGACAAGGTGCAGAACCGGGTCACCATGGACTGGTGGGCCACCCAGCCTGAAGCCTGGGAAGCCTCCACGACTGGAGCCGAACCGGCCGAGATTGTCATGCCGCGCTTTGCCGACTGGGTTGAAAGCCTGCCCGGTCCCCGTGTCTTCGCCGCCGCGCCCATGATGTTTGATGGGCTCTGGATGGACCACTATCTCGACAATTTCGCCGATACCCGCGTGCTGGGCGGCCCCTTTGCCCAGCGCCAGATCTTCAAGGGTGGCGGGGTGTGCCTCTACACCATGGCAGGCACCTTGCGCGGCGCGCCTTATGCCGATTGGGGCATGAGCAAGCTGCCAGCCGAATTCTACGGGCATATCGCCCATACCCATAAAGCCATCGACGACGCCCGCGGCTTTGCCAATGTGCTCGTCGAACTGATGAAAATTTCCCGCGCTCTGCCGCCGATTGCCGGCAGCAAGAGCGACTTCCGCTAAGGTGCTGATCTCATGAAATTCACCCTCGACTGGCTCAAGGAGCACCTCGACACCGACGCGTCCGCCGCTGAAATCGGCAGGACGCTGACGCTGATCGGGCTCGAACTCGAAGGCATGGAAGATCAGGGCAAGGCCTTTTCCAGCTTCGTCACCGCTCATGTGGTTTCCGCCGAAAAGCACCCCAATGCCGACAAGCTGCGCGTGTGCAAGGTGGATGCCGGCACGGGTGAACTCATCGACGTGGTCTGCGGTGCCCCCAATGCCCGCACCGGCCTCAAGACGGTCTTTGCCGCCCCCGGCACCTATATCCCGGGCAAGGACATGACCATCGGCAAGGGCAACATCCGCGGCCAGGTGTCCAACGGCATGCTGTGCTCGGATGCCGAGCTCGAGCTCTCCGAGGATCATGACGGCATTATCGAACTGCCCGAAGATGCGCCTATCGGCGTGCCCTACGACAAATATGCCGGCATTGATGGCGTGGTGTTCGATATCTCGATCACCCCCAATCGTGGCGACGCCACTGGTGTTTATGGCATTGCCCGCGATCTGGCTGCCTATGGTCTGGGCACGCTCAAAACCACCGACATGTCGCCTGTTCCCTCAAAGGGACCAAGCCCTATCGCACCGCTGCCGCACCAGTTCAGCGCCGATGAGCCAAAGACCATTCGCCGCTTCGGCGGCCGCTACATCAAGGGCGTCAAGAACGGCCCCTCTCCGGCCTGGCTGCAGCAGCGCCTGCGCGCTGTCGGCCTGCGCCCCATCAACACCATTGTCGACATCACCAATCTGGTCTCGCTGGGCTGGGGCCGCCCCCTGCACGCCTATGACGCCGACAAGATTGTCGGCCAGCCCGTGCTGCGCAATGCCCGCAATGAGAGCTTTGATGCGCTCGACAACAAGACCTACACCCTCGACGAGACCATGACTGTCATCGCTGACGATCAGGGCCCGCTCTGCCTGGGTGGCATCATGGGGGGCATCCGCTCGGGTACCACTGATGAGACGGTCAACCTGTTCATGGAATGCGCTAGCTGGGACGCCGATCTGATCGCCCGCACCGGCCGCAAGACCGGCATTGTTTCCGACGCCCGCTATCGCCTTGAGCGCCATGTTGACCCCGCTTTGACCGACCCCGGTCTGGAACTGGCCACCCGTCTGGTGCTCGAACTCTGTGGTGGCGAGCCGATGGAGCCTGCCATTTCGGGCGAGGACGTTTACGCCAAGACCGTGGTCGATTTCCCGCTCAGTGAGGTCAAGCGCCTCACCGGTCTCGACGTCGAGCCCATGATTGTCACTGCCATCCTCTCCAAGCTCGGTTTTGAGTTGACCGCCAAGGGCGACAGCTTCTCCGCCAAGGTGCCCAGCTGGCGTCCCGATGTGACCCTCAAGGCCGATCTGGTCGAGGAAGTCATGCGCATGGTTGGCGTCGACAATGTGCCCGTCGAACCCCTGCCACGCCTGACCAATGTCGCGCCGCGCATGCTCACCACCATCCAGAACCGCCGCCGCATCGCCCGTCGGGCGCTGGCCGCCCGGGGCTTGGATGAAGCGGTGACATGGAGCTTCATTTCCCACGACGAAGCCACCCGGTTTGGCGGTGGTCAGGAAAGCCTGCAACTGGCCAATGCCATCGCCGCAGACATGACCGATATGCGCCCATCCCTGTTGCCGGGGCTGCTGGCAGCTGCTCGCCGCAATGCCAATCGCGGCGCCGATGATCTGGGCATTTTCGAAGTCGGTCAGGTCTTCCTGTCCGACGCCCCCGAAGGCCAGCATACCTATGCGACCGGCATTCGCACCGGCTCGGCCAAGCTGACCGGCGCAGGCCGTCACTGGTCGGGCAAGGCCCAGCCCGTCGACGTATTCGACGCCAAGGCTGATCTCGCCGCAGCGCTTGATGCGCTTGGCGTTGATATCGACAAGGTTCAGGTGCTTTCCGAGCCCGCTGCCTGGAGCCATCCCGGTCGCGGCGGTCGCATTGCCCTGGGCCCCAAGGTCACGCTGGGCTGGTTCGGCGAACTGCACCCCGCCATGGCGGCCGAGCTCGACATTGACGGCCCCGTCGCCGCCTTCGAGATCGATCTCGATGCTATCCCCGAGCCACGCAAGAAGGCCACCAGGACCAAGCCCGCTTTGGCGCTTTCATCCCTGATGCCGCTCAATCGCGACTTTGCCTTTGTCGTCGATACGTCGGTCTCCGCCGCCATCATCCTTCGCGCTGCCCGCGGCGCCGACAAGGCACTGATCAAGGATGTGACGATCTTTGACGTTTTCGAAGGCAGCCATGTCGGCGAAGGCAAGAAATCGGTTGCCATCGAGGTGACCATCCAGCCCACTGACAAGACCCTGACCGATGAGGACATCGACAAGGTCTCGGCCGCTGTCGTCGCTGCCGTCACCAAAACCACCGGCGGCGTTTTGCGCACCTAGGCGCCACAAACACAACACCACTCCTCCCCCTCTGCAGGGGGAGGTCGGGTGGGGGTGGACGCACCAAACCCAGCACTGGACTTCCCGGCCCCACATCGCTCTTATCCGGCCATGACCGATACCAGCCGATTCCCCGATGTGATGCTGCTGGCCGCGGGCCTTGGCAGCCGCCTGCGCCCCATCACCGACACCATCCCCAAGCCGCTGGTGCCTGTCGCCGGCGTACCCCTGATCGAGCGGGTCATGGACAATGCCAGGGCCGAGGGGGCCAAGCGCTTTGTCGCCAATGCCCACTACCGCGCCGACCAGCTGCTGGCCCATTTTGGCGGCCTGCTCAAGGTTAGCCGCGAGGACGAACTGCTCAATACCGGCGGTGGCATCAAACGCGCTTTGCCCATGCTGGCATCCGATCCCATTGTGGTGATGAACACCGACGCCTTTTGGCCCGCTGGCAGCGACACCCCGCTCGCCCGCATGCAGGCCCGCTTCGCTGAAGGCCGTGCCGAGATCGTCCTGCTCTGCGTGCATCCGCGAGACGCTTCGGGCTTTGCCCGTAGTCACGATTTCTGCCTCTCGCCCAGTGGCGAAATCACCCGCGACTATGGCGCCCCGGTAATCTATGGCGGGGTCGCGATCATGGGCAAATCCCTGTTCAGCGACTCCCCCGATGGTGCCTTTTCGCTCAATGACATTTTCGAGCAATGCCTTGAGCGCGAAACCCTCTATGGCGTCGCCCTTAATGCCCCCTGGTTCCATGTCGGCGATCCGGACGGCCTGGCAGCGGCCGAAGCGCGGCTCGCCCCGGCGGATGCGCCATGACCCTGTTCTCGATTGCCCCCCATGCCCGCTTCATCGCCACCCTGGCCGATAGGGTGATCGATGGCAGCCTGCTTGCCGGCGCTGATCAGACCCAGCCCTTCTGGCTTACCGATGTCACCATCGTATTGCCCACCCGCCGCGCCAAGCTGGCCCTGGCCGATGAATTCGCCCGCCGCGGCCATAGCCTGCTGCCCGATATCCGCACCTTTGGTGGCGAGGTCGAAGACGAAGAACCCTTCCTGCCGCCCTTTGATGCGCCCACGCCTCTGCCCGCTGCATCAGGCCTGGAGCGCCGTCTGGTGCTTTCGAGCCTTGTCGATCAGTGGGCCAATTCGGCTGCTGGCCAGCGCGCCTTTTCCAGTCCGCCGACGGCGGGTGAAATCCTCTCAATGGCCGAGTCGCTGGGCCTGCTGATCGATGATCTGCACACCGAAGAGCGCGGTGCCGCCGAAATCCGTGCCATCGTCCCCGAGATCGAGGCCAATCTGGGCGAATACTGGCAGCAGACCCTGACCTTCCTTGATATCGCGCTGACCTATTGGCCACTGCGGCTCGACGGCAAGAAAGCCGATACCGCCTTTCTGCGCGGCCAGCGCCTCGACCGACAGGCCTTGGCAACGCCGCTGGTCTATGGCGATCGCCCCGTCATCGCGGCCGGTTCCACCGGCTCCATTCCCGCCACGGCGCGCCTACTCAAGGCCATCAACGATCTGCCGCGCGGCGCTGTGGTGCTGCCCGGCCTCGATTGTTCCATGAGCCCGGATGACCACGCCGCTTTGCTGGACGACGCCAACAACCCCCATGGCCATCCCCAGTTCGGTCTGGCCAAGCTCCTGCGATCCATGGGCGCCGCCATTGCCGACGTCACCGAGCTGGCGCCAGACGATCATCCACGTACCACGCTGGTGCATCGCGCGCTGGCGCTGACCAAGGATACCGCCCGCTGGTCGACCCAGCGCCTGAGTGCGGACGAGCTCGATCAAGCCAGTACCGGCCTGTCGGTCATTCGCGCCCGCACCGAAGATGAAGAGGCCCGCGCCGTCGCGCTGGCGGCGCGTCAGGCCCTGAGCGAGCGCAAGACTGTCGGTATCGTCACCCCGGACCGCAATCTGGCCCGCCGCATCGCCGCCGAACTGCGCCGCTTCGATGTCGAGGTCGATGACGCCGCCGGCGTGCCGCTGTTCCAGTCCGCCGCCGGGCGTTTGTTGCGACAAATTCTGGCGCTCGCCACCAGTAACTGCGCCGCCGTCGATCTGATGGCCCTGCTGCGCAATCGCGCCACCCGTTTCGGCCAGTCCCGCGCCGCCATCTCGGCGCTGGCCGACGCCATCGAGCTGGGCCTGCTGCGCGGCCAGCGCGCCAATCCCGGCCTCGCCGGCCTGCGCCAGCTGCTCGCCGCCAATATCGAGGGCACCACCACCCACCCCGCCCGTCGCTTGCACGAAGCAGACCGCGCGCCCATCGCTGCCCTGTTCGACCAGATCGAAGCTGCATTGGCCCCGCTCTTTGCCCTGATGGCCGAAAAGACCATCCACGCTAGTGCCCTCGCCTCGGCCTTGTGCACCGCCTTTGAGGCCGTGGCCGATGGCGCCGACATTCCCGGTCGACGCGAATTGCAGGACTGGGCCAGCCAAATGGCCAGTCTGACCGGCGAGGGTCATATCTTCCAGCCGCGCCAGCTCGATGGTGTGCTCACCGCGCTAATGCTCGGCGCGCAGGTGCGCACCCATGAGGAACGCCGCAGCGACATCACCATCTGGGGTCAGCTCGAAGCCCGCCTGCAAAATCCCGATCTGCTGATTGTCGCCGCGCTCAATGAAGACAAATGGCCCGAACCCGCCGATCCTGGCCCCTGGCTCAGTCGCGGCATGCGTCTGGCAGCCGGGCTCAATCCGCCGGAGCGCCGGCAGGGTCTGGCCGCCCATGACTTTGCCCAGGCGCTGGGCAATTCCGAAATCATCATCGCCTATGCCGACCGCGTCGGCTCCAGCCCCGCCATTGCCTCGCGCCTGCTGCAGCGCCTGCAGGCGTTTGCCGGCACCAAAACGACAAAGCTCTGGGAGCAGCGTGGCGCGCAATGGCTCGACCAGGCTCGCAGCCTTGACGCCGTGCCCCAGACCCGGGCGGCGCCACGGCCTGCCCCCAATCCGCCCGCCAGCACGCGCCCACGCGCCCTTTCGGTCACCGAGATCGAAACCCTGATGCGCTCGCCTTATGACGTCTATGCCAAGCACGTGCTCAAGCTGCGTCCACTCGATCCGCTGGGTGACACCCCCGATGGCCGCGAGCGCGGCACCATCATCCACGACATCTTTGCCGAATTCGTCGAGCAGAAGCACGACGTCATGGCCCCCGACGCCATCGACACCCTGATGGCCATCGCCGCACAAAAATTCTCCGGGCTCGACGCCATTGGTGATCGCCGGGACATCTGGCTGCGCCGCTTCCACACCGCCGCCGTCCAGTTCCTCGATTTCGAACGCGCCCGCGACCCCATGGTGTTTCAGCGTCACGCCGAAATCGATGGCGAGCTCAACCTGCACCTCAGCGAGGCCTTCACCTTGCGCGGTCGCGCCGACCGCATCGATGCGCTCAATGATGGCACGCTAGAAATCATCGATTTCAAGACCGGCTCGCCCCCCACTAAAGGTGCGATGCAGGCCTTCGAAGTCCCCCAATTGCTGCTTGAAGCGCAAATGGCCAAGGCGGGGACGCTCAAGGGCGACATCACGCCCGCCAATACCTCGGCACTCACCTATATCAAGGTGGGTCTCGGCCCCGACGCCTTCATGGCAAAACCCTTCACGCCAGCCGACGGCTTTGACCTGATGGCCGCCGCCGACGAGATCACTGCCCGCATGCAGCGCCATATCGAGTTCTTCCTGATGCGCGACACGCCCATGCCAGCGCGCCTGCTGCCGCTGCCCGGCCAGCGTTTTGCCGGTGCCTATGACCACCTCGCGCGCGTAGCCGAGTGGACCGCCGTCGATGGCGGGGAGGACGCATCATGAGCGATCGCGGCACACTTGTTGTTCCCTTCGATACTTCCGCCCATCAGGCCCGCGCCGCCGATCCGGCCTGGTCGATCTGGGTGTCGGCCAATGCGGGCTCGGGCAAGACCTTTGTGCTCACCCGCCGCGTGCTGCGGCTATTGCTTTCGGATGTGAAGCCCGAGGCGATCTTGTGCCTCACCTATACCAAGGCCGCCGCCGCCGAGATGCGCCGCCGCGTGGCCGGCGAGCTGGCGCAATGGGCATTGCTCGACGATGCCGCGCTGGATGCCGAACTGGCCCGCATTGATGGCCTGCACGTCACCGCCGAACTGCGCGAACGCGCCCGCACCCTGTTTGCCAAGGCGCTCGAAACCCCCGGCGGGCTCAAGATCGTCACCATCCACGCCTTCTGCGAGATCGGTGCTGCACCGCTTCCCGCTCGAAGCCGGGGTGCCGTTCGATTTCGCTGTCATCGAGGATGATGAGCGCAGCGCCATGCTGCTCTCAGCCCGCGAAACCGTGCTCTCGCAGGGGCTCGGCGTCGATGGTGCGGTCGAAACCCTGTTCGAAACCCTCAGCGACGACCAGATCAAGAACGCCATCGATGCCGCTCTCTCCGATGGCCGCAAGCTCAAGCTGGTGCTGGCCGATCCCGAAAAGTCCCGCGCCAATCTGCGCGCCCTGATCGGGGCTGACGCCAATCGCTCAGCCACTGAGATCAACCAGGCGATCATCGCCGAACGCCTCGTTATCCAGGACGATGTCACCAAACTATTTGCAATCTGCCCGCCCGGTGACGGCAATCGCAAGCTTGAAGACAAGCTGGCCGCCCTCGATCTGGGCAAGCCTGATCCGATGGGCTGGTGCGCCGCCTTTCTCAAGGCGGACGGCACCATGCCGGCCCGCCTCGTGGTCAAGGCCGTCAGCACCGCCGATCCCGATCTGGCCGAGCTGTTGACCGCCGAAGCCGAGCGCCTTGCCGGGCTGGTTGCCGCCCGCCGCGCCAGCCAGCTCATCGAACGCAGCGACGCCCTTCTCGATATCGTCGCCGCTGTCGGCAAGCGCTATGACGCCCAGAAGCGCGCCCGTTCGCTGCTCGATTTCGACGATCTGGTCGAGCGGCTTGCCGATCTGTTCCAGAACCAGTCCGGTGACTGGGTGCGCTACAAGCTCGATTCCGGCATCGATCACATTCTGGTCGATGAAAGCCAGGACACCAATGGCGAGCAGTGGCGTGTGGTGCGCGCCATTGCCGAAGAATACTTCGCCGGGGGAGGGGCCGTTGAACGCCCCCGGTCGCTCTTTGCGGTGGGCGACCAGAAGCAGTCCATCTATTCCTTCCAGGGGGCCGAACCCGCTTTGTTCGGCGCCACCGGCCAGGAATTTGCACTCAAGGCCGAAACCGTCGAACGCCCCTTTGAACCCGTGCCCCTGCGCACCAGCTTCCGCACCCTGCCCGAAATCCTGGCCGCCGTGGATCTGGTCAGCGACCGCGACGATATTCAGGCGGCCCTGCTGGAATCCGAAAAGGTGCACCACAATACCGCCCGCACCATGCGTGGGGGCTCGGTCACGCTCTGGCCCCCTACCCAGCAGGTTGCCGATGCCCCGGCCGGTAGCGAGTGGCCCACCACCGTGCTCGAAACCGAGCGCACTGCCCCGCGCCAGATCGCCGAGCGTATCGCTGGCGAGATCAAGACCTGGATCGACCAGCAACGCCCCCTGACCGGTCGTGGCCGCCCGGTCACCGCTGATGATGTGCTCATTCTGGTCCAGTCGCGCGGCCAGGTGTTTCAGGAGGTCATTCGCGCCCTGCGCAAACTCGACCTGCCCACCCCCGGCGCCGATCGGCTGGGCGTCACAAGCCATATAGCGGTCATGGATCTGCTGGCGCTGTGCGATGTGCTGCTCAATCCCGCCGATGATCTGCAACTGGCCGCGCTGCTGCGCTCGCCGCTGTTTGATATCGATGAGGACACGCTCTTCGCGCTGGCCCAGCCCCGGGCCAGAAACCAGACCCTGTGGCAGGCACTGGCCGAACACACGGACCCTGATTGCATTGATGCGGCCCAGCGCCTTGCCCGCTGGCGCGGCGAGCTCGATTTCGAGCGTCCCTTCGAATTTCTCACCCAGGTGCTCTACGCCGAAGGCGGCCTCAAGCGCTTCCACGCCCGCTTTGGCGGCGAGGTCGATGACGTGGTCGCCGAACTGCTCGAGCTGTCGCTCAGCCATGAACAGGGGCCCCAGCCTTCTCTGCAGGGCTTTGTGGCCGACATGCGCCAGCGGTCAGGCTCCATCAAGCGCGAACTGCCCGAAGCCGGGGCCGGCGTCCGTGTCATGACCGTGCATGGCGCCAAGGGCCTTGAAGCCCCCATCGTCATTCTGGCCGATGCCGCCACCAAGCAGCGCAAGCAGATGATCGGCAAGCCGGTCTATCTGCTGGCTGACGCGCCTGGCCCTTTGCTCATTCATGCCTCGGGGACAGCCGACCATGTCGATGCCACCCTGCCCATCAAGCAGGAGATCGACGACAATCTCGAACGCGAATACTGGCGCAAGCTTTATGTTGCCATGACCCGCGCCGAAGACGAGCTTTATGTCACCGGCGCGCTGACGCCGGGTGCTGATGCGGCCAAGCAGCTCGAGGGTAGCTGGTACGAGGCCATTGAAACCGCCCTTCGCCCCCACGCTGAAAGCCAGACCGATGCCCAGGGCACCGAATCGGCGCTGATCTATCCGCGCGAGCGCACCGCGCCCATCGCCATTGGCGCTGTCGCCACCCCGGCCAGCGCCAGCGCCGCCCCGATGGCCTTTGATCCACTCCCCGAACCGCTCACCATTCCACTGGTCTCGCCCTCGCTGGCGGGTAAAAGTGCGCCGTCGGGCCGCGCGCTGGACAGCCTGGCTGAACAGGTCCGCGACGCCGAGGCCGCCCGCCGTGAAGGCATCGCGCTGCATGCCCTGCTGCAGCATCTGGGCAAGCTCGACCCGGCGATCTGGCCCGAAATCGCCGACAAGGCGCTGGCGGCCCTGCTGCCTGATTCGCCCGATGATCACGCGCGACTCGCCACCAAGGCGATATCTATCCTGCAGCGCCCCGAACTGGCGCATCTGTTCGGGCCATCCAGCCGCGCTGAAGTGCCGTTCTTGCTGGATGCGCAGCACAATGGGGGCCCGATTCGCCTCACCGGCAGGATTGATCGACTGGTGATTGACGACCACGGGGTAATGGTGATCGACTATAAATCCGATGCGTCGGTCCCCGGTATGCCCGGCGACGTGCCGGGAAGCTATGTGACCCAGCTCGGGCTATATGCGCTGGTTGCACACCAGCTTTTCCCCGGGCGGGTTATACGTGCAGCAATCCTATGGACAACATTGGAATCATTGATGATTTTGCCCCCAGACGCCCTCACGGCGGGCGCTGAAGGCTTCACCTTGCGGTGATCTTGCTTGTAGCCATGCTGGACTCTCACCAGCTTTGGGCGCAGACAGACCGCCGCTTTAAAACAAAAGGCAGACACCCATGACTACTCATGTTTCCGACGCCAACTTCGGCGAGGAAGTACTCAACTCCAAAGAGCCCGTCCTGGTTGATTTCTGGGCGGAGTGGTGCGGGCCGTGCCGCGCAATCGCTCCCGTGCTCGATGAGCTCTCGACCGAACTGGCCGGCAAGGTCAAGATCGTCAAGCTCAACGTCGACGACAATCCAGGTACCGCCAGCAAGTATGGCGTTCGCTCCATCCCGACCATGATCCTCTTCAAGGGTGGCGAAGCCGCCGACATGAAGATTGGTGCAGGCACCCCCAAGGCTGGCCTCACCAAATGGCTTGAAGGCCACGCTGCCTGATTTCGGGTATCGCGACAGATTTGACACCGCTGGGGGAACCCGGCGGTGTTTTTCTTTGCCCCGCTGGTAGAGCAAGACTTTCTAATTCGGCCTCCACACACTGGCGGCTATGCCTTCCCGCTGGCACAGACTCTGTCTAGCCTGAGCCTCAAACCGCCCAATGGAGTGCGCAATGGCCCAGCCTGTCACCGACGCTGATTTCACCACCGAAGTGCTCAATGCCGACAAGCCCGTTCTGGTCGATTTCTGGGCCGAATGGTGCGCCCCATGCCTGGCCATGGGCCCCACACTCGATGAACTAGCCGTCACCCTGGCCGACACCGTCAAGATCGTGAAGCTGGATGTTGCCGCCAATCCTGCCGTGACCACCCAGTACAATGTGCGCAACATGCCCACCCTGATCGTGTTCAAGTCTGGTCAGCCTGTGGACATGAAGGTGGGCGCCGGTCAGTCGCGCGTGCAACTGATCAAGTGGCTGGAGCAGCACGCGGCGTGAGTTTCGCCGCCCGGCCACATCTGCTAGTGCTTGCCGATAACAAAAAGACTCTAGGGAGCAAGCCCCATGGCGCCCATCGATCTCGCTGCCGCCCCGTTCCACCTCGATGACGATGCCGTGGCCTGGGTGCACACCACCCGGGACAGCTTCAGCCCGCGTGACAAGCTCGCCCAGCTCTTTGTTCTGCTCGCCCGCGGCACCCCTGAACAGACTGCCGAACAGGTTCGCTCCTTCAAGCCCGGCGGGATCACCCGCATCTATTCGCCCGATCTGCCCGCCGAGATCGCCCTGGCGCGCGATCTGGCCGAACTCAGTGCCGTGCCGCTGCTGATCAGCGCTGACCTTGAGGGCAGCCGCATGAGCCTGGCCATAGGAACATCCGTGCCCAACCCGCTTGGTCTGGCAGCCATTGATGATCTGGAGGCCACCACGGCGATCTCGACCCTGATGGCGCGCGAAGCCAGTGCCGTGGGCCTGAACTGGAGCTTTACCCCGGTTATCGATCTCAACATCGCCTGGCGCAGTGCCATTGTCGGCACCCGCTCCTATGGCAGCGATATCGACAAGGTCGAGCGCCACGCCCTGGCCCAGATTGCCGCCTTCCAGGCCAATGGCGTTGCCGCCACGGTCAAGCACTGGCCCGGCGAGGGCTATGATGATCGCGACCAGCATTTGGTCACCACCGTCAATCCGCTCTCGATGAGTGAATGGGAAGACACCTTTGGCCGCCTCTATCGCAAGGCCATCGATGCCGGCGTGATGAGCATTATGTCCGCCCATATCGCGCTGCCCGCCTATGCACTCTCGCTTGATCCCGATGCCGGCCCCGAAGCTTATCGGCCTGCCTCGCTCAGCCGCATTCTCAATGAAGACCTGCTTCGCCGCGAACTCGGCTTCAACGGCCTGATCGTTTCCGATGCCACTGCCATGGCGGGGCTGGGCGATTGGGGGCCGCGCGATCAGACCCTGCCCGAAGTGGTGATCGCCGGTTGCGACGTCATCCTGTTTTCCGATGATCCCAATGCCGATCTGATGCGGCTGGTCAAAGCGGTAGCCGATGGCCGCCTGAGCCAGGAGCGCGTCGATGAGGCCGTCACCCGCGTATTGGCACTCAAGGCCGCTCAGGGCCTGCACAAGGGCAATACAGCCCCCGATCTCGACGCCGCCAGCAATGTCGTGGCGACCGAGGCGCACCGCGCCACCGCCGAAGCGATTACCGCCCGGGTCCCCACCTTGGTCAAGGACGTCAACAATCTCCTGCCGCTCTCGCCGGGCAAGCACCGCCGTGTGCTGATCTATACGGGCGGCGTGGTGCTGCCCTTCGTGCCCGAGCCGTTGCCACTCAGCGTGCCCATCCGGCTCGAGGAAGAGGGTTTTGAGGTCACCGTGTTCACCCCCGGCATGGAGGTGAACCCCAGGGATTTCGATCTGGTGCTCTATCTGTTCGCCGAGGAGACCCTGCTGGGCCGCAGCCGCATCTTTCTTGACTGGGTCAAGCTGACCGGCAACGTCTTTGGCGGCATGGCTCGGGTCTGGCACGACGTGCCCACGCTGATGATCTCGTTTGGCTATCCGTATTATCTCTACGATGCCCCGCGCGTGCCCGCCTATATCAATGCCTATGGCTCCAGCGAGTCGCTGCAGGCCGCGGTGGTCGAAGCCATTATGGGCCGCGCTGAATTCACCAGCACCAGTCCCGTCGACCCCTTTGTCGGCAGTGATCAGGGCAAATACTAGCCACACGCCCTCCCTTCTCCCCGCGCCAGGGGAGGACTGGAAGGGACAGGAGTCACCTGTCGGCTAGACTGACAGCCACAGCTTAGTCCGGTGGCGTGCCGTTCTTGGCCAGGACATCGCCGGCCAGATACAGCGAACCACAGATCAGCACCCGTGCATTGGGGATGGCTGCCGCCGCCTGCAGCGCCGACAGGATCGACCGCTTCGGCGTCGCGGCAAACCCGGCGGCCTTGATCGTTTCGGCCATATCGGCCGCCTTGTGCGCATTGGGCTCATTGGGCACGGTCAGGGTGAATACCTGCTCGGCCTTGCCAGCGAAGGGGCCAAGGAAGGCCGCAGGGCTGCGTGTATTCATCATCCCCATGATCAGCACCAGCGGCGCCGGGCGGTTGCGGTTCATCTCGTCAATCGCCTGCGCCAGCGCGGTGGCGCCGTGCACATTGTGCCCGCCATCAAGCCATAGCTCGCTGCCCGGTCCCAGCAGGTCGCGCAAGCGGCCCCGCAGCGGCATCATCCGCGCCGGCCACACCACCTGACGCAGGCCCTTGGCCAGAGCGGCTTCATCGACCGGCAGACCGAACTGGCGCGTCGCGGCAATTGCCAGCGCCGCATTGTCATACTGGTGTGCCCCGATCAGTGCGGGTGGTGGCAGGTCGAGCAGGCCGTCTTCATCCTGATAGACCAGTCGGCCATCCTGTGCCGCGCCGTGGAAATCCTCGCCCTGAAACAGGGGCGTAATACCCAGGCGCCGGGCCGCCCGGTCGATTACCGCACGGCCTTCCTCCTGCTGCATCCCGATCACGGCCTTGCTGCCGCGCTTGAGAATGCCGGCCTTGCTGACCGCGATTTCGGCAATCGTATTGCCCAGAAAACCCTGATGATCCAGATCCACCGGGGTGATGATCACCCCCAGCGGATGGGCCACGATATTGGTGGTGTCATAGGTGCCGCCCATCCCGGTTTCGAGCAGCAGGTAATCCGCCTCGGTCTCGGCATAGAGCATCATGGCCACAACCGTGGTCACCTCGAAAAAGGTGATCGGCCTGCCCGCATTGACGGCTTCGACATGCTCGAGCATCTGGTTGAGCCGACGCGTGCCCACCAGCTTGCCGGCCAGCCTGATGCGCTCATTGAAATGCACCAGATGGGGCGAGTTATAGACATGCACGCGCTGCCCGGCGGCTTCAAGAAAGGCCCGCAAATAGGCAATGGTCGAGCCCTTGGCATTGGTGCCCGCCACATGGATCACCGGTGGCAGCTTGTCCTGCGGTCGGCCCAGCGCGTCCAGCAGGGGCAGCATGCGGTCCAGGCTGAGATCGATCAGCTTGGGGTGCAATTGGCCAAGGCGTTTGAGGATGGCGTCGGTACGGGACATGCGGACTCACCGGAAACGTTAGAGCCCCGGTTTACGCTGTTGGCGCCGTCCGGCTCAAGCCGTTCTGCGTCGGCATGCTGATTGTTTGTCATCCCGGCGTACCGGGATGACCTGATCGTCTGGTTGGGGAGGCGACTAGAACTCGTTCCAGTCCTGCGCCACAGCGGCATTGCCGTGGCTGATATAGGCCTTGGCAGCCTGCTTGACCTTGTCCTGCAGCCCCTTGATGCCGCCGCGGGGTTCTTCGACCAGCGGCGCCTTGGCAGCAACCGGGCCATCCTCGAGCACGAAGATATCCACGATGCGGTCCAGTTCGGACGCCTGACCTTCAGTCTGTTCAATGGCCGCATTGGTTTCTTCAACCAGTGCCGCATTGTGCTGGGTCATCTCGTCCATCAACCGCACCGCGACATTGACCTCTTCGATCGAAGACGCCTGTTCCTTGCTGTCGCGGGCAATCCCTTCCATCACCAGGCTGTTCTCGCGAATGCCTTCAAGGATGGCCTCGAGCTTGCCAGCGGCATCGGCCACCAGCTTGGAGCCACCAGCCACTTCGCTGGCACTCTGCTCGATCAGCACCTTCACATCCGCCGAAGCCGATGCTGCCGACTGCGCCAGGCGGCGCACTTCCACGGCCACCACGGCAAAGCCCTTGCCCGCATCACCGGCCCGCGCCGCTTCCACCGAGGCGTTCAGCGCCAGCAGATTGGTCTGGAAGGCGATGTCATCGATCATGCCGATAATGTTGGAGATCTTGGCCGACGAGCTGGTGATCTTTTCCATCGCGCCTGTGGCCTGGTTCATCACCTCACCACCTTCGGCGGCCGTCTGCGACACCGTCTTGGATTTGACGCTGGCCTCTTCGGCCTTCTTGGCGCTTTCGAGCACGGTTGAAGCCAGCTGTTCCATGGTCGCCGAGGTTTCCTCGATGGTGGCAGCCTGCTTGGTGGTGCGCTCGCTCAGATCATTGGCACCGGCCAGAATTTCCCCTGTCGCCGAGCGGACACCGCGCGATGTGTGGCGCAATTGGCCAACAATATCGGTCAGCTTGTCGGCCACTGCATTGGTGTTGTCGCGCAGCTTGGCAAAGGCACCCTTGTAGTCACCCTTGACACGCTGGGTCAGATTGGTGTCGGCCAGCGAGGCCAACACGTCACCAGTCTCATCAATGCCGCGATCCACCGTTTCGACCAGAGAGTTGACGCTGCTGGCCAGATTGTTCAGCTCGGCATCGGGGAAATCGGCATGCACGCGCTTGCTGAAATCGCCATTGATGGCTGCATCGACAACCTCGCCAAACGCCAGCTGCAGGTCCTGCATCATGCGTTCACGGTCGGCCTTGTCATTGACCAGCCGGGCCGCTTCACTGTCGCTCATCGCCGCTATCTTGACCCCGTTCTCACGGAACACCTCGACCGCCCGCGCCATCTCGCCCAGTTCGTTGCGCGCCTTGGTATAGGGCACCACGGCATTGGCCGGGTCCTCGGTCACCGCACTCATGGTCTTGACCAACTGGGGGATCGGGCGCATCAGCCAGCGCGAAGCTAGGAACATCACCACACCCACAGTGGCAAACACCAGCGCCGAAACAGTGAACAGCATGCGCAGCGTCTCATCCTGCGCTGCCGCGATCTTGGCCTTCTCCACGCCGGCATAAAGAATGCCGACAACCTGTCCGGCAGTATCCTTCATGGGTAGGTAGACCGTGTAATAGGGCGTGCCCAAAATCACCGCTTCACCCAGATAGGTCTGGCCATTCATGATCACCGGATAGACCGCGCCGGTCTTGCCCAGCGGCGTGCCCACCGCGCGTGAACCATCGGGCTTAATGATATTGGTGGTCTTGCGCCAGAAGTCTTCGGTCTCAGGATCCCAGGCGAACACTGTCGCGGTTTCGCCCGTCACCTGGGTAATCTGCTCAATCAGCGCATTATCGGTGAATTCCGGCATGGCCGGTACGGTGACGCCAGCCACCTGATTATCTGCCGTCCAGTTCACCTCGGTGCCCTCAACAGCCTGGCCGAACACGGTAGCGGCGATGCGCAGATTGGCCAGCTGATTGTCGCGTGCCAACTGTGCCGTTCCTGCGGCAAGGTTGAGATAGACCACCATGGCGACGGCCGCCACGGCGACGGCCACGCCGCCAATGGCCATGACCACGATGGAGGTTGAAAGCTTCATTCCGCCGCGGAAGGATATTTTTTTCATACGTGTATTTCCTGCTGTCTCGCCACGTCCCGTATGGCGGCCTTGGATCTATTCTTGAGTGGTGCTGCGTCGCTGTCCCCCATGGGCAGCGCTGATTGTGTTTCGATCCATCCGCTATCGCTACTCGACACAGCGAGGGTCGGCGCAGTGCCGGCCGCTCGCGCTCAAAGCGCCAGTCAGATCAAATGGATGCCGTCTCGTCCGGTAGAACGGTGTTCTCCAGGGTCGGGTTGAGGTGATATTTCGGCTGCGCCCCCACAGCCGAAATCCTATTCAAAGGCGTTCCCACCATTCAAAGTTGACCGATATCCTTAAGGTATCGTGAAATTTGCGCCCTGCTGAGCCGGCGCAATGCAGCCATGAAAAAGGGCGCCCGAGGCGCCCTTGAAGAATTGCTTGATACCAGTGGTTTGGCGGATTTACTCGGCATGCGCCGCATTTGGGGGTGTGTCGAGATCGCCATCATCGCCTTCGGCAGCGACGGCCGCGTCGCGCATTGTGCTGCGGGCAACTGCAGGTGCCTTGTTGCTCGCCAGCGCGTCGGGCGCGTCGCTCTTGGTCAGGATCGCGGCCAGCGATCCAATCGTCGAGCGCAGATCGTGGCGGTGCACCACCATGTCGACCATGCCATGCTCATAGAGATATTCCGAGCGCTGGAAGCCCTTGGGCAGCTTCTCGCGAATGGTCTGCTCGATCACGCGCGCGCCGGCAAAGCCGATGCGGGCGCCGGGTTCGGCAATATGCACATCGCCCAGCATGGCGTAGGACGCGGTCACCCCGCCCGTGGTGGGGTCGGTGAACACCACAAAGAAGGGCAGGCCCGCTTCGCGCAGGCGCAGCACGGCAACCGTGGTGCGCGGCATCTGCATCAGGCTGAGCACGCCTTCCTGCATGCGCGCGCCACCCGAGGCGACGAACAGCACGAACGGTGTCTTGCGATTGGCCGCCGTTTCCAGCCCGGTGATGATGCCCTGACCCGCAGCCATGCCGAGCGAACCGCCCATGAAGTCGAAATCCTGCACGGCCACGGTGACGTCACGCTCATAGAGCTTGCCCGTTGCCACCAGTACGGCGTCTTCGTAGCCAGTCTTGGCCCGGCTTTCCTTGAGGCGGTCGGTATAGCGTTTCTGGTCGCGGAATTTCAGCGGGTCGACCGGCACGCTGGGCACGCTGACCAGCTTGTACTGGCCTTCGTCGAAGAAATTCTTGAGCCGGTCTGCCGGCTTGATCTTCATGTGGTAGCCCGAATTGGGCACGACCCACTGGTTCGCCTCGAGATCGCGATAAAACACCATCTCGCCGGACTCGGGATCCTTGACCCACAGATTCTCGGCAATCTGCGACTTGTCGCCCAGGATGGAGCGGATTTTGGGGCGGACGAAATTATCGATCCAGTTCATGGCGGGCCTCGCGCGGTGACTAGTGCGTCACCTAAGCTTGTAATTATGGCAATTCTTATCAGGGGCGGGGGGCAAGGGCAAAGGCGCAGACACCCCTGTGGATAGCTCTATCCCCGGGCGCGTTTCACGCCACCGGCCAGATCGGCCACCAGATCGCGCACCGCGCTGACCGTTGTATCGCTCGCCTTGCCGTCCACCAGCGATTGCGCCACCGCATCCACCAGCACTGAGCCCACCACAATGCCATCGGCATGCTTGCCGATATCGGCGGCGTCTTCGGCGGTCTTGATGCCAAAACCCACTGCCACGGGCAGATCGGTGTGGCTCTTGATACGGTCCACCGCATCGCCCACCGCGCCGCGCGACTTGATCGCCGCTCCGGTCACCCCGGTCATCGACACATAATAGACAAAGCCCGACGAATTCTTCAGCACGGCGGGGAGCCGCTTGTCATCGGTGGTTGGCGTGGTCAGGCGAATGAAATTGAGCCCTGCCGCCATCGCTGGCAGGCACAGCTCGTCGTCTTCCTCGGGCGGCAGATCGACAATGATCAGCCCGTCCACGCCCGCTTCTTTGGCCGCAGCCACAAATTTGTCGACGCCAAAGATATAGATCGGGTTGTAATAGCCCATCAGCACGATCGGCGTGGTCTCATCCTTGCGGCGGAAATCCTCGACCATGCCCAGCACGCCGCGCAGGGTCTGCCCCGCTGCCAGCGCCCGCTGCCCGCCCAGCTGAATGGCCACGCCATCCGCCATCGGGTCCGAGAACGGCATACCCAGCTCGATAATGTCGGCGCCTGCCTGCGGCAGGGCTTCAAGAATGGCCTGGCCGGTCGCCAGATCAGGATCACCCGCCATCACGAAGGTCACCAGCGCCGGGCGCCCTTCGGTCTTGAGCGCAGCAAAACGCGTATCGATACGTGTGGTCATTTAGAGCAGCCCCAGATATTTGCCGACGCTCTCCACGTCCTTGTCGCCGCGGCCAGACAGGCACAGCACGATTGACTGATCCTTGCCCATGGTGGGCGCGACCTTCATCAGTTGAGCCAGTCCATGCGCGCTTTCGAGCGCCGGGATGATGCCTTCAAGCTTGGTGCACAATTGGAACGCGGCCAGCGCCTCATCATCGGTGATGGGTGCATAGGTGACGCGCTTGGTGTCATGCAGGAACGAATGCTCGGGGCCAACACCGGGATAATCCAGCCCGGCCGAAATCGAGTGGCCTTCGAGAATCTGCCCGTCAGCGTCCTGCAGCAGATAGGTGCGATTGCCATGCAGCACGCCGGGCGTTCCGCCGGTCATCGAGGCGGCGTGGCCGTTTTCGGTGTCGATGCCATGCCCGCCCGCTTCGGCGCCATACAGCTTGACCTCGGGGTCATCCAAAAACGCATGGAATGTGCCGATGGCATTGCTGCCGCCGCCCACACAGGCCACCACCGCATCAGGCAAACCGCCTTCGCTGCTGGCGAACTGTTCCTTGATTTCGGTGCCGATCACGCTCTGGAAATCGCGCACCATTTCCGGATAGGGGTGCGGACCCGCTGCCGTGCCGATCAGGTAATAGGTGCTCTCGACATTGGTCACCCAGTCGCGCAGCGCTTCGTTCATCGCGTCTTTGAGCGTACCGGCGCCGGCCGTCACCGCGCGCACTTCAGCGCCCAGCATTTTCATGCGCAGCACATTGGGCATCTGCCGTTCAACGTCGGTGGCGCCCATGAAGATGGTACAGGGCAGGTCGAACTTGGCGCACACCGTCGCGGTTGCCACGCCATGCTGGCCCGCGCCGGTTTCGGCGATCACCCGCGTCTTGCCCATGCGCTTGGCGAGCAGGATCTGCCCCAGGCAATTATTGATCTTGTGGCTGCCGGTATGGTTAAGCTCTTCGCGCTTGAACCAAACCTTGGCGCCGCCCAGATGCTGGGTCAGCCGTTCGGCGAAATAGAGCGGGCTCGGTCGGCCCGCGTAATGGGTCGACAGACCACCCAGTTCGGCCTTGAACGCGGGGTCCTTCTGGGCCGCCCGGTAATGGGCTTCAAGATCCAGGATCAGCGGCATCAGCGTTTCGGCAACAAACCGGCCGCCAAAAATGCCGAACCGGCCATTCTCGTCAGGACCGTTGCGCAAGGAATTCAGGCCGTCGGTGTCCACTGCAGCATTTCCTTCGATTGTCAGCCCGGTCCGGCCGGGTGACCGAAGGGCTTGGCTTATACGGCGGCGCGGGCGTTTCGGATGAATGCCTCGATCAGCGCCTTGTCTTTGACCCCTGGCGCGCTCTCCACTCCAGAAGACACATCCACCCCGAACGGGCGTACGGTCTTGATGGCTTCCGCGACTGTCTCTGGTGTCAGGCCACCGGAAAGCATGAAGGGGATGGATGGGTCAAGCGCCTTGAGCAGCGCCCAGTCAAAGGTGTCGCCCAGCCCGCCGGGGCGGTCGGCGCCCTTGGGTGGCTTGGCATCAAGCAGGATGCGGTCGGCAATGTCGACAAAATCGGCAACATGGCCGACATCCTCGGCCGAGCCGATTGGCAGCGCCTTCATGATCTCGACGCCCGCTTCGGCGCGAATGGCTTCCACGCGATGCGCCGATTCCGGCCCGTGCAACTGGATCCAGTCAGGCCCCAGCGCGGCAAATTCGGCCACCGAGCTATTGTCGGGATTGACCAGCAACACGCAGGTTTCGACCCGGCCGCGCGCCTGCGAGATCAGATGGGCAATGGCGTCGACGCTGGTATGGCGCGGCGAGCGCGTGAAGTGAACAAAGCCCACCATGTCGGCCCCGGCTTCAATCGCCGTTTCCAGAATTTCAGTGGTCTTGATGCCGCAAATCTTGATGATGAGGGGGTCGGCCATAGGGGTGCTCAGCGCAGCTCCAGAAGATCGTCGACGTCGTTACTGTTGGTCGAGGGGCTGCGCTGGGTCTTGCGCAGTTTTTCCAGCTCGCCAGTAAGGCTTTGTGCCTCGCGCCGCCAGTGCTTTTCACCGCGACGATGGTGGCCTTGCGCAAACCAGGTGGCAATGCCGCCGGCCAGCACGCCGATCAGCAGCACCACATAGAGCACCACGAACATCGGCACGCCATAGCCAGGCGCCGCATTGGCGTCACCGGGTGCGAAGGGATTGAAATTGATGGTCACGAAGTGGCGGTTCGCCAGGGCAAAGACGACAAGCCCCAGGCACAAGGGAACCAGCACCAACCAACCGACGATTTTGTTGACCATTACGTTTAGCGCCTATGGGGCCCAGGCCCCGTTTACGAACGGTTGAGCCGCTCGCGAATTTCTTTGCCGGCCTTGAACTGCGGCACGTATTTCTCGCCCACATCAACCTGCTCACCCGTGCGCGGGTTCCGGCCGATACGTGCGGGACGGTTTTTCACCGAAAAGGCACCGAAGCCGCGCAGCTCGACGCGATCACCGCGCGCCATCGCGTCGCCGATCTCATCCAGGATCGCATTGACGATGTTCTCGATATCGCGCTGAAACAGATGCGGATTTTCAGCGGCGAGCTTCTCGACGAGTTCCGACTTGATCATCCGATGCTCCAATTGGCAGGCAGCCGCCTCTTTGCGTCAAGAGGCGCTTCCAACCTGCCAAAGCGAAACCAGCCCGTCAAGCGTGATGGGGCCCTGCGGCAATCCGAGCATGGCGCGCGCCTGTCCGCCCAGCAGCGTTCCGAGCAGGTCAAAGCCCTGTTCTGGCTGGGGCCACACGGTGTGGATGTCGGTATCGGCTGCGACATCGTGCTCGCGTTCCAGCCAGGCCCTGGCTTCCAGCTCACCGCCGATTTCGTCGATCAACCCGTCGGTCAGCGCCACCCGGCCGGTCAGGATGCGGCCATCGGCCAGCGCCAGAGTCTGCGGGCGGCTCAGGCCACGTCGTTCCGCTACGATATCGACAAACCATTGAAAGCTGTCATCGACCAGGGCGGCAATCGAGGCCCGCGGCGCCCCTGCCAGTGGCTCATTGATGTCGGGCTCGGCCTTGAGCGGCCCCGAGGCAACCTTGTCGAGATCCACGCCAATGGTGTCCAGCAACTTGCCCGCATTGACGTGCTGATATAGCACACCGATCGAGCCCACGATCGATAGCCGTCGCGCAAAGATCCGGTCGGTACCAATGGCGGTCATATAGGCCGCCGATGCGCCCAGCTCCTTGATCACTGCCACGGTTGGTTTTTCGGCGCGCAAATGCCCCAGCGCCTCATAGAGTTCTTCGCCACCCGCCGTGGTGCCGCCCGGCGAGTTGATCGCAATGATCACCGCCTTGACCGCATCATCCTTGGCCAGGGCGTTGATGGCAGCCAGGCGGCCCGGATCCGTGGCAATCGTGCCATCCACCACCAGCCGCGCCACGTAATCGCCCTTGGCCCCATTGGGCAGGGCAAAACGCCCCACGCCCACAATGACGATGATGGCCAGCGCGATGAACGCCAGCGCCCGCCAGATTCCGCGCGATTTGCGAAACGTCTCGGCGGCAATCTGCTCATGCGGATCGGAAACGGGCGGCGATTGGAAATTCTCGGTCATCGGGGCCTCACGATAGCGTCACCGTGCGGTACGGCGCATGGCCGGGTTTGGCAAGTCACAAGGGCTGCCCCAGATCGGCTCAGAAGCTTTTGACCATGAAGCGCGCCGTGGCCTCATAGCTGGCCAGCTTGGCGATCAGTTCGGGTGCCAGCACGCTCGGACTGAGCGCGCGAAAGCCATGCTTGTGCCAGAACGGCAGCGAGCCATTGACCGCCACCAGGCTCATATGGGCAAAGCCACGACCGCGCGCATGGCGCTGGATTTCGCCCACGATCATTGCTGCGGCGCCCGTGCCGCGTGCCTTGTTGAGCAGCGCCAGATCATGAATGTAATAGGTGTCGGCGTCGTCCGGCACGGCGCCCAGCAGCGCGTTGAGCGCGGGCAGTTCCTTGAAGCGCCAGGGATGGCTGAGCACATAGCCCGATGGCACGCCGTCCAGCTCGAGCAGTCGCGTGCCCTCGCCATACAGTTTCTGGCGCTCTGCAAACACCGCGCCATCCTCGGGGAAATCGGGATGCACGATCTCGGCGATGGCCTCAACCGCCGGTAGATCAGGGGGGTCAAAGGCCGCCAGTGGATCGTGTTGCTCATGATCGCCTTTAGAAAGCAAAAGGCCCGCGCTGTGAAGCGCGGGCCCATCGTTTTGCAGGTTAGAAAACCTACTCTTTTTCGCGATCCTTGAGGGCAGCGCCCAGGATGTCGCCCAGCGATGCGCCCGAAGCGGACGAACCGTAATTGGCAACAGCTTCTTTTTCTTCGGCGATTTCGAGCGCCTTGATCGAGAGCTGGATGCGCTGGGTCTTGCGATCGTACTGGGTGATGCGCGCATCAACCTTTTCGCCCTTGCTGAAACGCTCAGGACGCTGATCGTTGCGATCGCGGCTGAGGTCGGCACGGCGGATGAACGCAGTCATTTCGCTGTCGGCGAGACGGACTTCGATGCCGCCATCGTTGACCTCGGTGACGGTACCGGTGACGATCGAACCCTTGCGGATGCCGCCTTCGGTGCCAGCAGTGTCGGCGACTTCGCCGGTCGACAGCTGCTTGATGCCCAGCGAGATGCGTTCCTTTTCGACGTCAACATCGAGGACCTTGGCCGAAACCATGTCACCGCGGTTGTAGTCTTCCAGAGCGATTTCGCCCGACTTCTGCCAATCGAGATCGGACAGGTGGACCATGCCGTCGACATCGCCGTCGAGGCCGATGAACAGGCCGAATTCGGTCTTGTTCTTGACTTCGCCTTCGATGACAGCACCCACGGGGAACTTCTCGGCGAAGCTTTCCCAAGGATTGGCCAGGGTCTGCTTGAGACCCAGCGAGATGCGGCGCTTGTCCGGATCGACCTCGAGCACGACAACTTCGACTTCCTGAGAGGTCGAAACGATCTTGCCGGGGTGCACGTTCTTCTTGGTCCAGCTCATTTCGGACACGTGGATCAGGCCTTCAATGCCTGGCTCCAGCTCAACAAAGGCACCATAGTCGGTGATGTTGGTGACGCGACCGGTGAACTTGGCCTCGATTGGGTACTTGGCTTCGATGCCTTCCCATGGATCAGCCTGAAGCTGCTTCATGCCCAGCGAGATACGATGGCTCTCGTGGTTGATGCGAACGATCTGGACCTTGATGGTCTCGCCGATCGTGAGCACTTCCGATGGGTGGTTCACACGACGCCATGCGATGTCGGTGACATGGAGCAGGCCGTCAATGCCGCCCAGATCAACAAACGCACCGTAATCGGTGATGTTCTTGACCACGCCGTCGACAACCTGGCCCTCTTCGAGCTGCTGCACGATTTCCGAACGCTGTTCGGCGCGCGACTCTTCGAGGATGGCACGACGCGACACGACGATATTGCCGCGACGCTTGTCCATCTTCAGGATCTGGAATGGCTGTGGCACGTTCATCAGGGGAGCGATATCGCGGATGGGGCGAATATCGACCTGCGAACGGGGCAGGAACGCAACGGCGCCTTCGAGGTCGACGGTGAAACCGCCCTTGACCTGGTTGAAGATGGTGCCTTCAACGCGCTCATTGTTGGTGTACATGACTTCGAGCTTGACCCAGCTCTCTTCACGACGGGCCTTTTCACGGCTCAGAACGGCTTCGCCAGCGGCGTTTTCGACGCGGTCAACATAGACCTCGACGATCGAGCCAACAACGATCAGGCCATCACGGCCAGCAGCACCAAATTCCTTGAGCGGAATACGACCTTCGGTCTTCAGACCGACGTCGATGATCGCCAGGTCTTTTTCGATCGCAACGACGGTGCCTTTGACAACGGCGCCTTCAAGCGGCTCGTTATCAACGAACGAGTCCATCAACAGCGATTCAAAATCTTCTTTCGTCACAGTTTGCTGTGCCAAATATCTTCTCCGTTTGCACCGGTGGTTGGGGGTTGAGCATCGCCAGAAACGGGACCCGCCCGCTGATCTTGTCAGCAGCCGGCACACGGGCTCCGTTCGAAAACGGCGATGGATTGGGTATAAGTCCGCTTGGCATCGCTGAGGCTGATTGCCGGGGCCGAACGCACAAGGTTGGATTTGAGCCTTACAGCCCTGCCTTGCGCGCCATGGTCCCATCGACAATCGCGATGGCTGCGCGGAGTGACGCCTCTATATCGAGAAGCGTCGTATCGAGCAAGTGCGCGTCCTCGGCTTTGTAAAATCCGCCGTGCGGATTGGCCATGTCGCGCGCGTCGCGTTCTTCAATCTGGTGATAGAGCGCATAGCGATCAACCGCCTCGCCGCGCTTTTCAAGCTGGCGCGCCCGGCGCTCCATGCGCACCTTGCTGTCGGTGCGGATAAACAGCTTCACATCGGCATGCGGGGCGATCACCGTGCCAATATCGCGACCATCAAGCACCGCGCCACCCGGCTGCGCCGCAAAGTCGCGCTGATAATCAAACAGCGCCTGACGCACCCCGGCAATCACCGCCACCTTGCTGGCCAGCACGCCAACCCCCGCCGAAACCAACGCTTCGGGGTCGATATCATCCTGCTTCAGGTTCTGCGCCGCGGCGATGGCGCGCGCTTCGAAGTCCGGCGCATCCTCAAGCCCGCTGACCGCGCGGCCGACAGCGCGATACAGCAATCCGGTGTCCAGGCACGGCAATTGATAATGTTGTGCCAGTCCCGCGGCCAGCGTGCCCTTGCCCGATGCGGCCGGTCCATCCACGGCAATGATCATGCTTTAGCGTCCCTTGCTTGGCGGAAAGTGCCCGCCTACTTGTGTCATGGTAGCCACGAAATCGGGGAAGCTGGCGGTGATCGCTTCGGCATCTTCAATGCTTACCCGGTGTCGGCTGGCCAGCCCCAGCACCGCAAAGCTCATGGCAATCGCGGCATCGCCGCCACTGCGCACACGGCCACCGCCACCCACCTTGCCTTCGCCGGCAATGATCAGGCTGTCCGCATTGCGGGTCACGCTCACCTTGTTGGCACTCAGACCGGCTGCAATGGCCGCCAGTCGGTCATCATCGGGACCGCTAAGATCCTGCAGGCCCTCGATCACCGTCTCGCCCTGCGCATAGGCCGCGGCAATCGCCAGGGGCGCAATATCGTCGAGCATGGCGCCGGCATGGCGCGGGTCCACCCGCACCCCCTTGAGCCAGCTCGAGCGCACGCGCAGATCGGCGATATGCTCGCCCGCAATCTCGCGCTGATTGATGAACTGGATATCGCCGCCCATCTCGAGCAGCGTATCGATCAGCCCGGTGCGCAGCGGATTGATCAGCACGTTTTCGATAACCAGGTCGGAGCCTTTGACGATCAGCGCCGCCACCACGCCAAAGGCCGCCGCAGACGGGTCGCCCGGCACGCTGAGTACCTGAGGTTTGAGCTCAGGCAGACCGACAAACCGAATCGTCACCCCGTCACCATGACCTTCATCGGGGGTGGTGGTGATGTCGGCGCCAAAGGCGGCCATAAGTTTTTCGGTGTGGTCCTGTGTGGCCACGCTCTCATAAATCTCGTGCGCGCCCGCCATCTGCAGCCCCGCCAGCAGCAGCGCGGTCTTGGCGGTTGGGGCGGGGGTCTCAAAGCGTTGCCGCACCGGCAGTGGCAGGCAGGCGCCGCGCAGGCTCATCCGCCCGTCCGAGCGCCGCTCGACGCTGGCGCCGATCGCGCTCAGGCTGTCACTGAGTATGGCCGTTGCATCGCCGCGTAGCGTGGGAACCTTGCCGAACTGGGTGGTAAAGCCATAGGGGGCCATCAAGCCCATCAGCAGGGCGGCGCTATGGGCCGATTGCCCCGCCGCAAGGGCGTCTTCGGGCTCCAGCAGGCCTGCAACCCCCAGCCCGTGGACGCGCCAGTCATCGCCATTCTGCTCGATGGTGACGCCCATCTGCCGCAACGCCGCCACACAGGCCAGCACCGCACTTGAGGCGCGCAAACCACTGATCGAGCTGACCCCGACCGTCAACGCGGCCAGTAGCAGGGCGCGCTGTGAAATGGCGATGTCGCCGGGCGTCGCAAACCGTCCGCTGAGCGGGTCGGCACCTTGGACGGTGAGCGTGGCGGGCGTGGTGTTTGCATCGGTCATGGGCGCTCCGGACTTAACACGGTCATATGTGGTATTGCCATCACCCCATAGGCCTTGGAAGCTGCTCTCCACATTTTCGGTTTGACAGGGACCTGCTTTGCCCATAACCGGACTGACCAAACCCGGGGCAAATAAACGCCCACAAACCCCATCCACGAGGAACATCGATGGCCAGTTCCGACCGCGGCACCAAGCGGACCGACCCTGAAACGGGCAAGAAATTCTACGATCTCAATCTCGATCCGATCGCTTCGCCCTATACGGGCAAGAGCTACCCGCGCTCCTTCTTCGAGCAGGCACCCGTGACCGCCAAGGCGGCACCGGTCAAGGCCAAGCCCGTTGTGGCTGAAGAAGAAGAGGATGAGGTCGAGGACGTCGCTGCACCCGTCATCGTCTCGCTCGAAGAGGCTGATGCCGAGGAATCGGGTGACGAGGATATTCCAGATACCGATGACGTCGAAGTCGACGAAGAACTCGGCGAAGACGATGCCGACACCTTCCTCGAAGACGATGAAGATGATGACGACGATATCGGCTTTGACGTCAACGACGACGAAGAGACCTGATTTTACGTGATATTTCGACCGGCTGAGCCGTTCAGCCGGTCGAATAAAAAAGTGTCATTTAGGCACTTGCAAGGGCCGGGATCATCCAATAGGTTCCGCCTCGCTTCGGACGGGAAATATCCTTCGAAGACCCATGGAATGGGGCCTTAGCTCAGCTGGGAGAGCGCTTGCATGGCATGCAAGAGGTCAGCGGTTCGATCCCGCTAGGCTCCACCATTTCCTTCTCCACATCATCCAGCCTGCTGCCGCTGCCCGCGTGGGGCAAAAGCCATGCGCGTTTACGCGTATTGCGTGCGCTTTGATGAACAGTGCAGTCAGTTATGGGCAAATTGTCCTGGCCTACCCCGATGCCTATTTGAGCGCTTCAAATCGCACTATGAGTATCGGAATTCCCGCCATGACCGCCCATTCCCCGCGCAGCACTGAACACCGCATCGATCCCGACATGCTGGCGCGCTGGTCGCCCCGCGCCTTCTCTGATGAGGCGATTCCCCAGAATGATCTGCTGACCATTCTTGAGGCTGCCCGCTGGGCCCCGTCCGCCTTTAATGGCCAGCCTTGGCACTTCGTCTATGCCCGCCGCGATTCCGAGCACTTCAAGCGCCTGCTCGATCTGCTGGCCCCGTTCAATCAGGGCTGGGCACAGCACGCCGCCGCGCTGGTCTTTATTGCCTCGCGCACCGTTGGCACCGCCCCCGGCGCCACCGAAGCCACCCCCAATCGCTGGCACGCCTTCGACGCCGGCGCCGCCTGGAGCCTTCTGGCGCTGCAGGCCACCAAGCTGGGCTGGCATGCCCATGGCATGGGCGGCGTTGATTTCGAGCGCGCCTCGGCAGAGCTGGACCTGCCCCAGGACTGGCGCATCGAGATTGGCGTGGCGCTGGGTCGCCAGGGCGATGTCGCCAGCCTGCCTGAAGCGCTGCAGGCCCGCGAGGCGCCAAGCCCCCGCAAGCCGCTCGCCTCGGTCATTTCCGAAGGCCGCTTCTCGGCCTGATAGCCTTCCGATCACAATCAAGGGGCAGGGCCGGCTGGCTCTGCCCCCTTTGTCATGGCCACGCGATGCATTGACCATACCGCCGCGCGCCGCCCATGCTCGCCATCCACCAGAATCGGATGCGCGTCTTGGCCAAAGCCCCCATCGTTCTCGATCCCGTGCGCGCGCGCCATCTCTGGATTGCCGCCCAACGCCTTGATAACCCGGCGCCCTTTGGTGCCGGGCCCGAGGCCACGCGAGCAGCGATTGCCCATCTGGGCTATGTGCAGATCGACACCATCAATGTCATCGAACGCTGCCATCATCACATTCTGGCAGCGCGCATCCCCGATTATCAGCGCAGCGATCTCGGCCACGTCCAGTCAATCGACAAGTCGGTGTTTGAATACTGGACCCATGCGCTCAGCTACGTGCCCAGCGCCGATCTGCCCTATTTTCTGCCCGCCATGAAAGCCCAGCGCACCGGTCTCAGCCGTTGGTTCGGTTCGATCACCCCTGCGGAATCCAAAGCCATGCTGGCGCGCCTGCGCCGCGATGGTCCGCTCTCCATGCGCGATTTCGCTGATGACGAACGGGTCGACAAAACCCATCTCTGGGCCAGCCGCAAACCCTCAAAGCGCGTACTCGAAGCGCTGTTCTATCAGGGCCACGTCACCGTCTCGGCGCGCCAGGGCATGCTTAAGACCTATGACCTGATGGCCCGCCATTTTGACTGGTCAGCCGCACCCAGGCCCGCCACGCCGCGCCAGATTACTGCCTATCTGCTCGATCGCGCCCTGCGCAGCCAGGCCATTGTCAGCCTTGACTCCATCTGCCATCTCAATGCGCCGGCCAAGGCCGCGATACGCGAATTGATCGACAGCCGCGTTCGCCGCAAACAGCTGGTACCATTGACCATTGGCGACAATGACAAGCTCATCCACTGGGCCGAACCGAAGACGCTTGAAATGCCCGCTGGCGCCCCCGGATCTGGTCCATATCCTGTCGCCTTTTGATCCTCTGATCATCCAGCGCAAGCGGCTCAAGCTGTTCTTTGACTACGACCACCTGTTCGAGGCCTATCTGCCTCGCCGCCAGGCGCAAGCTGGGCTATTTCGCCCTGCCTGTGCTGATGGGCGGCACCATCGTGGCCGCGCTTGATCTCAAGACCGACCGTGCAGCCGGCAAGTTGCTGGTGCAGAACTGGGTCAATCTGGTCGATACCGGCGCTCAGGGACGCGCCGCCATCGAGGCAGCACTGACCCGTTTCGAGCGCTTCCAGCTCGGTGCCTGAGCCTGTTCAGGCAATCAGCTCGAAACCCAGGGCGTTGTTGATCGCATCGCGTACCGCGGTCAGTGCACTATTGATGATTCTGGCGGCCAGGCCTTCAATCTTCATGATCGTCGCTGCCAAAGAAGCGATCAGTTGCTTGCGCACCGCCTCGATGTCGGCCTTTACGTCCTGCTCGGTGAACTCTCCCAGTGCAAAGCCCTTGGCAATCAGTGCCAGTTGCTCTGCCATCGATCTGCAGGCGCTTATAGTGGACGCCCGGACATCAGCCCAGAAGTCGCCGGCAGCCTGACGTGCGCTGGCAATCATGTCCGCAAAAATTTCTTCAGAGCTTGGCATATCAGTAGTCCTTTGACCTGATCCCTCCCAGTGCGATGAGCACCGAGTTGTTGATCGCAGTTGTTCCAAGTTTCGCCGCCGTTTCGCCAATCTGTCCTTGGCTCTTGTGCCTGGCCTCGACCCGCACGAAGGCCGCCTGCACGGCATCCAGCATCACCACAACGCAATTTCCCCGCACTTCATCTTCAGTGATCGGTGCGCCGATGATTGCGGCAGCTTCGGCGTCCGACACGATCGGCGGTAGCGGCGCAGTCCTGCTTATCGGGCATTGCCTGCTGCTCAGCAGACTGGCCCGCAGCATCATATTGGCCAGTGTCGCCGTCGCTTTCGGGTAGAACGCCTTGGCAGTGTCGGAAGTGTGGGCACCTGCCGACAGGCCGGCATTGATGCGCATAGTGGTGATGAAGCTGACGGTTTCGGTCTGAAACGTGTTCAGATCATCATCGATCGACTTGTCGTAGCGCTCCCCGATCTGGAAAACGGAACACGCCGACAGCGCCAGCGCGACGACAAGGATAAGGGCAGCCCGGATCATGATACCTACCAGTTTTGAAGGCGTTCAAACGGTGCAGGTGGTTTGATCAGTAGAGGCAAAATCGCCGCTGGCTGCTATTCGCGGACATACTGATCGTAGGATTGCATAGGGGGCGTGGGCGACGCGCCGTACCATAACCGACCCATCCGCCTTTCCATCGTTTGCCCTGCGCGCTACAAGCTTCGCCGCAACGGGGAACGAGAATGGCGACTTACACAGATATGGCCCGCCGGGTGTACAACCACACCTGGAAGCTCGATCCGATCGTGCGCAGCCTGCTTGATACCGATTTTTACAAGCTGCTCATGCTGCAGATGATCTGGGGTCTCTACCCCCAGGTCAACGCGACCTTCTCGCTGATCAACCGCACCAGATCAGTGCGCCTGGCCGATGAAATCGACATCGATGAATTGCGCGCCCAGCTCGATCACGTGCGTGAGCTGCGCTTCACCAAAAAAGAAATGATCTGGCTGGCCGGTAACAGCTTTTACGGCTCCAAGCAGATATTCACCCCGGCCTTTCTCAAATGGCTCGAGGATTTTCGCCTGCCCGAATACAGCCTGGAGCGCCGCGATGGCCAGTTCGTGCTCGAATTTCCCGGCCTGTGGGTCGAGACCTCGATGTGGGAAATCCCCGCGCTCGCCATCATCAACGAGCTGCGCAGCCGCGCCGCGCTCAAGCATTATGGCCCCTTCACGCTCGACGTGCTCTATGCCCGGGCCAAGGCAAAGATGTGGGAAAAGGTCGAGCGCCTGCAAAAGCTCCCCGATCTGCGTATCTCCGATTTCGGCACCCGCCGGCGCCATTCATTCCTCTGGCAGCGTTGGTGCGTCGATGCGCTCAAGGAAGGCATTGGCGACAATTTCACCGGTACCTCCAACGTCAAGCTGGCCATGGATACCGATCTCGAAGCGCTCGGCACCAATGCCCATGAGCTGCCCATGGTCCTGGCCGCGCTTGCGCCCGATGACAAGGCGCTGATGGCCTCGCCCTATCAGGTGCTGCAGGATTGGGAGAGCTATTATGGCGGCAATCTCAAGATCGTGCTTCCCGATGCCTTCGGCACCGATTCCTTTCTCAGGAACGCGCCGGACTGGGTCGCCGACTGGACCGGCTTCCGCCCCGATAGCGCCCCCGCCATTGCCGGTGGAGAGCGCATTATCGAGTGGTGGAAGAGCCGCGGCCGCGACCCGCGCGACAAATTGCTGATCTTTTCCGATGGGCTCGACGTCGACATGATCGAGGAGGCCTATCTGCATTTCGACGGCAGGGTGCGCATGGCCTTTGGCTGGGGCACCAACCTCACCAATGACTTCGCGGGCTGCGAACCCGATGGTCCCAATCCCGGTCTGGAACCGATTTCCATCGTCGCCAAGGTCAGCGAGGCCAATGGCCGCCCTGCGGTAAAACTCTCCGACAATCCCGCCAAGGCCACCGGGACGCCCGAGGAAATCGAGCGCTACCTGCGCCTATTTGGTGGCGCCGGTCGGGTTGAACACGCGGTCAAGGTGTGATCTAGGCGCGTCTTCTCCAATAAAGCACCGCCGCTGCAGAACTTTATGCGGCTCCATGCGTTGTGAGCTCGGGATTATCCACGCACAGCAGTGCCGGGGAGGTCCCTCGGGGCCTGTATGACTTTAGAACTCATTGATATCGCCGTTAAGGACAAGCAGTCCCACCCACGGCTCGCCGGTCGTGTAACCGGCCATGTGCGCGCCGTCCTCAAGGAGGAACTGGACGGTCGCGAGCATATTCATGAGCTTTCGATATCGGTATGGGCCGACGTCGCCGAGCAGACCGCTCCAGACGATGTCGATATGGCGCTCATGCTCAAGGCTGCGCAGATCGTCAAACGCATGAAGGCCAGCGTCGGGCCGCCAGCCTAGTAGGTCTGGGCGAACGCCTGCAGAAACTCGCGCTGTGTCGGGGTCAGCCCGCCCGTGCGGTTGACGGGCTTGGATGGCGCCGGGGGAGTCTCGGGCTCGCTCGACTGATAGCGGTATTGCGGTGCGCGCGAATAATAATAGGCGGCCTGCGCCATGGCGGCATTGGCGAGCAGTCGGCGCTCATCGCGCACGAACCAGACGATCGCCGCCATCACAACGGCCCACATTGCCAGAATCTGCCAAGCCATATCTGCCTCCATCAACTTCGGGGCAGTCATAGCTAATCAATCCTTAACGCCCAAGCGGAACCCGGCGTTAGCATTACCATGTAAAATTGTATTGAATGACCGGTGGGCCGGGCGCTGCGGCCCGATGGGCCGCTAGCCCTTTGTCTTTCCTGAACTATCGACCGGCACCGCATAGAGCTCGAGCCGGTGGTCCACCAGCCGGTAGCCCAGCCGCTTGGCAATCACTTCCTGGATCGCCTCGATTTCCTCATTGCGAAACTCGATCACCGTGCCGCTGCGGATATCGATAAGATGGTCGTGGTGCTCGTCCGGGATCAGCTCGAACCGTGCCCGCCCATCCTTGAAATCATGCTTGGTGACCAGCCCGGCCTCTTCGAACAGGTTCACCGTGCGGTAAACAGTCGAGAGCGAAATGCGGTCGTCGATCGCCGAGGCCCGGCGATACAGCTCTTCCACATCAGGGTGGTCATCGGCGGATTCGATCACCCGGGCAATCACGCGACGCTGGTCCGTCATGCGCATGCCTTTGGCAACGCAGGCTTCTTCCAGCGTTGGGTCGGTCTGGGTTTTGCTCACGCCCTGGCTCCCAACCGGGTTTGTCATGTCTCCGGGTTACCCAAGATCGGTGGCCATGACAAGCGCGGTGGCCGCTGATCCTTCGGGCTTGGGGTAATAGCCCTTGCGGCTCGAGATCCTGGCAAATCCCAGCCGCTCATAGAGCTTGATCGCGGCCGTGTTCTCTTCGCTGACCTCAAGGAACATCCGCTTGGCCGGACTCATCAGCAGGTCGGCGAACGCCGCCTTCATCAGCGCCAGCCCCAGCCCCTTGCCGCGCCATTTGGGGTCCACCGCAATGGTCAGCAATTCGGCTTCGTCTGCGGCAATCCGCACCAGCGCAAACCCGGCAATCCGCCGCTTGGCGTCACACACCACATAGACCGGGGTATCGCGCTCGCTCAGAAAACTGGCAAACTCGGCACTGGGCCAGCCGCGATAAAAGCCCTTGGCGTGGATGCGCGCCAATTCATCGGCATCCTTGGTCTGTCCCGGTTCAATATGCAGCCCGGCAGGGGCCATCCACAGCTTGATCACACATTCAGCCTTTCCACACGCCCCGCTGTCTGCGGCTTGGCATCGGCATCGCGCACATAGCTGGCCTCGGGCATATGGGTCGCCGGGTCAGCCTGAGCCCCATATTGCGCCAGCAAGCCGATATCGACAAACGGCGAACTGATCAGCGTGGTATCGGGCGGAATGGCCGCCTGCGCCAGCACCATGGCCACCAGATCGGGCGGCGTCAGCGCCACGCCTGCCCCGGCAAAAATCTGGAAATACGCCTCACCGCGCCGCGCATCGAGCAGCACTGTCGATGGCCCTGCCACGCTCAGCGACAGCGCCAACAGGCTCGGCACCCCAATCACCGGAATAGTGCGGGCCAGCCCGATCCCCCGCGCCGCGCTCAGCCCGATCCGCAGCCCGGTAAACGAGCCCGGTCCGGTCGTGGTCACTACCCGGCTCAGATCGGCATAGCCCACCCCGTTGCGGCCCAGCAATTGGGCAATGCGGCCAAAGATCGCCTCGGCCTGTCCGGTCGCCATTTCATCGACCGACACATCCACCGATCCATCGGCCAGCAACAGAGCCAGTTGCAGCCGCGGTGCTGCCGTATCAATGGCCAGCACGATACCGTGCGTCGGGCTCATCGTTTCGCCGCCTTGGCCGCCGCTGCTGCATTGCGGGCCCGCGACGCTTCAGCTTCGGCCCGCTTGCGCGCCCGTGCATCGGCTGCGGCCACCGCCGCGCCGTCACCCAGATGAGCCCCGCCGCGCTTTTCGGCCAGTTCCATCTGCTTTTGCCGCTCCTGCGCCGCCGCGTGCTTGGCCTCGTCATGCGCGCAATAAGGGCAGCTGACCCCTTCATGATAGGCCGGGTCGGCCCGGTCGGTCGCGGTCAGCGGATGCCGGCAGGCCCGGCACAGCGTAGCATCGCCCTCGACCAGCCCATGGCCCACCGCCACCCGCTCGTCGAACACGAAGCACTCGCCGGCAAACCGGCTCTCGGCCTCGGGTACCACTTCGAGATATTTCAAAATCCCGCCCTTGAGGTGAAACACCTCTTCAAAGCCGCGGCTCAGCAGATAGCTCGAGGCCTTTTCGCAGCGGATGCCCCCGGTGCAGAACATCGCCACCTTCTTGTCCCGGGCCGGGTCCAGATGGGTTTCGACATAGTCCTTGAACTCGGTAAAGGTCTGGGTCTTGGGGTCCAGCGCCCGGCTGAACGTGCCCAGCCCCACCTCATAATCATTGCGCGTATCGACCAGCACCACATCATTGCGCTCGATCAGCCCGTTCCAGTCTGCGGGCTCGACATAGGTACCCACCGTCTTGGCCGGATTGGCCTCGGGCGCCCGCAGCGTCACGATTTCGGGCTTCAGCCGCACTTTCATGCGCAAGAACGGCATCTCGCTGGCGGCCGAATATTTCACTTCGGCGCCCGCCAGCCGGTCCCCGAACGCGCCGGTTTCAAACAGCCATTCGGCCAGCGCATCGATTGCCGCCGGTGTGCCCGCCACCGTGCCATTGATTCCCTCGGGCGCCAGGATCAGCGTCCCCTTGATCTCGCCACCGGCACACAATTGCGCCAGCGCCGGCTGGATGGCTTCGACGTCGGGCAGATCGGCAAATTTATAGATCGCCATCACCTTGTATGGCAGATCGTCTTGGGGCAGATTAGAGGTCATATGACTTTTCGGCGGGTTGCTTTGCCCGCTCATACCATTGCCCGCGCGCGCGGCCAAATCAGAACATGACACGGAGCTTACCATGACCTATCGGGCCGATACGGCACGCTATGACACCATGCAATACCGCCACTCGGGCCGCTCGGGCCTGCAGCTGCCGGTGATCAGCCTGGGCCTGTGGCAGAATTTCGGTGGCACGCGCGACTACCCCTCTGCCATGGAAATCCTCGGTCACGCCTTTGATGCGGGCATCACCCATTTCGATCTCGCCAATAATTACGGCCCCCTCCCGGCTCCTCCGAGGAGCTGTTCGGTCAGGTCATGGCCCGCGATTTCCGTCCCTATCGCGATGAGATGATTGTCTCCACCAAGGCCGGCTACGGCATGTGGCCCGGCCCCTATGGCGAATTCGGCAGCCGCAAATACCTGCTCGCCAGCCTGGATCAGTCGCTCAAGCGCATGGGTCTCGATTACGTCGATATCTTCTATTCGCACCGCTACGATCCCAACACCCCGCTCGAAGAGACCATGGGCGCGCTGGCCCATGCCGTGCGCAGCGGCAAGGCGCTCTATGTCGGCATTTCGAGCTATCCCGAAGCCGAGACCCGCGAAGCCTATCGCATCCTCAAGGAAATGGGCGTGGCCACCACCATCCACCAGCCTTCCTATTCCATGATCAATCGCTGGATCGAAAACGATCGCACCATCGACGCCTGTGGTGATCTGGGCATTGGCATCATCGCCTTCTCGCCGCTGGCGCAGGGCGTGCTCTCGGGCAAGTACAATAAGGGCGACAAGTCCGGCACCCGTGGCGAAAACCCCAATGGCAGCCTGCGCGCCAGCCATATCGAACCGCGCGTTCTGGCCGCTGTCGACAAGCTCGGCGAGATCGCCAAATCCCGTGGCCAGACCATGGTGCAGCTGGCGCTCTCTTGGGTGCTGCGCCGCCCCGAAATGACCTCGGCCCTGATCGGTGTGCGCAATCTCGATCAGCTCAAGGACAATCTGGGCGTGCTCAACAATCTGAGCCTGTCGGATGACGAAATCGCCGCCATCGACGACGCCACCAAAGACGGCCAGATGGAACTCCATCCCCGTCCCTCCGGCTGGCTGCGCTAAACCCCATGGCTGTCAGCAGGACCCGCCTGATCGAGTTGATCGGTCTGGATGAACCGGCGGTGGAGCTTGTCTCCGCCGCCACCACCACCCATGCCGATTACGCCGTTGAAACCCTGGTGCTGCGCCTCGGCGACACCGAGGTGCGCGGCCTGCTGACCCGGCCGCTCAATCCCGCTGGCCCCCTGCCGGCCATTCTCTATGGCCACTCCCATGGCGGTGGCTACGCCATTGGTGCAGCCGAACTGCTCGACGGCCGCGACTATCTGGTCGATCCCCTCGGCCCGGTCTTTGCCCGCGCCGGCTATGTCACCCTGGCCATCGACATGCCCGTGTTTGGCGAGCGCTCTGATGTCAGCGAATCCGCTGCTGCCAAGGCACTGCTCTGGATGGGTAAATCCCTGTTCGGCCAGATGCTGAGCGATCACGCCGCTGCGCTGACCTATCTCGCGGGCCGCAATGACGTTGACCCTGACCGCATCGGCGCCTTCGGTATCTCCATGGGCTCAACCCTGAGCTATTGGCTCGCCGCCATGGATCCCCGCCTCAAGGCGGTGGCCCATCTGTGCTGCTTTGCCGATCAGGCCACCATGATCGAGCTGGGTGCCCATGATGGCCACGGCATCTATATGATGATCCCCGGCCTGCTCGCCGAAACCGACGCTGGCCCTATCGCCGCGCTGATCGCCCCGCGCCCGCAACTGGTCTGCATCGGACAGGCCGATCACCTCACGCCGCCGCTGGCTGTCGCCCGCGCCTGGGCCGACCTCGAACCCGCCTATGCCGCCGCCCCCGACAATCTGCAGCTGCTCAGCGAACCCGGCATCGGCCACCGCGAAACCCCAACCTCCCGCGCCGCCATGCTGGCCTTCTTCGCAAATCACCTCTAGCGCTAGGCGATGCCCCCAAACACGGTGTTACCCCGGGCTTGACCCGGGGGCATCCTGAGATGCCTGTGCCGCTTCAGGTTAGATCGTATGGGGCTCCACCCGCATTCGCCAGCGCCGCCGCGCCGCTTGAATCCCGCCCCATCCACCGCGCTGTTCCTCCCCCTTCAGGGGGAGGCTAGGTGGGGCGACCTGCCTCTGCCGAGAGGGCCTTGCCAGAAATATCCGCATCCCTTGTCGAATTGGCGCAGACTTGATCGTCGTGGGGGTGCGAGACCTTGTTTCAGCCCGCCAAATGGAGAATTTTGCATGCGTTACTTTTTGAGCATCATCCCGCCCGCCGACCTCAAGCCCGAAGACGTTCCGCAGTCACTGATGGACGCCATGGGCCCATGGATGGAGCAGAACCTCGCCAGCGGCGCCCTGGTCTCCACTGGCGGCCTTACGCCCGCAGAGCAGGGCAGGCGTCTAAAGGGCCATACCGGCGAGATCGCCGTCACCGACGGCCCGTTCGCCGAAGCCAAGGAAGTCATTGGCGGCTATGCCGTTTTCGAGGCCGCCGACATGGCCGGTGCCACGACACTGGCCAAAACGTTCCTGCAGTTGCACCTCGATCACGGCCTGACCGACATTGTGCTGGAGCTGCGCGAAATCGCCGGCGGCGCCAACTACTAAGCGCGGCCCACCGTTTCGTCGCCGGCCCGGCATCTCTAGCGCGCATGCGGGCTTGGACCATCTCCCCAACCACAGCGCGTCACCCTCGGGCCTGACCCGAGGGCTCTGTACTTGCTGAAACTGAGTTGAGTTCAACCTCCTCGGGTCAAGCGAGAGGGTGACGACTGGAAGACTGCGGCACAAAACCCGCCAAACCCACAACGCCCCCACTCCCCTTGATAGCAAGGCCGGGAGGGGGTGTTATAGCTCCAGTGGAGCGGCTTCAGGTAAGAACGCCATGTGAAAAGCGCTCGAATGGCAAGCCGGGAGGGGAGGGGGAGACCCGCCATCACCGGCTGCCCCACAGCCTTCAAACCCGCACCCCACCCACCGGGCCATTCCGGCGCAGGCCGGAATCCATCCTGAGATTGTTGAACAGCCGCCAGATCGGGCATTCGGGCAGGTTTGCGCCAGCAGCAATCGACCCCATTTTGGACGTTGGGGGTCGAAGCGTTCAGTCTCGAAAGCGGCCATTATCAGGAATTTGCCACTGGCAGCTTTACGCCCAGTTTCTGTCGTTCAAGTCGCTTCGACGTTTTCATAAAGCTGCCATCCCGCCTTGAGTTGGCAAAGACCGAGCTGGGATAGAAAGTCTCCGACTGCTCTTTGGAGGAAAAAAGGGCGGTGTGGGGGAAAGGTTCGAAAGAGACGAGACTCCTGCGTGCCCAATTGCATAGCAGTAGATTATCGGCCCAAAATCGAGGGCTCAAGGATTGACGAGGCGAGACGTTGGCAGACGAAATTAAGGGACTAGATCTGAAGCTCGTTGGCGATCTATTCGGAACCGGATATGTCATGGATTTCACGAACCGGACCTACGCCGATTTCTTCCGCGATGATGTCGGTATCGATATTTACGACGACGCGTATCTTGTCGAGGATGGCAACTCGAAGGGCAAGCGCTTGCGGACGTTTCTGCAGCGCGGGCAAAAGGCCGCAATCGTGAAGGCATTGCACGGGCTCTGGCAATGGCGCGTGCTGTATCGGGCGACGTCCTTTCCGAATGAGGCCGATAGCGTCCCTCAGGCTCGCGAACGTCTTAGCGAATTGATCGTGCGGCTTGGCGGCAGGCCCATCGCCAGCAACGAAGACGAGCCACTGCAAACTACAGCGCCGATGCCATCTTCGCGTCCAAACGGGAGCGTGCTACTGGCGTTGGAGCAGGAATTCTTGTCGCTCGTTGCCATGGACGACCAACCATTCGCGCGCGGCCTTGGGTTCGAACATTTCCTGAAAAAGTGGTTCGATGCTTGGGACCTTGACCCGCACGCGGCATTCTCGACTAAGAGCGAACAGATCGACGGCAGCTTTCATCATGACAACACCACCTACCTCGTCGAGGCAAAGTGGCAAACCAAGCCGACAAACGGTGCTATGCTGCACGCCTTCCAAGGCAAGTTGCAGGAACGGGCAGACTGGACGCGTGGCCTCTTTGTCAGCTACGGCGGATATTCGGACCAGAGCTTCGATGCCTTCACTGCCAAACGGCTAATTATGATGGAGGGCACCGACATCTATCATGCAGTCAACCGGCGGCTCGATCTGGGCGAGGTGATCCGGCGTAAGGTGCGGCACCACTCTGAGTACCGGCAACCTTTCGCCAAGGTGACAGACCTGTTTTCCGCCTAAAGATTGAGCATCACAATGATACAGCAACTCTAACGCGAGCTTGCCGATGGCTCAGCCAAATCCAGATCTGTCATTGCTACACGCCCACGCTGAACGTCCAGCTTCCGGGCTGGCTGATCCAAAACCTGCCAGTCGCCTTCCCATCCCAAAGGCGTCGGTCACAGTCCCCCAGCTACTCCGGAAACTCCCGCTCCGTTCTGACATAGCTCACACTCGTCGGCCGCCGCCGCCGCTCGGTCGCCTTGCAGCGCTTGATGATGGCGCGCACCCGCTTGATCACGCCAATGCCCATGCCCTCGATCTCAAGCAGTTTGGGGCCTTCCATCTTGTCGATTTCGCCCAGTGTTTTCAGCCCGCAGCTTTGCAGCTTCTTGCCGGTGCCGTCATCGTCGCGCAGATCGATCACCGCAATCTCCTGCCATTTGATCACGCCGCGCAGCCAGGCCCGGTAACTATCGGCCATGGGCAGCCCCCTGATTGAGATAGCCATTCACGCTGGCTGGCACTTCGGTCGCCAGCCAGCTGCGCAGGGCGCGCAGCTTGCGGCTTTCGCGCCGTCCCTTGGCCACCACCAGCCAATAGCCTTGCGGGCCTTCCACCGTCTGGTTGAACGGGCGCACCAGCCGCCCGTCGCTCACCGCATCGGCGCTCATCATATCCGCAGCCATCAGCACACCCTGTTCGGAAATCGCCGCATCAAACGCCAGCGAGGCGTCCGAATAGGTCGGTCCGGTCAATTTGATTTTGGGGTCCAGCCCCACCGCATTGCGCCAGGCGTCCCAGCTCAGCTGCGTCGTCTGGTCCTGAATGACCGGCACGCGCGCCAGATCACCCAGCCCGCTCAGCCGTTCGGCCACCGGCGGCGCACACACGGGCTGATAGGCGGTGCCGCCCACCAGTTCTGCGCTCACCCCCGGCCAGCGCCCATGCCCGAAACGAATGCCGCAATCGACGTCAGGTCGGCTCAGATCCACCATATTGCTCGTCACATTCAGTCGCAGTTCGATATCGGGATGGGTCTGGCTGAATTTGGTGATCCGCCAGATCAGCCAGCGCGAGGCAAACACGCTCCCCACTGTCAGGTTGAGCACGCTTTCGTCGCTTCCTTTCAGGCTCGCCAACCCGTCGGCCAGCTCGATAAAGCCTGCGGTCAGTTGCGGCAGCGCCGCCTTGAGCAGCGGCAGGGGTTTCAGCCCGCTCGGCGTGCGCTCGAACAATTCCATGCCCAGACGTTCTTCGGCCCGGCGCAGATGCTGGCTCACAGCCCCAATGGTTACTCCAAGTTCCTCGGCCGCTGGCGCCAGTGCGCCGCGGCGGGCCACAATTTCGATAGCCCGCAAGGCGTTAAGCGGGATGGGGAAGGGGTTTTGCATATAGTTTTTCTATACCAGCATTGCGACCTTGTCCATTGTAACGCGCCGTCATAGGGCCCATATGCTGCATCACTAGTAACGCAAGACCCAAAGGAGGTCACAAAATGTCTACACTATCCAAGTTTGTGCGCCGCCTCGTCGCGCGCACCAGCCCCACACCCCGGTCCAGCCGGGATATGGACAATCTGTCGCTGCGCGATTGGGCGGATCTGCCCGTTCATCACCCACGTTCGGACCATACGTCGTTCTGAAGCCACATTCGGGACGTTCAAGGGGGACAATAACTCCTCCGAGGTGCCCCGATGTATAAAACTCTCGCCGTGCTAACCGTCCTTGCCCTTGGCCTCCAACCCGCCATTGCGCAGGACGCCGCCCCGGCAGTGCCTGAAGCTGCCGCGCCGACCACATCTGATGCCGCCCCTGCCGCTCAGACAATTGTGGTCGATCCGGCTGCCACTTTCCCCAACGCTTCCAAACAAACCAATCTGCTCACCGGCTTTTACGCAACCCTGGCCGTGATCGAGATCTGCGCGCTACCCATCCCCGATGATATCAAATCGGGCATGGCTGGCGATCGCACCCGGCTTGAAGCCAGCGTGGGGCTCGATGCCGTCAAGGCGGGCGAAGCCTATGCCAAGGTCCTGGCCGAAGTGCAGTCCACCGATCCCGATTGCGCCGAAGGCAGCGCTGATCGCGCCAGCGTTGACGCGGTTACCGCTATCTATGCCCAGGCTTCGGCCGCCGCAGCGCCCGCCCAATAGACAGCATCCCAGCGGCGCGGCGGGCATGCCAACTCTTGCCGCCGCGCAGCGCCCTGCCTATCGTCCGCTTTGAGGGAAGGGGCATCGATGGCGCAGTCTGATCCACATACCCAGGCAAGGCTTCTGCACGGCGGCTGTCGCTGCGGCGCCGTGCGCTACCAGGCGCGCGACAGTTTTCTCTACGCCCTCAATTGCCACTGTTCGCGCTGCCGCGCCGCCAGCGGTAGCGCCTTTCGCGCCATAGCGGCCTTGCTGCCCCAGGATTTTCGCCTCACCCAGGGCGCCGACGCCGTCTTTATCGATGGTGATCCCGACAGCACCCATGATGTGCACTGCGTCGCCTGCGGCAGCCTGCTCTATTCGTGGATTGCCGAGCCGGACAATAGCCGCATCCACCTGCCCATGGGCACGCTGCACGACACGCCCACCATGCGCCCGCAAATGCATATCTGCGTCGGCTCCAAGGCGCCCTGGTACGATATTCTCGATGACCTGCCGCAATTTGACGGCCTGCCCGGCGCCTGAGCCTATTCGCAGATCAGCGCCGTGCAGCTATGGCCGTGGCATCCAAGATCAAGATGCAGATGGTCATCATGATCCGCATTCGCCTCCGGCCCCAGCACGGTGGTGAACGCCCCGCACGCCGCATCATGGGCCAGCCGCAGCATCCGCCCTTGCGGCGCATTGCCGGGTAGCCAATCAGTCTTGACGGCAATGATCCGCCCATCCGCCAGCGTGAAGCCACTGATATCAAGCGCATTGGCAAAGCCATGCTCGGACACAAATCCGGTCTCGCCATTATTGCGCAGCCGGCACATATAGCCCGGCCCGGTGTTGATCTGCGCCAGTGCGCTGTCCAGCATCGCGCTGGCATAGCCATCCACCTGCGCCACCCAGCTGGGCAGGGCGCTGGCCATGGCGCAACTGGTCGTCACCGGGCTCGATAACGGCACCATCCGCCCCCGGCTGAGCACCGCCGTCACCACCAGCGGCGATTGGATGCCGCAGGCGCCCTCTTCGATCGGACCGCCCATCGTTGCGTCGACAAAACCCTGCAACACCGCCGGGCACGCCCCCTGGTAGACCCGCGCCGGTTCCGACTCCGGTGCTGCCACCTCTTCGCTCATGGGCTCTGCATCATCTGCCGGCGGCGTTTCAGCCTCAGCGTCCGTCGCCCCATCAAAATCAGGCCGGGGCAGGGGCACAGGCGGCAACACCGGCGCCACCTTCGGCCTCTCAACCACTGGCCGATCCGGCGGTTTGGGCCCTGCCGGTGGTGGCGAGCGCGAATCCTGCGCCGGCGCTGTCAGCTCATTGGCCAGCTCCTGCAACCCATCCAGCCAGTCCTGCCCCAGGGCAGGTGTGGCCACGCTCAGCAACAGCACAACAAACAGGCTTTTGATCACATCCATCCCGCCCAACGCCCCAAACCACCCCATCGTTGCTCAAAACGGGCGGTTAACCTGCGTTAAACCATCTTTGCGCGCCCTTTGGCATCTGCTATCAGCGCTGCCATGACAACGCCGCTTTCCCACATTCGCAATTTCTCCATCGTCGCCCATATCGACCATGGCAAATCCACCCTGGCCGATCGGCTGATTCAGCTCACGGGGGGATTGGACCTGCGCGAGATGAAGGCGCAGGTGCTCGACTCGATGGATATCGAGCGTGAACGCGGCATCACCATCAAGGCGCAGACCGTGCGCCTGAAATACACCGCGCTCAATGGCGAGGATTATATCCTCAACCTGATCGACACCCCCGGCCATGTCGACTTCGCCTATGAGGTTTCCCGCTCCATGGCCGCCGTCGAAGGCAGCCTGCTGGTGGTTGACGCCTCCCAGGGCGTTGAGGCGCAGACCCTGGCCAATGTCTATCACGCGCTCGATGCCAATCATGAGATCGTGCCCGTCCTCAACAAGGTCGATCTGCCCGCCGCCGATATTCCGCGCGTCAAGCAGCAGATCGAGGACGTCATCGGCATCGATGCCTCCGAAGCGCTGGAAATTTCGGCCAAGACCGGCATCGGCATCGATACCGTGCTCGAAGCCATCGTGCATCGTCTGCCCGCCCCCAAGGGCGAGGCCGATGCCCCGCTCAAGGCGCTGCTGGTCGATAGCTGGTACGATACCTATCTGGGCGTGGTCGTGTTGATCCGCGTCATCGATGGCACGGTCAAGAAGGGCCAGAAGATCCGCATGATGGCCTCCAAGGCCACCTATGAGCTTGATCGCGTCGGCGTGTTCACCCCCAAGCTGGTCGAAGTGCCCTCGCTGGGCCCCGGCGAGCTAGGCTTTTTCACCGCCTCGATCAAGGAAGTGGCCGATACCAATGTCGGCGACACCATTACCGACGACAAGAAGCCCACCGCCAAGGCGCTGCCCGATTTCCGTCCGGCCCAGCCCGTGGTGTTCTGCGGCCTGTTTCCGGTCGATGCCTCCGATTTTGACGAGCTGCGCGCCGCCATGGGCAAGCTGCGGCTCAACGACGCCAGCTTCTCCTATGAAATGGAAACCTCAGCCGCGCTGGGCTTTGGCTTCCGCTGCGGCTTTCTGGGCCTGCTGCATCTCGAAATCATCCAGGAGCGCCTCAGCCGCGAGTTCAATCTCGATCTGATCGCGACGGCCCCGTCGGTGGTCTACGAGATCGCCATGACCGATGGCTCAACCATCCATCTGCACAATCCGGCCGATCTGCCCGATGTGATGAAGATCGAGGAGATCCGCGAGCCCTGGATCAAGGCGACCATTCTGACCCCGGACGAGTATCTCGGCTCCATCCTCAAACTGTGCCAGGATCGCCGCGGCATTCAGCGCAATCTCAGCTATGTCGGCAGCCGCGCGCTGGTCGAATATGATCTGCCGCTCAACGAAGTCGTGTTCGATTTCTATGATCGGTTGAAGTCGATTTCCAAGGGCTATGCCAGCTTCGATTACACCCTGGCCGATCATCGCGCCGGCGATCTGGTCAAGCTGTCCGTGCTGGTCAATGCCGAGCCGGTCGATGCGCTCAGCATGCTGGTGCACCGTTCGGTGGCCGAAACCCGCGGTCGCATCATGTGCGAAAAGCTCAAGGAGCTGATCCCGCCGCACCTGTTCGTCATTCCGATCCAGGCGGCCATTGGCGGCAAGATCATCGCCCGCGAAACCGTCCGCGCCATGCGCAAGGACGTGACGGCAAAATGCTATGGCGGCGACGCCACGCGCAAGCGCAAGCTGCTCGAAAAGCAGAAAAAGGGCAAAGCCAAGATGCGCCAATACGGCAATGTCGAAATCCCGCAGGAAGCCTTCATCAAGGCGCTCAAGATGGGCGACGAATAGGCTGCGGCAAACGGCTCAGAATGGTGCACCGCGCTGCCACACCCATCGTTCGTCACCCTCGGCCTTGAGCCGAGGGCACTGTGCTGGCCGAAACTGCCATTAAGTAAAGACCCCTTGGGTTAAACCCGAGGGTGGCGATACGGATCTACTACGTCCAAAAATGCCCCCGCCCAACCTCCCCCTGACAGGGGGAGGCGCAGTCCGGCAATTCTGGCACTACCGTGCCCCACCCACATGGCCATCCCTCCCCCGTCAGGGGGAGGCTAGGTGGGGGCTCCGGCGGGGCTGTTCCCCAATCTCGCCCCACCCCCGATGTCATCCCGGCTTAGAGTCGGGATCCATCCTGAGATGTTTCACACATAGGATCGTGGAACGGCCACAACCTCGTCCCTCCGGGGAGAGGCCGGCGCACAGCGCCGGGTGAGGGGCGCCTACGCCTTAAAACAGTTCTCGCGGTGCCAGCTCAAAAACGCCGGATGCGGCCGTTTCCGCTTCATCAAACGTAGACCTGCCGCGCGCGACAACGCATCCTGCAGCATCCCATTGGATCAAATGCGAATGGACTGTCCGCGTGTTTTTGCCTAGCGCAACAGGCCACCCAGCGTCTTGCCGACTGCGCCAGAGGTTGCCGACACGGTATCCTTGACCGTTTCGGTCACGGTTTCGCTGACGCCCTTGGCGGTCTCGCGGGTGTTCGACACAGTCTGCTTGACCGCGCTTGAGACGGCCTGACCCACATTGGCGCCACTGGCCTTGGCCGCGTCTGCCGCGCCCTGGGCCGCGGAACTGGTGGCGGCGCCGACACTGCCGGCACTGCTAGCGGCGCTATTGGCCGCCGAGGATGCGGCAGCTGAGCCGCTCTTGGCGGCAGCCGAAACGGCTTCACTAAAGGCGCGGCCGCTCTGTTTGCTCTGGGCGGCAGCGGCTTGGGCCTTAGGGGTTGTTGTGCCCGGCTCGACTTCAACACCCTTGAAGGTGAACACATTGCTGGCGCCGGGGCCCTCAACGATCAGCGGCACCGAACTGGTCACACTGGCGCTCTGGCCGGGGAGGATATCGGTGACCAGATCGCGCTTGGAATCCTGCACCTGAACCACGCCGCGCGACACGGTCACGCTGGCGCTTTGGGCATCGGCGCGCACAGTAAAGCGCGTACCCTTGACCACCGCGGCCAGATATTTCGTCTGCACCGAGAAGTGCTGCACATTGCGCCGCTCGGCCTCGATCGACACCGTGCCGAAATCCTGCAGCACCGTGGTCATCAGTTCGGCCCCTGCATCCTTAATGCGGATCTGGGTATTGCCCTCAAGCTCAATGGTTTCGCGGCCACGGGCCAGTCCGGCCCGGCCGTCGCTGCCGGTCTTGAGATAGCGGTTATCGGCAATCACGTCGCCGCGCGACACCGCCACCCAGCTCATCCCGATCTTCTGGGTCACCTCGCCGCGCACACGCTGTACGGTCCAGTCTGCCGCCCAGACGGGCGTACTCAACAGCAAGGCGAGCAGTACAACAACAAAACGCATGGCGGTTCCCCCGGAGTTAGTGCCGCGACCATGGGTGTCCGGCCTTGCCAACTCCTTACAACGCATCGATTCTGGCGGATTGCCTGCGCCAAGGGTGAACACGGGCTGAATCGATTTGATACAATCCAGGCTTGTCGCGCACTCAATTACCCATCGCACTCATCGTCCGGCGTCTGTCGCCCCCATGCCCCAGCTTTCCTTGCCTCTCCACCCCCGCAGTGCTAAAGCACATCCCACGTTTTCAGCCTTTCAAGGCTTGCCCAAGCTACCGGTGTTCCCGGGGCGCTGGTGATCCCCAGAACCTTGTCAACGTTTCTGCCCCCGCATGCATGTTGCTACGGGGAAATGCCCGTTCTCTGAAGCACGGGCGAATTCGGATCTCACGCTCATGGCCACCAACGGCACAGTCAAATTCTTCAACGCCACCAAGGGTTTTGGTTTCATCCAGCCTGACGAAGGCGGCGAAGACACTTTCGTTCACATCTCGGCAGTTGAACGCGCTGGCCTGTCCAGCCTCAATGAAGGCCAGAAGGTCTCGTTCGAGATCGAAAAGGGCCGCGACGGTCGCGCTAGCGCAACCAATATCGCCGTTCTCTAAACCAGTCTTGCGGGTCGCCGTTCTGATACGGCGGCCCGTAATCTCTTTGCGGAACTGATTTCATGCACAAATACTCCGTCGGCCAGACCCTTGAATTGCTTCCCCTGCACGGCAGCAGCGCCCGCAAGGCCGCCGCCTGCGAGATCGTTGCCCTGCTCCCCTATGAGGGGCACATGGTGCAGTACAAGGTGCAGTCCCAGCTTGAAGCCTTTCAGCGCATTGTCAGCGAAGCCGACCTGCGCGTCCCTGCCGACGCGGTTTCCGAGCAGTAGGCCCAACCCTCTGGGCGCCTGCTGAAAAATGTTACCACCACGCCGCTGGTGATCAGCTATCATCGGTGTCATGAGCAACACTTCCGCCACGACGCTGTCTGATTTCACCCTGCCCAGGCTTGATGGCTCGCCCCAGCCCCTGTCGGCCTATGCCGGCAAGCTGGTACTGGTGGTCAATACCGCCTCGCGCTGCGGCCTCACCCCCCAGTTTGAGGGGCTCGAGGCGCTCTATCGCACCTATGGCGCGCGCGGTCTGGTCATTCTGGGCTTTCCATCCAATCAGTTCGGCGGTCAGGAACCGGGCAGCGCTACCGAGATAGCTGCCTTCTGCGCCATCAATTACGCGGTGACCTTTCCCATGTTCGCCAAGATTGATGTCAACGGCCCGAATGAAAGCCCGTTCTATACCTGGCTAAAGGCAGATCATCCCGGCGATATCGAATGGAACTTCGCCAAGTTCCTGATTGGGCGCGATGGCCTTGTGGCCCAGCGGGCCGTGCCCGATACCACGCCAGATGTTCTGATCCACGCCATTGAGCGCCGCCTCTAGCGCAGCGCCGTTTTACTCAGGATGGTCATGTCAGCCTCCCCAGCACCGGTCGCTCCCGGCACGCCCGTCAGCCCGCATCTGTCCATTACCTACTGCACCCAGTGCAACTGGTTGCTGCGTTCGGCCTGGATGGCCCAGGAAGTGCTGTCCACCTTCAGCCTCGAAATGGGCGCGGTTACCCTGGTCCCCGGCACGGGCGGCGTCTTCGAGATCAGGCTTGATGGTGAGCTGCTCTGGGAGCGCAAGCGCGATGGTGGCTTCCCCGACGTCAAGACGCTCAAGCAGATGGTGCGCGACCGCATCGACCCCGATCGTGATCTCGGCCATATCGACGGCACCAAACTAAGCACTTCCAATTCTTCGGAGTCTGGCTAGTCTTGGCGAACAAAGCGGCCACTGCCGGTCGTTGCTAGAGTGGAGGCCCAGCGTCATGGCGCACAAATTCAAGATCACCCCAGCTGCCAACGAACAGTTCAAGTTCGCATTTGTCTACAATGCCGAGTCCATTGTGTGGTCCGAGAACTACAAGGCCAAGGCCAGCGCCAAGTCCGCTATTGAATCGCTCAAGAAAAACGCCCCCGACGCCGCCACGGTCGATCTGACCAAGGACGAAACCGGTTCGGGCTATCGCTTCGAGATCGCCGGCTCCAAGGATGGCCAGTTCTTTGTCCGCTTCGTCGCCTCCAATGGCGAAACCATGGTCCGTTCGGAAACCTACAAGGCCAGGGCCAGTGCCGTGAACGCCATTGAGTCAGTCAAGAAGAACGGCCCGGGCGCCGAAGTTCTCGACGAGGCATAAAGCCCATTTCCAATCCGTGATGGGCTGGTTTAGTCTCCCGGCAAAGCCAATTTCGGGAGACTGCCGCCTCATGCCATCCTTCACCAAGCTTCTTGCCGCCGCCGCGGCGACCCTCACATTGGGCCTGAGCGCTGCCGCAGCCCAGGACCTGCCCGATCTGGACGGTCGCGAGATCGTCGCTGTCACCGAAAACGCCTATGTGCCGCTCAATTTCGCTGATCCGGCAACCGGCGAAGGTATTGGCTTTGAATATGACCTGTTCAACGAGATTGCCAGCCGCCTCAATGCCAAGGTGACCTGGGAACTCGCCAGCTGGGACGTGATGATCCAGGCCGTGCGCGATGGCCAGTTCGAAGTGGGCATGGATGGCATCACTATCAATGACGAGCGCAAGGAACAGATCGATTTCTCCGACAGCTATCTGACCAGCCAGCAGCTCATGCTGGTGCGTGCTGACGAAACCCGCTTTGAGGGCGCTGAGAGCTTTGCCGCAAATGCCGATTTCCTGGTTGGCGCCCAGGCAGGCACCACCAATTTCTATGTCGCGGTCTATAATGTCCTTGATGGCGACGAAGCCAATCCACGCATCAAGCTGTTCGAGACTTTCGGGGCATCCGTGCAGGCACTGCAGGCGGGCGATGTTGACACCGTGCTGATGGATCAGACCTCGGCCAATGGTTATATCGGCGCCAATCCCGGGGCCTTCAAAGTCGTCGGCACCCCGCTGGGCACCGAGGATTTCGGCTTTATCCTGACACCGGGTTCCGATCTGGTTGAGCCCATCAATGCCGCTCTGGCCCAGATCAAGGCTGATGGCACCATCGACGCCCTGAAGCAGAAATGGTTCTTCGAATATAATTCTGCGCAATAGCTCTCTCGCCTCGCCCTCGGGAGAGGGCGGCGCCCTGGGCAGAGCAAGGGGGCCTGCGCTCGCCTCGCCTGACCGATTCAGCCCCCCAAACGGTACCTCCCCCTTGATGGGAGAGGTGGCAACGGGTGATGGCCAGACGCAATTTCTACCCGAACCAACGGCGTTCATGACCTATATCCCGCGCAAGCCGTCGATCTTTGCCCGCACGCCATGGTGGCTCATGGCCATCCTGTTGCTCTTCGTGCTGGGTTATTGGGGCATCGCCAACGATGCCGGCTATGCCCAGATCTTCAACGCCGTCTCGGGTGGTCTGGTGACCACCCTCTGGGTCACCGGCGTTGCCTTTACCGCCGCCACACTGCTTGGTCTGCTGGTGGCGCTGGGCCGCATCTCCGACAATCGCATCCTGCGCGAACTGGCCAGCTTCTATGTCGAGATCATTCGCGGCATTCCCGTGCTGGTCTTCCTGTTTTATGTCGCCTTTGTCGGCGCCCCCGGCATGGTCGCCGCGCTCAACTGGCTGCTGCAGCCCTTCGATGCCGCCATCACCATCCGCCAGTTCGACTTCGCCTGGCGCGCCATTGTGGCGCTGAGTGTCTGCTATTCCGCCTTCATCGCCGAGATATTTCGCGCCGGCATCGAATCCGTTGATCGCGGCCAGCTTGAGGCGGCCCGTTCGCTCGGTCTGAGCCGCTGGAAGTGCTTTCGCCTGATCACCGCGCCCCAGGCCCTGCGCACTATTCTGCCGCCGCTGGCCAATGACTTCGTCTCCATGATCAAGGACAGCGCGCTGGTCTCGGCCCTGGGCGTGCAGGACATCACCCAGCTGGGCAAGGTTTACTCATCGGGAACCTTCAAGTTCTTCGAGACCTATAACGTGGTGGCACTGCTCTATCTCACGCTGACCATTTCGCTGTCGTTGCTGGTCCGCCTTCTTGAGCGCCATCTGCGCCAAAAGCGGAACTGACCCTTGCGCGGACCGTTTCCGCGGACCATCTGTGCACCACCTACTGGGGAGCCTGCTCATGAACCGTCTTGCCGCCATCGCTCTTACCGCCACGCTTGCCGTCACACTTGCCGCCTGTGGCGATAGCCGCGAGGTTGGCAGCGTCGGGGTCGACTGGACCGGCAATGACATTGCCATCGACGCGCTGGCCGATCCCGAGGTCGAGGGCGTTGTCTGCCATCTGGCCTATTTCAACCGCTCTTTCATTGATCGTGTCAGCCAGGGTAACTGGTTCGAGGATCCCTCCTATTCCGCGCTCGATTGCTCGGTCACCGGCCCCATCACCATCGGCGATATTGCCACCAAGAGCGGCGGCGAGGAGATCTTCAAGGAAGGCCGTTCGCTGGTCTGGAAGTCGCTGCGCGTCACCCGCGTCTATGATGCGGCCAACAATTCGCTGATCTATCTCGCCCATGCCCGCGAAATCCAGCAGGGCAGTGGCAAGATGAGCCTGTCGGTCATTCCACTCGCCACCGAGCAGGTCGTCTGGACCAATGGCGCACCCGCCCGTCCGGCCGCCCAGTAGCGTGGTTATCGCCCCTATGCTGCCTTGAGCCAAGCCCTTGGAACGGCTTGGCGTTTAAGCGCGCTACAACATAAAAACATTCCGCTTCGTGCCGCTTCTAAGCGGCGCGGCGAAATCCTATCTTGCAGTCACGCAAACCTGGGTCGGCAACGGCCCCGCAAGGAAGAGCAACATGTCCATTTTGATTGGCGACACCGCCCCCGATTTCACCGCTGATTCCAGCGAAGGCCCGATCCATTTCCACGATTACATTGAAGGCTCCTGGGCTGTGCTGTTCAGCCATCCCAAGAATTTCACCCCGGTTTGCACCACGGAACTGGGCTTCACCGCCAAGCTCAAGCCTGAATTCGACAAGCGTGGCGTCAAGGTTCTCGGCCTTTCGGTCGACAAGCTCGAAGATCATGCCGGCTGGGCCAAGGACATCGAGGAAACCCAGGGCACCGCGCTCAATTTCCCGCTTCTGGCTGACACCGATGGATCGGTTGCGCGCAAGTACGACATGATCCACCCCAATGCCGACAACTCGCTGACCGTGCGCTCGGTCTTCGTCATCGGGCCCGACAAGAAGGTCAAGCTCAAGATCGAGTATCCGGCATCGACGGGCCGCAACTTCAATGAAGTCCTGCGCGTCATCGACAGCCTGCAGTTGACCGCCAAGCATCAGGTCGCCACCCCGGTGAACTGGGAGAACGGCGACGACGTCATCATCGTCCCTGCCGTCAGCAATGATGCGGCCAAGGCGAAATTCCCCGAGGGCTGGAAGGAACTCAAGCCCTATCTGCGCATTGTTCCTCAGCCCCGCGATTGATCGCGACGGCGCACAGTTTTCTCCCTGACGATACTGGGCGGTGGCATTGGCTACCGCCCTTTTTTTGTGCGCAAACCGGCCTTGCCATGGTTTTGCAGCCCCGCTGTAAGCTCGTCTTAATCGCTGCCGCGCACAATCGGGCTTGGGAGAAGACATGGCATGCGCAGACTGATCACTTGGCTCACATTTGCCGACGCAGATATGACCATTGCCCGGGCACAATTGCAGGAGCTTCAGAACCATCTGCCCCTGCTCTATAGCCTGCTGATCTCAAGTGCCGCGCTGCTGGCCTGGACCTATTTCGATTTCGCGCCGCTCTGGATGACCCTGGGTACGCTGGCCTTCGTCGCCGCAGTCTGCCTGTCGCGCATTCCCTTCTGGATACGCCTGCGCGCGCTCGAAATATCGGAGAACGATGTGCTGCGCCATCTGCGCCGCACCATCTGGCTTTCGGGCGTAATGGCTGTGTTGTTCATCGGCTGGGCCATGCTGCTCGACGGCTATGGCACCGCCCATGAGCATGCCTATTCCGCTATTTTTATTGCCACCACCGTCATCTGCAGCATGTTCTGCCTGATGCATCTGCCCCAGGCGGCTACCATGGTCGTGCTCGTGGTGACCCCGGTTTATGTCGGCTACTACGCCTATGTCGGGGTCGATCAGGTATTCTTTGCCATCTCGCTCAATGTGGTGCTGGTGGTGCTGGTGATGATGAAGGTGCTGTTCCGCGCCTTTGATACCTTTACCACCATGATCCGCGCGCGCACCGAGATCACCGCGCGCCACGATGAGGTGGAAAAGCTCAACGCGGAGAACGAGCGTCTTGCCAATACCGATGCGCTGACCGGGCTGACCAATCGCCGCCATTTCTTTGCTGAACTGCGCCGCTGGATTGCCGATGATGGTGCCCGGTTCACCCTGGTCCTGCTCGACTTCGATCAGTTCAAACCTATCAACGACAATTACGGCCACCCCGCCGGCGATCGCCTGCTGGCCGGCATTGGTGATCGCCTCAACAAGTTGTGCAGCGCCGATGTGGTGGTCTCGCGCCTGGGCGGTGACGAGTTCGGCATGCTGATCCGGCTTGATGGCCTTTCCACCGACCAGTGCGTGCAACGCGCCCACGCCGCTGTCACCACGCCGGTGCAGGTCTGTGCCGACCGGCTCTCGGTCGGGTGCTCGATTGGTTGTGCCCGTTTCCCCACAGGCGCGCGCACGGCCGAGGAACTGTTCAACCAGGCCGATCAGGCCCTTTATGTGAACAAGCGCGCCAGCAAGCCCGAGCCGGGCGTCCACGCCGCTGTCTAGCGACGCCTTCAGGCCTGTCCAGACGGGCCACCGGCTTGATCCGCATCAACGCGGTCGCGCCGCAATGCGCTAGCCTGTCGGGGCATTCTGGAGACGCCCATGGCTACGCTTGTGCTGTTCTATTCGGCGACCGGCAATACCCGTAAGGCTGCCACGGCATTGGCGGGCGCGTTGGGGGCCGAGCTGTGCGAGATTACCTGTAGCGCCTATGCAAAAGGCTTCTGGGGCCCGTTCCGCAAGGCTTATGATGTGCTGGCAGGGCGCAATCCGCCTGTCGAGATTCCGGAAATGGCCGATCAGGTCTGGGATATGATCGTGCTCGGTTCCCCGGTCTGGGGGCGCGGCCTGCGCCGCCCATACGCAGCTATCTGCGGCGCGATGGAGGTCACTATGCCCGCCTGGCAATGTTCGTGACGGCATCGGGTACCAGTCCGAAATACCCGCCCGGCCGGGCGATTGAGGAGATGATGATTTTGTCTCGGCTGCCACCGCAGCACACCTGCATCTTCACCGAGGCGCAGATCAATGGGCCGGACTTTACCGCCGCAATCACGGCCTGCGCCGACAAGATGCAGCCCGGCCTATAGCCGGTCCGCTGGCGCATGGTGGCGGGCGGCATCAGCCGCCCCGTCTCATCAGTGCATGCTGGCGTAGGGGAAGAGCGCCTGCAGGTTCAAAATCGCGATCAGCCGGTCTTCCTGGCGCACCAGGCGCGAAACCTTGGCGCTGTCGGGATCACCGCCGCTGTTTGGGGCGGCGCGGAATTCATCGTCCTTGGCAAAGATAATGTCGGAAACCGAATCCACCAGAATGCCGACATTGGTTTCGCCCAGCGATACCACAAGCACCACATGCCCGGGTTCTGGCTGCAGGCGCTGTCCGCCCAGCATGGCCGAAAGGTCGTGCACTTCAACCACGGTGCCGCGAATGTCGAGCACGCCACAGGCCGAATAGGATCCATCAGGCAGTTCGGTGGTCGGCGACCAGCTGCGAATTTCGCGCACCGCCATAATGTCCACGCCATAGCCCTTGTCGCCAGCCGAAAAGGTCACGAACTGGTTGGCGGGACCGGCGAGAACGCTGTCCTGTCCGCCCTCGGCGACCTCAAATTCCATTGCTGTGCTCATCAAAAACTCCGCTTCCGCTGCTCGTTAGCGCCATCTCACATCGTCGACAAAGCGCGCGTCACGCCTCATCTGGCCAACCCATTGTTGATGGAAATGATTTCGAAACCATTGAATAAATTCCGCATCTACCATTAATCGTCACGACATTTGTCTGCGCTGAAGCGACTAAGTATCTGGTATCTTTTCCGTTTTTCGAGCGCGCCAGAAAATTCGGAAAAACAGTATTTGTACGGGCGCGCCTGTCGCCGCAGCATTTCCCGGTGAATCGCGGCAAACGCTAGGGCGTTACCGCCGCCGACTGGGGTGAAGCGCCCATCAGCCGGGTCATGCGCACCGCGGCCACAAAGCCCAACGCTGCCATGCTGGCGGCCAGCACGAACACCGGAATGATCGCCTGTTCGATTGCCGTAACGCTCACCGCCTGGGCATAGCCAGCCAGATTGGCCGCTACCCCCGCCAGCGCCGCGCCAATGGCATTACCCGCCGACTGGGTGGTCGGTACCATGGCGGACACACGGTCGCGTTCGCCGCTGCGCGCGGCTTCCATCAATGTGAGGCTGAGATAGCCATTGGCCATCCCAAACCCGGCCCCGACGGACAGTTGTCCGGCGACAACCAGCGCCACCTGATCGTTGAGCAGGCCCGCCAGCACCGCCAGCAAACCCACGCCCAGCAGCATCGGTCCGCTGATGATCAGCGCGCGCCGCGTTTCGATCCGGCGCACATTAGCCACCGCAATGGCCGACAGGCTCCATGCCACCGACAGCACGGCCGCTGTCGCGCCGGCCAGCGTTGGCCCGTAGCCCCACAATTGCTGCAGCAACAGTACCAGGTAAACCGCCGACATGGCGCCAGCCACGGGCATCAGCAATACCACCCACAGCCCGCTCCCCACTACTGAGCCCGGCCAGAACGCATCGGGCGGCATCAATCGGGTGCGGGCACGCCGGTCCAGCACGACCATGCCTGAGAGCAGGGCCATCGCACCCACCAGTAGCCCAGCCGCCTGCAAGGGCAGACTCAGGCTGGCCAGTGCCACCAGCATGATACCGCTGCCCACCATCAACAGGCGAACGCCGGGGAAGTCAGCATTGTCCTGTGGTGCTCCTTTGCTGTTGGGCACCACGCGCCAAACCATGGCGGCAAAAATGATCGCCAGCGGCACGCTTACCAAAAACGCAGCCCGCCATGAAATGAACTCGGTCAGAATGCCCGCGCCCAACGGCCCGCCAAAAGCGGCAACTGCCCAGACCACGGCCTGCATGCCAAACACCTTGGGCACCAGCCGGGAGGGGAACAGTTCGGGTATAAGCGCAAAGCAGATCGCGGCGACCACGCCTTCGCCCAGCCCCTGCAGAATGCGTCCGATCAGCACGGTCTCCATATTGGAGGCCCCGGCGCAGACCAGCGATCCCGCCATGAAAACTGCTGCCGCGCTCAGCAGCGCAACTCGGGCGCCCAGCAATTGCTTGAACAGGGCGGCTCCGGCGCCCCCCATAATGGCAAACACCAGAAACAGTGTCAGCGCCCAACTGATCAGCGCCACCCCATTCAGCTCCTGAACGGCAGTCGGCAGCGCAGTCGAGGTCAGGAAGACATTAAACGCCAGCAGCGCCACGCCCAGACACAGGATCAGCGTCACGGTCGCGTAGCGTGGTCCGAACACTTCGGCCCAGCGCCCCGTGCTCTCGCTCTGGTCAGTCATGGCGTACCCTCATCATTTTCCAAGCCATGCCTTGATATACCGGTAAATTAAAAAAGCAATAGCTTGTTTAATTGCTGGGTCGTCAAACCTCATCTTAACGCGTCTCGGTCCACATTGGCCTCACCCCGATCCAGGACCCTGCCGTGACCAATTCTGCCCCTCATCGTGCCACACCCGACTGGCGCCTGGTTCTGCTGGTGCTGGCGGCTGCCATCGCCATTCTGGTCATTCGCGCCGTGATTGGCCGCGCTGGCATGCCGTTTTTCGCCGATACCGATGATGCCATGCGCATGGTCATGGTCCGCGACTTTCTGCACGGCCAGCCTTGGTACGATCTGACGGCACATCGTCTCAATACCCCCTTCGGCGCCGAACTGCACTGGTCGCGCCTGGTCGATATGCCCATTGCCATTCTGGTCATGATCTTCACCCCACTTCTGGGGCCTGATACGGCCATGATCGCCGCCGGTTATGTCTGGCCCATGGCTTTGCTGGGCGTGCTGCTCTGGTTCAGTGCGCTGCTGGCCAATCGCCTGGTGGGGCCAGAAGGCGTGCTGCCCGCCTTGGTCCTGCCCGTGCTCAATCCGGCCATCACCGCCGAGTTCACGCCGGGGCGGGTTGATCACCACAACGTCGTCATCATTCTGACTCTGGCCACCGCCTGGGCTGCGGTCGAATCTGTGCGGCGGCCCCGCTTTGCCATTGTCTGTGGCCTGCTTGCCGCCACGGCGCTGGCCATTGCCACCGAATCCCTGCCGGTCATCGCCGCCGCCATTCTGGCCGCAGGCCTGCTATGGGTCTTTGCTGTCACCAAAGCCGCCACCATGCGCAATTTCGGCCTGGCCTTTGCGGCAGGTTGCGCCGTTCACCTGGCAATCTTCCGCCTGCCCAATCGCTGGTTTGAGGCGGCCTGCGATGTGCTTTCGCCGGTCTACCTCAGCGTGGCGCTGGCGGTAGCGGCCACCTTCACGCTGGCCAGCCTGATGCCCGTACAGGGGCGCTGGCAGCGTTTCGGCGCACTGGCGGTGCTGGGTGGTCTGGGTATGGGGCTGGTCGCTCTGGCGTTCCCCCAATGCCTGCACGGGCCCTATGGCGAGCTTGACCCGTGGCTACAGGCCAACTGGATCGCCGGCATCGTCGAGGCCAAGCCATGGGCCGCCAGCGTCTTTGAATTGCCCGCCTATGCCATTGCTGTGGGCATTCCCGCGCTGCTCGGTACGCTGGTCGTGCTCTATCGCCTCTGGCGGGTGCAGCAGGGGCGCGCCGAATGGACCGTCTTGCTGGCCTTTGTGCTGTGCACCGCGCTGATCATGCTGGCCCAGATACGCGGCGCCCGACTGACTGTCATGCCGGCCATGCCGGCCGCGGCCTGGCTCATCGTGGCGGCGCGCCAGCGCTATCTCGCCCAGCCCAGGCTGGGTACAATCCTGGGGCTGGCCGGCAGTTGGCTCGCCTTTTCCGGCGTGGTGCTGGCGCTGGTCGTCACGCTGATGGTCAATCTGGCGCCCGGTCGCGCGCAGGACGTGGCGCAGGCCCGCGCCAGCAAGGAGCCCTGTCTGGTGCCCGCGGCCTTTGCCGATCTCGCCGCCTTGCCGCCCGAGCGCATCATGTCGCCCATCGATCTGGGCGCCCACATCATGCTCTACACCCCGCACGAGGTCGTCGCCGCTCCCTACCATCGCAACCAGCTGGGCGTGCGCGATGCCTTCCGCTTTTTCAACGATCCCATTGACGACGCGCGCGCCATCATTGAGCAGCGCGGCATTGGTCTGGTCGTGATCTGTCCGGCCATGTCCGAGGTCCGCGGTCTGGCCGACCGCGCCGATGACAGCTTCGCCGCGCTCTACGCTGCCGGCAACCTGCCGGCATGGCTGGTCGATGTCAGCCCGACCGATGCTGTGCTCAGGACTTTTGCGGTCCTGCCGCAATAAGCGCTTCCAGACCCAGTTCGGCCTGACGCTTGCGCGTCAGCTTTGCGGCGACCAGCCGATGCGCCTCGCGCACATAGGCTTGCAGTTCATCGCTGCTCAGTGGTGCCCCCGGCAAAACCTGCACCCATTTGGCACGTGCCAGATAAGGGGCAGGGCGAACCTGTTCGAGTTCGGGCAGCAGGTCATAGCTCATCGGGGAGCACTTGAAGCTCAACCCCAGATCGCCATCGGTGGCCCAGCCCGATAGCAGCGCAAATATCTTGTCCCCGACCTTGGCGACGCTGGCATTGCCCCATTGATGCACCAGCGTTACGCCGGGCAGGCTCAGCACAAATGCTTCAAAGCCCGTCCGGTCCATCAATGCGCTATCGGTGACAGTCATCGTGCACAGTCTGTTAGCCAATAGGGCCCTCTGGCAAGCGCTTGGTCAGCCAGATTTGTTCCCGCTTGCCTAGGCAGCAGAAACGCCCAGCCCGATCGGGCAACTCACTCCGGTCCCCTGCAACCCGCAATAACCAGCCGGGTTTTTGGCCAGATATTGCTGGTGATAGGTTTCGGCATAGTAGAATTCGGGCGCAGGCCTGATCTCGGTGGTGATCGCCCCCAAACCTTTGGCGCTCAGGGCTTTTTGGTAGGCAGCGCGGCTCTGGTCCACTATTTTGGCCTGGGCATCGGTGGTCGTATAGATCGCCGAACGATACTGCGTGCCCACATCATTGCCCTGCCGCATCCCCTGGGTCGGGTCGTGCTCTTCCCAGAATGTCTTGAGCAGGCTGTCCAGGCTCACCTTGGCGGGGTCGAACACCACCTTAACTGCCTCGGTATGCCCGGTTTTCCCCGAGCAGGTCTCATCATAGCTCGGATTGGGCGTGGAGCCGCCCTGATAGCCCACCGCCGTCACGATGACCCCCGGGATCTCCCAGAACAACCGCTCGGCGCCCCAGAAACAGCCCAAAGCCACATAGATGGTTTCGGCACCTTCGGGATAGGGGCCCTTGAGCGCTTCGCCATTGACGAAATGCGTAGCGGCAACAGGCATTTGGGTGTCGCGGCCGGGTAGAGCCTCGGCAGCGGACGGGATACTGGTCGGCTTGGATTTGAAGAACATGTCTTTTCCTTTCACGGCACTATTCGGCCCATTGCCGGAAACAGTTACATCACTCAGATCTGGTCCTGCCGCAGGAAGCGCTCGCGACGCGGCTTGCGGCCCAGCAGCGCCAGGATTATTCCCGGAACGCCAATCACCGCAAAGGCGGGGTAGCCCAGCAGCGTCGCCAGCGTCGCATCGAGCAGGTCTTCAAAGAACCGACTATCAAAAAACGCCTGCACGCCCACCAGACTATCGGGATGCAATTGCGTCCACAGATCAGCCAGACTGGTCAGGATCAGAGCATTTGCTCCCAGTGACTTGGTGCCGTCGATAACCAGCAGGACAAGCGCCAGGGCGATCAGCCAGGTGCCCGCAAATCTCAATATAAGCCGCATTCACTTTCCCTGTGCCGGCGGGACAAGTTAAGGCTGGCCTGCCTGTTTCCACCCCGCGCACGGCCTCTTTGTGCCATGTCCGCAGGACATCTCACAAGATGGGAAGCTCCTGCGACAAAAACAATTGTCATCGCTGCGTCGTGATCCCTTGCGCCCAGCCCGTTGATAAGTATATTGCGCCTCGCTCGCGTCGGCCAACCAGCCGGCTCCTCCGGTGTTTCCAGACCGGGGTTAAAGGCGATGCGGAGAGGTGGCCGAGTGGTCGAAGGCGCACGCCTGGAAAGTGTGTAGGCGGGGAACCGTCTCAAGGGTTCGAATCCCTTTCTCTCCGCCATTTCCCTGTTTATTCAGAAGTTTAGGTCGCCGTCGGCTGCGCCGCGGCACGTGAGCTCGACGCAGTGTGTCGGGGTTAGATTTCTTCCAGACCCGTTGCGCGCTGTAGGCCGGTGGCGCTCAGGCGGGCGGTGGTGATGCCTCGTGGGGATATCGCTGTTGTCTGGCCGGCGACGGCCAGCGTGTCGGCCTGACCATTCAGTTCGACCGCCCGGATAATCAAATCGTCGCTGTCTTCGGCCAGCTTCAAGGTGCCCACGGCGCTTGATTGGCTGTCGACCGCCAGCCATTGCCCGGCATGCGCCCGTGTACCCGTGCGCGCAACGTGCGGCGTAGTGATCACGGGCTTGTTCAGGAGGTCAGCCATGGTTGCCGCCTGCTGACGGCTGATCCTGGGCGCGCCGAACAGTTCAATGGTGAAGGCCTGCTCGCCCTGATCCATAAAGCGGTAATGGGCGTCGGGTTCGAGTTCGACCGGGTCGTGGTGGGCAAAGACCGGCGCCCGCACCGCTGTGATGTAGAGCGTGCCATCCTGCGCCGCGTAGGAGTATTTGGCGTCGTTGACGATGGCGATGTCGTGCCCTTTAGCGCTGGCGCGTACCCAGCGTTGGCCGGCAATTTCGCGCCCGTCATCAGCATTGTCTTCCCAGCCGGCGGCCACTTCATATTCAAAGCGTGTCGCCGCCAGCGGATAGGCCAGGCGAAGCAGATGGCGCTTGTGGCGCCAATCGAGATGCACGCGCAATTGCACGGGCAGGGCGCCATCCTCAGGGAGCACGATGATCGTGCTCAGCGTGCTGTCCTTGCAGGTGCTGACCACCTTGACCACCGTGCGGACCGGTCCCGCCTCGATAGTGGAAACCGACTGCAATTGCATCGCCGCGCCAGCAAAACCAAAGCGATCCGTGCCGTGGCTCCAGGTGTCGGTCGCGTCCTCGACGATAATTGCCTGATGTCCAGCCTCGGCAAATAGCGCGACGCCATTGGCCTTGTTCACCAGCCGCGAAATAGCGCCACTTTCCGGGTCAATTGTCAGCCCGTAGCCATTGGTGTCGAAGCTCAGTGTCTGGCTGCGTACGCCAAAGCTGACGCCCGGCGCTGAGATACCCTTGTCGGCATCAACGCGGAAACGGAGCACCCGATAGCCATAGGCCGGCAGGTCGATCGGGAAGGTGATGCGTTGCAGCGCCGTCGTCTTGCCATGAGGGTCACTATACTGGAACGGGATCGACGCGCCCGTCTCGTCCAGCAGCACACGGCGCGAAACATTGTCCTTGTCCACCCACGGCTCGGCTTCGACCAGACCGCGAGCCGGGCTGCCGTTGAAGTTCATCACCAAAAAGGTTGAGTCGGTCGGATCTACGGGGCGAGCAATGATGTTGCCCAGCCGGCGGACAGCGCCGTTGAGCAGGTCCTCGGCGCCGGCAATCACCCAGTTCAGCTCGCGCTCGGAATCCACGCACGCACTTTCAAGGCTCGTGCCGCCCAGCGTGTCGTGAAACTGATTGAACAGCAGGCGCCGCCACAGCATTTCGAAATCCTGTCGAGGATAGGCCACGCTGCATTCGCGGCTCGCCAGCGCGGCGGCGGCCTCGGCCTGTTCGAGCAGGCTTTCAGCCTTGCGATTGAGCGTCTTGAGCGAGGATGCCACCGCGTAGCAGCCAATGGCATGAAACTGCAGCGCGCTCGCCACTACCGGCAGGCCGGTCTTGGGCACTTCGTCAAAGAAAGTCTCCGGGTCGGAGAACTTGAGGTTCTCGCCGGCGACCAGACGGCGTTCGATCTCTTCAATGTTCTCGATTGTTGGCGCGCCGCCATGATTGCCCACGCCATAAAAGCACATGAAGGCATGGCCGCTCTCGGCGATTTCGCCCTGATGCAGATCGATCTTTTGGGGCAGCGGCATTTCGCGCTTGGAGGTGTTGTAGGCCCCCTGAATGCGAAAGGCGGTGACTTCGGAGCCGTCCGGCGAAGCCCAGGTGAACAGCTCGGCAGGCAGGTCCATTTCATGGGGGCCCGGGCGCATGAAGCTGTAGCTGGTCGAGCCGGTATGTTGGAGCAGCATGGGGAAGGTGCTGGGGTGTCCGAAGCTGTCGACATTGTAGCCAGTGGGAACGGTGACACCAAATTTCTCGGCAAAATACCGCTTGCCGTACAGAGCCTGTCGGATCACCGATTCACCCGATGGGATGTTGCAGTCCGGCTGGATCCACCAGCCATTGACCACCACCCAGCGCTTTTCGGCGACAAAGTGCTGAATGCGCGCGAACAGCGCAGGGTCAAGTTCCTCGATCCAGGCGTAGATATGCGCTTCGCCCTTGGTGAAGACAAAGCCGTCACCCTCTTCCAGCCTGTCGATGGCCGCCCAGCAGGTGCCGATAGCTTCGGCGCACCCTTCCTGCCATCGCCACAACCAGACCGGATCCAGATGGGCATTGCCGATCAGGTGGAGAAGAGGCTGATTGCCATCGGCGGAAGAGGTCATGCTGCGATACCTTGCGGTAGGGAAATGGAAATAGTGAAGCGCCCGCTATCGAGGGCAAAACGTGTGGTCTGCTGGTCGAAAAGGTGTTCGGAAGTGCTGATGGCCAGCGGCAAACCATCGATGGCGATGTTGTCGGGCCCATCGGCAAGCTCGATTTCGGCCCGGCAATTGGGCGGCACGGCAATGCTCCAGATGATCGTATCGCCATCATAACGCCAGGCGCTCTCCACCACGCCCGTAGCGGCACGGTAGGCGGCTTTGACCCAGCCGATCTCGCGCTCAAATAGCGGGCGCATGCGGATGGTACGGAAACCGGGCGCCGATGCTTCCCAGTCGATACCGGCCATGCGGGCATAGAGCCATTCGCCCACTGCGCCATAGGCGTAGTGATTGAATGAATTCATATTGGCGCTCTGGAAACCGCGCTCTGGCGTCCAGCCATCCCAGCGTTCCCAGATCGTGGTGGCGCCCTGCTGGATCGAGAAGCCCCAACTGGGGTAGCTCTCGTTCAAAAGCAGTCGATAGGCGTAATCAGCCCGCCCGATATTGGTCAGAACCGGGCACAGATGTTTGACCCCCAGGAACCCGGTTTGCAGATGTCCATTGGCTGCGTCGAGCTTGTCGATCAGGCGTGCCGCAGCGCTTGCGCGTTGCGTTGCCGGCAGCAGATCGAAATCAAGCGCCAGCAGGTAGGCTGTTTGCGTGTCGCCGCTGATGCGGCCATCCTCGGCCACGAAGGCCGTACGAAAGGCGCGCCGCACATCCTGCGCCAGACCCGAATAGTCTGCGTGATCGCTGTCTTTGCCCAGCACCGTTGCGATCTTGGCCATCAGATCGGCAACCAGAACCCAATAGGCGGTGGCCACCATGGTTCGGTCTGAAGCCGGGCCGACACTCAGCCAGTCGCCGTAATTATTGTACACATTCTGGGTGCGGATGAAGTCGGGATTGGCCCCGCCAATATGAGTCATCCAGCGTTGCAGCGCCGGATAGACCGCGCTCAGCAATCCGGCGTCGCCATAGCGCAGATAGTGCTGCCACGCCATTATGATCGGCCCGTCGCCCCAGCCGGGCGCACCCGGTTGTGCCGATTGCTTATAGGGGTTGAGCGGGCGCGATGGCGCAATGTCGGTAAAGGCACCATCGGGCAATTGCGCGTCGGTGATGTCGTCGAACCACTTGGCCAAAAAACCCGCCACGTCCATGTTGTAGCCGGCCGTACGCCAGAATACCTGCGCATCGGCGCTCCAGCCCAGCCGCTCATCACGCTGGGGACAGTCGGTTGGCACCGAAAGGAAATTGCCGCGTTGGCTCCATTCGATATTGGAGATTAACTGATTGACCAGTGCGTTGCCCGTTTCCAGCTGGCCGCTTTGAGGCGTGTCGGATTGAATGGCGATACCCGTCACAGTGAAGTCGTCCAGCACCACCCCCTCGGGCAGTGTCAATTCGAGGTAGCGGAAGCCGTGAAAGGTGAAGCGCGGCTTGAAACGCTCACTGCCCGTGCCTGCTGCCGTAAAGTGATCAACGCACACGGCATGGCGCAGATTGGCCATGTAGAGTTCGCCGTCGCCATCAAGGATTTCCGCATGGCGCAGCGTGAAGCGATCGTTGCGTCGGGCCTGAGCCGTGAGTTCGACATAGCCGGCAAAATTCTGCCCAAAATCAAAGATTGCAGCGCCAGACTTGGCGCGGTGCAAATAGCGCCCGTCCAGACGCGCCACTTCCCTGACGGGCTGGCTCTTGGCGGCGCTCAGTGCGGGCTCGCGGGGCTCGGGGGAAAAGGCTTCGACCGGCTGCCAGCGCGTGTCGTCAAATCCGGCAATGGCCCAGCCGGGCATGTCCAGTCGGGCGTCATAATGTTCGCCCATCAGGAAATCGGAATAGCAGACGGGCCCGCGGCTGGTCCGCCAGGATGGATCGGTAACGACGCGCTCTACGCTGCCATCGGCATAGGTCAGGTGCAATTGACACAGGAGCGCTGGCCGGCCGCCATAGTGATTGCCGGCGCGGCGCTGATTGTGCCCGACCCGGCCTGAATACCAGCCCTCACCGATTATGGCGCCAATGGCATTCTGGCCCGCTCCGATTAGATCGGTAACGTCATGGGCCTGGTAAATGACGCGTTGATGGTAATCGGTCCAGCCCGGTGCCATCACCTCGTCGCCCACGCGCGTACCATTGAGATAGAGCTCATAGAGTCCGAGTGCCGTGACATAGGCCGTGGCCCGCACCACCGGTCCCCGGGCGTCAAACTCGCGCCGCAAATAGTCCGCGGGCCGTGCTTGCCAGGGATTGTCATAGAGATCGTCTGCAGGTGCCTCGCGGCCGGCTGGCAGCACGAAATAGCGCGCGATCCATTCTGCGTCCCAGTCGCTGCGGGCCATCAGTCCGGTCATCAAACTAAGGGGCGCACTCCAGGCTGAAGGTTCGCTGGTTTCATCCCAGACGCGCACCGACCAGTAGAGTGTCAGATCAGACTGCAGCGGGTTGCCGGCATAGGTAATGAACAGCGTTTCGCTCGAAGCGGTCTGACCACTCTGCCAATAATTGCCGATCCCCCTGGCAACGTCTGCCTCTTCATCGCCAACGCAGATTTCATAAGCGCTCTGTCGTGCACCATTGCCTTCAGCGCTCAGTCCCCAGCCAAAACGGGGGTAAGGCGTGTTCAGTCCTTTGGGCGCGGCGAGCAGTTCGCAGCGCAGATCGATTGGCTTGAGATTGGTCATAACGGCCTAAAGGGCGATTGCCCGCTCACGGGCGTTGCGAATATGGGCTTCCATGGCGTCGGCGGCCTTCTGACGGTCTCGCTCCAGCATGGCATCGATCACAGCCAGATGGTCACCAAAGGCTGCGGGCAGGGTCGTCTCGCTCAATCGGATGCGATCAAGCTTGATCAGCCGGATTCGGATGGAATTGACGTGATAGGCTTGGATCAGCAGTTCGTTTTCCGTCGCCGAGATCAGCAGGTCATGGAAGTGGGTGTCCACATCCTGCCCCTCATCAAGCAGGGCCGCGCTCGGTCCAGCCTTGAGACGTTCGACAATGCCCGCATGAAGGTCGCGCTGCTCGCGTAGCGGAGCTTCTGGCATGTTCTTGACCGCCGCCAGCACCGCTTCGCGTTCGAACGCCAGACGCACCTGAAACGCGTCCCTGATCATCGGCAGATCAATTACCGTGATCTGGATGCCGCGCTGGGGCATGACGTGCAGCAGCCCTTCGGCTTCCAGCCGCGGCAGCAATTCGCGCAGGGCACCGATCGACAGATCCAGAAGGACTACCAGGTCCTTCTGTGACAGAACCTGCCCGGGGCGCAGCTTGCCCTGCAACAGCGCCTGCTGAAACGTGTCGTATGCCGCCTTCTTGACTGAAGGGAGCGAACGACGGGCGTCTGTTTCTCGAGCGCGGGCATACGCCATGGGCAACTCCTCCTTTGCCGCGTTGCTCTGCGGACTGCCTAGGCAGCTTTGGTCGGCACAAACCCTGTTTCGGCGAATTCCGAGAGGACGGTCGCGGTCTGTGCCGCGTTCAACCCGAGCAGTGGTGGTACGGCGCGGGCCCAGGATGGGTCGTCATAGACTGCGGCAAGCGTTGCCTTGAGCGCAAGCATGCTGCCATTGCCATCCACCGTTACAATCCGCTGCCCGGCGCGCTTGCGCAGATCTTCGGTCTCGGCGGCGCCGGGTGCTTCATAGATCTTGCGCAAATCGGCCGAGAATACATTGGGCATGCCGCCGATCATGCCGGCGCCACCGGCCTGCACCAGCGAGGGCATTACCCGGTCATCGCCGGTAAAGATCGACAGGTCCGGATAGCGCTGCGCCAGCATCTTGCCGTTCTCGGCCACACCGGTGGAGTCCTTGAGCCCGACAATGGCGCTGCCAAACTTGGCCACCAGCATGTCGATCAGCTCAGGAGTATAGGTAAAGCGGCTGAATCGCGGGATATTGTAGAGCAGGATGTCGATGTCAGGGCGACCCGCCCGGCGCATTGCCTCATCGATAAAGGCCACAATGCCATCGTTGCTCGCAAAGTCATAGTAGAACGGCGGCAGCACCAGCACGCCGCGGCAACCCAGCTCGGCTGCCGCTGCAATCATCGCCCCGGCCTCGTCGGCCGTTGGCGTCATCACCGATGGAATATGCCTGGACATGTCGGCGCCCGCAGCCCTGAGCGCGCGCATCGCCGGAATCTTCTGGGCGCTCGAAAGCGACGCACCCTCGCCGGTAGTACCGAAGGTCGACACGAAGCTGCATCCGCTATTGAGCAGGCGCTCGCAATGCTGAGCCAGGCGGCCACCATCAATGTCAAAGGTCTCTGTAACCGGGGTGGTTACGGCCGAAATAATCCCGCTCAGATCTGAATTCGACACGTATTCCTCCAATAAATCAGTAACTTACAAAACTGATACAATCAGTTATGCGATCAGGTGTCATATCAGTGTTTACATCAGTCGCCGGTTGTTGCAAAGTCTGTTTGTCAAATTGAGCTGTCAGGGCCAGTCGCAGTGCAACGCTGCAATTGGAAACCGAGGGGCAGCCGAACAAGCTCTGAGAGGGAGGAATATGAAAACTCTTAAGCGCAGTGCACTTATCGCACTTTCAGCGGTGTCCTTTGCTGCCATGGCGATTGGCGCCGTTCAGGCTCAGGATCCCATTGAGCTGAAATTCACCACGGTCTCCGTGCCAACCGATCTGCATACCCAGGCGATGAAGGTTTTCGCCGATACGCTCAATGAGTCTGAGCCGGGTCTGTTCGACATTCAGCTCTATGATTCAGGTTCCCTGTTTTCCCAGAGCGGTGATCTGGACGCCCTGCAGCGCGGCAATGCCGAAATGGCCTATGTGTCGTTCCAGCTGATCGCCGATGCCATCCCCCAGTTCGGTCTGTTTACGGCAGGCTATCTGTTTCAGAACGCAGACCACTATCGTTCGGTGATGAATTCCGATCTCGGTGGCGAGTTCAAGCAGACCGTGTCGGACGAAATGGGCATCCAGCTGCTCGACGTCTGCTATCTCGGCACCCGCGAGCTGAACCTGCGTCGCTATCGCGACGTTCAGACGCCAGCCGACCTTGAAGGCGTCAAGCTGCGCATGCCTGGTTCGGATGCCTGGCTGTTCCTGGGTGAAGCACTTGGTGCCAACCCGACCCCGCTGCCATTCTCCGAAGTCTATCTCGGCCTGCAGACCGGTACCGTCGACGCCCAGGACAACCCGCTGCCAACCGTGGACGCGGCAAAGTTCTACGAAGTCACCGAGCAGATCGTGCTGACAGATCACCTGGTTGACGGTCTGCCAATCGCTGTCAACAACCAGACCTGGGAGCAGCTCAATGATGCTCAAAAGGGTCACATGGTTGATGCCGCCATGGCCGCCTGCGACTGGAACAACGAAAAGCGTTATGCCGAAGAAGATCGCCTCGTCGCTTTCTTTGAATCCGAAGGCCTCAAGGTGACCACGCCTGACGTTGACGCATTCCGCAGCCACGTGCAGGAATTCTATCTCAGCTCCGAGCGCGCCAAGCTTTGGCCTGAAGGCTGGGTTGATCGCATCAACGCACTGGCAGACTAAGGGCACCAATGTCCACCAAGACTGATCATAGGGTCCGCACTGGACTGTTATGGCTCAAGCGGGGCGCCGACACCGTCGGCGTCCTGCTGTTTCTCACCGCATTCACGGGCTTCATCGTCCAGATATTCTTCCGCTATGTGCTTAACCAGCCGCTGGCATGGACGGAAGAGGCGACGATGATTGCCTTTATCTGGACCGTATTCTGGGCAGCTGCCTTCATGGTGCCGGTGCGCGAACACGTCACGTTCGACGTCGTCTATGACATCGCGCCAGAGCATGTCCGGCGCTTTTTCTCCATCTGCACCATGGCGCTGGTGGTCGTCGCCTTTCTTATTCTCGTGCCGTACACGCTGGACTATCTGCAGTTTCTGATGCGCAAGAAGTCAGACGTTCTGCGCATCCCCAAGACCTGGATCTACGGCTGCTACCTGCTGTTCATTGTCGCCTTTGCCACCCAGGGCGCCTTCCGTATCTACAATCTGCTGCGACCAAATTGGCGCGACCAAATCTGACTGGGAGTTCTTCATGCTAGTTGGTCTCGCTCTGCCGATCATGCTGGTTTTGCTCATTGCCGCCACCGTGGCCGGCATGCCCATGGGCATCGCCATGATCGTCTCATCCATCTTCTATCTGCTGATGGCAGGTCGTGATGTGGGGCTGGCAGCTGAGCAGGTACTCAACGGCGTCTTTGGCAATTTTGTCGCTCTGGCCGTGCCCCTGTTCATCTTTGCCGCCAACGTCATGAACGCCGGTCAGATATCCGATCGCCTGCTCAAATTTGCGCTGGCAATGGTCGGGCGCCTCCCCGGCGGTCTGGCCCAGGTCAATATCCTGACCAGTCTGATCTTTTCGGGCATGAGCGGCAGCGCCGTGTCCGATGTGGCCGGGGTCGGCAAGGTGCTGACCAATATGATGATCAAGGACAACCGCTATCCGCGTGGTTTCGCCGGTGCGATCACCGCCACCTCCTCGGTGGTGGGCCCGATCTTTCCGCCTTCGATCCCCATGGTATTCTATGCGCTGATATCGTCGACCTCGGTGGGTGCACTGTTCCTTGGCGGCGTCGTGCCCGCACTGATGATTGTGGTGGTACTGGCGATTGTCGTCGGCGTTCTGGCCAAGCTGCGTGGTTTTCCGGTCGAAGAAGCCATCCCCTTCCGCGCCTTCCCAGCCATCATCCTGAGTGCCATCCCGCCCCTGATGATGCCCGTTATCCTGCTCGGTGGTATTTACACCGGTGCCTTCACACCAACCGAAGCCGCTGCCGTATCAGCGTTCTATGCATTGCTGCTGGCGGTGTTTGCCTATCGCAGTCTGGGGCTGAAAGAGTTCTGGGACGTCGTGGTGTCCACGGTCAGAACCACTGCTGTCGTCACGCTGGTTCTGTGTGGCGCCTTTATCTTCAACTACGTCGTTACCGTTGAACGCATTCCAATGGGCGTCTTCGCCTTCTTCGATCAGTTCGAGCTGAATGCGGCGATGTTCTTCCTGATGATCAACATCCTCTATCTGGTGTTGGGGTGCTTTCTGGATGTGTCGACCATCATGCTGGTCATCACCCCGCTGTTCATCCCAACAGCGGCGGCGCTCGGGATCGACTTGCACCATTTTGGTATTGTCGTGGTGTTCAACATGATGATCGGGCTGATCACCCCGCCCTATGGGATATTGCTGTTCATCATCAAGGCGCTCAACGGCATTCCACTGGGTGAGATGATCCGCGAGATCTGGCTGTTCGTTGGAGTGCTGATCGCTCTGTTGATGGTGATCACCTACTTCCCCGATCTCTCCCTCTGGCTGCCGCGTTTTGCCGGGCTGCTGGGCTAACCGCCCAGCCGTCGCGCCAACGTCGCTCTGACCGCGTCGCTCGGCGCAAATTCCAGCGCCTGCGCGCGGTAATGCGTGGCCTGATCGACATGCCTGCAGCGAGCGTGCAGGTCCGCCAGCACGGCGGCCCACATATAGCTGCCGACCAGCCAGGCCGGCGGCTCAAACCCTTTCAGCACCCCGAGACCTTCGGCCGGTCCGCGCCACTCGGCGACCGCCACGGCCCGGTTCAGTCGGTGCAGTGCCGAAGGCGCCATCTGTTCGAGCAAGCCATAGCACTCTGCCACCCGCTCCCAACGCGTTTCGGCAAATGAAGGCGCCAGGCAATGCGCTGCCGCAACGCCAGCCTCGGCATGGTAGCGGGAGAAGTGCGAGCCCTGAGCGGCCTTGGCGAGCCAATCCAGACCAATGCCGATCTGGTGCTGATCCCAAAGCGCGCGATCCTGCTCCTCAAGCAGCAGCAAGCCGCCTGCTGCATCCTCACGCGCGATCATGCGCGCAGCATGCAGGTGCATCAGCGCCAGCAAAGCAAAGGTTTCAGGCTGCTGACCCGCCGGGTGCGCGACGAGCAGGCTCGCGAGCCGAATAGCCTCGGCGCACAACTCTTTGCGGATAGCGCGTTCAGCGTGCGACGACAGATAGCCCTCGGTAAATATCAGATAGATGATCGCGTGCACGGCCGGTAATCGCGCTTCGTAGTCGTTTGCCGCTACGCTGGCACTGCTGAACCCGGCTTGCTTTAGTCGCGCACGGGCGCGTGTCAGCCGCTTGTAGGCACTGGCTTCAGTGATGAAGAGGCGCGCTGCGATTTCGCCAATGTCGAACCCGCACAGCACCTTCAGCGCCAGCACCAATTGCGCCTCGGTTGCGATGGCGTCGTCGCAGCAGGCAAACAGCATCCTCAGCAGGTCGTCCTGCACCTCGTTGGCCATCAAGACATCCGGTCTCTCGGCCTCCGGAACGTCGAATTCATGTGGGAAAGCGGCCAGCAGGCGCCCTCTGCCGGCTTTCTGGCGAAACTCGCTGAGCAATTGATTGCGCGCGACGCTGAACAGCCAGGCCGATGGATTGTCGGGCAATCCACCGGCCATCCAGCTAGTGAGCGCTTTGCTCAGCGCCAATTGGACCGCATCCTCGATCGTCTCGATATGCTGGGTGCCAAAACGGCGGACGAGGACGGCCACCACACGCCCGTATTCATGCCGGAAGAAATGCTCAACCAGCCCGGACGTTTGACTCAAGGCGTCTTGATTTCCCGAATCTCGACGCTGGCACCGGGCGCTACAACGCCGGGCATTTCACGCACCATCGCCTCAGCCGCTTCCAGGCTGTCCGCTGAGAGCACCATGTAGCCGCCGATGACTTCCTTGGCCTCAATGAACGGGCCGTCGCTATGGCCTTGTGGGGTCACCACCCTGCCGCCGCCCAGTGGCGCGCCCATATCCACGATGCTGTCGCTGAACTTGTCTTTCCAGGCGTTGAACTTGGCGTACATCTCTTCCATCTGGGCTGGCGATGGTTTGGGGCCCTGCGCGGCCTGACCGGGCTCGCTGCGACGGATGAAGAGAAAGTTCTGTTGAGCCATTATTTTGTCCTTCCGTTGACGGCGTCGACTTGGTGCCAACACAGCAATGACGCCTCGGCGCGCCATTTTTGGACCCATGGTGCAGATTTCTTTTCGCGCCAGAATTTGGGTGTGCATCCAGCCTCGCACATGATGGCCGGCAGGCACAGCTTAACGCACTCAAATAGACTGCCACTCCGCTCGGCCGACGATGTCAGCTCACCGGTTTGCGCTCGCTTCGCCACTGCGGCTGCGGTTCGCCCAGTGTTTGTAGGTGCGACGCATCGGCGCCCTCGATGCGCTGCAACAGGAGGCGGGTTAGCTCCCCACCCGCAGCAAAGACATCTTCACGAATGCTGTCCAGCGCTGGAAACAGTGTCGGCAGGATGCCCGAGGTCTGTTTGTAGATCAGCTCAATGTCCTTGCCGAGTTGCAATCCGGCTTCCTGCAAGCCACTTGCCAAGGCGATGGTGCGCATTTCGCTGTCGCACAGGATACCGTCTGGACGGCCGGCTTCCTGCGCCAGCTCAAACGCCATGCGGCGCATTTCTGCGAGCGGCATCCCCTGCGTCCCCTTCATCACCCGCGCGCCAATCCCGGCACTGGCGGTGGCGCGCTCAAAGGCCCCCGTCAGGTTGTGGTGGTTGGTGGTGCTGTCATCGCCGACCACCAGCATGACGTGATGGCAGCCCTTGCGCGCCAAACGCTCAACAGCAGTGGCGACAAAAGCCTCTGCATGAAAGTCATGAAACGGATGCGGCGTATCAAAACCGGTGCGTCCATGCGTGACGAAAGGGAAACCGGCATCGATCATCAATTGCACACGCGGGTCACGAGGCCTGGTGTGGGTGATGATCACGCCATCCGCGGTGCGGTTCTCCAGCACATAGCTGACAGTGTCGACAGCGTCGCCACGTTCAAACTCGGGAATGACAGTGAGATGGTAGCGCGTACCCTTGATGGCCTGACCAATGCCCTGAATCATTTGACGCGCGAAGTCGATGGAATCCTCGGCACCATCCAGCACCAGCGCAATCACATTGGTCTTGCCGGTTCGCAGGCGCACCCCGGCGCGATCAGGAACATAGCCCAATTGCTCTGCAGCAGCGGCGACCTTGGCACGCGTCTCGGGTTTGAGCGTGGTGCCACCGCGCAGCGAGAGCGAAACTGTCGACAGGCTCAGCCCGGTCAGTTCCGCAATGGTGCGCAAGGTGACGCGACCGCCTGCTAATGGTTTCTGCGAACTCACCTGTGCCTGCGCCCCGCTACTCCAGATTTCCCTGTTTTGCATGCCCGGAGCCCCTTGCCAACAGCGCCCGCCCAACGGCAGGCCTCAATGACATTTGCAACGTTGCAAATACTGTGCATACCTGTGCGAAAATCGACCCTTGTGCAACACCTGAAGCCGACATCCGGAGCCGAAATGCCCTATTCAAATCCTCTCGCGTCAAAACTCGCCCTGCGCGATGATGATATCAAGCGCGAAGGTAAGCTGGAGCGGCTGTGTGCTGACCTCGCCAGCAAGATACTGACCCCGATAGCTGATGCCCGGTTCCAGTGGCATGTGCAGCGGGATGATGTCAGCGCCGACGCCGCACTGGCTGATGACTGGCGCAATTGGGAGCAGTTTGGCAGCCATTCAGTATGGGCCAAAAAGCAGGGACACACTTGGTTTGCTGCCGAGGTGGAAGTGCCCGAAGCCGCGGTCGGCGAGACACTCGTGCTCAAATTTACCAGCCAGTGGCAGGACCGTCCCGGTACGACAGATCCGCAATGTCTGGCCTATATTGATGGCAGGATTGCACAGGCACTTGATGGCAACCACACCGAACTGGTGATTGCACGCAATGCCCAGCGCGGGCAGACGCACACGCTGCTGGTCAACGCCTTCACCTTTTTCGATCGGCCACTGGTCGGTTTCAAGGTGGATTTCTTCGTGCGCAATACGCGCGCCGAAAAGCTCTATTTCGACCTGCAGACTCCCTTTGAGGTCGCCATCCGCCTGCACCAGCAGGACGCACGCCGGCATGCCATTCTGGACATTGTCGAACGCGCCCTGTTCGCTCTGGATCGCCGTGATGGTCACACCGATGCCTTCGTCGCCTCGCTGGATGAGGCTGAAAGGATCGCGGCCGAAGTCCATGATCTCGTTGATACCGAGAACCAGCCGCAAATTACTGCAGTCGGTTCCACCCATCTTGACGTCGGCTGGCTCTGGCGCGTCGCGCACACGCGCGACAAGACGGCGCGTTCCTTCGCCACGGTTCTCAACCTGATGGAGGAGTATCCCGAGTTCACCTTCATGTATAACCAGTCGGTGCTGTTCGATTTCCTCAGACAGGATTATCCCGAGCTTTGGACGCGGCTATTGGAGCGCGTCAAGGCGGGCCAGTTCGAGATCGAAGGGGCCATGTGGGTGGAGCCTGACGTCAACATCATCTCCGGGGAGTCTTTGGTTCGCCAGATCATGCGCGGGCGGCGCTTTCACCGCGAGAATTTTGGCGTTGATCCCCAGACTGTCTGGCTGCCGGACACATTTGGCTATTCGGCCAACCTGCCGCAGATCATGGACAAGTCGGGCCTGAAGTACTTTGTCACCTCCAAGTTGAGCTGGAACGACACTGATCGTTTCCCCTATGACAGTTTTCATTGGCGCGGCATCGACGGCACCGTCACCAAGGCCCAGCTGATCACGGCCCAGCGCTATGAGAGCGAAGAGATTTTCACCACCTATAACGGCGACCTGTCGGTGTCTGAAACCATGGGGGCCTGGAAGCGCTACGAGCCCAAGGCAGCCCACGACCAGGTGGTGATGAGCTATGGTTATGGCGATGGTGGCGGTGGGCCGACCCGTGCCATGATCGAGCGCGGTATTCGCCTTGAACGCGGCATTCCCGGCGCGCCCAAGGTCAAGCTTGAAGGTATTGTGCCATTCCTTGACCGGCTCGGCGCCGCAATGGATGCGCCCGCTGCAAAATTCCCCACCTGGAATGGCGAACTCTACCTGCAATATCACCGCGGCACGCTGACCTCGGTGGCCAAGAACAAGGCCAACAATCGCAATGCCGAGCGCATGCTGCGCGAGCTTGAGTTCCTCGGGGCCATGGCGCTGACGCAGGCTGGTGCGGACTATCCGGCTCAGGCGCTGGCCGAATTTTGGGAGCTTGTGCTGATCAACCAGTTCCACGACATCCTGCCGGGGACCTCCATCGCCGAAGTCTATGTCGATAGTGATGCGGAATATGACCGCATCTTTTCCAACCTGGCCGCGCAGAACGGTCCTTGGCACGCCGCTGCACAGGCATTCGCCAAGCCGGGTGCAGATCAGTTACGGCTGCTCAATTTCACCAGCCAGACCCGTGCTGAATTTGTCCAAATCGGCGGCGGGGCCGAACTGGAAGGTCAGGCGCTGGCGACTGCAGAAGGTGTGCGTCCGCTACAAAAGATTGTCCGTGCTGACGGCAGCGCCGCTTTCGGTACTAATCTGGGCAATATCGGCGCGCTCGGCTGGACCGGTGGCCAGATCGTTCCCGGCACAACGGCTGAGCACTCGTCGCTCTCGGTGTCGACCACCCATCTCGAAAACGACCAGCTTCGGATCACCATCGATGCTTTGGGCGAAATTACCTCCATCTTCGACAAGTCGCGGCAACGCGAGACCCTGACCGCGGGCGAACGCGCCAACCGGCTTATCGCCTATGAAGACAAGCCGATGAACTACGACGCCTGGGACATCGACGCATATTTTGAAGAGCAATGCTGGCCCTTGGCCGATGCTGACGCAGACATATCTGTCGTTGAGACCGGCCCGCATCGCGCTGCTATCCGCATTGCGCGCCGCTATCAAAAATCGGACATCGTGCAGGTCATCTCACTGGCGTCGGGTGCGCGGCAGGTCGAGTTTGACACCTTCATCAACTGGCAGGAACGCCAGACCGTGATCAAGGCGCAGTTCCCCTTTGATCTGAATACCTCCGAAATTCGCTCCGAGATCCAGTTCGGCCACGTCAAACGGCCTACCCATCGCAATACCAGCTGGGACAAGGCGCGCTACGAGGCATCGATGCATCGTTGGGTCGACCTCAGCGAAACCGATTTCGGCGTCGCGCTGATCAATGACTGCAAATATGGCTATGACTGCCTCGAGCAGTCGATCCGGCTGACGCTGGTGCGGGGCTCGGTCTACCCCGACCCCCACGCAGATCTGGGCGAGCATCGCTTGCGCTACGCCATGATGGTTCATGACGGGGTCAGTGATCTCGAACAGGTTCACCGCGCCGCCGAACGCTTCAACAACCCGATTGCTGTCATCGGCTCGCGTAGCTGCGCCGCAGAACCGGCAGCCGAATTCGCCAGCTTCAGCTTTGCCAGTGTCGACTGCGCCAATGTCACTCTGGAAACTCTCAAGAAGGCCGAGCACTCCAACGATCTGGTTCTGCGTCTGTTTGAACACGCCAATATCCGCGCTGACGCCACCATCAGCTTTGGTCTGCCGGTCAAGTCTGTTCGCACAGTCAATCTGATGGAGGAGGGGGCAAGCGAGCCGCTGCCGCTGACCGCCAATAGCGTCACGCTCAAGTTGCGCCCATTTGAGATTGCGACCCTGTTGATTGAGCCGCAGGAGAGCTAAATCACCTCAACTCACCAGGGGCTGGCGCCAATGCTGCATGACCTCAATTGGCAAATCTCCCAATAGACACAATGCCTTGTTTCTTGGTCCTTGGTGATAGAGCTTGGCGTGGCGGGCGTTGCTTGCCATGATGGCTCATAAGGGTTTTTCGAATCATCACGCGGCTGGGGTCTCCCTCCCAACGGGACAGCCTGCTCATGCGCCCACCCTTGGGCCGCGGCGATCATCTCGCCAAGCAGGCAGTTTTTGATACAGCGGCGTGCCGGCAAGGTTTAGCAATGTCGTCCACCACTGAGCCGCCCCGCGACATTTTCGATGCCGGGACGCGGGGACTGCAACATCACGGCCTGCGACGTGCAAATGAGCGCGCTGTGCTGACCGTGGTTGGTTTCAATCCCGGTGTGTCCAACGCCGATATTGCTCGATTGTCGGGTCTGGCGCCTCAGACGGTTTCGGCCATCCTTGCAGACATTGATCGTGCTGGCATGATCACCCGGGGCGAAGTACTGCGTGGCCGCCGCGGCCAGCCCGCCACCCCCATTTATCTCAGGGCAGACGGCGCCTTCTCAATTGGCGTTGAAATTGGCTGGCGCCACGTCAGCGTAGTCCGGCTCAATATGCACGCCGAAGTCGTTGGTCAGCAGCGCCGCGCCTATGACTACCCCGATGCCCGCACCCTCATCGATGACATTGGGGAGATGACATACGCGCTGGTGGCCGAGATGGAGCCTGAGGACCGCGTGCGGCTTGTCGATATGGGCGTTTCGATGCCCTCCAACCTGCCTGGCAATCTGCAGCTTGTTCAGGCCCCTGAAGAGCAGCGTTCGCTCTGGCAGGAGATCGACATTGCGGCCGAACTGGCGCAGCGCACCGGGCTCGAAATCAGCCTGTTCAATGACGGCAATGCGGCGTGTTGGGCTGAATTGATTGCCTTCCCAAGGCCCCGGCCGGCGACCTTTGTGTATTTTCTGATTTCCCACCATATCGCCGCTGGCATTGTCTCTGAGGGCTCGCTGTGGGAGGGGCCAACAGGCAACTCGGCCAATCTGGGTTCAATGCTGGTAATGGACAGTGCTGGTCACCTGCAGGCCGCGCACTTCGTGGCCTCGATCACCTCACTGATCAATCGACTGGCCGAAGCGGGCATCACAGCAACACCAGACACACTCGAGGACTGGGACTGGTCCAGCTTTGGGTCGGTGCTTGATCAGTGGATTGAGGACTGCGCCGTCGTGCTGGCGCGCGTGGTGTTCAACACCACAGCAGTCATTGAAAGCGGTCTGGTCGTGATCGACAGCATAATCCCCGACGCTATCACCGGGCGCTTGATCGACCGTCTGAGCTTCGCGTTGAGCCAATTGCCAGTGGCATCCTATCAACAGCCTGAAGTGGTCGCCGGCCATCTCGGCGTGCTTGCACCCGCTATCGGGGCCGCCGAATTGCCACTTTACCGACGATATTTCTCACGCGCGCTCGTGGACATCGCTAGCTGATTGCTGTTTCCGCCCGTTAGCTTTTTCGTCAAGAGCGGTGCGCAGTTGTGCGCTGGGCGTGAACACCACGGTCTTACGCGGCGAAATGCGATGCTCTGTACCGGTGCGTGGATTGCGCCCCAGCCGTTCAGCACGTTCGCGGACCTGCAATGATCCGAATGCGGTCAGCTTGACGTTTTCGCCGGCCATCAAAGCTGTGCTCATCATGGCGAACATCTGCTCGCCAACGGCCGTAACGTCAGCCTTGTTCAGTTCAGTTTTCCGTGCCGCCGCTTCGGCGAGCATGGCGCGGGTGATGGTTTTAGTCACAATTGCTGCTCCCCATATTCTTAAGTTCATAGGGAGAATTTAAAGCGCTGTCCAGAGTTTGAGTGCTGCGTTCAAACATGAACGATGTGCTCATGTTTAGTTGACTTATTTTAGAATGGTTATAAGTTACGGCCGGGTTTGATCATTCGGCCCATGTTCGATTTCTCGACTGCCAGCGTATGCAGCAATGCGCGGCGTCACCAGAAAGGTCCCGCTGTGCGCCTGACTCGCCAATCAAATTATGCCATTCGCACCCTGGTCTATTGCGCGGTCAACGAGCCGGGGCTGAGCCGTGTTGCCGACATCGCGCGCGCCTATAATATTTCTGAACTCTTCCTGTTCAAGCTAATCAAGCCACTGGTCGAAAATGGCCTGCTGGCTACGGTTCGCGGGCGTCATGGCGGCATCAAGCTGGGCAAGAAGGCCGAAGACATTACGCTGCTCGACACTATTCGGCTAACCGAAGAGAACTTCGCCCTGGCCGAATGCTTTGAAGATGGCGCTGATTGTCCGCTGATCGGTGAGTGCGACCTCAATGGCGCGTTGCGCGAGGCGCTCGGCGCATTCTTTGAAGTGCTGGCGGGCTACACCATCGCTGATCTCGCCAGCAAGAAGCGCTCTATTCGCGATCGTCTTGGCCTGAGTGCAGCCGAAGCCGTGGCTGAGCCGCTTCACTAGTAAGTATCTTTAATATGAGTTTGACACTCATGTTATAATATGGTTTTGTCGCCGCATGCAGGGCTGCGGTTGGCAAGAGGGGTCTGGCCAATCACAACTGCGCTGAGATGACGGTGCTTGCTGCTACCGTCTCCCCGGGCTGGTCAGGGTCCTCAACGCCCTGACCAGCCTTTTCATTGCAGGGCTGGCAGAGCAATCGACAGCCTTTCCTTTATTCGCGGCCTATGCTCTATCCGCCTCATGGCTGCAGCACCCCTTCTCTCGCTTCAAAACATTCAATTGACCTTCGGCGGCACGCGCCTGCTCGAAGGCGCCGAACTCATTGTATCGCCCGGACAGCGCATTGCGCTGGTCGGTCGCAATGGTTCAGGCAAGTCCACTCTGCTCAAGATTGCCTCGGGTGAAGTCACCCATGATGCCGGGGTCCGCTTTGTCGAACCCAAGGCCACGCTGCGCTATCTGCCGCAGGAACCCGATTTGTCAGAGTTTGCCACAACGCTGGAATATGTCGAAGCGGGCCTTGGGCCGGGCGATGACGAGTACCGCGCGCAATATCTGCTCAGCTCGCTTGGCCTGACCGGCGCAGAAGATCCCAGAAAACTCTCTGGTGGTGAGGGGCGCCGCGCAGCCCTTGCCCGCGTTCTGGCACCAAAGCCCGATATTCTCCTGCTCGATGAGCCCACCAACCATCTCGATCTTCCCGTTATTGAATGGCTGCAGTCCGAACTGGATTCACTGCGCTCGGCCATGGTTCTGATCAGCCATGACCGTCGTTTCCTCAGCGATCTGACCCGTTCCACCGTCTGGCTTGATCGCGGTGTGACACGACGGCTCGACAAGGGGTTCGGCAATTTCGAGGCTTGGCGCGATCAGGTGCTTGAAGAAGAAGAACGCGACCGCCACAAGCTCGACCGCCAGATCGTGCGCGAGGAACATTGGGTGCGCTATGGGGTAACCGCGCGCCGCAAGCGCAATGTTGGACGCATGGAGCGTCTGGCAGGCCTGCGCCAGGACCGGCGCGAACAGCGCAGCGTTACTGGATCGGTCAATATGCAGGTTTCCGAAGGCCGCACCTCCGGCGCGCTGGTGGTGGAAGCGGAAAACATTTCCAAGGTCTATGGCGATCGCACCATTGTCGGCGATTTTTCGACCCGCGTTCTGCGGGGCGACAGGATCGGTATTGTTGGTCCCAATGGTGCCGGCAAGACCACGTTGATCAAAATGCTCACCGGCACGCTCAAACCTGATAGCGGCACCATCAAGCTCGGCTCCGCGCTCGAACTGGCCATGCTTGATCAGGGGCGGGCCAAGCTCGATCCCGATACGCGTCTGCGTGATGCCCTGACCGGTGGTGGCTCTGACACGCTGCAGATCAATGGTCAGCCCAAGCACGTGGTGGGCTACATGAAGGACTTCCTGTTTACCCCCGAACAGGCCAACACACCAATCGGCAAGCTGTCGGGTGGCGAGCGCGCCCGCGTGGCATTGGCCCGCGCTCTTTCGCTGCCATCAAACTTTCTGGTGCTTGACGAGCCGACCAACGATCTCGATCTTGAAACCCTCGACCTGCTTGAGGAAATGGTCTCCGAATATGCGGGCACTGTTGTCGTCGTCAGCCATGACCGCGATTTCCTTGATCGTGTCGCCACCTCGGTGATCATCGCCGAAGGCAATGGCGACTGGACAGAATATGCCGGTGGCTATTCTGACATGGTCATTCAGCGTGGTGAGGGCGTGCAGGCCCGCGCCGCCGCCAAGGCGCACCGCCCCGGCAAGACGTCCATGGCGCCCATTGCTGCGCCAACCGCTGATGCGCCCAAACGCAAGATGTCATTCAAGCAAAAGCACGCTCTCGAAACCCTGCCAGGGCAGATTGAAAAGCTCGAGATCGAGATTGCCGCGATCAATGCCGCGCTTGTAGCGCCCGATTTCTACACCAGGGATCCGGACGGTTTCGCCAAGAAGTCCAAGGATCTCATTGCCGCTGAAGCCAAGCGCGCCAAGGCTGAAGAGCAGTGGATGGAGTTGGAGTTGTTACGCGAGGAAATCGAGGGCTAGCCCTCGTCCTTCCAGTCAAACATGGGCTCTGTCAGGGACTGCAGGCCTTCTGTTTCGCCGCTTATGCGGCGCAGCAGCAGGCTGCCCAATGCGCGCCCGGCACTGGCAAAATCCTCAGCCACTGTCTCGGCTCCCGGCTGGAACTGGGCAAACATTGGCGTGGATTGCTTGGTGATCACGTGAACGTCCTGGCCTACTTTCAGACCAGCTTCGTTGAGGCCACTAATCACGGCCAGGGCCGAGACCTCTGACGAACAGACCCAGCCATCAGGGCTGTCAGGACGCTTGGAACGCTTGATCACATAGCTGCGGATGGCATCGGCGGCGCTGCCCAGGTTGACGTCGGCCGCGAACTCATGCGCGATGCCCGCCTCTGAAGCCGCGCGGGCCACACCAGTCTTGATGTGGTCGGTATAGGTCAGCGTGCTTTCAGGCAGCACGGTGGTCACACGGCGGCAGCCCTTGGCAGCCAGCCGCTGCACAGCGCCATAGGCATAGGCCTCATTGTTGAAATCGACCCAGGGATGGGATTCCGGCCAGTTGCTGCGGCCGTGGCTGATGAAGGGGAAGTCATTGTCGATCAGAAACCGCGTCCGCTCGTCAAACGCTTCGGACTTTGAGAACACCACCCCGTCCGCCATGCGGTTGCGCACGATGTGCTTGATGGGCTCGATAGGCGCCACATTGCGGAACAGTGGTGTGATGACCAGATGGTACGCGGTGCCGCGCATGGCTTCGGTCAGCCCCCCACAATTGACGAGCCAAACCCGTAAATCTGTTCGTCCGGCTCCAGAACCAGCGCAATTACATTGGTACGACCAGTCTTCAGACGAAGCGCCGCGCGATCGGGCAAATAGCCAACTTCGGCAGCGACTTTCTGCACTCGGTCGCGCGTTTCCTGCGACAACTCGGGCGCGTTGTTGAGTGCCCGCGAAATCGTGGTAACGGCAAAGCCGGTCATTTGCGCAATGGTCTTGAGCGTTGGCTTGCCGGATGGCTTGACGCCACGCTTGCCCTTTGCGCTGGGCAGCTCGTCTTCGGACACTTTCGATACCTCTCGGTCCCGCCATGGACTGGCGTGACATGTTATAGGGGCGCGACATCACCAGATTGTCGGCCAAAGCACAAGCTTTTGAGCGCCTTGCTAAGGTCGCACGGCAACCCCAGTCAATCCGGACTTTTGGCCTCATATTTCTGTCGTGCGACGAAAGTAGAGCAGGTTTTTTCTGATTTTTTGCACTTTATGGTGCCTGCCGCGCTGGCTTTACGCAGAGAACGGCCCTATGTTCGACCCGTTGCATCGGTAAACGCCGATGTTGTGTCGTCGCCAACCCGCAGGAAAGGAATGAAGATGACCCCATCAAATACCTTGACGATTGCCGGTTCGCGCCTCGTACGCATCAACCTGCAAAGCGTAAAACGCTGGCCAGAGGCCTGTCGCTCGAAACGAATGTGATCCGTCACGCGTTCGTCTCACAACTTCGATAGACCCTAAGCGTCGCCGGCCCGGATGGAGCAATTTTGCCCTTCCGCCTTGTCGCATCGACGCGCAAGTAGAGATTCTACCATGCAGGAAAACAGTTTAGATCGGGCCAAGGCCCACAAGCCCGTGGTGATTGAGGTCGGTGGAGAGCCGCTCGGTGTCGTTGTGCCACATGCCAATGGTTACCGGTTTCTGGCCGTAAAACTGCCCGCCTTCGCGATTGATGGCCAGCAGTTCGAAACGGTCGAGAAGGCACATTTCGCCGTTGCCCAGGCCGTCCGCAATGGCGGCGCCGACGCTGCCTAGTGCGGCAAAGCTTGGAATAGCCCCTCTTGGAGGCCAAAATGATGACGCCGGTGACCTAGGTCACCGGCGTTTTTTAGTCGTCATTGGTCGAGTTGAGCTCGGCGGGGCGTTTGCCTTCGGCAATCGGCGCTCCCGGATCCAGTGCGTCATCGACGGCGCTGGCCAGCGCTTCAACGTCAATACGCGATGAGCCACTATCGGCCTGTCGCTGCAATTCAGCGGCAAGCGCGGTCGCTATCGCCCGGTGCCGCAACGCGTTCTGGTTACCCATTGCCATCGATTGAAATCCCCTGGTCATCCATGCGCACTTCGATACCCGGGCGGGCCTGCTGCTGCTGATAACTGTAGATACCAAAACCGACCACGGCGATCAGCAAGATCGCGATTACGGCATATAGACCATTGCGGCTCATTGAGCCCTCCTGACGCTTGTTCGAAATGGAACAACGCACAGCAGGCTCTCTGGTTCACTTCGCTGTCATTCCTGCGCCGCTATTGTTCGCAGCGCCATCACAAAAGCGGTTACGCCGATGGCGATCCCGCCTGAATTGTCGATGATGATCGGATTAATGCCAGTGGGCACCGGCGCGCTTTCGCGCGCCAGTCGTGCCGTGATCTGATCCCCGCTTTCGCGCCCTCTATTGGTCAGCCTTTCGGCGCGCCGGGAAATTTCTGCGGTAATCAGCACCACGGCGCAGCCCGGATAGCGGCGTCTGGCCTCGCTCACGACGTGGCGCGAGACATTGGCAACCACCACCTTGCCCAGCGCCAGATCTGTCTCGACGCTGATCGGCAGGCCATAGCGCAGATTGTGGGCGTCCCAGCTCAGGCAGAACCGGCCCATGGCTTCGGCCCTGGCAAAGGCTTGGGGCTCCATGGTGTCGTGCTCTTCCACCTCGAACTCGGCGGGACGTGTCACCACGCGTCGAACAAAGGTGAAGCGCTTGTCATTCTCCAGCGCCTGCTTGGCCCCACCGATCAGCGTATCCTTGCCCACCCCGGAGGGGCCAACCACAAGAACCAGTGAGCCAAGCGATCGTGCCATGAACTAGCTAACCCTGCTGCCCTGACGCCAGACGCCGCGCACCACGGGCAGTCCGCCGACCATTGCGACCCTGACCAGATCGGCGCGCTTGCCCACGGCAAGTTCGCCGCGGTCTGTCAGGCCCGCAGCCTTGGCGGGGTTGCTGGTGACCATGGCCAACGCCTGGGGCAGGGTCAGGTCCGCCACCCGCTGTGGCAGCACAAAGGCGGCCTGCAGCATGGCAAATGGCACGTAATCCGAACTTAGAATATCCAACAGGCCAGCGCGCACCAGATCAGTTGCCGAGACATTGCCAGAATGCGATTTGCCGCGCACCACATTCGGTGCACCCATCAGGATCGCCAAGCCACCATCATGGGCTGCCGCGGCTGCTTCCAGCGTCGTGGGGAACTCGGCAATCGCAACGCCATCGGCAATGCCCTCTTCGACATGGGCCAGACTAGCGTCGTCATGGCTGGCAAGCGCAAGCCCCAATTCATGTGCGCGGCGCACGATATGGGCGCGGTGCGCCCCCGAGTAGCGGGCGTGATCGTCCAGCCGGTCTGTTATGAAGCTCTCAAGTTCGGCCGGGGTTCGCCCGGCCTGGTAGAACTGCTTATAGGCATCGAGCGACTGAAATTGTCTCTGCCCCGGCGTGTGGTCCATCATCGAGGCCAGGCGGGTCTCCGGGTGCGTCGCATAGGCTTCAAAATGCTCCAGCACGTCATGGCTGGGGAGTTCGCAACGCAGGTGCACAAAATGTTCGGCGCGCAGCCATCCATCCTTTCGAGCGGAGGCAATGGCGCCCGTCAGCGCTGCGATATGGGGCGCCATATCCTTGACGTCAGCGTCCGAGCCAATGCGAACAGCATCAAAGACCGTGGTGATACCCGAGCCGGCGATCTGCACATCATGGGCGTGCAGCGAAGCCAGTGGATCCCAGAACACGCCGGGGCGGGGGCGATAATGATTTTCCAGATGGTCGGTATGCAGTTCGACCAGGCCGGCAATCAGATAGTCGCTTTCCAGATCCAGCCCGGTGTTGGCAGGGCCATCAGAGATCCCAGCAATCATGCCATCGTCAAAGCTCAGACTGCCCTCGACGATGCTGTCCGGCAGGACAATGCGCGCATTGCGGAAGGCACCTTGGTTCATGCGGTCAGGCCCAGCTTGAAATCTGCCAAACGTACAAACGGCTTGCCTGCATCAGGCTCGCGGTAGAGCGATAGCCGGTCCAGCACCAGCGGCTCATCAAGCACCGGATTGAACCATGTCGAGGCCGCTTTGCTGACTTCGGCCTGATCGGCTTCGGGCAGCCGATCACTCAGCGTCATGTGGAAGCGGAACTCGTCGAACACATAGGGATAACCATACGCATCCAGCAGTTCGATCTGCCGTTCACTCAGATTGCGATTGGCACGGGCCGCCCGGTCCTTGTTGGTCATGGGTGCGCGAAACACATCGAAGCGCTCCACCACATGCGCCGCAAAATCCTGCAAGGCGTCGTTCTGCTCAACCATCAGCGCCAGAAACCCGTCCAGCGATGCCAGCGTTGGCTTGCCGAGATCAAGAGGTTGATGCTCGCTGGCAAAACTGGTGATGGCGGCGCGCAGATCGGCTTCGCTTGCACCATCCACCAGCGCCATTGGGGCTTTTAATGTAGCGTGAAAGCCATAGCGATTGGCGGACTGGGTCATGTTGAGCAGGCGGTCTCGATCGATACCCGCGACTGGCCCATCAAACAGATCGCCATCATTGGAATCGCGGCCCAGCCAGGTGGCTGCCCGCTCCCACAGATTACTGGTGGCGGACGGGGCGTAATATATCGCGAATCGTTCTGTCATCGGAACTCCTTGACCTGCCGCTAGTCATAGTATGTGTCGGTCGTTTGACAGTGGCCACGTTCTTGATGCTGGCTACCTGTGCCCGCGCCGAATCGCAAGCCGAGAGAATCCATGGACACTATGCTGCTTGAGCAGATGTTTCGCACTGCCGTTGCCCAGGCGCAGCCGGCATTGGCTGTCGCCCAGAACCTGCCCGAGCGCCCCAAGGGCCGCACGGTCGTGATTGGCGCCGGCAAGGCCTCGGCCCAAATGGCGCACGCATTCGAGCAGGCATGGGATGGTCCGATCACCGGATTGGTCGTGACGCGCTATGGTTATGCCCAGGCCTGTGAGCGCATCGAGATTGTCGAAGCGGCGCATCCGGTACCCGACGAAGCGGGCTTCCTCGCCGCACGGCGCATTATGGAAACGGTTTCGGGGCTAGGGCCCGATGACCTCGTTGTTGCGCTGATTTCCGGCGGTGGCTCATCTCTGCTGCCGGCTCCCGCTCCTGGTCTGACGCTGGACGATGAACAGGCGATCAATCGATCATTGCTGGCCTCCGGCGCGCCCATTTCGGTGATGAACCTGATCCGCAACCAGTTCTCGGCCATCAAGGGTGGGCGCCTGGCGGCACGCTGCGCGCCAGCACGCGTCGCAACACTGGTGGTCTCCGACGTGCCGGGAGATGATCCGGCGGTGGTCGCGTCCGGCCCAACCATTCCGCTGGCGGGCACGCGTTCGCTGGCACGCAAATATGTATCCCTTTACGGCATCGATTTGCCGCCGCACGCTCAAGCCCTGCTGGCCGGTGACGATAATCTGGCCCCGCTTGCCACGGATCCGGCATTGGCCCGCAATAGCGTGCGCACCATTGCCTCGGCGGCCCTCTCGCTTGAAGCCGCTGCCGCCCAGGCCCGTGAGCAGGGCATTGAAGCGGCCATTCTATCTGATTCAATTGAAGGCGAGGCGCGCGACGTGGCGCAGGTCCATGCCGCCATTGCCAAGGAGGTTGCCACGCGCAACCGACCCTTTTCCAAGCCGGTGGTGCTGCTGTCGGGCGGCGAGACCACCGTCACGCTGCGCGGCAAAGGTCGCGGCGGTCGCAATGCGGAGTTTCTGCTGGCCCTTGCCATAGCCATTGATGGCAGCGAAAGGGTCACGGCGCTGGCCGCTGATACCGACGGTATTGATGGCTCCGAGGACAATGCCGGCGCCTTTGTCGACGGCACCACGGCAACGCGATTGCGTCACGCCGGTATCGACCCTCTTGCAGCTCTGGCAAATAATGACGCCTATTCGGCCTTCAAGGCGATAGGCGACCTTTTGGTCACCGGGCCAACAGGCACAAATGTCAACGACTTCCGCGCCATCCTGGTGCGATAGCAGTACCGAATTTCTAAATCGGAGAGAGGCGGCGATGGCTAAGGCAGTAGGCATAGGTGGAGTATTTTTTCGCGCGCAGGACACCGAGGCGCTAACCCAGTGGTATCAGGAACACTTGGGTATTCCTGGTTTCTGGACGCAGGCGGCGGGCCCTACCGTGTTCGCGCCGTTCAAAGCCGATACCGATTATTTCCCAGCCGACCGGCAATGGATGATCAACCTGCGTGTCGATGATCTGGACGCGTTGATGGCGAGCCTGAAAGCCGCGGATATTGCGGTCGAAACCCGGCCCGAGGAATGGGATGCTCCCGAGACGGGCCGATTTGCCCGCATTCAAGACCCGGAAGGCAATCCCATCGAACTCTGGCAGCCGCCAAAATAATCATACAATTCCTCTTGGCAGAACCGGGGCTGCTCTGTTCTATAGCCGCGACTTTTCCGGAGGAGCCAGATCATGGCCAAACGCAAGATCGCCGTTATCGGTGTCGGCAAGATCGCCCAGGACCAGCACCTGCCGGTGATCGACAATTCCGAGGACTTTGAACTGGCCGCGACCGTTTCGACTCGTGGTCTGGCCCATAACGGCCTGCCCGTGTTCAAGACGCCTGCCGAGCTTTATGCCGCCATGCCTGAAATTGCGATCGTCTCGATCTGCACGCCGCCCGGCATTCGCCATCAATATGTCCGCGAGGCGCTCGACGCTGGCAAGGATGTGATGATGGAAAAGCCGCCGACCACGACAGTCTCTGAACTCGATGATCTGGTCGCCCATGCCAAGCGGCTCGACCGGGTTCTGTATCAGACTTGGCACAGCCAATATAATCCGGCAGTGGATCGCGCCAAGGCGATTCTGGCCGAGCAGGGTGTAACGGCCGCCCGCATCGATTGGCGCGAAAGCGTGCGCAAATGGCATCCAGGTCAGGATTGGGTCTGGGAGCCCGGTGGCTTTGGTGTCTGCGATCCCGGCATCAATGCCTTTTCGATTTTTACAAAGGTCATGCCCTATCCGGTCTTTGTGCAGTCCAGCACGCTCACCTTTCCGGCCAATCGGCAGACGCCTATCGATGTGGAGATTACCTTCAAATCCGGCCAGGCGCACAAACCAGAACTTTCAGCTGGCTTCAACTGGCTCGAAGAGAGTGGCGAGATCTGGACCATCCGCTTCGAAACTGGCACCGGCGACATCGTCAAGCTTGAGGGTGGCGGACGCACGCTCAAGATCAACGATACGGTCGTGCTTGAACATGGCGATGGTGAATACGCAGCCATGTATGACCGCTTCGCTGACTTGCTCGACGCTCACAACAGCGATGTCGACGCCACGCCATTCCGTCTGATGTCGGACGTGTTCCTGATGGGCGCGCGCGTCAACGGTCCCGATTTCCATTGGTAGCCCGAACAACGAGACCCTCCATGACAGGAAGGTCTCGTTCCGGCCGCGTTAGTGGCCTGCGTTCGTCAGGGTCTTGAGGTCGGCATCGCTGAGTTTGAGCCGGACGCCCTTGGCCAGGCTCTTTACCTGCTCGACCGAAGTGGCCGAGGCAATTGGGGCTGTGACGCCCTTTTGCGCCACCAGCCATGCCAGCGAAACCTCGGCTGGTGTGGCGTTATTGGCCGCTGCCACTGTGTCCAGCGCCGCTAGAATGGCCTCGCCTTTGGCGTCGAGATATTGCTCCATCCCGCCGCCACGCTGCGATTTGCTGAAGTCGGATTTGCTGCGATATTTTCCTGTCAGGAAGCCCGAGGCGAGGCTGAAATAGACGATGGTACCCAGTTCTTCTTCGAGCACCACTTCGCGCAGGGCATCAAACTCTTCACGGTCATAGAGATTATAGCGCGGCTGCAGCACTTCGTAGCGCGGCAGGGTCTTGATGACCGATGTCTCTTCGGCGGCGCGCACCATTTCAGCCGTGTAGTTGGAGGCGCCTAGCACCCGCACACGACCAGACCGCACTAGCGGATCATAGGCGCCCAGCGTTTCCTCATGGCTGGTTTCTGCATCGGGCCAGTGGCTGAAATAGAGGTCGATATAGTCGGTCTGCAGCCGTTTGAGCGACGCCTCGATGCCATCGTGGATCGCCTGTGCGCTCAGTCCACCTGCCGCACGCCCCGAATTGACCTTGGTGAAGATCTGCACTGCGTCGCGATTGCCGCGGGCCTTCATCCACTTTCCGATGATCGTTTCGCTCATGCCCGGAGGATTGCCTGGCACCCAATTGGGATAACCCTCGGCGGTATCAATGGCGGTAAAGCCTGCCTCGACATAGGCGTCCAGTATTTCAAAGCCCTTCTCTTCATCAACGGTCCAGCCAAAGACGTTGCCGCCCAGAACTAGAGGTTCGATAACGAGTTCGCTGCGTCCAAGAGGTCGGCGGTCCATGATGATTCTCCGTTATGGTTCGACGGGGGTAACGTCTGGCGCGGGTATTTGTTCGGCTGCTGGCGCGCGCGGCGCGCACCAGGCCAGAGCGTGGTTGATGGCGTATAGCGAACCCGACAGGCTGATATATCGGAACGGCTCATTCGTATCGTCACTGTGGCGCAGATAGACAAAGCTGCCTTGCTCAAGGCGTTCCAGCAGCCAGCCGGCATCCGAACCAAACCGTGCCCCATAAGGGGCTGCGGTGGCTTCGGCGACGGGACTGCGGTTTTCGCGGTCTAGCGTCATCTCCCAGCGCCCGCTGTCCTCAACCCGACTGGTGTGAACGTAAACACCGGTGCTGAAATCGTCCTCGCAGCGCACGACCAGACATGAAAATGCCGCTGGCGACGCATCGCGATCGCACCCCATGGTGGCGCGGTCGCCTTCCCCGGGCAGCGCAGAATAGTGCCAGCCCGCTTCCTGAGCCCGTAGGGACGCCGCCATCAGCAGGCCCATAGCGACAATGCCCGATATCAGAGCTTGGGTTCGATAAGGTCCCATCTGTTCCCATAGAGGTCTTCAAACACCGCCACCGAACCATACGCTTCATATCGGGGGCTTCGAGAAACTTGACGCCGCGGGCGACCATGGCCGCATGGTCCGTGCCAAAGTCATCGGTTTCGAGAAAGCCCATCACGCGACCACCGGTCTGGTTGCCGACAGCGTTCGATTGCTCGGCGCCGTCCGCCTTGGCCAATAGCAGTCGCGTGCCGCGTCCACCCTCGGGCGCAACGAGCACCCAGCGCTTGCCGTCGCCCATATCGGTATCGGTAATCAGGACAAAGCTGAGTTGCTCACGGTAAAAAGTGATCGCTGCATCATAATCTGCAACGACGAGGGTCATGGTGGCGATGGATTGTGTCATATCGCTATGGATCACCAGCGCCTGTGGAGGGTCAAGGCCGTTGATCGCTTGCCGAACGGATCATCCAAGAACCGTCCAGTGTCATGGAATCGTGTTCTACCCGTCATCAAATTGACCAAATGGTCAAACTCCCCCATTGCACTCCCTTAGATTCTAGGCTTTGTTGACGCCCAAGCCCCGGTCGGGAAGCCGGGTGCATAAACTAATCGGGAGACAACAATCATGAAATTGATGAAAACGCTGCTCGCAGCAACCGCCGTTTTGGCGCTCGCTGCCGGCGCAGCGCAGGCCAAGCAGTTGGTCTACTGCTCCGAAGCATCGCCTGCCCATTTCGATCCAGGTCCAACCACTGGTGGCAACGATTTTGACGCGTCTTCGCGCACCATCTACAACCGCCTGGTCGAGTTCGCTCCCGGCAGCACGGACGTCATTCCCGGTCTCGCTGAGAGCTGGGACGTTTCGGAAGACGGCACGGAAATCACCTTCCACCTGCGTGCTGGCGCCAAGTTCCACACCACTGAATATTTCACGCCAACGCGTGATCTGAACGCCGATGACGTGATCTTCTCGTTTGAGCGTCAGTGGAAGGAAGACAACGCCTGGTTCGCTTACCTCGACGGCATGAGCTGGGACTACTTCCAGGGCATGGACATGCCCAGCTTCATCAAGGAAATCCGCAAGGATGACGACCTCACGGTCACCTTTGTGCTGAACGAACCAAATGCACCAATGGTCGCCAACCTGGCCATGGACTTTGCTTCGATCATGTCGAAGGAATACGCTGACAAGCTCGAAGCTGACGGCAACATGGCAGCGCTGTCTACCCAGCCAATCGGCACTGGTCCGTTCCAGTTCGTTGATTACCAGCTCGACACCGTCATCCGCTATGCCGCTTTCCCTGACTACTGGGATGGCAAGCAGCCAATCGATGATCTGATCTTCGCGATCACCACCGATCCATCGGTCCGTGCCCAGCGTCTGCTGGCCGGCGAATGCGATATCATGCCGTACCCGGCACCAGCCGATATCGCCATGTTGCAGGGTGATGACAACCTGACCGTCATGGAGCAGGAAGGCCTTAACATCGGCTACATGTCCTACAATGTGACCGAAGCACCATTCGACGACGTCAATGTCCGCAAGGCGTTGACCATGGCGATCGACAAGGCTGCGATCATCGAAGCCGTGTATCAGGGTGCTGGCCAGGACGCCAAGAACCTGATCCCACCCACCATGTGGTCCTATGACGACTCGATCCCGGCTGACGTTTATGATCCGGAAAAGGCCAAGCAGATGCTGGCTGATGCCGGCGTCACCGAGCTGACCACCGATCTGTGGGCCATGCCCGTGTCGCGCCCATACAACCCCAATGCCCAGCGTATTGCTGAGCTGATTCAGGCTGACTGGGCTGCTGTCGGCGTCACCGCCAACATCGTCTCCTACGAGTGGACCGAGTACCGCACACGCGGCAAGCTGGAAGACCGCAAGGGTCCATTCCAGATCGGTTGGACTGGTGACAATGGTGATCCAGACAACTTCTTCGCCACCCTGTTCTCGTGCTCGGCCATCGGCGTGTCGAACTACTCGTCCTGGTGCAATGAAGAGTTCGAGGCTGTCATTCAGGAAGCCAAGACCACTTCTGATCCGGCCAAGCGCACCGAGCTCTACAAGAAGGCTCAGGAAATCTTCAAGGCTGATGAGCCTGCAATGACCCTGGCCCACAGCCGTGTGTTCATGCCCATGAGCAACAAGGTGCAGAACTACAAGATGAGCCCGCTGGGTACCCATAGCTTCGTCGGCGTCGATATCGCCGAATAAGCCAAGGCCTCACGGTCACAATCAGGAGCCTCGATCCGGTCACCGGAACGGGGCTCCCCTTTGGATTAAGTGCAGGGCAGGAGGCGCCGATCAACGGCCCCCGACAAAGCCCCCGCCACATCAGGAAACGCAGGCGAAACAGCATCCGCTGATCGCTGCACCAGGGCAAAACCCGTTCATGTTCACTTACATTCTGCGCAGACTTGCGCTGATCCTGCCGACTATTATTGGCATCTCAATCTGCGCCTTCGCCTTTGTGCGTGTGCTGCCCGGCGACCCCATTCTGGCCATGGCTGGCCAGCACGGCGTGACGCCTGAGCGCTACGAAATTCTCAAAGAACAGTTCGGCTACAACCTGCCCATCTGGCAGCAATACTTCAATTATGTCTGGGGCGTGCTGCAGGGCGATTTCGGCATCTCGCTGTCCACCAAGCGACCCGTAATCACCGAATTCCTGACCCTGTTCCCCGCCACGATCGAGCTGGCTTCGGTCGCAATGATCCTGGCGGTCGGCATTGGCATCCCGGCCGGCATTTTCGCTGCCGTCAATCGCGGCTCCTGGTTTGATCAGCTCACCATGGGTGTCGCCCTGACGGGTTACTCCATGCCCATTTTCTGGTGGGGCCTGCTGCTCATCATCTTCTTTTCGGGTTATCTCGGCTGGACCCCGGTCTCAGGCCGTCTCGACCTGATGTTCTTCCTGCGCCCGATCACCGGCTTCATGCTGATCGACACCCTGCTGTACGGCAACTGGCCAGCCTTTGTTTCGGCGCTGCGCCATCTCATCCTGCCCGCGGTGGTGTTGGGCACCATCCCGCTGGCAGTGATCGCCCGCCAGACCCGTTCGGCCATGCTTGAAGTGCTCGGCGAGGACTATGTCCGCACCGCTCGCGCCAAGGGCCTGTCGCCCCGTCGGGTGGTCAATGTGCACGCCCTGCGTAATGCACTGATCCCGGTGGTCACCACCATAGGTCTGCAGGTTGGTCTGCTGCTGGGCGGCGCCATCCTCACTGAAACCATCTTCTCCTGGCCGGGCATCGGCAAGTGGATGATCGATTCCATCGCCAAGCGCGACTATGTGGTGGTGCAGTCCGGACTGCTGCTCATCGCACTGATCGTCATGGCGGTGAACCTTCTGGTCGACCTGCTCTATGCGGTCATCAATCCGCGCATCAGGGTGAAATAACATGACCGAGGCAACTTCCACTCCCACCCCGACCAAGGTCAGCAATGCGGCTGCGTTCCGTGAGTTCTGGCACTATTTCGCCGTCAATCGCGGTGCCGTCATTGGCTTGGTCGTCTTTGTGCTGCTCGTCCTGGTGGCCATCTTCGCTCCCTTGCTGGCGCCCTATTCGCCCGATCAACAATATCGCGATGCTATCCTGACCCCACCGGTCTGGGATGCCATGGGCGATCCCCGCTTCCTGCTCGGTACCGACCCTGTGGGGCGCGACATGCTGAGCCGCCTGATCTATGGCGCGCGCTATTCCCTGTTCATCGGTCTGTTCGTTGTCACCGGCGCGCTGTTTGTCGGTGTCATCCTGGGCGTGCTGGCCGGCTATTTCGGTGGCTGGGTGGATGCTGCCATCATGCGCGTCATGGACGTGATCCTGGCCTTCCCCTCATTGCTGCTGGCACTGGTGCTTGTGGCTATTCTCGGGCCGGGCCTGTTCAATGCCATGGTCGCCATCGCTCTGGTGCTGCAACCGCACTTTGCCCGACTGGTCCGCGCGGCAGTCATGGCTGAAAAGAACCGAGAATATGTGACGGCAGCCAAGCTTTCTGGCGCCAGCCACATTCGCCTGATGCTGATCACTATCCTGCCCAATTGCCTGGCGCCGTTGATCGTGCAGGCCACGCTGAGCTTCTCCAACGCCATTCTGGAAGCGGCCGCCTTGGGCTTTCTGGGCATGGGGGCGCAGCCACCAACGCCTGAGTGGGGCACGATGCTGGCTTCGGCCCGCGAGTTCATCCTGCGCGCACCCTGGGTGGTGACGTTCCCCGGTCTGGCCATTCTGGTGACCGTTCTGGCAATCAATCTGATCGGCGACGGCCTTCGGGACGCGCTTGATCCCAAGCTCAAGAGGAGCTGATCCATGGCCCTGCTTGAAATCAAAAATCTCTCGGTCTCCTTCGATACCTCCGCTGGCCTGTTCAAGGCCGTCGATGGCATCGATGTGTCTGTCGATGCGCGCGAAGTGCTGGCCATCGTTGGCGAGTCGGGTTCGGGTAAGTCCGTGGCCATGCTGGCGGTGATGGGTCTTTTGCCCTCAACAGCCACAGTGACTGCTGACAAAATGGAATTTGAAGGCCTCGACCTTCTGTCAATGAATGCCGCGGACAAGCGCAAGATCATTGGCAAGGATATTGCGATGATCTTCCAGGAGCCTGTGGCCAGTCTGAACCCCTGCTTCACCGTCGGCTTCCAGATCGAAGAAGTTCTCGGCATGCACATGGGGCTCAATGGCAAGGCTGCGCGTGATCGCGCTGTTGAATTGCTCCAGCTTGTGGGCATCTCCGATGGGGCTGAACGCTTGGGCGCTTTTCCCCACCAGATGAGCGGTGGCCAGTGCCAGCGCGTCATGATCGCCATGGCCATCGCCTGCAATCCAAAGCTGCTGATCGCCGATGAACCCACAACGGCGCTGGACGTGACCATTCAGAAACAGATCCTTGATCTGCTGGTCAGCCTGCAGGTTGAGCACGGCATGGGGCTGATCATGATCACCCACGATATGGGCGTGGTTGCAGAAACGGCCGACCGCGTCATCGTGCAATACAAGGGCCACAAGATGGAGGAAGCCGACGTGCTTTCGCTGTTCGAAAACCCGCAATCGAACTACACGCGGGCGCTGCTCTCGGCGCTGCCGGAAAACGCCGTTGGCGATCGTTTGCCGACGGTATCCGATTTCGTCTTTGAACCCGCTCCGGGAGTGAATTGATGGCTGCCCCCGTTCTCGAAGTCCGCAATCTCAAGCGCGACTATGTCAGCTCCGGTGGCTTCCTGCGGCCCGCCAAGGTCGTTCATGCCGTAAAGGGCGTGAACTTCACACTCGAAAAGGGCAAGACGCTGGCCGTGGTCGGTGAAAGCGGTTGTGGCAAGTCCACATTGGCCCGCATGATCACATTGATCGATCCACCGACCTCGGGCGAAATCCTGATCGATGGTGAAGCCGTTGATGCCCGCCACGTCACCCACCAGATGCGCCAGAAGGTGCAGATCGTTTTTCAGAACCCCTATGGGTCGCTCAATCCGCGCCAGAAAATCGGCGACGTGCTGGCCGAGCCGCTCATGCTCAACACCAAAATGTCGGCTGCCGATCGTCGGGACAAGGCGATGGCCATGCTGGTCAAGGTTGGTCTGGGGCCAGAGCACTTCAATCGCTATCCGCACATGTTCTCGGGCGGGCAGCGCCAGCGCGTTGCCATCGCCCGGGCGTTGATGCTCAATCCGAGCTTTCTGGTGCTGGATGAGCCCGTCTCTGCACTCGACCTGTCGGTTCAGGCCCAGATTCTCAACCTGCTCAAGGATCTCCAGGACGAGTTTGGTTTGACCTATGTTTTCATCAGCCATGATCTCAGCGTCGTTCGTTACATCGCTGACGAGGTGATGGTGATGTATTTCGGTGATGTGGTGGAACACGGCAGCCGCGACGCGGTCTTCCAGAACCCGCAGCACGAATACACCCAGACCCTGTTTGCTGCGACGCCGCGTTCCGATGTCGACAGCATTCGTCGCCGTCTCGCCGCCAAGGCCGCCATCCCGGCGTGATAGTCTAACCCCGCGTCATGGAGCCCTAACCCGGTTTCATGCGTTGGGCTGTGATGACCCAGACCAGCCAGCAAGATCGCGCCCGTCAGCCCAATCGCGGGCGGGACGCCCTGACGCCCGCGTCCATGCCTTGGCGAGGGTGGAAGGATATCGTCTATCGGCTGGTTGTAGGCTTCAACGAGAACCGCATTCTGCTGACGGCGGCAGGTGTCACCTATTTCCTGCTGCTGGCTCTGGCGCCGTCTCTGAGCCTGTTTGTCACCCTTTATGGAATGCTCAACGACGCCACGGGCGTAGTCGAGCAACTCAACCTGCTCACCGGCGTGGTGCCGGACGGCGCACTCGATATCATCCGTGACCAATTGGTGCGTCTGACCAGCCAGGATGATCGCTCTCTTGGTATTACGTTGCTGGTGTCGCTCAGCGTCGCGCTCTGGGGCGCCGGGGCGGGTATCAAGGCGTTGTTCGAAGCCATGAACGTGGTCTATGGCGAGCAGGAGAAGCGCAATTTCTTTGCCGTCAATCTGCTGGCGCTGATCTTCATTCTGGGGGGCTTGGTGCTGACCAGCGTTATGGTCAGCGTCGTGCTGGTCCTGCCCGTGGTGCTTAGCCTGCTCTCGCTTTCCCGCTTTGACGGCCTTGTGCAGATGGGCGCCTATTTTGTGCTGCTGGTCTTCCTGCTGTTGGCCTTGTCCGCCATCTACCGCTGGGGACCGAGCCGACAGGAGGCGCGCTGGCGCTGGGTGACGCCAGGTAGTGCCTTCGCCGCGCTGGGCATCATGGCGGCCTCGCTGCTGTTCTCTTGGTACGCCGCCAATTTCTCCAATTACAGCGCCACCTACGGCTCGCTCGGCGCTGTTGTGGGTATGCTCACCTGGATCTGGCTTTCGGTCACGATCATCATTCTGGGCGGCTCGCTCAATTCCGAGATCGAGCACCAGACAACCACGGATTCAACCACCGGCGCCGTCAGGCCGATCGGCGAGCGCGGTGCATTTGTTGCCGATACAGTAGGTGAACGCTGGCCGGCGCGGGGCGGCAATGCCGGCGGGGATGTTCCCGACGACGAGCGTCCGCCCCGCAATTGATTTGCCTTTAGACGGTGACGCGCTTGCCTTCCTTTGAAGAGCGCATCAGCGCATCAATCAGCCGGTGCACATGCATTGCGGTGTGACCGGTTGAGACTGGGTTACGATCATGGTGTACCGCGTCGGCAAAGTCAGCGATCTGTGCGGCATGCCAGTCGAAGGGGAACGCCATCGGATCGGCCCCGCCACCACCCTGACTGGCCTCACCTTCGGTGATGGTTTCACCGCTTCGGGTCTGCACCGTCAGATTACCCGCTGTCAGCGTCGCCGAGGCGTCGGCAAAGTTCAGCGTCAGGCTTTCTGGACCGCCCGGGAAATTGGCCGTGGTCGCCATCATCGCCCCCACCGCGCCATTGTCGAACTCCAGCCCCGCTGACACGAAGTCCTCGGTTTCCATCTGGTGCAGCCGCGTTGTCGCAGCCATGGCTGTAACGGCTTTGACTTCACCACACAGGCTCAGCATCAGGTCAAGCGAGTGGATCGCCTGGGTGATCAACACCCCACCGCCATCCTGCGCCAGCGTCCCGCGGCCGGGTTGGTCATAATAACCCTCCTGCGGTCGCCACCAAGGCACCACAAGGTGTACTGCCTCAAGTCGGCCGTAGCGATTTTCGGCAATGGCCTCTGCCAGTATGCGTGACGCCCGGCGGAACCGGTGCTGGAAGATCACGCCCAGTTTGACATCGGCAGCGTCGCACATTGCCACGATCCGCTCAGCAGCTGCCACGCTCCGTTCGACAGGTTTTTCTAGCAGCACGTGCTTGCCCGCTGCGGCCGCTGCGGCAACGATCTCTTCACGCGCATTGGGTGTGGTCAGCACCAGAACGGCATCGAGTCGTGGATCGGCCAGCAACGCCTCATAGCTCTCGGCGGCAGGGAAGCCATAGGTCGAGCAGAAACTGTCCAGCTCCGCCCGATTGCGGCGGTACACACCGAGCACATTGATGGTATCGGAAAGTGACTGCAGCGCCAGCGCATGTGGCTTTGCGCCCATGCCTGCGCCGATCACACCAATCGCGAAACGTCCCTGTTCATCACTCATCCGGCTCTCCTCCACTACGCCTGTTTGGGGCGATCAATGGACCATGGGAGCCGTTTTGAGAAGGGTCTAGGATGCCTGACGCCAGGATTGTTTGGTCAGGAACGCTTCGAGATCCTTCGCGCTGAGCGCAGGAGCAAAGGCATAGCCCTGCAGGATATCGCAGCCCAGATCACGCAGGATCGCGGCATGCTCCATGGTTTCAACGCCTTCGGCGACAACCTCGATGCCCATGGATTTACCGATGTCGATGATCGAGGTCAGCAATTGGCGCTGCGGCAGGTCCTTGAGAATGGGCATGACCAGTTGGCGGTCAATCTTGAGCCGGGTCGGGCGCAGTTTCTGCAGGGACACGATTGAGGCATAGCCGGTGCCGAAGTCGTCGATCTCGACATCAATGCCCAGATCCTTGATCTGGTCGATGTTCCAACTGACTACAGCGTCATTGTCATCGAGGTAGATCGACTCCACCAGTTCAAACGAAATCCGACCGGGCGTGATGTCGAGTTTGCGCAGACTGGTGATCAGTTCTTCATCATGCAGCCGGCGCAACGAGACATTGACCGAGGCGCGCGGCACGATCAGCCCCTTGGCTTCCCAGGCATCAAGTGCGGCCAGCGATTGTTCCAGGATCAACCGATCAATCGTCGCCATGACATTGAGCTCTTCAGCCACCGGAATGAAACTGTCGGGGGCTTTGATGCCTTCGGTCGGATGCTGCCACCGGGCCAGCGCTTCCACGCCGACGACGTCGAGCGTGCGGGCATCAAACTGCGGTTGGTAGAAGGCGATGAACTCATTGCGCTCCAGCCCGGTCAGGATTTCGTCGGCAACGCGCTTGGTGTTGACCACTTCGGCCTGAAGAGCATCCGAGAAGAACTCGAAGCAATTGCGTCCGCGCGCCTTGGCCCGATACAGCGCAATATCCGCGTTGATCAGCAATTGCTTGCCTTTGAGGTCGCTTCCAGACGCCTTGGCAATGCCGATACTGACGCCGAAGCGGCACTCGTGACCCTCATAGGTGACGGGCTGACGCATCTGGCGCACAATGCGATCCGCTAACGCCGCCAACTCGTCATGGCTGTCATCAACCGTAGTCAGCACCACGAACTCATCGCCGCCGATACGGGCCACGAAATCATTGTCACGACACTTGGCGCGCAGTACGGCGCTGGCATGAATCAACATGGCGTCGCCTGCCGCATGCCCCAGCGTGTCGTTGATCTGCTTGAAGCGATCCAGATCGATGTGCAGCAGCGCCACCGATTGATCTTTGGCGAACCCCTTATTGGTCAGCCCATTCAGCATCTCGTCGAGATAGCGGCGATTGGGCAGGCCGGTCAGGCTATCGTGCAGCGCGTTGTGCTCGATACGCACGCGTGCCGATTCCAGCTCCGCATTGCGCGCCTGGGTCATTGCCGTCGCGCGCTTGAGCTCGAGGTTCAACTCGACATCGGCTGTCACGTCCCAATTCACACCCAGCACCTTCTTGGGTGCACCAGGCGCGCAGTATAGCTTGGCCACTGAGCGCACATGGCGCACGCTGCCATCGGCAAGCATCACGCGATAGTCGGACTCATAGCGGCCGTCTTCATCGATCATGCGGCGGAATTCGTCTTCCGCACGTTGCTGATCATCCGGATGCACCACCGCTTTCCAGTCTTCGTGGGTGCGCGGACCGCCATCTGACAATCGGCCATAAAGCTCGTTGGTACGATCGTCCCAGGTTTCCTGCCCACTGGCCATATCCAGTTCCCACACGCCCACCTTGGAGACGTCCAGCGCCAGTTCCAGGCGGCGCGACATGCGGCTCAGCTCGGCTTCGCGTCCCTTGAGCGCGAAGAAATGCAGTTTACGCTCGCCCACCAGATGGCCGGTGACGACAATGGGCACCAGGATCAGAAGGCCCGCGCCAATAATGGCCAATCGCAGCAGCCAGTTGTCGCCGGTCGCGGCATCCCAGCCGCCTTTGGGCACTGCAGATATCGTCCAGGAGCCATAGGGCAGGGCGATTTCGGCCGTCACCGCGGTCGCTGTTCGCAAATCTGGTCCAAAGAACGGTGGCAGCCCCTGCTCGGCAGCATCTTCGCCGGTCAGCGAAATTTGGATATCGAGGCCGGCATCGGTCAGCCCGCTGTCGGCATAGAGTTCATCGACATCAACCACTGCGGCGACCAGACCCCAGAACCGGCGGCCATTGACGCTGTCGACATAGACGGGAAAGCGGCTGACGAATCCGCGCCCACCCTGCACCAGGTCAACCGGACCGGCCAGAACGAGGCGGCCTGTGGCCCGGGCAAGAAAAGCCGCGCCCCGTTGCGCTGGTACCTCGCGATAGTTCAAACCGATGGCCCGCTCATTGCCGGCAAGCGGATAGGTCATGGTGATGATCATGTCCGGAGCGATGGCTACAGAACGCAATTGGCTCTGCTCGGCAAACAGGTGCTGCGCCAACTTCTCGAAGCGCTCCGGCGTCATCGCGTCAGGCTCGGTGGAGATCGTCGAAACCAGCCCGCGTACCAACTGGATATTGGCGTTGATATTGCCTTCGAGCTTGGCGCGGATCAACGCCAGTTCGGTCAAAACTGCCGCGCGCGCTCGCTCTCGATTAATGGTTGTGCTCTGCGCGTCGAGATAAACACCGCCGATTATCAAGACCACAAGAGCCAGCAAGGCGGGCAGCAGCGTCGGCCGCAACCAGCTATGTCGATACTCGCCCACAATTTTCCCGGTCTTGGTCACGGCAACGCTAGTCCCAATGGCCATTCTGGCCTGTACTGAGTGTGGGGCCTGGACCTTGATTTTCGCTAATTATCGCGGGGAAGGTGGGGTCATGGTTAGCGCGCGGTTAACGTGGTTCGCGGGTGGTTTCGATTAGTTCGACCCCGGCATCTGCGCACAGTTGCCGAAAGCGCTCTGAGGGACAGTGATCAGTCACGAAGCTGCCGATCTGGTCGATGCGGGCGATCCGCACCGGCGCTGTTCGATTGAACTTGCCCTGATCCGACACCAGGATCACGTGCCGGGCATTGGCAATGATGGCCTGCGCGACCTTGACCTCGCGATAATCGAAATCGAGCAGGGCACCTTCTTCGTCCAGTGCCGAGGCGCCAATGACCGCATAGTCCACCTTGAACTGCGAGAAGAAGCCCGCGGCGGCTTCACCCACGACGCCGCCATCGGAAGGCCGCACAACCCCCGCGATAACCACCTCAAAGCGCGGATAGACCCGCATTCGATTGGCCACATTAATATTGTTGGTGACCACCATCAGCCCGGAGTGATCAAGCAGGGCCTGGCTCACAGCTTCGGTAGTGGTGCCGATATTGATGAACAGCGAGGCATCATTGGGTATGAGCGCGGCCACAGCCTTGCCGATGGCATCCTTGGCCTCGGCTGAGATGCGCCGGCGTGCCTCATATTCCAGATTCTCAACCCCTGACGGCAGGGTTGCCCCGCCATGAATGCGGCTGAGCTGGCGCTGATCACAGAGCTGGTTGAGATCCTTGCGGATGGTCTGCACTGACACAGCGAAATGCGCCGCCAATGCGTCAACTGTCACCCGGTTATGCAGCCGGGCGAGTTCGAGAATCTCACGATGGCGTTCACTTGTTTCACTGGCCATCAAGCAGGCTCGAATTCGTTGGGACGCGCTGTCACCTCGACAAGTCCGGATGCAAAGCGCCGCGCATTGCGCGCATAGGCATCGGCTGACTTGCGCAGCCCGGCAATGGCAGCTTCGTCCAGATCGCGAATGACCTTGCCCGGCGCACCGACAACGAGTGAGCCATCGGGAATTGCCTTGCCTTCGGTAATCAGCGCGCCGGCCCCGATCAGGCAGTTCTTGCCGATCTTTGCGCCGTTGAGCACCGTGGCGCCCATGCCGATCAGCGTATTGTCGCCAATGGTGCAGCCATGCAGCATGGCCTTGTGGCCAATCGTGCAGCCTTCTCCGATGGTCAGTGGAAAGCCCATATCGGTGTGCAGCACAGTGTTTTCCTGCACATTGGTGCGCGCGCCGATGATGATGGCTTCATTGTCGCCACGCGCGACCACGCCGAACCAGATGCCTGCCTCAGCCCCCACAACGACGCGCCCGACCAGAACGGCCGTCGGCGCGATCCAGCCCACATCCGGGTCGATCTCGGGGGCGATGCCGTCCAGCGCGTAAAGCGTCATCTCGTGTCTCCTCAGCCAACGCCATATGCTTGGCGCATCTGGGCAATCTCTTCCAGTGTCTTTTCAAATAACGTCCAGTCGTCATCCTGCGCAATCGGCGTCCAGATGGCTTCAACCTCGTCGATCAACATGGTGCGCGGGCGTGATCGAGCAAAGTAGGCGTGGTCCAGGTTCACGTCGTCGCTGGGCTCATAGGACTCCAGGGCATCAGCAATGGGCACAAAGGACGCGCTGGTATAGTGCTCCGCCGCTGGGCTGGCTGCAGCGCGTTCGGCACTCAGGCTGCCGCCGCGCCAGTCAAACAGGAACTGTTCATAGGGTGCCTGTGAGGCGCCGAGAAACTCAAACAGGGTGGTGATGAAGGTCCCATCGCTTTCAATGTCGGTTGGCTTCAGTCCCAGACGGCGCAGCATGCTCTGGGGTAGGGCTGCGCGAAATGCCGGCCACACCGTATTGAGGGCTGGCTCCAGCGCTTCAATACTCGAGAGCGGCACAAGGCTTTCGGCCAACCGGGTCAGGTTCCACGCCAGCGCATCAGGTTGCCGGCCAAAGCTATAGAGCCCGGTCTCATCAAAATAGGCGGCGGTAAAGCTCGGGTCATAGCGCTCGATAAAGCGCCAGGGGCCGTAGTCAAAGCTCTCGCCGGTAATGTTGATATTGTCGGTATTGAGCACGCCGTGCACAAAGCCTGCCGCAATCCACTGTGCGCCCAGTTGCGCGACATTGCGCGCAACAGCGGTCAGGAACGCCGCCGCACGATCCTCGGTTTCGGCGAACTCGGGATAGTAGGTGTCGATGCAATAATCGAGCAGTTGGCGCAGACCGTCCGTATCGTGCAGATAAGCCAGACGCTGAAAGCTGCCAATGCGGATATGACTGTGACTAAGTCGGACTAGCGCCGCCGATCGCGTCGGCGAAGGCTCGTCGCCCCGTTGCAGTTCTTCACCAGTTTCTACCAGCGAAAAACTCTTTGAGGTATAAACACCCATGGCCTCGAGCATCTCTGTGGCCAGGACCTCGCGCATCCCGCCCTTCAGGGTTAGCCGCCCATCGCCACCCCGTGACCATGGTGTACGCCCGGTTCCCTTGGTGCCGAAATCGAGCAACCGCCCGTCTTGCAGATCAAGGCCCTGGGCGAACAGGAAACCGCGCCCATCACCCAGATCGGGATTGTAGCTGCGGAACTGGTGTCCGTGATAGCGCAGCGCCAGCGGCTCGGGCAGTGAACCGGGTAGGGGGTGAAACGACCAAAATGGCTTAGCCAGTCCACCTCACTCAGCCCATCAAGCCCCATGCGTGCGGCCCAGCGCTGATCGCGATGCCGCAATATGGTTTGGGGAAAATCGGCTGCAGCAACGCGATCATAGAACGCATCGCCCAGGGTTTCGTGGTGACGGGCAGGTTTGAAATCAGTCATGGTTGCACAACGCTATCACAGCCATTTGCGTTCGCCAGCGCGCAACCCTGCCTTTCGTCCATTTGCCTAGCACCCAAAGGCAAATCGCCCTATATCGGCTCATGATGACACTCCAGAATGATCTTTTGCGCCTCACCCCGTTCCAGGCGGTAATCTTTGATATGGACGGCACGCTGCTCGACACCGAGAGCGTTTTCCGCACGATCGTGTTTGAAGTCTGTGACGAACTCGGTTTTGAAATGACCGATGACGTGCATCTGTCCATGATCGGCGGCAGCCACGAACGCACCAACCAATTGCTGGTTGAGGCCTACGGCGTCGCCTTTCCCTACACCCAGTTCGATCATCGCTGCCGCATCATTATGAACGAACGCAGTCAGGCTGGCGTACCCGTCAAGCCGGGGGCGCGCGAGCTGGTCGGCGAACTGCGGGAGCGGGGCATTCCCACCGGCGTTGCCACATCCTCGCGCAATCCTCATGCCCAGCACCACCTTGGTGCCGCAGGACTGCTGGAGTTGTTCGACACCATCGTCACCCGCGATGACGTCACCAACCCAAAGCCGCATCCAGAGCCATACCTCACCGCTGCTACCCGGTTGCGTGTTGAGCCGCAGCATTGTCTTGCCCTTGAGGATAGCCATGCCGGAGTGCGCGCCGCGCACGCAGCAGGCATGCAGACCGTCATGGTGCCCGATCTGGTCCACCCCAGTGAAGAGATCCGCGCCCTGGGCATCGCCGTCATGGACAGTCTCAACCACGTCCGTCGCGCCGCTTTCGAGCTTCGTGAGCGCTCGATCTGAGCTGCTTTTGATGCGTCCGGCAGGCCGGATGCAGCGACCTGCGCGTTAGCATTGATTAACGCGCCGGCGCGGCTTGGCCGCCTTTCCGACATCTGTAAACTTTTAGCTTTCTCGCCCATGGCACCTTCACCACGCGTCAAAGCCTTGCATTTCAAGGGTTTTCATCTCATGGCTGGTCGATTAACCGTAACTTAAGAAGCTAACGGCTATGGTTAACCAGCTGTAAATTTCGACTTCCCAGGGCGGCCAAGCTTGGCTAGTGTGCGCCCGGAAGTGACCAAGGGCCTGCTTGCGGGTCCGGACGAAGGTGCACCGGATACGACCGGATGCACTCAGGGGTAAGGACGGGGCATGACGAAATCCTGGCAGCAAAAGGCTGTACGTGCAGTATCGCACGTGCTGACATTGGGCGCAGTTGCGCTCGTGCTGTTTGTGACTCTCGCCCCCGCACACGCCCAGACGCTCCAGGTCGCTCTGGTAACACCGCTCCCCGTTCCCGAAGATCTTGCTGCTGTGCGCGCACAGCCGGCAATCGGCCCTACTTTGGTGCCCCTGGCGCCAGGCGAGCAGGCGCTTACGCCAGCATTGCTTGCCAATTACGTGCAGCGCCAGAAGGAACTGCGCGCCGTCGACGTGCTGGGTATTGGCCCTCAGGGTGCGCTGAACACCGATGTGCTGATGGGCTACATCGCTCGCGGCCCAATGGGTGGCAATAGCGCCGTGTCAGCCATTGCCAGCTTCACCTCTGCGCCGGTCACGCCGCAGCCAGCCCTGAACACCACATCGCTGGCCGCCTATATCGACGCGGGCTATCAGCCTACCGGTCGCCGTATCGAGCAGGCCAATGCCGAGCGCGATTGTCTGGCGCAGGCTATCTACCATGAGGCCCGTGGCGAGAGTGCCGCCGGCCAGCTCGCGGTGGCTAACGTCATCGTCAACCGGGCCCGCTCTTCCAAATTCCCGTCCACCCTGTGTGGCGTGATTTACCAGAACGCCGACAAGGGCCGCTATCGCTGCCAGTTCACCTTCGCCTGTGATGGTCGCACCGATGCGCCGGGTGAACGTCGCGCCTGGGCCCGTTCTGCCGCCCTTGCACAGACGGTCTATGCCGAATTTGCCAAGGGCGAAACGCTTGGCGCCGTGCCTCGCTCGACCCTGTACTACCACACCACAAATGTCCGTCCGAACTGGGCCAATACCTACAATGCCGTCGCCCAGATTGGCTCGCACATCTTCTATTCGCCCAACTAGGGCAATCCTTCTCATTGTTGTCTGACTGACGCACGCGACCCTACGCCGCCTGGCTTGCGCTGCGCGGCTGCAAAACGGGACGGTCCTGGAGACCGTCTCGGGGGCACCGGTTTTTGCCCAGACCGTATGGCCAAACCGATCGCTCGCAGACTGGCGACCCAGTTCAGACCCATACTACTGGCAATGCCGCACGCCCAAGCTCTCCGCCACTGTCGCCTGCAGGCCGCCCGTGCGGGAGAGATGGGGGAGTATGAGCGCTGTTTTGGGGTTGGAATAAAGGGGATAGATTCACACATCGGGGCCAGCCCTCCCCCTTGATGGGGGAGGTTGGGGGTGATGCGCAATGCGGGGCGGCTATTCCGCCGCCTGGGCCATTTGCGGGCCGGGTGCCGCATTCGCGGCGTCGCCGAACTTCTCGAAATTGGCACGGAACAGCCCGGCCAGATGCATGGCCTGCCGGTCATAGGCCGCTGCGTCGGCCCATGTCAGACGCGGCGTCAGCAGCGTGCTGTTTACGCCCGCTACGGCCACGGGGACCTCAAAGCCGAACAGCTCATCGGTGCGCATGCCGACATCATCAAGGTCACCGTTCAATGCGGCGCTAAGCAGGCGTCGTGTCGAAGCGATGTCGATACGCTTGCCCACCCCATAGCCGCCACCGGTCCAGCCGGTGTTGATCAGCCAGGCTGAGGCCCCACTGGCGCGTAGCTTTTCTGCCAGCATGTCGCCATAGACGGTGGGGTGCAGCGGCATGAAGGGCGCGCCGAAGCAAGCAGAAAAGGTTGCCTGTGGTTCGGTGACGCCGCGCTCGGTACCAGCCACCTTGGCAGTGTACCCCGAGAGGAAATGATAGACAGCCTGATCTGGCGTCAGGCGCGCGATCGGCGGCAAGACGCCAAACGCGTCTGCTGTCAGAAACACCACGGTTTTGGGCGTGCCCCCAACGCTGCCCTTGGCAATGGCGGGTAGCACATTGATGGGATAGGCGGCGCGGGTGTTTTCGGTCAGCGAAATATCGTCAAAATCGGGCACATGGGCGTCGTCGAGCACCACGTTTTCGAGCACCGTGCCGAAGCGTTTGGTCGCGGCGAAGATTTCCGGTTCGGCGTCGGCGCTCAACTTGACGGTCTTGGCGTAGCAGCCCCCCTCAAGATTGAAGACGCCGTCTGCGCTCCAGCCATGCTCGTCATCGCCGATCAGCGGGCGGTCGGGATCATTGGACAGCGTTGTCTTGCCCGTCCCCGAAAGCCCGAAGAACAGCGCCGCTTCGCCCTCAGCGCCCAGATTGGCTGAGCAATGCATCGGCAGAACGCCCTGTTGTGGGGCGTGGAAGTTGAACAGCGAGAACACGCTCTTTTTGATCTCGCCGGCGTAGAGCGTGCCGGCGATGACCACGATGTTGCGGCTCATGTCGAGTGCGATGACGGTGTCTGTGCGACTGCCATGACGCTTGGGGTCGGCCTGAAAATGAGGCACATGCACAATCGTCACGTCTGTGGGGGCAGCGCCTGTCGGTACCATCTCGCCGGGACGGATCAGCAGATTGCGGATGAACAGCGCATGCCAAGCGTTTGGCGTCAGTACGGTAACACCATATTGGTTCTCTGGATCAGCGCCCGCCAGCAGATCCTGCCGGAACAGTCCCAAGCCGCCCAGGGCGGAAATCGCGTCGTTGAGCAACACATCGAAATGTTCGGGGCTCATGGCGCCCGCATTGTCCCACCAGACGCTGTCCTGCGTCAGCGCATCGCGCACGATGAACTTGTCCTTGGGCGAGCGACCGGTGAACGCGCCAGTACGAACTGAAACCGCACCATCGGCGGTCAGCGCGCACTCTTCGCCCTGCAGCGCCCGTGCAACCAGCACGGGGGCGATATCGTTAGTGGATACCGAACCGGCACGCGCAGCGATTGTGGTTCTCAGGCTCTCATGGTCGAACATCATAAACTCCGTCGCTCGCAGGCTGGTGCAGCCGTCCGCTATGGAGGTCAAAATAAAGGCTCAACTTGTCGTACAACCATCCCGAAATCGGTCGTAAGACGGAAGTTGCATCGCGCCTTCTGACAGCCCGTGCTGGCCTCCTTGGCTTGTAGTGCCCTTGGCCGCGCCTTATTTAACGCGTAATTGTCGCCTGCAAGCATGACTACGGCCAATCGTGCCGTGTGTTTGAAAGCGTCCAAACCAGAAAGGCAGCTCATGCCCAAGATCGCTCTCGTCGATGACGACCGCAATATTCTGACTTCAGTGTCCCTGACACTGGAGGCCGAAGGCTATCAGGTCGCCACCTATACCGATGGCGCTTCGGGCCTGGAGGGTCTGACCACTGACAAGCCCGACCTGGCCATTCTCGATATCAAGATGCCCCGCATGGACGGCATGGAACTGCTCCGCCGCCTGCGCCAGAAATCCGACATTCCAGTTATCTTCCTGACGTCCAAGGATGAGGAGATCGATGAACTGTTCGGGCTTAAGATGGGCGCCGATGATTTCATCACCAAACCATTCAGCCAGCGTCTGCTGGTCGAACGCGTCAAGGCCATCCTGCGCCGCTCAGCGCCGCGCGACCCTTCTGCGCCCGTTGGTCCAGGCGGCGAAGCCAATCCAAGCAAGGCGCTGATCGAGCGTGGCGCGCTGGTGATGGACGAAGAGCGCCACACCTGCACCTGGAAAGGTCAGCGTGTGACCCTGACCGTGACCGAGTTTCTGATCCTGCAGTCGCTGGCCCTGCGCCCCGGCGTGGTCAAGTCGCGCAATGCACTGATGGATGCGGCCTATGATGATCAGGTATATGTCGATGATCGCACCATCGACAGCCACATCAAGCGCTTGCGCAAGAAGTTCAAGGCGACCGATGACGACTTCGAAATGATCGAGACGCTCTATGGCGTCGGCTATCGCTTCAAGGAGCAATAAGCGCCTGTGGCCATTCTCGAGCCTGAACGCCAGCACCAGTCCGACGCCGCGCCCGAATGGCGCGCGCCGGGCGCGGACGAGAATGTACCCCCCGCCAGGATAAGCTGCGTGCGGGGCGGCGCTGGCGTCCGCTATTGGCTCCTTTTTACAAGGTTGCGGGGGCCATCAGCCGCTTTCTCGATCTGACAATTTTCGCCAGCCTGACGCGCCGCATCATCGTGCTCAATATGGCGGGGCTGCTGGTGCTGGTGGTTGGTATTCTCTACCTCAACCAGTGGCGGGCCGGGCTGATTGATGCCCGTGTGCAGTCGTTGCGCGTGCAGGGCGAAATCATCGCTGCGGCGGTCGCGGCCTCCGCCACGGTTGATAGCGATGTGATCTCGGTCAATCCCGATCGTTTGCTGCAATTGCAGGGTGATGGCGCGGTATCCTCGCTCTCCTATTTTGACCCGACGCTCGAATTTCCCATCAATCCCGAACGCGTTGCGCCGCTGCTGCGCAATCTGATCACCCCCACCCGCACCCGTGCCCGCATCTATGATCAGGGCGGGCTGATGATCCTTGATAGCGACAATATCTATGCGCGCGGCGAGGTGATGCGGCAGATCATCGAGACCAAGCAGGCCGATGAGTTCTTCCTGTGGGACTGGTGGAATGCGGTGCTCAACTGGGTGCCGGGCGACAATTTCCCGAAATATCAGGAATACGGCGTCGATGAGGGCAGCCGATATCCTGAGGTCGCTTCAGCCTTGCAGGGGGCGGCAGCCGATTTCGTGCGCGTTGACGGTCAGAACCAGCTGGTGGTTTCGGTTGCGGTGCCGGTGCAGCGCCTGCGCGCGGTCGTTGGCGCCATTCTGCTGTCCACGGCGCCGGGCGATATCGATTCCATCGTCGCCCAGGAGCGCTGGGGCATTCTGCGTATCGCCATGATCGCCGCGGCGGTTCAGATCGTGCTGTCCTTTGCGCTAGCTGGCACCATTGCGGGGCCAATGCGGCGCCTGTCTGCGGCAGCAGAACGCGTGCAGACCGCTGGCAATGCCCGTGCTGAAATCCCCGACTTTACCGACCGCCCTGACGAGATCGGCCATCTCAGCGACGCTTTCCGTCGCATGACTGACGGACTCTACAATCGCATCGAAGCGATTGAACGTTTTGCCGCCGATGTGGCGCACGAACTCAAGAACCCACTGACCTCGCTGCGCAGCGCCGTCGAAACCCTGCCACTGGCCAAGCGGCCCGAAGATCGGGAGCGTCTTAACGCCATTATCCAGCATGACGTTAAACGCCTCGACCGGCTTATCACCGACATTTCCAGCGCCAGCCGGCTCGATGCCGAACTGGCGCGCGAAAGCTCGGAACGGGTTGATGTCGAAAAACTGGCCGAGGCCATTGTCTCGATCCAGAAAGACATGGCCTTGGGGCGCGGTGTAACCGTCGAGATGGACAAGCGCAGCGGCAAGGGCGCGGCTATCGTCAACGGCCATGAAAGCCGCCTGGCACAGGTCTTCGCCAACCTCATCGACAACGCCGTTTCCTTCTCGCCCGAAGGTGGCGTTGTGCATGTCGCCCTCAGCACCGACGCTGAGGATGTCACCATCACGGTGACCGATCAGGGGCGCGGCATTACCGGCGATTTCAACAAGATCTTCCAGCGTTTCTATACTGACCGCCCCGACACCGAGAGCTTTGGCGACCATTCCGGGTTGGGTCTCTCGATCAGCAAGCAGATCGTCGATGCGCACAAGGGCACTATCAAGGCCCATAACCGTTCCGATCATTCCGGTGCTGTCTTCTCGGTTGTGTTGCCGCGCGCACGCAAATAGATTGGCGCGATGAGCAAGCCAAAGAACGCGCCGCAAAATGTGCATGGCACCGGACTGTTGCTGGGTTCCACCGGGGTGCTGCTGCGCGGTCCATCCGGCGCCGGCAAGTCGGTGCTGGCCTTGACGCTGCTTGACCGCTGGGCATTGCGCGGCCTTCCCGCCTTTCTTGTCTCCGATGACCGTGTTGATCTGATCCAGGCCGATGGTCAGGTCGATATGCAGGCACCTGAGAACCTGGCTGGCCTGATCGAACTGCGCGGTCGCGGCATTGTCAGTCGGCCCCATCAGGCCCTGGTCTCGCTCGATCTGGTGATCGACATGGTGCCCGATATGGTGCGCATGCTTGAAGAGGACGAATTCGTTACCGACATCGCCGGCACGACAGTGCCGCGCGCGCCGGTGCCCTTTGGCAGCGTAATCAGCCTTGGTCATCAGATGTTGCTGGTGATCGAAGCCATTTCTGCGCTCGACGGGCCGTGACAAAATACCACTTGAATCGTGTCCGCTACCGGACAAGACTGGCGCTCGTTCGGCCGATTGGTGCGAGCTCAGACATGTGCGCGCTGCCCTGGGGTGACCGCGTCGGCATGAGACAAATTACATTGGATAGCTGTCGGCGCCACGTCGCAGGCGTATCTCGACATGCTGGGGACTTTGCATGATTGGTCTGGTTCTGGTGACGCACGGCGCGCTCGCCAATGAATTCAAGGCGGCGCTAGAACATGTCGTCGGTCCGCAAGAGCATTGCGAGACCATCGCCATTGGTCCCGAAGACAATATGGAAGACCGCCGCAACGACATTCTTGCCGCTGTGGACAGCGCCGATGATGGCCAGGGCGTGATCATTCTGACCGACATGTTCGGCGGCACCCCATCCAACCTCGCTATTTCCGTCATGCAGAACCGCGAAGTCGAAGTCATCGCCGGGGTCAATCTGCCCATGTTGGTCAAGCTGGGCCGCGTACGCAACGACATGAGCATCAAGGATGCTGTGAACATGGCGCAGGAAGCCGGGCGAAAATACATCACGGTCGCCAACTCCATTCTGGGAGCCGACTGATCATGGTTGCTGCGGTGCTGGATCGGGGCATGTCGGGGAGAACCATCTGATGGATGCCAGCCGTGCCGTGGCCCAGCAACTTACCATCGTCAATCGCAAGGGCCTTCATGCACGCGCCTCGGCTCGTTTCGTACGCACTGCCGAGTGTTTCGATGCCACCATCGCTGTCATCAAGGACGGCAATTCGGTTGCTGGCAACTCCATCATGGGGCTGATGATGCTCGGCGCCGGTCCCGGCAGCACCATTCTGGTGCAGGCCAGCGGCAAGCAGGCGCGCGAAGCACTCGAAGCGATTGTTGAACTGGTCAATAATGGCTTCGACGAAGACAGCGACGGCGCTCCGGAATAGTGCAACGACACTGCTGCGCCGCACGTTGACCATGAGCGGACACCGTCCGCTGCACCAGCAGGAGGGGTGGTCAGGTCATGCGGCGCATCATTGCCGGTATCGGCGGTTTGGGTCTGGCGCTCACGCTGAGCCAGTTTCCTGAATATGCCCAGCAATATACGCAGCGCCTTGGCGGTGCCGTCGATGAACTCCGCGTCATCACGCAGGACTTCGACCGTGCTGCTGAGCTCGGTGGGCTAGATCGCACCCAGGCCCTGCAACGCTATGGCGCTTCGGCTGATGGGTTTCTGGCCGAGCGCGGCACCGCCATGGCCGCAACGTTCGCCCGCTATGAACAGCTCAGCGCCACGTTGCAGCGCATTGAAAACGCCGACCCGATCACCCGTTTTCAGACGCTTCCAGCCTATCTCGACAGCGATATCGGTCGCCGCACGCTGGAAAACTATCAACCCGCCGTGCCCGTTACCATTGAAGGCGTGCTCTATGCGGGCGGCGGCTTCATGCTGGGTTATCTGGTGCTTTCAGGGCTTTGGCGCTTCGTCACCATGCCCTTCCGGCGCCGGCGGCCCGTCTATCGCATCCAGCGCTGAAAGGGGATATAAACTTATCTTTATATCTCCGGTTGATCCTGTGAGCGGCCTTGCGTATAGCTTTGCCAACGCTACACCTCCCGGAGTACACCCATGACCAAATTCACCGATTACGCGGTTAGAGACATTTCGCTGGCCGATTACGGCCGCAAGGAACTCGATATCGCTGAGGTCGAAATGCCCGGCCTGATGGCTATCCGCGAGGAATATGCTGCTGCCCAGCCTCTCAAGGGCGCGCGCATTGCCGGCTCGCTGCACATGACCATCCAGACCGCCGTTCTCATCGAGACGCTGGTCGCGCTGGGCGCCGAAGTGCGCTGGGTCAGCTGCAACATCTTCTCGACCCAGGATCATGCTGCTGCAGCCATTGCCGCCGCCGGCATTCCCGTGTTCGCCCACAAGGGTGAAACGCTCGAAGAATATTGGGCTTTCACCGATCGCATGATGGATTGGTCCGATGGCCAGACCCCCAACATGATCCTCGATGATGGTGGCGACGCCACCATGTACATCCTCAATGGTGCCAAGGCCGAGATCGACCCCTCCTTCCTTGAAAAGCCCACCAATGAAGAAGAAGAAATCTTCTTTGCCACCATCAAGCGTCGTCTGGCCTCGAGCCCTGGCTTCTTCTCGCGCATCCGCGACGCCATCCGCGGCGTCTCCGAAGAGACCACCACGGGCGTGATGCGTCTGTATCAGCTGCACGCCAAGGGCGAGCTGCCGTTCCCTGCCATCAACGTCAATGACTCGGTCACCAAGTCCAAGTTCGACAACAAGTACGGCACCCGTGAATCCCTGGTCGATGCCATCCGTCGCGGCACCGATGTCATGCTGGCCGGCAAGGTTGCCATTGTTTGCGGCTTTGGCGATGTGGGTAAGGGCTCGGCAGAATCGCTGCGTGGCGCTGGCGCCCGCGTGCTGGTCACCGAAGTCGATCCGATCTGCGCCCTGCAGGCTGCCATGGAAGGCTTTGAGGTCGTGACCCTGGCCGATGCCGCTCATCGCGCCGACGTCGTTGTCACGGCCACTGGCAACCGCGACGTGCTCATGGTCGATGACATGCGCAAGCTCAAGGACATGGCCATCGTCTGCAATATCGGCCACTTCGACAACGAGATCGACGTGCTCGGCCTGCGCAACTTCAAGTGGACCAATGTGAAGCCACAGGTCGACCTGATTGAAAAGCCCGATGGCAAGCGCCTGCTGCTGCTCTCGGAAGGCCGTCTGGTCAATTTGGGCAATGCCACCGGTCATCCGAGCTTTGTGATGAGCGCTTCCTTCGCCAACCAGACCCTGGCCCAGATCGAACTGTGGACCAATGGCGAGAACCTCGAGAAGAAAGTGCACGTTCTGCCCAAGCATCTCGATGAGAAGGTTGCCGAGCTGCACCTGGCCAAGCTGGGCGCGACGCTGACCAAGCTGACCAAGACCCAGGCCGACTATATCGGCGTGAGCACCGAAGGCCCCTTCAAGTCGGGCGAATACCGCTACTAGGCGTTCCGCTCGAGCGATCCAACATGATGCCCGCAGCGTCGCGCTGCGGGCATTTTTTGTGCTTTTGGATGTTCCTGTTTCGTTTCAGGTCAAGCCCCGATATCGACAGTTTGCCTGCCATGCTTGGCCATTAAGACTCTTTTAGGCGATTCGACGGACCGCTATGGTCAGGGTGATTCGGCTGCTGGGGGACACGCAGCCGGTTCGGAGCTGGCAAAGATCTTTTTGGGTCGCGTATGCCGTTCTGTTTGAGTGACTGCGTACCGGCTCTTTGCGGCGCCGGCCTGGCAACCAACATCTTTGACCTAGAGGGCAGCGCATGGCGCCGGATCACTTCCGGAAGCATTGGGGATTCGCGGTAATCGCGGCAGCCCCTCTTACTCTGTTGACGGCGGTCCCCGCTCTCGCACAGGGAACCCAGGTGGCAAGCTTCGCCGGTGCAGCTCCAATCGCGATCGCCGCTGGCGCAGGGGCTTTTGCCCTGCTGTCCATGGCCGTCATCCGCACCATGCTGGCCGACGGCAAGGCTGCCCGTCAAAAGGCCGCCGAACAGATTGCCGGGTTGCGCGCCCTGGTCGACGAGTATGAAGCCCTGCTCTCCGGCACCCGCGAAGTCACGGTCCTGTGGACAGATGATGGCGCGCCCAAACTGCTCGGACAGGCCGCCGCGGTGCTGCCCGTCGGGCGTCAGCCCGAAAGCGTACTCAACTTCCAGAGCTGGCTGCATGATGCCGATGCCGATCGGCTGGCGCGCCTGCTCGAAGACCTGCGCGTGCACGGACACGCCTTTGCCGTCAGCCTGAACGCGCTGGATGGGCGGCTGGTACGTGCCAATGGCTGGGTGCTCGGTGGCGGTACCGCCATGCGGCTACGCCCCGCCTTCATGCAGCCCGACACTGATCCCAATCTGACCGCCGCGGCTGTCGCCACCAGCGCCGATCTGACCAGCGTGCGCGCTATTCTGGCGACGCTCACCAAGCCGGCCTTTGCCCGCGATGGCCATGATCGCCTGATCTATGCCAACCGGCCTTATCTCGAACTGGCCCGCGCACTGGGCAAGACCGGCAGCGAAACCGCGCCACCTGAACTGCTCGATCCCGATCAGTTGCGCCAGCACCTGCAGGCCTGTGAGGCGGACGAAGAACCCGCTAAGCTCTCGGTCGCCTGGCGCGGGCAGGGCGCCTTCGAGCTGGTCGAATTCCCCGTTTCGGGCGGGCGCGCCGGCATGCTGCGTCCCATCGAGGATCAAGACGTTAATACTGGCGATGACGCCGTCGCGCACATCACCGGTATCATCGATACGCTGGCCACCCCGATTGCCATCTTCAATGCCAAGCGCGAGCTGATCCAGTTCAATCAGGCCTATGCCGGGCTGTGGGGCCTGTCCGAAAAGTTCCTGACGCTGGGCCTCGATGAGCGCGCCATTCTCGACAAGCTGCGCACCGAAGGCATGCTGCCCGCGCAGGTGAACTACCACAAATGGCGCGACGAGCATCTCAAGGCTTATAGCCGCACCGAACCGTTTGAAGACGAGCCCTGGCACCTGCCCGATGGCCGCACTATCAAGGTGATCTCGGCCCCCGCGGGCGCCACCGGTGGCGTGATCTACGTCTTTGACGACATCACCGAGCGCCTCAAGCTGGAATCCACCAACAAGGCCTTCTCCAATGTGCAGCGCGAGACCATCAACTCGCTCTCGGAGGCCGTGGCCGTGTTCGGCACCAATGGCCGGCTGACCCTGTCCAATCCGCGCTTGTCCGCGCTGTGGAAACTGCCCACCAATGAGCTGGGCCAGAACCCCCATATCGACCAGATCGCCGAGGCCAGTGGCCGCGCCATTCCCGAAGATGGTGCCAGTATATGGCGTGATCTCAAGCGGGGGATTATCGATCTCAATCCGACCCGCTCGGACCAGACCGGGCGCATCAATCGCTCCGATGGCCGCCTGCTCGATTATGCCATCACGCGGCTGCCCGACGGGCAGACCATGATGACCTTTCTCGATGTCACCGAAAGCGCCAGCTACTCAAAAGTGCTCAAGGAGCGCAATGACGCCCTGGTCGCCGCCGACGTGCTCAAGGATGCCTTTGTCGAAAACGTCTCCTACGAACTGCGCTCACCCCTGACCAATATTATCGGCTTTGCCGAAATGCTGGCCAGCGATGCCGGCCCGCTCAATGAACGTCAGAAATCCTATATCGATTATATCCGCGCCTCTTCGGTGACGCTGGGTGTTCTGATCGACAATATTCTGGACCTCGCCTCGGTCGATGCCGGCATTGCCGAACTACGGCCCGAACAGCTCGACGTGCACAAGCTGGTCGAAAAGGCCCGCGCCGGTCTGTCGGCCAGCTTCCCCGAGATCTCGGGCGAAAAGCCGATCAATCTGGTGGTCGACATCGATCCCGCACTGCCCCCCTTCATCGCCGATGGCACCCGCATCGTGCAGGTGCTTTATAACCTGCTCTCCAACGCGGCGCGCTTCTCCCCGCCCGGCGGCGAGATCAAGCTGACCATTGCCCATCGCGGCGAACGCATGCTGTTTGTCATCGAGGATGAAGGCCCCGGCCTGACCGATGAGATGAAATCGGCCATCCTGACCCGGCTCGACAATCCCGGCGGCGGACGCCAGCGCGGGGCTGGGTTGGGGCTGGCCATCGTCAAGACTTTCGTCAACCTGCATGGCGGCACCATCAGCGCCGAGCGCCGCGAACCGCGCGGCTCCAAGATCATTGTCAACCTGCCGCGGGACAGCGCCATGGCCGCTGTCGCCGAATAATGCCCGGGCTGTTCCTGCCCGATGACGACGCCACCGCTGCGCTGGGCGCAGCCCTGGCCGAGGAACTCCAGCCCGGCGATGTCGTATTGCTTGAGGGCGATCTGGGCGCCGGCAAGACTGCACTGGCGCGCGCCATTATCCGCGCGCTGGCAGGCGATCCGGCGCTTGATGTACCCTCACCCACCTTTGCGCTGGTGCAGCCCTATGACACGCCCAAGGCGCCCGTATTGCATGCCGATCTTTATCGGCTGGGCGATCCGCGCGAGGTCGACGAACTGGGGCTGAGCGACAATCTGGCCGCCATCGTGCTGGTCGAATGGGCTGAGCGCAGCCCCGATATCACTGCCGCCGCCACGCTGGTGGTCAGCCTTGCCATTCCGCCCGGCGGCGATGGCCGCAGCGCCACGCTGACCCACCGCTAGAGCGGCGAGGCCGCGCGCACATCGCCCATATCGGGCGCATCGACATGCCGATACAGCCCCTGAATGACGCCATAGGCGCCAAAGGCGGCCAGCCCCAGCGCGCCAAGGCCATAGAGCCAGGCGCCGAAGGGCAGGCGGCGCACATAATCGAGCGCGTCGGCCGTGCCGCCAGCCTGTTCAGCCGAAACGGTGAAGGCGGCGTAGAGCACAAAGCCACCAATAATGGCAAACACCGCGCCGCGCGCCATCAGCCCGAAGGCGCAGATGCGATCAAGCCACGGCCCATGCCCGGATGGCAGGCTCAGATGCTTGCGATAACCACCTGTGGCGCCATACCAGAACTGCGCCCCGGCAAAGCCGATCACCCCAGCGCCCACGGCGCCCAGCAGATAGGGCCCGAAGGGCTGTTGCAGCAACCAGGCCGAGGCGGTCTCCTCGCCATTGCCGCCACCCTCGCCGCCCCCCATGGCCAGGGCCATGCGGGCTGCGGTGAACATCAGGAACAGATTGGCCACTGCGCTGATCAACTGCCCCGCCCGTGTCGCCCAGTCATTGAGGTCATGATCGCGATCATCGGCATTGAGCAGGCTCTGCGCCAGTTTCCACAGCACATAGCCCAGCAGTCCCACGGCCACCAGCGCCAGCAACACCCGCCCAAAGGGCAGGCCCAACAGGCTTGAGAGCGCATCCGAGGAGCCCTCGGCATCCTCGCCACCCCAGATGGCCGAGCTCAGCGCCAGCCCGCCCAGCAGCAGGTAAACGACGCCGCGCGCGATGTAGCCGGCGCGGGCAAGGGTCTCGAATGAATTATCCATGGTGACGCTCCTGTGTGCACAGCAACGAGACAGGACGCGCCTGCGTTCCCGCCGCAGGGTGCAAAGCCCGCGCCAAAGTCCCGGCCCGCCGCGCTGGCGTCCGGTTTTCCCAAGGCGACGCTGCGTGGGCGAGGGCTTCCTCGCGCGGGTCGTCCGCAGCACAAAAGGTGAGGTCACGCCTCGCCCACACGCCGGGTGTGGCGCACCGCGCACGCATGGGGCGGGCTTATCATCAAGGATCGCCCATCGCCGCAAAGGCCCCTGTTTGCTGACGCTCCCCACCGCACCTGGCGAGAGGGGAAGTCGGGCCCGTCAAGATCACGCAGCGCAACAGCACCGCATGGCGGTCATTTCAGCCCGCTGCCCACCCTTGGAACAGCAGACCCCATCCGGCACGGTCCGGCAGACGGCGACCCGTTCTGCCACCCGGCCCCCACTGGCATCACTCGTCATGATCGCGTCCTGCCAGCGGGATGGCGCCATTATGGGCGCCCGGGCGCGTGCGGGGATAAATCGGGGCAAATCCGTTCAAGCCGATGAACGCCGCGCCGCCATTTCTGACGGCCTTTTGGGGGCTGTATGAACGGATCTGCACATTGATGAACGGATTTGCGCTGGCTGATCGGCAGTCTTGAGGCACCGCGACAGGACTATCGGCTGACAGACTGTGCACATCGAGCGGCACTGGGGCGCGCAACAGGGCGCATTTCGCTGTGATACCGGTTGTCGCATTGGCGCAGCGCGCGCGAGAAAGAACTAGCCCCGACGGACCGTGCCAGTCAGGGCGACGCTATCGGCCAGCGTGTTGGAGATGGTGCCATATTTGCGCACATTGGTGTGCAGCAGCTCAAGCCGATGATCGCTCTCATCGGTGTCGACCACCAGCTCATAGGTGATGGCGGTCAGCTTGGGCGGGGCATCCTGGCGCTCGGCGCTCAGCGATACCGTTACGCCGGAAAATCCGAATTTCAGCATCGGCGCCGAGCGTTCCACGCCCTTGATCATGCAGGCGGCCAGAGAGGCTAGCAGCAGTTCCACCGGATTGAGCGCATTCGCGCGCCCCGCCAGCGAGGTATCAAGCACCACCAATCCCTCACGCACCCCGGCATGACTACCGTGCTCGTCATCGCGGCGGGCGGTGATGGTGTAGGTGCGCATGGCGTGGGTCTCCCGGATTGTTGGGGGGAGTGTAGGGGAGATTGCGGGGGGGCTTTGATCGAGCGCAATTTTGGGGAGCGTGGTGGGGCCAAACCACTGTTAATTGCCGGCAAAAAGGCGTTATCTGTCTGTGGTAAAAGAAAAAGATAGACTGGAGGGGATGATGACCTACAGAGTTTTGGTCACCGAAGTGACCAATTATGGAACTCTATTCTGTGTCGCTGGGTGGGATATTGGTCGTTCTGAAATGATAAGGCCTGAGCCACAGGGATCCAATGCTCATCAAGAGGCATCTCGATTTTGGAGTGCTGAGATGGCCGGCCCGGACCGGATTCTAGCGGTTGGCAACATCGTTAGGTTTGACGCCGACTCACCACCGGCGACTTTCGCGTATCCGCACGCGACGGAGGACCGCGTCGTCACCGCAGCGGGGGTAACAGTTGAAGCGCAGGTATCAGCCAAAAAAATGATAAGTGCAGTCGCGGGTAGCGTGAGCACTTCTTTGCCGGCTATGTTCAATGGTTTTCAACGGCAGGCAAATGGAAAGGCCTTTGTGCCGGGCGGTACGCTTGGTAGTTCTTTGGGGGCGATAGAACTGGATTCGTCTAGGGTGAAGTTCTTTGTGAATGAATTCAACGGCAGCAAAAAACTCCGAGTGAAAATTCAAGACGATGTCGCAAGCTACGATTTGGGAGTAACGTCGGACGAGCTTAGATCGTTGTGGCGGACCTCGGGTGTGGCGTCTCTAAACGAGATGTGCGCGCAAGCTAGTCTCGTTCATATCAGGGCTGGCCTAGCGCGCCCTTTTCCAGAAGGCAGGTGCTACGTCCAATTGAATGGAGCCTATATTAGTTAGATGCTTGAAATATTCTCGATAGGGCATTCCGATCTGGAGATCGGAAGGTTCATAGAGCTACTGCGCCTTTGGGAAATATCAGCGATAGCTGATGTGAGATCCTCGCCGTTCTCAAGGCGCTCACCTTGGTTCAGTCAAGACGAATTGAGAGCCGAGCTGGCGCTTAACTCAATTAAGTATGTATTTTTGGGTCGCGAACTGGGCGGGCGACCAGCAAGTGACGACCTTTTTGAGGCGGGAACTGCCAACTATGAGAGAATGTCTAAAACACTTGGATTTTTAAGCGGCATAGATAGGGTTGTTGGTGGCGCCAGAGAGTACAAAATAGCCCTAATGTGCTCGGAGCGAGATCCTCTACATTGCCATCGATGTTTGCTTGTTGGTAGAGCGTTGAAGGACTGCGGCCACAAGATATGTCATATCTTACACGACGGACGCATTGAGACTCAGTCAGACGCAGAAGACCGCATGCTAAAAGAGGACAAACTCGATGTCCAAGACCTTCTCGCTAGTGAAGAAGACAGACTGGAGGAGGCATATCGCCGTCGAAACCAACGATATGCCTACTCTCGGGCAGGGATGGAAGTGAAGAAATGGAGAAGCTAAAAGTAAATACTATAGGGTTTACGAAAACAAGCGCACATGAATTCTTCAAAAGACTTGGAAATGCTGGTGTAAAAAAGTTGATTGATGTTCGATTGAATAATACATCTCAACTTTCTGGATTTGCTAAGGCTGTTGACCTTAAGTTTTTCTTGAAGGAGATATCCGGCATAAGTTATGAACATCTGCCAATTCTCGCTCCAGAAAATTCTATGTTGAAAGATTATAGGAATGGCGCAGCGACTTGGGCGGCGTACAGTGACAGATTTCTCGAGCTTATGGAGACTAGGCGTATTGAATCAAAGCTCAACCCTGAATCTTTTGCCGATTCTTGTCTCTTATGCTCTGAAGACCAAGCACATCACTGTCACAGGCGCTTGGTCGTCGAGTACCTGAATGACAAATGGAAGGGCGCGCTAGATATTCGCCATATCTAGTCCTCCTAATGCGCCTCGTCCCAGTTCCCTGCCGCATTGGCATCCACCTGGATCGGCACCGTCAGCCGCACGGCGGGTTCTGCCGCGCCTTCCATCACGCGCTTGATCACCGGGATTGCGGCGCTCTCGGTGCCTAGTGGCACTTCGAAGATCAACTCGTCATGCACCTGCAGCAGCATGTCGGCGTCGATCCTGGCCTTGTTCAGCTCGGGCTCCATGCGGATCATGGCGCGGCGGATGATGTCGGCGGCTGAGCCCTGGATGGGGGCGTTGATCGAGGCGCGTTCGACAAAGGCGCGTTCGCTCGGATTGTGCGATTTGGCATTGGGGAAGTTGATGCGGCGGCCAAAGATGGTGGTGACGTGGCCATCTTCCTTCACCTTGCGGCGCTGCTCTTCCATATAGTCCTTGATGCCGGGGAAACGCTCGAAATAGGTCTTGATGTAGTCCCCGGCCTCGCCGCGGCCAATGCCCAGCTGATTGGCCAGGCCAAAGGCGGAAATGCCGTAAATAATGCCGAAATTGATCGCCTTGGCACGGCGGCGAATATCGCTGGGCATGCCTTCGACGGGCACGCCGAACATCTCGCTGGCGGTCATGGCGTGAATATCCAGCCCCTCTTCAAACGCATCCTTGAGCGCCTGGATATCGGCGATGTGGGCCAGCACGCGCAATTCGATCTGGCTGTAATCGGCGCTGACCAGGATTTTGCCCGGCGCGGCGACGAAGGCGGAGCGGATCTTGCGGCCATCCTCGGTGCGCACCGGAATGTTCTGCAGGTTCGGATCGTTTGAGCTCAGCCGTCCGGTCAGCACCGAATGCTGGGAATAGGTGGTGTGGACGCGCCCGGTGCGCTCATTGATGTAGGCGGGCAGGGCGTCGGTATAGGTGCTGCGCAGCTTGTTGAGCTGGCGCCAGTCGACAATGGTGCGCGCCAGCGGCACGCCCTTGAGCGCCAGATCCTCGAGCACATCGGCCCCGGTCGACCAGGCGCCGGTCTTGGTCTTGGTGCCGCCCTCAAGCCCCATCTTGTCGAACAGGATTTCGCCCAGCTGCTTGGGCGAGCCCAGATTGAAGGTCTGCTCGGCCAGCTCATAGGCCTGCGCCTCAAAGGCGGCGGCGCGCTGGGCGAACTCGCCTGACAGGCGCGAGAGAATGGCGCGGTCGATATTGACGCCACGGCCCTCCATGCGCGCCAGCACCGGCGCGAGCGGGCGGTCGATGGTTTCGTACAGCGTGGTCATGTTCTCGGCCACGAGACGTGGCTTGAGCACCTGCCACAGCCGCATGGTCATATCGGCATCTTCGGCGGCATAGCGCGCGCCGTCTTCGAGTTTGACCTGGGCGAAGGTGATCTGCTTTTTGCCCGAGCCGATCAGGTCCTTGATCGACTGGCCGGCAAAGCCCAGCCAGTGTTCACCCAATTCGCCCATGGTATTGAACTGCGGTCCATCGAGCGCATAGCTGAGCAGCAGCGTGTCATCGACCGATTTCACCGCCACATCATAGCGCGCCAGAATGCCGATATCGTATTTGGCATTGTGGAAGATTTTCAGGATCGAGGGGTCGGCAAACAGCGGCTTGACCATGTCCAGTGCGAGCCGGACATCCATCTGCCCCTCGACCAGCCCGCCGCCGCCAAAAATATCGGCCTCGCCATCGGTGTGGCCCAGCGGCAGATAGGCGCCCGTGCCCGGGGCGATGGAAAACGACAGCCCCACCAGATCGGCGGTCTGATTGTCGAGCCCGGTGGTCTCGGTATCGGTGGCGACATGGCCCGTCATTTCGATGGCGTCGATCCAGCGCTGCAGCGCAGCCGCATCGCGGATGATCTCATAGTCTTCGGGCTTGAACGGGATGGCGCGCACGCGCGCATGCTCGGCCGCTGCATGGGCGACGGTGGCGGCATTGCTGCGCCCGGTCGCCTCATGCCGTGCTGCCCGGCTTTCCGCCCGCGCCGCATTGTCAAACCCCACCGCGCCCGGCGCCGCCGTCGCGGCATATTCCGGGTCGGCCTCGAAATCATCGGGATTGGCCTCAAGCTTGCCCGACAGCCGCTTGGTGATGGTGGCAAATTCCATCGCCTTGAGGAACGGGAACAGATTGGATGGCTCCATCGGTTGGCGGATCAGCGCGTCGATATCGAGCTCGACCGGCACATCCTGGCTCAGCGTCACCAGACGCTTGGAGACCAGCGCCAGATCGGCATTGGCCTTGAGTTTTTCGCGCCGCGCGTTCTGCTTGATCTCGTCGGCATGCTCGAGCAGGTTTTCCACCGTGCCATAGGTATTGATCAGCTCGGCGGCGGTTTTCACGCCAATGCCGGGCACGCCGGGGACATTGTCCACGCTGTCGCCGCACAGCGCCTGCACCTCGATCACCTTGTCCGGGGTGACGCCGAATTTCTTGAACACCTCATCCATGCCGATCCAGCGCAGCGGCGGCTGGCCGGGGCGGGCAATGGTGTCCAGCATGCGGACCGAGCCATCGGGTTCGATCAGCTGCATCATGTCCTTGTCGGACGAAACGATGGTGGCCTTGCCGCCCGCCTCGCGCGCCAGACGTGCATAGGTGGCGATGATGTCGTCGGCCTCCCAGCCCTCCATCTCGATCGAGGGGATCGAAAACGCGCGGGTGGCCGCCCGGGTCAGCGGAAACTGTGGCACCAGTTCAACCGGGGCGGGGGGACGCTGCGCCTTGTATTCGGTATAGATATCGTCGCGGAACGTCTTGCCCGAATGATCAAAGATCACCGCCATATGGGTGGGCGCATCCTCGCCCTTGAGGTCCTCGGTGAGCTTGTAGAGCATGTTGCAGAACCCCTGCACACAGCCCACGGGGAGCCCGTCCGACTTGCGGTTGAGCTGGGGCAGGGCATGGAAGGCGCGGAAAATATAAGCCGAGCCGTCGACGAGCAGCAGATGCATATCAAGCGATTCCGAAGGTGAGATCGCGCTGACTTTAGGCCAGATCGCCGTCCGCCAAAAGGGTCGCGCGGCGGGAACCGGGGCACAACCTTGCGCGTTAGCGACAATTGCCGTTGTCGGCGACAAATGGCATGTTGCGACAACGCATTTGAGCCGTTTTTGCGCGCTATGGGCAGCGCGCGCGACGCATGGAGGGCAATGTGGCCGATATTTCCGGCACATCAGAGGGTTCGAAAATGCACAATCAGGCCAGCAAGGCTGCCGTCATCCTGGTGGTGGACGATGATGCGCTGATCAATATGAACGCGGTCGACATGGTCGAGCAGCTTGGTCACACAGCGCTCGAAGCCTATTCGGGCGCCGAGGCCCTGACCATTCTGGGCAGCCAGCAGACCGTGGATCTGTTGATCACCGACTATGCCATGCCCGGCATGAACGGGGTGGAACTGGCCAATCAGGCGCGCCAGCTGCGTCCTGACCTGCCCATCGTGCTCGCTACGGGCTATTCAGAACTGCCCGAAGGCATCGAGATCGACCTGCCGCGGCTGCCCAAGCCCTATCAGCAATCCGATCTGGCCAATCACCTTATGGTGCTGCTCAATGAGCGCGCACCCGCCAATGCCGGCTCAGCGCAGGCCTGATTTCTGCAACAGGCCAAGCCTCTTGGCATCGTAATAATAGCCCCGCGCATAGAACTGCACCGCGCGGTCGTAATTGCCCTGCGCGGTGACATAGGCGCCGGCCAGATAGCGCACGGCGAAGCGCAGATTGGTCTCGGCATCGAGCAGGCCCGCCGGTGCCCCGCGATAGCCCTGGCCACTCGCGGTGGCGTGGCTGATCTGCATCAGCCCGTAATAGGGCCCGTTGCGCGCCCCCGCATTGTAATTGCTCTCGCGCACGATCACCCGGCGCACCAGATCCTCGGGCACCGCATACTGGGCCGCGTAATGGCCGATCAGCCCATCCAGCGAGCCCTCGGTATAACCCAGGGCGGAGGTGGCCATCGGCACGTCAGCGGCCTTGGGCACATGCCCCGCCGGCGTGCTGGGGGCAGCAAAGACCTCAAGCGCCGCGGTGGCCGGAGCGCGCACGCTGCCGCTGGCCGGCTTGAACCCGCTCATCGAGCAGCCCGCCACCAGCAGGCCCAGCGCGATACTCGCGCCCATCAGGCCAGCGCTGCGACGCCATGTGGTTGAATTTGTCATGTGGCCACCCTTAGCCCATTTCACCTTTTGCGGCGATAGGGCCCAATCAGGGCAGCTTGAAGGCAGTTAACGGCAAAGCCGTAGCAGCTGCGGCCGCTCAGAACAGATAAACGCCCTCGCCACCGCGAAGCCGTTCCATCACTGCCTGGCAGTCGGCGCTGAGCTGGGCGTAATTGTCCTCAAGGCATGCCTGCATCGGATCGCCATAGCCGACCCCGGCGCACCACGCCTTGCCGTCATCGCCGCATTTGCCAATCAGCTCACCCACCGACACGGCCTGGGCCATGCCGGTCAGCGCCAGAACCGCGCCCGCACTGAGTAGAATTCGCCGCATGATCAGTCTCCATTGCCGGGCCATGTCTTTACGCATCCGCCCCCGGCCCGGATCAGTAAACGTGTCGGGGGTGCGATGTGATCGCGCCGGAACGCGCACCGGCGGAACCCTTCAGCGTCTGCCGCGGTTGTCCTGACCCAACAGTAAGGGCCGTGCCATGTCCGTAATCGACACCGTCGTCACCGAACCAACCAGTCCCGAGCAGCAGCTGCAGCACTTCATCAATGACCGGCAATTCCCCTGCGTCGGGGCCAAATCGGCGCTCAAGCAGGGGCGGTTGACCACCTATGTGGCGCGTTCGATCGACAGTGCCTGGAACGATGTCGAAATTCAGGATCGGCTGATGCAGTTCGCCTGGGACTATCATGATCAGCCCACCCTGTTCACCAGCTTCGCTGTGATTTTCGAGGGTCCTGACGGGCTGGGCGAAGACGCGTTTGAGCGCCATATGTGGGCGCGCATCCAGTCACTGACCGCCAAGGACAGCTGGCGCGGCCAGCCCCATGACGCTCGCGTCAGTGCCGATCCCGATGATCCCCATTTCTCGCTCAGCTTTGGGGGGAGGCGTTTTTCGTGGTCGGCCTGCACCCGCGCGCCAGCCGCCCGGCGCGCCGCTTTGCCCATCCAGTGATGGTGTTTAATCTGCATGACCAGTTTGAAACACTGCGCGCCCTGGGACGCTACGAAAAGCTGCGCAGCGCCATTATCGATCGCGACGTGGCTCTGGCGGGTACGCCCAACCCGATGCTGGCCCGCCATGGCAGCGTTTCCGAGGCGCGCCAATATAGCGGCCGTGCGGTCGCCGATGGCTGGTCCTGCCCCTATCACCGCGCCGGCGCGACCGATCCGCTGGCCCGCCCGGCAACCGATAGCGAGGGCGCCAAGTAATGCTCACCGAGACCGCAACACGCCCTGACACCACCCAGATCATCCCGCCCCGCTCGGGCGCCGCCTTTACGCTCAATGCGGGCCAGACCCTGACGGTGATCGACCCCGAGGGTGGCCAGGTCGCTGATCTGCTGGCGATCGCCAGGGCCGATACGCACGAAATGCTCTCTTCGGGGCGCACACTCGATTATGCCGAGACCATCTATCTCAGCACCGGCCACAAGCTCTATTCCAACCGCTCCAATGTGCTGCTCGAGATCATCGAGGATACCGTGGGGCGGCACGATTTCCTGCTCACCCCGTGCAGCGAAGCCACCTTCCGTCTCTGCTACGACAATGAGCCGCCCCATCGCGGCTGCCATGGCAATCTGCATGCAGCGCTCGCTCCATGGGGCATTGCCGAGGACGCCATTCCGGTCGCCTTCAACTGCTTCATGAATGTGCCGGTGGACGGCGCCACCGGGCGCTTCAAAGTGCTGCCGCCGCTCAGCAAGGCAGGCGATTTCATCCGCTTCCGCGCCGCCACCGACCTGATCATCGCCCTGACCGCCTGCTCGGCCCCCGCCAGCAATGGCGGCAGCTTCAAGCCCATCCACTATCGGGTGGAGGGCTGACTGAGCACCAAGCTCTGCCCAATTCCCGGTCAACGCGTTGGGTCTGATGGCTCCGAATCCGGCAGTAAGGTACGCTCTTGGGCTGTAGTTGTGCGGGTGCCCCGTGGGTAGAGAGCCGGTGGCTGAGGGGCAGAGCTGGGGCTGGTGGATGAGAACTGGTTGTGAGCGCCGAGGGGAATCCGCTCCTGAACCGAAAGCTGATTTACTCGTTCAGTCAACAGCTAGCCCGTTGCCAAGGAGCGCACCGCTTGAGCCACCAGATGGTCCTTCAAGCCGGGCAAAACAAAACCGACCAACCCCGTTGCGCCGATCGCCAGCTTTGGATAGTTTGCGCCCGTTCAGCCGGGGCACTGCCCCGCCTCACGGATGCACCCGTAGCTCAGCTGGATAGAGCGCTGCCCTCCGAAGGCAGAGGCCACACGTTCGAATCGTGTCGGGTGCGCCAAATTATCTGTAACTTTTGTTCTTCGCCTGCGCTCCTAGCTTGGGGCCGCTATCCTGACTAAATAGCAGCATCTCGACCGCTTATGCCTGAGCGCCAAGCCTCACTTTGGCGCTGCTGCGTAACGGCGCTACGAGCACGCCGACGATCGCGCAGATGGCGGCGAAGTAGACGGTGACCGTCAGAATGCCAAACATGGCATTGGTCAGGCCCATCACGAAGTGGCCGGCAATCAGCGTGCCCACCACCACAAGCAGGCCGTTGCGCGTAGCAGAAGGTGGTGCGCGCATGACTTCAGCAAGCGGCGCGAGCATGAAAAGGCCGTAGGCTACCAGCCCCAGAATGCCTGCGCTGGCCGCGAAATCGAATATGTCATTGTGCAGATGGGGCGCCCCGACAAATAGCGGCGCCTCCATGCTGGCGGCTGCAGCTTCGACAAAGCCGAGAGGTCCATGCCCAAAGATAGGCGAGGCCATGAAAGCGTTCAGGCCGCCCTGATACATGCTCAGGCGTATTGATGTTGCCTCATCTGTGGGCAGGCCGGTCTGCAGGACATCAGCCAAGTCGAGCATGACGCGCTCTACGCCAGAGATCTGGCCCAAACCGGCGGCGAACCCCATCAGTATGGCGAGGACCACAAACACGCCCGCAACCGCAAGGGTTCGTAGTTTAATCATTCGCATCAATGCGGCAGTCGCCACGCTGACAGTTGCCATCACGACGAAAGCAACAACAGCACCGCGCGTGCCGGAAAACGTTACGGATACACCTGCAAGCAAGGGCCCGGCCAAAAACAAATACCAGTAGGAAGTCCTTACGTAGACCATGCCGATAAGGCAAAAATACCCCGATAGCAGTGCCACGTCGGCAAAATGTATCGGATTGGCAACCGAGGCCCCAGCTCGTGTCGACCCGGTTAGCAGATAGTCGTTCAGGGCGATCGCTACTGTGCCGGCGGTGCCGAGAAGTCCAAAGGCGACCAGCAAACTCGGATCGGGAGGGGTACTGTCGCGCGACAAGGAAACCAAAGGCCAGATCGCCAGCACCGGTGCAAAGGCCAGAACACCTTCCAGCCCGCCAATTGACCCAGCGCCGGCAATGAACGAAATGCACAGAAGCACTAGCCCGCACAGCGGCATCCAGACGATGGGGCGTGTCCAGACAGCAAGGTCTGCCGTCCGCAACAGCAAAAGTCCCAAGCCACCAGCGAGCAGAAATAGTATGTTGCCCGCCTCTGGCGAAACGGGAGCCATCACCAGCGCCGCGACCAATGCGGAAAGTAGAAGATAATATCGCATAGAGCCAAGCGTCCGTTCTGATGACGGGCTTTTCATGGCATGTGATGGCGGTCACAGCAAGCAAGCCCGGCCACAATTCAGCCAGTTCACCAGTCGGGTGCCGGCCAGCAAATAGTCACCTGTACTCGCCCGGAACAGATCATCGATCAGAAGACCAAACCTTGAACATCGTGACCAAGCGATGCCATTTTGCAGCAGCTCGGTTCTTATAACTGGGTGCGCCCAATGATTCTGAGTTCCAAGGGCTTTTGCATCCGCATCCCCCCCGCTACAGAGGGATCGTCTTTGAAATTCGCTTTGCGGACGGATGAAGTGGCAAGGTCTGACAAATATGTTCATCATCAATTTATTGCGTACGGTTCTGGTCCAGCTTCCGCGGACACATAAGCGAATAGCCCTGATCAGCTTTGATTTTGTCGGTCTGGGGATGGCGATCTGGCTTAGCTACTGTCTCCGGTACAGCGCCATTTTTATCCCGGATATCCGCCAGCTCTTGCTGATATTTGCCGGACCAGTGATCGCCATTCCGATTTTTGTTCGGATGGGGCTTTATCGCGCAGTTATCCGTTATATGCCGGAGCGAGCAATTTGGACCATGCTGCAAGCCATGAGTCTGGCCGCATTGGGTTGGGTGACCTTGGTATTCGTTGCAGAACTGGCCGGAAGGGGAGTGGTGCCGAGATCGGTTCCGTTTCTCTACTGGTTGGTCGGTGGCCTGGTCGTTGTAGGAAGCCGATTTGCCGCTAAGTATCTGATATGGGCACCTCGTGATGATCAGCTTCATGAGGGGCAGATACTCATTTACGGAGCAGGCGACGCAGGTGTGCAACTGGCGGCTGCGATGCGAGCGCAAGGCCGCCGGCTCATAGCGGGGTTTCTTGACGATGACGCCTCGCTCCATGGGCGAGACGTCGCAGGGATCCGCGTCTACGACCCAGAATATTTTCCGACCTTGGTCGCAAATTTCGGTATTCGCGAAGTCATCCTGTCTATTCCCTCGGTGGCCGGAGAGCGGCGCCGGGAGATCGTTCAGAAGCTCACGGGGCACTCCGTAAAAATACGCACTCTTCCCCCGATTTCCGACCTGCTTTCGGGCAACTACATGGTCAACCAGATACGGGAAATCGATATCGACGAACTGCTCGGACGTTCTTCTGTCCCCGCGGACCAAAATTTGCTGTCGGGCATGATCGAGGGACGCTCGATTCTGGTGACAGGTGCGGGCGGATCGATCGGGTCCGAGCTCTGTCGTCTTGTTCTGGAATGGAAGCCGCGCCAGGTTGTTCTCTATGAACAGAATGAGTTCGCCCTTTACAATATTGATCGCGCGTTGAAGGCGCTCAATGTCAGGAATGTGAAGGCTGTTCTTGCTTCCGTGACCGACGAGCACAGGCTGCGGCGGACGATGCTCGAAAACCAAGTCGACGTGGTTTTTCATGCAGCAGCCCATAAACATGTCCCGTTGGTGGAGGCCAATGTGTTTGAGGGGGTTCGCAACAACGTATTCGGCAGCCTGACGACAACGCGCGTTGCCTATGAATGCGGGGTCAAGAATTTCGTCCTGATCTCATCCGACAAGGCGGTTCGGCCAACCAATGTGATGGGCGCCACCAAACGTTGGGCTGAACTCATCGTCCATGACTACGCCTTGCGCGCTGCTCAGGCCGGTTCAGGGCAGAAATTCTGTGCCGTGCGGTTCGGCAATGTTCTTGGGTCCAATGGCTCGGTGGTTCCTCTGTTTAAAGAGCAGATCGTCGCGGGCGGGCCAGTGACCATAACCGACGAGCGAATGACCCGGTACTTCATGTCTATCCATGAGGCTGCAGAACTCATCGTGCAGGCCGGCGCGCTTTCACATGGCGGAGATATCTTCTTGCTGGAAATGGGAAGCCCCATCCTCATCAAGGATCTGGCAAAGAACATGATCCAATTGGCTGGGCACAAGGTGCGAGACGCTGAAAACCCAGAGGGCAGTATTGAGATAACCACAGTGGGTGCGCGTCCCGGTGAGAAAATGTTCGAGGAACTGTTCTACGACGCCACGAGCGCGGAGCCGACCAAACACTCAAAAATCCTGCGGACCGGTGGCTATGTAGAAGGCTCAGAATTGCTGGAGGGCCTGTCTCAACTCCAAGAGCACACGCAAAATCACGACGAAGATGCTCTTCGCCGGGTGTTGTTTGCCATGATCGGGCGGTTTGCGGAAAGCAAGAGCCCGGCGCGCTCAACGCTCGTCGCGAGCACCAGCACCAGCCCACACGGCTAGCCCACTGAGGGGGATGTACGATGCAAGCACCAGCCAGACTGCGCTGGACGGGTTAGCAAGGGACGCTACTGCCAGGGGAAATGCCCACAGCGCTGTCAGCGAGGCGTAGAGCAACGTTACGGTCTGATGTCCCCAGCGGCGTGACAGTTGCTGGTAGGCATGTCGACGGTGTGCATGCCATGGCCGTTCACCTCTGCAGGTCCGACGCATGATCGTTATGGTGCTGTCGGTGACAAACACACTGAGCAAGATAATCCATGACGCCATCGGAATTGCATCGGTCGTCACAGTGATCAACACAACGGCGAACAGCACAAAACCCAGGAATGTCGAGCCTACGTCGCCCATGAAGATCTTGGCAGGGGGCCAATTCCTGAGCAACAGACCACCAGTGCCTGCTGCGATGGTCATCATCGCCCCGAACACAGGTGTCTCAAACGCGTTTGAATCGGCATAGAGCCAAAGCAGTGCAGCGCCGACCAAGACGAGCCCGGCTTGGCTGGCTGCGATACCATCAATGCCGTCCATGAAGTTGAATGCGTTTATCCACCAGATCCCGGCGACGGACGTCAGGCACAGTATGGCAATGCCATAAGCGGTGACGGCATCCCCTGTGTCGCCAATGAGCAATGCAGCGCTCACCACAAAAACGATGACCGACGCCGCCTGCACGCCAAGGCGAATGGTAACGGATACGTCGCGCAGGTCATCGATAAAACCCATAACGGCGATAATCGCGCCTAAACCGCTGACCACAGCAAGAAGCGGAGCGTCGTTTAGGGCCAACAGGCCGCACCCCACCACACCCACAAGGGCGAGGCCTGCGCCACCGCCACGTGCCGTCGGAATTACGTGGGATGAGCGTTCGTTGGGTGCCTTCACGAGCCCCAGACGCAGCGCATTCCTTTCAACCACGATGCTCAGAATGTAAGACGTCAAGGCAGCTAAAAGAATGCTGAGAAGGCTGGGAATCAAGGTGCTCACTCCGGCGCCTGGAGAAACGTTTCAATCACGGACACGCAGGGCAGCGTGTCGATCAAGTTCATGTCGTCAGTTGTATGGCACCAAGCTGGTGCCGACCGCAATTGAGGGGGACCCATAGCAGCCCTGATGCCATCACCAGTGGTTTCTTTCTCTGCTGGGCGGGCGTCGCGCAGCTTGTCCAATAAGCGGCTAGCGTCGACCAGCAAGTCTGACAAGGGTGTTCTCGACCATGTCCAATATGCTCTGGCGGTCAAATTCTCGCGCTAGAACCTCCGGCCCCAATTTTCCCATGCCTGATCTTTCGCTTGGGGACAGTGCTTTCAATTTGCGTACCGCGTTCGCCAGTCCCTGCGAGTCTCCCGAGGGGACAGCAATACCTGCGCCCGAGCGCTCTATCAGCGCGGCGCCTTCGCCATCAAGCATGGCGATGACGGGCTTGCCAGCAGCGAGATAGGATTGAACTTTTCCGGGGATGGTCATGGCAAAAGCTGGAGCAGTCTTCAACGAAACCAACAGCGCATCCGCATGCGAGAAGAACGAGTGCATACGCTCCAAAGGAAATCGACCCGGCAAAAGCACTTGATCCTGCAATCCCCGGCGCTGCACCTCTTCAATGAGCCAGTCGCGCTGCCGACCGTCACCGACGATAACCCAGCGTATCGGTTCGTCACGCAGTTCTGCCGCTGCATCAAGCACGGCGGGGAAATTTTGCGCCTCCCCGATATTCCCGGTAAAGACAATATTGAACAAATCGGGGCGCAACGGCACCTCCGAAGCGGGTAGCACGTCTGCGTCCATAATGGGACTGTCCGACCAGCTTGGTAGATAATCCACCTTGTTGCTGTCAACGACATGCCTGTTGATCTCCGCCAGGAATGCCCGCGACTGGCCCCACACCATATCGCATTGGCGGTAGATGTAGGTCACCATTCGATCCACGAGGCCCAAGACCAATGGTGATCGGACTGCGCCGACAGCTTCGAGAGACTGGGGCCAGAGATCAAGCACCCATAGCGCTATCGGAGCACCTGTCCGCCACTTCATGACGATAGCGGGCAATCCCACCGTGACTGGCGAGCCTTGAAACACAAAGATGGCGTCGAACTGTCTGCCACGAAGCCGCCATGGTCCCAGTATGCTGGCGCTCACCGCATATGAGAGATAGTTCAGTATGAGAGTCACGCCGCCTTTGCCGCGAGGTATCAGCGGAACGCGAACCACCTCTGCTCCCTCAAAGCTGTCAAATGCGGAAGGGTTGGATGTGAACTCGGGGAAAACCGATCCATCGGGGTAGTTTGGTTTCCCGGTCAGAACTGTAACGGTGTGACCGCGTCGAACCAGATCTGCCGACAGGTCGTTGACCCTGAAATTTTCCGGCCAAAAGTACTGGCTGACGATCAGTATTCTCATTGCGTGGGGCGTTCCCCCAGACGCGCAGACGCACGTAATCGACGTAGGACAGCACGATGCGGGCGACTTTTTCCGCCACATTGGGCATCGAGTAGTCGCCAACCTGACGGAACGCCCGCTCGGACCCGACTGGCTGGTGCTGAACAAGATCAATCCCTTGCATGATGCGATCCGGCGATAGCCCAACCATCATTACGCTAGCTTCTTCCATCGCCTCTGGCCGCTCATGCGCCTCGCGCAGATTGAGAGCGCGAAAATTAAGGATCGATGCTTCTTCGCTGATGGTCCCGCTGTCGGATAGCACGGTGCGGGCATGCATCTGTAGGTTGACATAGTCATGGAAGCCCAGGGGCTTCAAGAACTGAACCAGAGGGTTGAACACCCGGTCAGCCTGTTCAATCCGCTTGCGTGTGCGCGGGTGTGTAGAGACGATCACCGGCAAGCCGTAAGTTTGCGCGACACGATCAAGACTTTCGGACAACGATGCAAAGTTCTCGTCAGATTCGATGTTTTCTTCCCGATGCGCACTCACGACAAAGTACTGGTTGCGGGTTAGGCCAAGTCGGGACACAGCGTCTGATCGTTCAATAGCAGTGCGATTTTGCGTCAGTACCTCAAACATGGGGCTGCCGGTCTTAATGACCTGATCGGGTGGCAACCCTTCGCGAAGGAGATACTCGCGCGCGATGGCGCTGTAGGTCAGGTTGATGTCTGCGACATGATCCACAATCCGGCGGTTGGTCTCTTCTGGCACACGTTGATCAAAGCAACGATTGCCTGCCTCCATATGAAAGATTGGTATCCTGCGGCGTTTCGCTGGGATGACTGCCAGACAAGAATTTGTGTCGCCCAGAACCAGAAGTGCGTCGGGTTTCAACGATGCAAGCACTTCGTCCGCTTTGGCTATTATTTGTCCAATTGTCTCAGACGCGGTCTTTCCCGCAGCGTTCAGGAAAAAGTCAGGCTTTCGCAGCCCCAAGTCTCGAAAAAATATCTCATTGAGTTCAAAGTCGTAGTTCTGTCCCGTGTGGATCAGATGGTGGTCGAATACTTCATCGAACCTCTTGATAACGCTGGACAGCCTGATGATCTCTGGTCGAGTGCCAACAATCGTCGCGACTTTGAGTTTACGAGGCGGCATGATTCACAGGCTCTTGGTATGTATCGGGGTTGTTCTGGTCAAAGATCTCATTGGCCCACAGCATCACGATCATATCGTCCTGGCCGACATTTGTGATGTCGTGCGTCCAGCCAGGCACCGTTTCAACAATCTCGAAGTGACTGTCGCTCGTACTCAATTCCGCGGTTTCGCCGGTAGCCATGTGACGAAACTTGAACAGGGCATGTCCGCGGACTACCAGGAATTTTTCGGTTTTGGTGTGATGGTAGTGGCCACCTCGCGTGATGCCAGGACGGCATGTAAAGAATGAAACCTGTCCCGCATCCCGGGTTTTGAGCATCTCAACGAACTGCCCCCTGGGATCAGAATGAGTCGTCAGCTCATAGCTGAACTGCTCGGGTCGGAGATAGCTGAGATAGGTCGCGTGTAATGCGCGGTCCAGACCGAAGCCCACCGGCTCGGTCACAAGTGACTCTCTTGAGGCTTTGAACGCAGAGAGCTTTTCGGAGAGTTTGCCCACGGTGGTTTGATAGGTTTCAGGGATCGTGCAGAACCCATTGCTGTCCAGCGCAGGCGATACGCCGTCCACCAAATCCATCCATAGTGCAATCAGGTCGTCGATATACAGCAGCGAGATGGCCGCGCTCGGGTCATTAATCTGGATCGGTAGCCCGTTGGCAACGTTGTAGGAGAAGGTTGCAACAACGGAGTTGTAGTTTGGGCGCGCCCATTTGCCGAATACATTGGGTAACCGATAGATAATCGACTTTCCTGGGTGCCTCTTCCCGTAATTCTCCAGCGCCATTTCGGCCAAGCGCTTGCTCCGGCCATATGGGTTGTCCAGTGTTGCTTGAATCGATGACGACAAAACCAGCGTCGGCGCAATTTCTAGCGAGCCAAGCTTACTGCATATGAGCTCAGTCAGGCCCGCATTGCCTGTCTCAAACGCGTCCTCGGTCTTGGGCCGGTTTACGCCGGCCAGATGGAAGATGATGTCCGCACTGGTAAGCTGTTCGATTGCCGCATCTATTTCCGCCTCTTTGCGGACCGCGATTACCTTTATGTCAGGTCTCGCACCAAGATGGAGCATCAAGTTGCTGCCGATAAAGCCACTTGCACCCGTTACCAAGACAGTCCGCATGATCAAGACATCCCCCAGCCAATGCCGCTTGGAACAGCGGCAATTGCTCAAGTAATTGTATGGTCTGCTCGACCGTCAGTCGCTCGGAATTGTGGCTGTTGTAGTCGGTGCTCTCTGAGATTTCCTGATCGCCATCGTCAAAGAATTTGCCATAGTTAAGGTCCCGCGCGTCAGCAGGCACACGGAAATAGCGCCCCTGGTCAATGCAACTGGTTCGCTCTTCGCGACTAAGTAGCGTTTCGTATACCTTTTCGCCGTGGCGCGTACCGATCACCTTGACCGGATGATCAGGCGCGCCCATCAGTCGTTTGACGGCTTCTGCAAGAACCTCGATCGTTGCGCTCGGTGATTTCTGGATATACAGGTCCCCACTCTGTCCGTGCTCAAATGCATACAGGACAAGTTCGACCGCATCATCAAGCGACATCATGAAACGGGTCATCTCGGGGTCCGTCAGGGTCAACGGTTTGTTCTGCCGGATCTGTTCCATAAACAGCGGAATAACAGAGCCGCGCGACATCATCACATTGCCGTATCGTGTCCCGGTAAAGACCGTCCCCTCAGGCGCGTTACGTGACTCGGCAACCATCACCTTTTCCATCAGGGCCTTGGAAATTCCCATGGCGTTGATGGGATAGACCGCCTTGTCGGTGCTCAAGCAAACGACGCGCGACACATTTTGCGCCGCAGCGGCCAGCAGGACATTTTGTGTGCCCATGACATTGGTCTTGACCGCTTCCATTGGATAGAACTCGCAAGAGGGTACTTGCTTGAGCGCTGCAGCATGGAAAACGTGGTCGACGCCGCGCATTGCAGCCTGAACCGCATCACGATCGCGGACATCGCCGATATGAAACGAAAGCGAGGGGTTCGCCAGGCGACGGCGCATGTCATCCTGTTTCTTCTCGTCGCGGCTAAACACGCGAATTTCCGCAAAATCGAGCTTGGAAAGGTGCTCCAGAACGGTGCCGCCAAACGACCCGGTGCCACCAGTGATCAGAAGTGTTTTTCCCGAATAGGTCATGCTGAACCCTTGCATGTAGAAAGCCGGCGACTGGAGACCACGCCTATCCGCATGTGCAGATAGACGCAACCTTGTGCGCAGCATGTGGACGTCACCTGTCGATACCTTGAGGTCTAAGCCTGCTTTGGTGACCAGAAGCGGGGTATGATCACACCCAGCAGAACGGCGAGCGCCATATGAAAGGGCGTGAGCAGAGTTACAAAGTAGTTTGTAAAGAAGCTCAGCATGCTGATGGCGAAGAACATTGGAAACAGGATCTGGGCCCAGACATGGTAGCGGGCCAGTTTAAACACCCAGATACCGAGCAGTAGTTGAAGGCCCATAATGACACTCGCCCCCGCAAATCCGAAGTCTGCAATGTAGGTGCCGTAGCCGCTCGACATTGTGTACGCCAGCGACGCCAGCGGCAGCGGATAGCGGTCCTCAGGCAGCAGGTCGGGTCTGATCACGCTTGGTAGAAACGGATAAAGCGAGTAAAATCCGGGGAATGGCGCCGCCTTGAGCGTCTCGTTGGCCGCGAGATGCAAATTTGCAATTGGGGTTGTCAGATACAGATAGACCCAGGAAACAGCCGCCGATTTTTCCATCAGGTCTCGGACGGCTTTTGTGACAGCGGTCGGCTGCGCAGCGGTGGGGTTGGTCGTATCGGTGGCGCCTTGCGCAACCTCGAAGGGGGCAGCGATGGCCACCGTCGCTTTAGCATCAATCGAGCGCACGCTGCCGATGCCGTAAATCCCGCCCAGCGTAGCGATAGCCAACACGGCAACCCACGCAACTTGCCGCTTGAAACTAGGAGCGACCAGTGCCCCGGCAGCGACAACGTTGAGGCAGTACAGCACGTAGCCCCCCCGGTTGATCTCGGCCACAACGGTCAGTGTCAGCAGCGCAATGATCAACGCGAGTACCCAGCGGAATGAACTCGACCTGACCAGAGCAATAGTGGCCAGTATGGAAATCACAATGCGAAGCGTGTTCCAGGCACCTGAAAACGTTGGCACACCATAGTCATAATAGTAGCGGTCCAGTCCTTCGATGGACCAGAAAACGGGAAGACCGCCGGAATATGCGATAATCAGCGCAAAACCGGCTGTCCAAACCGCAAATACCGCCAGTATGAACGGTGTGCTGAAAATCACTAAGTCGGTCGGCGGCGGAGCCGCCACTGCACTGGGTGTAAATCGCTCCAGGAGAAAAGACCCGCCTGCGGCGATAGCGATGGAACCAGCTACCATCAGGAAAATGGTAGTATTGGGCTCAGGAAAAAATTGACGATCGCTGGACTGTAGATCGCCAGAACAAGGACCCAAATCGCCGCAAATGCCGCGTCAGGACGCATGAGAACTGTAAGATATTTTCTATAGCCCACGGTCGTCTCATTTGGTTTTTATTGAATTGATTTAAATAGTTTAGCGCGAGTGCTATTTGGCGGCGTGTTTATCTAGCTTTGAATAAAAACTTGCTGATTCGTCTGCGGACTATATCACTGTGTGCCAATCTCCAGGCAAATGGTGAGAATGTCAGCAGATATAGCAGCCGGTAGATAAGGCCATTCTTGTTACTTGCCGAAAGGCTGGCTCGGGCCGCCTTGCCTTTACCCTCGGCCATCTGGTAGCGGGCGTCGTAGTAACAGGCTCGCTGCTCGGCAGCAGCAAACGCCTCGGCATTGTGTCTATCAATTCCGGGGTTTTCTTCTCTCACCATTTCAAGAGTGAGACGGCGTTCTGTCGCCCATCGGGCGATGGACTGATCAGTTAGCGAACCTGCCCGAATGTTCCAAATTCCCAGGCATTCATTCACAACGCAGGCTGGCCCCTTGGCCAGCAGGCGCATGAAGAGGTTGTATTCCTCGGATGCCTGAATGCGGTCGTCAAAGGTAAGTTTGAACGTCTCAAGGCTTGCACGCCGTAGCAAGGGCGTAACCATGTTGATATCGAACTGCACCAACTGTTGGGCAAAAATGTCTCCAGAACTCGATCGTGGCAAGGCCTCCCGGATCAAAGTTCCATCCATCAACTGTTCGCGCACACCCGCATAGCAGAGCACGGTGTCGTCGGGGCACTGGGCTATCGCGGAAAGCTGTTTTTCAAGTTTGTCAGGGTACCAAAGATCGTCGCTGTCGAGAAAGCCGATCCATTCCCCGCGGCACTCTGCCATCGCCAGCCGACGGGCGTGTCCCAGAGGTACATTCTCGGCACTGCAGAAATATCGTATCCGGCTGTCGAATGACTTGGCGATCGCCGCGGTCTGGTCAGTTGAGGCATTGTCCCAGAATATGATCTCCCAGTCCTGGAAGGACTGAGCGTATACCGATTCAATGGCACTGCGCACATACGCAGCGCCGTTGTAGCAGTTCATGACCACAGAAACCTTAGTCATGGCGGTGCAGATAATCTTGGACGGCCGTGACAACCCGCTGTTGGTCATCAAGGCTAACCATCGGATGAAGCGGCAGGCTGATGAGTTCTCGGCCAAGTTTCTCGGCGGTAGGGAGGGCGTACTCGGTTTTGAAGTATGACAACAGATGGTTGGGTCCGTAGTGCAATCCGCACTGGATACCGCTTGCCCTGAGGTGGTCCATCAGGCCATCGCGTTTGCCGTTGCGAACCCGCAACGGAAAAATGTGCGGTATGGACGAGCTGTAGTCGAAGTCGAAAAGCGTAAGCCCCTCGACTTGACCGAAGGCTGCGGCATATCCAGTGGCCAATTCCCTTCGCGTCGCACCAAAATGTTCGATCTTTTTGAGTTGCGCACGGCCTATTGCCGCCATGATGTCGCTCATATGGTGTCGATGCCCTTGATGCAGAACATCAAAAACCCAACTCCGTTCGCCCGAAAACCGTTTCTGCGTATCATTCTCGACGCCCAACAGCCGGGCTGTTGCGACGTATTGCGCAATGTCGGCATCGCCGGTTACGACAGCGCCGCCTTCGCCGCTGGTAATGTTCTTGATGCCGTCAAAACTGAAACAGACAATGTCGCCTGTTGAGCCGACCATCTCGTTGCCTCGACGGCAGCCAAAGGCATGGGCGGCGTCTTCGATAACCCGCAGGCCTTTGGCGCGCGCCAGATGATAGACATCCTCAACCCCAGCAACGTTGCTGGCATAGTGCACCGGCATGATGGCACGCGTACGCGGCGTCACTCGCCGTGCCGCGTCCTCCACGTCCAGATATACAGAGTCGCTACGCACATCGCACGCCACAGCCGTGGCGCCGGTCGCAGCAACGGCCTGGAACGAGGCGACATAGGTAATTGAGGGCACAAGCACCTCATCGCCTGGCCCGATGCCGAGGGCCTCAACTGCCAAGTGGAGTGCAGATGTCCCAGTGTTGACGCAGTGCACCGGCCGATCTGTTCCGATGAATGTCGCGAGCTCCTGCTCAAACGCCTGCACCTCGCTCCCCATTCCGAGAAAGCCTTTGTCCAGCACACGCATGACAGCGTTCTTCTCTTCATCGCCCAGGACAGAGCGAGAAAGCCGGATTGTGGAGGCATTATTGTTGTTCATCAACGGTCTTCAGCGCGCTTTGGGAAATCGTGAATTGCAGTATACCATACGGAGAATGGCTGCATGTTTGGTTTGCTGGGGTTCGGCGAGTTTGTGATGTTAAAACTCATCCAAAATGTCTAATCACTTTGGCAGGTACCCCGGCAACAAATGTACGAGCCGGCACGTCGCTGGTAACCACCGCCCCAGCTCCCACGACCGCATGCTCGCCGATGGTTACAGGGCCGACAACTATTGCCATTGTGCCAATGTAGACGCCGTCCATGACCACAATATCACGGCCAGACTCCGGAACATGGTGAAGCGGCAGGCCCGTGACCTCGGCCTCCTCAATGGACAAGTGCTTGCCGGTTAAAAGTTGGACATCCTCACCGAACACCACGTTCGTACCAATGGTGATGGCTCCACTACGCGTGTTGAATACGCAAGATTTTGGGATACCTCGTTCGGCTCCCTTGGGAAACAAGATCGGATGTTGTCCCGTGGCGTATAAAGGCCGCTCCAAACGAATGTCGTACGCCCGTGCCAAGCGTTGGACCAGCGGCTTGGTGGCTCTGATAAACCAGTTCATCGCGATCGCTCAGAATCGGGCGCCCGACCAACCACTCTGGCGGGGTTGCCAAATGCCTTCGCCCCTGCCGGAATGTCTCGCGTTACGACACTCCCAGCGCCAATCATGGCGTCCTTCCCGATCGTAACGCCACAGATGATCGTCGAGTTGGCGCCAATGGCGACCCCTTCCTCGACAACCGTTGGCTCAAACACGATTGCTCTCTCGGTGTCGTAGCCACGGGCGCGCGGGTAGCGATCATTGGTGAATACCACGCCCGGGCCGATAAAGGCGCCGCGTGCGATCCGCACGCCATCATAGATCAGGCAACCATTCTTAATGGTCACATCGTCTCCAACGACAACATCATTCTCGATGAACACATGACTGCAGATGTTGCAGTTCTCCCCGATGATGGCATCGGGGAGAATGACAACATGCTGCCAAACCTTGGTGCTGGTCGGTACGCGGGAATTGGTCATCAAGAATGTCCCTGTGCGTTTTCCGGGTCATGCGGTTCGACAAGCATCTGCTCAAAGCTGCCCGTTTGCACAACTTGGCCGCTCTCCATACGCAGTATGGTGTCGCAGATGCGCAGTGTGCTGTGCCTGTGCGCGATCATGATAAGGGTAAGCCCCTCGTCGCGAAGTCGTTCAAAAGCCGCGACGATGCCACGCTCGGTCTCTTCGTCAAGGGCAGATGTCACTTCGTCCATCACCAGTACCTGACGATTGTGGTACAGGGCGCGGGCAATGCTCAGCCGCTGCCGTTCGCCGCCGGACAGCCGCGCCCCCGCTCCCCAGATGAAGTCGCCAAACCCTCCGGCATCTTCGATAGCACGCGCTGGAAGTCCGCGAGATCGAGAGCGCGTTGCAGCCGCTCGGTGTCAGCGGGGGCGCCGCTCCAGTCCAGCGTGATATTCTTCTCAATGCTGTCATCAAGCAGAAACTGCTCCTGCGGGATATAGGCGAACAGGCTGCGTGCGGTTTCGGGGGCGAGCACCCCGCCATCATCGCCAACCACCTCAATACTGCCCTGGCTGGGCTGCAGGAGCCCCAGAATAAGATTGGCCAGAGTTGTCTTTCCAGCCCCTGATGGACCAATCAGGCCCACAATCGCTCCTTTTGGAATATTGAGCGAGACTGGGCCAAACGGAGCAGCCTCCGCGTCGCTCCCTTTATATGTAAATGCTGCGTCGGACAGTCTAATTTCGCGAAATTCTGGAGGGGGTTCGCCGCGCTCAGTGACTGTCTTGAATGGTGCCTTTGACCCTCCGAAGCCTTTGAGGTCCTCGTAGAGCTGGTCGCTGGCGAACTTGGAATAGCTGATGCTGTTGAGTGACGAAAAGGTCTGCGAGAAAGCTGGCATTAGGCGCAGGCCAGCCACGGCAAAAGTTGCGATTACCGGCAGCAGTTCTGCTGGATCGCGATTGGTGGCCAGATAAAACCCCACCAGCGAGACGACAAAGCCTACCGCAACAACTTCCATCAGATATTTTGGGATGACGCTAAAAGTATAGAATTGTCGCTGATTAACACCAAGCCTTACGCCAGCATTGGCGACGTAGTCTGAAAAGCCGACCTCCACACCCAAAGTGCGAATTTCCTTGATCCCGCCGATGCCCTGCGTCACGCCGCGCACCAATTGTTCCTGCGCAGTGGTGACCCGTTCGCCAGCCCGTTTGGTCCGTCGGGCGATGACCTGAACGTAGATGATGCCAGCGATCATCATGCATGCGATTAGAGCAATGAAGAACCCGGGCGCAATTGACAGCAGAAGACAGGTGAGTACCAACACCACTGCCAGTTCCGCGAGCATCCGGAAAAGGGGCAGCAGCAGGTCATCGGAGAATATCTTGGAATTCACCAGGATGGTTTGGATGAGTGTGGATGAGTTGCGTGTCAGAAAAAACTGGTAGGGCTGGCCGAGGTAGCCATCCATCAGGGTCTTGATCTGCGCGGCTCGGAACCGGGTGACGAAACCCAGGATCAACCACTGAACGAAAACACCGCTGATGCCTTTGAGCACAAAGGCAAGCACAATGCCGGCCGCAAGCCAAACGCCAAACTGGCCTCCCAGCAGCCAATCAGGAAGTGTGATTCCGAGAAACTCTCCCGAAACGGCTTCGGGGTTGAGGATGATGGCTACAAAGGGAGCTATCAGTCCGACACCAAACAGGTCGATAATGCTCAGCAGCAGAAAGAGGGCGCTGATCCCCACCACGTTCCAGCGGTACGGCGCCAGGAAAAATGCAAGAGGTTTGAATAAGCTGCGCACTGGCCGTCTATGCCTGCTCTTGAGCGAAAAAGTCGCTGATCGCGTCGCAGACATGATCAATTTCGAGCTCAGTGTGCGTGGCCGAAATCGGCAGGCTCAGGCAGTTCTTGTGAATGCTGCGACTGATCGGAAAATTAGCAGGATCAAGCCCATAGTCGGCATAGGCTTGCTGATCAAATGGCGCAATTGGGTAGTGAATCAGAGTCTGGATTCCCTGGCGCTGCAAGTGTGTTTGAAGGCCAAGCCGGTCCGCACACCGAACGACATAGGTATGCCAGACATGTTCTTCCGCAGATAGCGGGGCTGCAGGCAGCTCAAGCCCCTCGATTTTGCCTAGTTTCTGTTGATATCGGCCCGCCAAAATGCGGCGATGCTCTGAACCTGAATCCAGTCTGGGCAACTTGGCCAACAGAGCTGCGGCATGGATTGCGTCAAGTCGACTGTTTCGGCCCTTCACATCGTTGACGTACTTCACCTTGGACCCATAATTACCCAGCAGCGCAACGCTTTCAGCGGTCGCCGGATCGTCGGTAGTGATGGCTCCGGCGTCGCCGAGTGCCCCCAGGTTTTTGGTGGGATAGAAGCTGAAAGCTGCAGCGTGTCCCTGGGCGCCAACGCGAACACCGTCCTTGCTGGCACCATGCCCTTGCGCACCGTCTTCCAGGAATTTGATGCCTCGCTCGTCGCAAAGCCGGCGAATGGGCGCATGGTCCAGGGAGCGACCATATAGATGGACACCCAGCACGACTTTCGTGCGGTTGGTCAGTGCCGGCTCGATAGTGGGCGCTGATATGTTGAAGGTCGCCGGGTCTGGTTCGACCGGGACAACGCGGGCACCGACTGCATCAACAGCCAGCCAAGTTGCGATATATGTATTGGCTGGAACAATGACTTCATCGCCGGGACCGACACCCCAGGCGCGGAGCACGAGTTCCATGGCGTCCAGGCCGTTACCGACGCCAACAGCATGCCGCGCGCCGCAAAACGCCGCCCACCTTTCCTCGAATTCCTTGACCTCGGGCCCACCCACATACCAGCCTGACTCGACAACACGCTGCACAGCAGCACTCAATGCAGGCTCGAAAGCGGCATTCTCGCGCTTGAGATCGAGCGAACTGACGGCCGTGACCACCCCTTTGGGCTGCTCCATGTCAAAGCTTGTTTGGTCACGAATATAGTCACCCTCGTCGTATGGCAGGCTCGCCAGGACAAGGATAACAGCGTCTTCTGTGATGTTGTGCATTTCGCGCCACAAGCCTGGCTCGATAATGACCATGCGTCCTGGGTCGTCCATCTCAATGCTGGTCTGAGCGCCGTCTCGTGAGCGAAGACGCAGATCACATGAGCCGCTAACGCAGACCATCGCTTCTCGTGTCCGACGATGGGCGTGGAAGCCGCGCGGCAGTGCAGGGTCCGCCTTGGTGATGAAATAGACGCGCTGCACCGTAAAGGGGACCTGGGAGGTCAGTTCGATAGGAACCAGAATACCTCTGGGATCCGCCCGTTTTGGTAGCGCGATAACCTGATGCTGCGTCTCAAGCTTCATTGACGATATCAAGGATTGCCCGCCCATAGCTGGTGCTTTTCATCTTCATTCCTGCCGCTCGGAGCTCTTCCTTGCTGATCCAGCCCTGCGCGTAGGCTATCTCTTCAAGACAGGCAATCTTGAAGCCCTGTCGTTGCTCGATTGTCTGCACAAATTGTCCCGCCTGCATGAGGCTGTCATGGGTGCCGGTATCGAGCCAGGCAAAGCCGCGGCCCATACGCTCGACAATCAGACTGCCTTCTTCCAGATAGAGCCGGTTCAGGTCGGTAATTTCCAGTTCGCCGCGAGGCGACGGCGAGAGGGTTTTGGCCATCTCGGAGGCGCGTCCATCGTAGAAATACAAACCGGTGACAGCCCAGTCTGATTTTGGTGACGCTGGTTTCTCTTCTAGCGACAGGCATTTTCCCGTCTCGTCGAATTCGGCTACAGCAAAGCCTTCCGGGTCACGAACCTTATGGGCAAATACCATCGCGCCATGCGTCAGTTCGTGTCCGCGACGCAGGCCTTGGCTGAAGGCCTGACCGAAGAATATATTGTCGCCAAGGATCAAGCTGGATGGCTCGCCGGCTAGAAACTCTTCGCCAAGAATGAAGGCCTGCGAAATCCCGCCAGGCTCGGGCTGCGAGATATAAGTCAGACGCACGCCAAAGCGGCTGCCATCCCCCAGCAGGCGTTCATATTGTGGCAGATCATGCGGTGTAGAGACGATTGCAATGTCTCTTATGCCGGCGAGCATCAGAACCGATAGCGGGTAATAGACCATCGGCTTGTCGTAGATCGGCAGCAACTGCTTGCTGATCGCAAGGGTCGCGGGATAGAGGCGCGTGCCCTGACCGCCTGCCAACAATATACCCTTCATGATGCTTCCCCTCTAAAGCGGTTGACATACCACTCAATGGTCGTCCGGAGCCCGGAGCTAAAGTCGATCTCCGGAGCCCAGCCCAGTTCGGCCTCTGCCTTGGTTGGATCGATCGCATAGCGCAAGTCATGTCCCTTTCGGTCCTCGACAAATGTGATCAGTCGATGCAGGTCGTCGCGGCCCAACAGGTCATTCATTTCGTCGCAAATGCGGCGAACCAAATCCAGATTGCGTTGTTCGTTGCGCGATCCGAGCAGGTAGCTTTCGCCGTTTAGTCCTTTTTCGTGCGCCATGATTACGCCACGAGCATGGTCGGACACATGGATCCAGTCACGAATCTGCTGCCCGTTCCCGTACACGGGTATCGATTGGCCTTCGAGGCACCGAGCAATGGTCAGCGGAATGAGCTTTTCGGGAAACTGAAAGGGGCCGTAATTGTTGGAACAATTGGTAATCACGTAAGGCAATTGATGGGTTCGGCCCCACGCAGTCACGAGATGATCGCTGGCGGCTTTGCTCGCCGAATATGGCGATGAAGGGCGGTAGGGGGACTTCTCGGTGAAGCCGGGCTCAGCTTCACTGAGATCGCCATAAACCTCGTCTGTCGACACATGGGTGAACCGGTGTGATGTCGAGCCAGATTTCGACCATGCGAGGCGCGCTGCCTCGAGCAAGTTTGCGGTGCCGATCACATTGGTCTGGATGAAGGGCATTCCGTTGTCGATCGAACGGTCCACGTGGGACTCCGCCGCCAGGTGAATGACCTGTGATACCCCGAATTCTGCAAAGACGCGCCGCATAGCGTCTGCATGACAGATGTCTTCCTGTACGAAGCAAAAATTCGATGCTCCGGCAACGCTTTCCAGATTCGCCAGCGAGCCTGCATAGGTGAGGCTGTCAACAACCACGACCTGTCGGTCTGCCGAAATCAGCTGACGCACTACTTCGGAGCCTATGAACCCCGCTCCACCCGTTACCAAAATCATGAGGCAATTGGCCCTCTACCCATTGTCAACTGCTTGGTGTCAGGCAGCCTTGGGCCAAAGCCCGCTTCCAGTCTCTCGGCTTCATCCGGATCGTGAACGATATCGGCCAGATTCATAAGTAAACTCTGTCCGGGCCCCAAGCCGACAAAGGTCATGAACCAGCCTGGAGATACGGTCAACCTTGCATAATTCTCGGACCCAAGCACCGCATAATGATAGTCGACCCACGAGGTTCCTACCCGCCTGGCAAGCAGAAACGCCACCTTGCCTACCGGGACCACCAAGTTAAGAGTCATGCGTGAGTGGCACTTCCAGTCGCGCGCTGTCTGAGCGTCAACCAGGGAGAAATAGGCCTCACCAAATCCTTTGAAACCTGCACTGGTCTGCTTTAGCGCATGGAACACAGCGCCGCCCGAGGTTGGAATTTGCCGCTCAGGCGTCAAAATCAACCCCGATGGCATTACCGCCGCGCCTGCCAGGGGGCTCCATGTGAGGTGCGATGCCATCAGGTCATCCAGATCTTGTTGCGCTCGTTCGCCAGTGCAAGGTACCGGTCGAGGTGCTCAGAAGTCAGGGCAACGGGGTCTGCGCGCCCCACGATGACACCGTGATACCACTGCGCTGTAAGTTCGGCTGTCTCTTCAAAAGCCAGGGTAGGTGTCCATTTCAGCGCGTGCATGGCCTTGTCGCAATTGAGCTTTAGCAATCCCGCTTCCTGCATGGACTGGCCTTGCACAGTGTAGGGAGCAAAACTCTGTTCCTTGCCCCAGTTGGCATAGAGCGCGTCGAGCAACTCCGCGACCGAGCGATTTTGTTCGCCGCTTGGGCCGAAATTGTACGCCTCACCACTCGGCGTGCGGTTCTCCGCCAGACTTTGTCCGAGAGCGAGGTAGCCCGAGAGTGGCTCCAGAACGTGTTGCCAGGGACGAGTGGCGTTGGGGCTGCGGATGGTGACAGGTGTAAGAGTCTGCCATGATTTTATGGCATCGACGACAATGCGGTCTTTGGCCCAGTCGCCGCCGCCAATGACATTTCCGGCGCGCCCCACGCCAATGCGAACCGAGGATTTTTCTGGCGTAAGGAAGGAGTGGAACATGCTCTTGATGACCAGTTCCGCGGCGCCCTTTGAACCGGAATACACATCCTTGCCACCAACTGCGTCGGTCTCCCGGTAGCCCCAAGTCCACTCAACATTGTCGTAGCACTTGTCGCTCGTGATCATGACCGCCACGCAGGGCCACTCAACCGAGCGCAGAGCGTCCAGAACAGCTAGGGTGCCTACAATGTTCGTCGTATATGTCGATACGGGGTCGGCATAGGCGACCGATACCAGAGGCTGAGCTGCAAGGTGGAATACAAAGTCGGGCCGGTGTTCAAGAATGGCACGTCGCACAGCATCCAGATCGCGGACATCAGCGCGGATATCAACGATCTGGCCGGATAGCTCCAATAGGTCAAACAGCGCCGGCTGTGTCGGAACCATATCAGAAAATCCGACGACACGAGCCCCCATGCGCATGAGCCAAGCCGTCAACCAGCTTCCTTTGAAGCCGGTGTGTCCGGTCACAAGGACGGTTTTTCCATTGTAGCAATTATCGAACATCAGGCCCCACGGGTCGATTGTTAAGGAATTCGGTTACCAAAGCTTCCAAGGAGGCGAGCCATTGTTCCACAACTCGTCGAGAACAAGCTTGTCCTTGAGTGTGTCCATACACTTCCAGTAACCATGGTGCTTGCGGATGACCAGTTCGCGGCTATTGGCGAGCGACTGCAACGCCCCATCCTCAAGGACCGACCGGTCACCTTCGCTGATATGATCGAATATCTGCGGCTCAAAGACAAAAAAGCCGCCGTTGATCCAAGCCTCATCGCCGCGCGGTTTCTCGACAAACTTGGTCACCAGGCCATCTTCGTCCTCGAAGGTGCCAAAGCGGCCATCGGGCTGCACTGCGGACATGGTCGCAGTCTTGCCGTGTGCCTGGTGGAAGCTCAGCAGTTCGTTCAGGTTGATGTTTGATACGCCATCACCATAGGTGAGCATGAACGGCTCATTGCCAATGAAGTCCTTGGCGCGAAGCACGCGGCCGCCGGTCATCGTGGATTCGCCGGTATCCAGCAGAGTGACTTTCCAGTCCTCTTCATGCTGATTGTGGAACAGCACTTCATTGTTCGCCAGATCGATCGTGACGTCGTTCTGGTGCAGGAAGTAGTTCATGAAATATTCTTTGATCACGTATCCCTTGTAACCAAGCAGGATCACGAACTCATTGAACCCCTGAGATGCATAGAGCTTCATAATGTGCCACAGGATTGGCCGCCCGCCGACGGTTACCATGGGCTTCGGTATTTGGGCTGTTTCTTCGCCCAACCGTGTGCCGTAGCCGCCAGCTAGAATTAGAACCTTCAACGTCCTCTCCCCACCAAATTTCTCGCAAATGTAAAGGCTCGGTAGATCCAGTCACGTCGGTTCGCGCCCGAATCGACCAAATCGCCCCACTTATAGGTCGCGCGTTCTGCAAAGTAGACCAATTTGGTGGCGACCTTGGGGAGCGCGTGATTTGTCGCCACGTATGTTAGCGAAAGCTGCGACAGCCTCTGACTATCGGCTGTGAAGTCGCTCAGCATGTCGGTGAGGGGCGTGCCGCCAGGGTAGCTGGCAGGATCAAACAGAATGCGTCCCAGCGTGAAACCGCTCTCTTGAAATAGCCATCGATAGAGGTAAGCCGGCGAGACGGGGCCGTAGCTCGGGTCGAGCAGGATAGTTGGGATACCCAGTCTTGCGCCATCAAGAGCGGCCGTACCCATCGCCATGACGATGTCCGCCCGGTCCGTCAAAAAAGCATCCAGTTGGTCGGGGGGTACGTTGTTGATGAGCGTCAGGTCAACAAACTCAAGCTCGGATCCCTGATCCGCCACCCTTGCAGCAAAAGCGCCGCTACCCACGATTGTCAGTTCGACAGCTTGCTTGCTCTGACGGCTGTAACCATCCAGATCCAGCATCGCGCGCACGAGTATGTGGTGTTTGAAGTCGGCGATCCGGCCAACCCAAACAACTCGCAGGGCGCTATGACGGAGATCGCGCGCCTGTCGGACGACAGACAGGGCTGGATCAGCCACCGGTATAGGCAAAAAAACAGGGTCGTCTACGCGCGCCTTCAGGAAGCGCCGGACAGCGCCAACATTCTCTTCGTCCATGAAGAAAATGGAGTGGCGCCCGTGCATGGCCTCTACCAGTTGGCGGTTTGTTTTCCGCCGACCTGCGAGCAGGGTAGACAGGCTGGCCATCAGCAAAGCGGGCGTGCGGTAACTGATCTCACGCAAGCCCGGCAATGCGGGTACGAGGTTAAAGGGCAAGCAATTCCAGAAAATCAGTCGGGTCTCCCGACAGACAGATAGACCTGGAAAGATAGACCAGGGGTTCATCGCCTGAAGTACAAGAATGGCGTCAGCCGGGACGTGTGTCGCCCCCTCGTCGCTATAGGGTAGTATGGTGACCTTTTCGGAGCGCAAATTTGTCGCCATGAACCCATCCGGGTAGTCAATCAGCGTCACGTCCAGCCCGTGTTTCTCGGCCAGGTAGGTGCCGATACGCAAGAACAGCAATCCGACGCCACCAACACCCCGATAGGGGAAACAGAAGAATAGTCTGGGAAGTTGAGGCAAGCTGGCACGCTTTCGCTGTTTGTGGCTGTCAGGTCAGATATCAGGAATGGGCAGTGAAACAATAGGACTGCCAGAGCTTGGGCCATTCACGCACACCCAGCGGAAGGACTACAGGGAAAAATTGTTCTCAGCCATCAAGTAAGCCGTCTCACGTTCCTCTTTGCAGCTGCCCGGATTGTTGCTTCACATCGGCCACTGTGCCATCTGTCCGCTTAGCAAAAGCGACGTTTTACACAGACTGTCACCTAACACTGAACGAGTTTCACTATGAACTTTGAATCTGGCCGCGCACTCCGCGCAAAGCTCAAATCGGGCGCCCCCTGCATTGGCGCCTGGCAGACGCTTGGAAACGCCGGGATATCCGAAGTGCTGGCCGGAACTAACGTTGACTGGGTCATGATTGACATGGAGCATTCCATGCTGGACCTCCGCGATGTCGCGGAGGCTATTCGCGTGGTTGATCTGCTTGGCAAGGTCGCTCTGGTACGTCCTCCTGAACTTGATGCCGCGTTGATCAAACGAGATCCTTGATGCGGGCGCACACGGCATCATGATTCCCAACGTAATTTCTGTGCAGCAGGCCAAGGATGCAGTCGCCGCCACGCGATATGCACCAAGTGGCACGCGTGGAGTGGGCCTCGGTCGGGCACAGGCCTACGGAAACGGGTTCCGTGAGCAGTTTGATTGGGCGCAGGAGGGGGCATTGGTAATTGTCCAGATCGAGGACAAGCGAGCCATCGCTGAGTTGGATGACATTTTTTCGGTGGCCGGAATAGATGCCTTTTTTGTCGGTCCGTACGATCTGTCTTGCAGCCTAGGATCCCCCGGCGACTTCACGACTCCGGAGTTCGCTCAAGCGATGGACACCTTGCTGGCCAAGGGGCGGGAAATGGGTTTGCCCGCCGGATATCATGTGGTAGAGCCGAATCCAGCCGATCTGCAGGCTAGGGTCGATATGGGTTATCGTATGATAGCCTATGGAGTGGATTTCCGGCTAATGCACCGGGGCATGAACGATGCGTTGGCATTGCTCACCTGATACAATCACTGCATTCAGATTAGGGTATGGTCGTTGGCTACACTTATTGTCATTCCGGCAAGAATGGGTTCGTCGCGCTTTCCAGGCAAGCCGCTAGAAAAAATCTGTGGCATGCCGATGCTTGGTCACTGTGTCAAACGGGCACAGTTGGCCGACGGCGTTGACGCCGTATACGTGGCAACCTGTGATCAGGTGATCTACGACTATGTGCGCTCAATTGGCGGTAACGTGGTTATGACCTCGGAAAGCCACCAGCGCGCGACCGACCGAACGGCCGAAGCCCTTGTTCACATTGAGGCCGAGACCGGTGTCTCTTACGACTATGTCATCATGCTGCAAGGCGATGAGCCCGCTGTGGCGCCGTCCTCTCTTGCCGCCATGGTGCCGGCCTTTGAGGACACTTCGGTCGATATCGTCAACATTATCTCCGAATTCAGTTCCGATGAAGCATTTGCTGACGTCAATAACGTCAAGACGGTGTTCGACCGGCAAATGAACGCTCTCTATTTCTCGCGTGAGCAGATCCCATCTCCCTGGAAGGGGCAGAGTCACCTACCGCGCTGGATGCAAGTTGGGATCATCGCTTTCCGGCGCGAGGTGCTGGCCTGGTTCCTTGATCAGGAAGAAACACCTCTGGAGCAGATCGAATCTGTTGATATGAACAGGGCTCTCGAGCATGGGCGCAAGATCAAGCTGATCAAGAACCCGACAGCGACACTCGGTGTTGATACCCCAGAAGAGCTCAAGACCATGGAAGCATGGCTCCGCGCTGATCCGGTAACCCGTCATTACCTGACGTTAGATTGAACCGTCGGAGCTAGCTCAGATGCGCGAAAAAGACATACGACCACGTGAGTTGCTCAACGAATACCTGCGGTTAAGCGAGCAGGATGCAACGACGCTGTTTGCCGATGGCGCGCGTGACGTGGTTCCCTGCGTAGCCTGTGACAGCGGCAACGTCCTGCCTGCCTTTGAGAAGAATGGTTTTGGCTATTCACGCTGCAGCGACTGCGGCACGCTGTTTCAGACCCCGCGCCCCCAACTGGCGGTTTTTGAACAGTTCTACGTCAACTCGGAATCTTCCGACTTCTGGGCAAAGACCTTCTTTCCCCAAGTAGCAGAGGCGCGGCGGACTGCCGTATTCGCGCCGCGTGCCGCCGAACTCGCCAAGATGCTCAAGGATCGTGGTTTCGAGCCCCGGACGGTGGTCGATGTCGGTGCTGGGCACGGGATGTTTCTCTCCGAATTGGTGGGACGGCTCGAAGGCGCTTCGGGCATTGCTGTCGAACCGTCGTCGGAGATGATCGAGAGTTGCCGCAAGCTTGGCTTCGAAGTGCGAGAAGCCTTGGCTGAAGACGTTAAAGATCTGGATGGCCGAGGTGATCTGGTGTGCTCGCTCGAGGTAATGGAGCATGTACACAATCCCCTGCGCTTCATATCCAACCTTGCTGCATTCACCGCGCCTGGCGGCTGGGTCTTTTTTACCACGCTAGGGGCTGACGGTTTTGATATCACGGTGCTCGGCGAGCATGCGAACGCGGTGTTCCCACCCCATCACCTCAACTTCATGTCGGTTGAGGGCTTTGACATCCTGTGCCGTCGCGCTGGCCTGACTGATGTCGAGGTGCTGACCCCGGGCAAGCTTGATGTGGATATCGTTCGCAACAAGCTGAGCGAGCTTCCCGAATTGCTGGACAGCCAACCCTTCATCAAGGCATTGCTCAACGACGATACAACTGCGGCGGCGTTTCAGCAGTTTCTTGCCCAGAACCGGCTCAGCTCGCACACTTGGGTGCTGGCCCGAAAGCCAGCATGAGCTAGCTCAAGTGAATAGAGGTGCTGTATGAGCCTACGCGTAGGCATTGCCGGTCATGGCGTGGTGGGTAGTCGGCGCCACCAGTGTTTTGATAAAAATCCAGACACCACCGTTGTTGCCGTCGCTGACCAGCGCTTTGCTGACAGCGAACCGCCCAAGGACGTGTCCGCTTATCCTGATTACCGCAGCATGATAGCATCGGAAGAACTCGACGTGGTTGTCGTTTGTCTGACCAACGATGTGGCTGCCGACGCTACAATTGCGGGACTCGAGAAGGGGTGCCACGTTTTCTGCGAAAAACCGCCAGGGCGCAGCGTTGCTGAGATCCGCCAAGTTCGCGAAGCAGAGTTGGCGCATCCTGGTCTCAAGTTGAAGTACGGCTTCAACCATCGCTACCATGAGAGCGTTCTGGAGGCGAAGCGGGTCATCGAGAGCGGCACCTACGGCAAGATAATCAGCTTACGCGGTGTCTATGGGAAGTCCCAGATCATCACCTTTGGTCAGTCGGATTGGCGCACCCAGAGGAAAATGGCGGGCGGTGGCGTCTTGCTCGATCAGGGCATCCACATGGTCGATCTAATGCGGCTGTTTGCTGGCGACTTTACGGACGTCCACAGCTTCATCTCCAACTCGTTCTGGGGGTATGATGTCGAGGATAACGCGTATGCGTTGATGCGGACCTCTGACGGTGTCGTTGCTATGCTAAACAGTACCGCGACCAGCTGGCGACACCGTTTTAGTCTCGATATCACCATGGAACGTGGCGCTGTTCTGCTGGGAGGCATCCTGTCTGGTTCGAAGAGCTATGGTGCCGAGACTCTCGCCATCATTGAGGCCAATCCGGAGAGCGACAAGGGCGACCCCAAGGAAACCTTGATCCGCTATAATCATGATCCGAGTTGGCAAACGGAGGTTGATGACTTTGTGGCTCATGTTCGCCAAGACACACCGGTGGACAGCGGGTCATCACTCGATGCGCTGCGCACCATGGAGCAGGTTTTCCGCATTTACTACAGCGATCCTGAGTGGCGGCAGTTTGCTGCTATCGACAATCCCGACGCCTGAGGCTGATCAATGAGCACGCTGCTAAACTTGCACGACGACGACATCGCACGCTACTCGAAGAATTACTTTCGCCATCTGGCCAAGATTCTCGACGGCATCGACGGGGCCGAAATTGACGCCGTCGCCAAGGCTATGATTGCCGCACGCGAACAGCGCCGGATGATCTTCATCATCGGCAATGGTGGCAGCACATCTACCGCCAGCCATATGGCAAACGACCTTGCTATTGGCAGCCGGCTGGCGGACCGTCCCTTTCGCACCATGAGCCTGTGCGACAACAACTCGATTCTGACCGCCGTGGGCAATGACTTCGGCTATGACGAGATATTCACCCGGCAATTGGCTTATCAGGCCCAACCTGGCGATCTACTGATCGCTATCTCCGCCTCGGGAAACTCTCCCAATTTGGTGCATGCATTCGATTGGGCCAGCAAGAACGAGCTGACCACAATCGCACTGACTTCCTTCGTCACCGGTGGCAAACTTCGGGAAATGGCCGACCTCTGCATTCACGTGCCTACTGACCCTGCGGAATATGGCCCGGCTGAGGACGCGCATTTGATCCTCAACCACGTCTTTGTCTCCTATATGACCAATCATCTCAACCCGGGGCGGACATAATGGGTGGCGCGCAAAAGACAGTTCTCATCACCGGGGCAAGCCGAGGGATAGGCTTCGAAATTGCCCGGCAATACGCAGCGGACGGATACCGTGTCCTCACGCTGAGCTCCAAAGAATGGACACGCGAAGAACTCAAGCCAGCGCGTCACTTTGGTTTTGATCTGGCGGATACAGCTGCCGTTGACGAAACCGCCGATGCGCTAGCAGAAGAGCGTGTTGACGTTCTTATCAACAATGCGGGCATCAACAAGATTGCGCCATTTGCCGAAATCGATCCGGCTGAATTCAGGCGCGTACAAGACGTCAATGTCTATGCGCCTTTTCGCTTTTCGCAGGCAGTTATCCCAAACATGCTGGAAAATGGCTGGGGAAGAATCGTCAACATTTCATCGATTTGGGGTATGCGCTCCAAGGAGTTTCGTGCCAGCTACTCAACGAGCAAGTTCGCTATCGATGGTATGACAGCAGCCATTGCAGTCGAACACAGTCAGCACGACATCCTGGCCAATTCTGTGGCCCCTGGTTTCATCGATACAGAGATGACACGCGGGCTGCTCAGTTCCAGCCAGATTGATGCCTTGCTCAGTCGAGTGCCTGCGCGCCGGCTCGGAAACGTGCAAGAAGTTGCCGCCTTCGTTAAATGGCTGGGCAGCGACGCCAACACTTTCATAACCGGACAAAACATTCCCGTTGACGGAGGTTTTACCCGTGCTTGAGAATCTCGAGATTCAATCGCATGTGGGTCCCTACTCAGTCACCTACGCGGGCTCACCCGGCGAAGCGATAGCAGCAGCTCTGCTGCCGGGGTGCGTGGTGATTGCTGACGCGCGGGTGGCGGAACTCTACGCCGCCGATTTTGCAGTATTGGACGGCACCCCCTGTATCTTCATTGAGGCAGACGAAGATGCAAAGTCGATTGCCAAAATCGTCCCGGTTCTCGAGCAACTTGCGGAACTCGGTCTCAAGCGCAGTCAGACCCTGGTAGCAATTGGTGGGGGGGTCGTACAGGATATTGCCTGTTTTATAGCTTCCGTCTTTATGCGCGGTATACCGTGGCACTTTGTGCCAACCACGCTTCTTGCACAGGCAGACAGCGCTATTGGTTCCAAGAGTTCGGTCAATATGAATGCCGGTAAAAACATCCTTGGGACTTTCTATCCACCCAAGCAAATTTTCGTCGGCGTGGGGTTTTTACAGACACTGCCAGACGACGAGGTCCGCTCGGGCATTGGTGAAATCATCAAAGTTCACGCCATCGATGGGCCGGAATCGTTCGACTATTTGGCAGGAAAATTCGATCAGCTAGTGAGCGACGACGCCGTGCTGGCTGAGTTTATTTCGAGGGCACTTCGCATCAAGAAGCGCTATATTGAAATTGACGAGTTTGATCGTGGCCCACGCAAGATTTTCAATTTTGGTCACAGTTTCGGCCATGCCATCGAAACCGCGACCCACTACGGCATCCCGCACGGTATCGCCGTGACAATGGGGATGAAGATCGCCAATGACTTCGCCGTGGCCTTGGGCAAGGCTGACGCGGGGCATCGCGATCGTATGCTGGGCATTCTGCAACAGAACTACGCATCATTTGCAGACTATGCGATCGACGCAGAGGCGGTGTTCCACGCCATGGCGAAAGACAAGAAAAACAGTGATGCCGGCTATGGGATCATCATCCCCGTGGGCGCCGAAGCGAGGATCGAAGCGATTACGGTCAAACCTGATCAGTTCTTTCTGGATACCTTGAAGGCAGCACTGGCCCTCTAGCCGCTACCAGTCGGGGTAGAGACAATCGGGCAATTTGTCAGTGATAACGGCGATTGCCTCCTGATCGGGAAAGTGTCTGGCAGCACGTACGCTCTTGCGGCTGACTTCAGGTTTGAAGGCTGTTCGTGGCGCTGTGTGTCCAGCGGGGTCCAGGTCTAGGAAGCGCAATATTTCAGCGACGGTTTGTTCGGGTTTCTCGACAAGATCTTCAAACCAGATACGCATTATTCGCCGGTCACGAGACTTGGGCAGCGAGTCCCAATGAAGGCGGTGCCGGAGACAGAACGCGCTAACATCGTCGCTGGCAAGGAAAGTCTTGTTCAACCCGTCATTGTCGAAGGCCTGCATGCCACGCGTTTTTACGTCCCCACTCGCTTTCTGACCCGTGGCGAAAACATCGCGAGGATCTCGGACAACCACTATTTGTCGTGCATCTCCGAGCAAGTCCAGACCCGGTGATGGGTTAAACGGTTCCAGTGCGTTATTAAGGATGGCCAATGTCTGACCGGGTGTCATCAACGGCGCGTATAATTGCTGCATGGCATGGCGGGCCAGCGTATCAAAGCGGCTACCGTCTATAACGGTAACCTGATGCAGGAATGCTTCTCGCATACCCAAACGCTTCAATACCCGCTTGGCCAAGCGCCACCAGCCCGGTATTTCATAGTCGTCATAGGGCCATTCTGCCCGGTAGCGCAGCGCTACAAGCGCCTCGCAAAATGTCTCCCATATCTTGAAATAGGACGGGCCAAATTGCCGCGAATAGCGCTGGCTACCGCTGCTGAACAATTTTCCAAGCTGCCACGGCTTGGCATCAATGCCCAAAGTCCGCACCAGACGCCGAAAACGATTGAGCGCAGCGTGAGATCGGACAGGAGACCAGTCCTCCTGAACGGCGTGGCGCAAGTCCAGCAGCCCTCCTGGTGCACGGATGAGATCGAACTCAAACTGGAAATGCGGGACATATAGACCATCGAATTCGCGGAGAAGGTCAGTCACCGCTGATTTTCCAGAGCTGCCGATGCCCGACACGTCAACGAACCGGATGCGCTGCTGGTCGTCCAAGGAGGCCGAAGAGTTAAAGGACATAGTCATCGAGGCCAGCAATTGCAGCCCGCCCCATGGCCAGAACCGCCTCCTTTGCCGACCCCCCCATGTGGGGCGTAACGATTACTTTGGGATGGTTGATCAGCGCGGTTGCGCACTCGGTCTGCGGGGGTTCGAGCTCCAGCACATCAAGTGCAGCCCCAGCAAGTCGGCCTGCGTCGAGCCCCTCAAGAAGCGCAGCTTCGTCCACTATTCCGCCGCGCGCCATATTGATTAGAATGGCGTGGGACATCATCGATGCGATCTCCTTTGCCCCAATCAGCCCGCGAGTGCTTTTGTCGAGCGGGGTGTGGACCGTAATGACGTCGGACGTCCGCATCAGCACATCGAGATCAACTTGTTCGCATCCCGTGTCGCGAACATAGCTACTCATGTCAACAATGTCGGTGATCAGGATTCGGCAGGAGAAGGCGCGCAGTAGTTCCACCAAATCCCTGCCGACATGTCCGAAGCCAACGATTCCGACAGTCTTATCTGTCAGCTGGTTGCCGTTCAATTGGCGCCACTTTCCCGCTTGAACTTCGGCAACTGCAGCGGGGACGTGGTGCAGCAAAGATATCGCTGCCGACAGAACAAGCTCGGATACAGACCGGCGGTTTACCCCCTTTGTCCACCCAAAGCCGATACCAGCTTCGTGCAATGCAGCCGTGTCGACCATATCGATGCCGACACCATACTTGCTCAGGACCTTGAGATCGCTCAGTTGGCGGATTACTGCCTGATCTATTGTCTCGAGGGCCGTAATGGCCTTCTGGTGCCCGCGTAGAAAAGACACGAGATCATCCCCAACGAGTCGGCGCCCTTCGTCGTTGAAGGTCACGTGTTCGTAACGCTCCAGCAACTCAGCTCGGAGGACGGGGTTAGTTGAAAATGAACGGGATGCTACAGCCACCCGGTCGCTAGTGTTTCGCACGTTCTTGTTGTCCCAACTCGGTCTAAGGGGTGCAGCAGATATCATCGTTCAACGGTCAGCAACATACACTATATGTGGCCAACCGATCGCGCTGTAAGGGTTTCGTAGAGGCCAATAGCCTCGTGTTCGCCATCATTCTCAGCGGGCGGCATAGGTGTTGGCGTTTGTTGCCGGATGATCGAAGAGAAATTGCGCAACCCACTATCGTTTCCCAGACCAAGAGAATCCAGGACTTGGTGCCAGTTCTCTGCCGGATTGCGAACAAGACGGTCGTAGTTCACAAACAGCAGATTGCCTGGAGGAATAGAGGCCGCTTCTTTCAGCACGTGCCGGTAAATATCAACCCAGCGGTCAAGCCAGTAATCAGCATGCTCTGGCGAAGAATGTGCGCTGACTGCCCGTTCAAACACAAAAGGCTTATGTGCTTGTCCGAACTCAAAATGCCCCAGATATCGCATATATCTTAAAGAAAACGCATCGTTGCGGTGCATTTTGGCGAATAATTCATGTTGCCGCAGCAGAGATCGAACCTGCTCCATCGGGTTTCGGAAGACTATTACTATCCGGATGTCAGGAAAAGCTTCTACATAGCTGGAGAGGCGCACAACCGCATTGTTGTTTTTTGCGAGATATCTGGATTTTGTCTTGGCACGGATCACGTTCGTCACGAATTGCCGGTAAGCGGCGATGATCTGATCGTTTACGTGATGGTGGTTCAGTTCGGAACGCTTGAAATATGCCGGGTCGAATGTTCGCCAAAAGACTTCTTCAAACGCTTCGGGTGAGTCGTAGGAAATTTCGACGCCATCATTGTGGGCGCGACCCCGAGGTGCGCTGGCGCGGGAATCCCTCATTGAAATTGTCGCCCATGTGGCAGGGGCCATTACGAAGGGCATATCGCGATATGTCAGGCTCGAGAACTGCCCGGTCTGATGGAGTAGATTGGTGACGAGCGTTGTGCCAGCGCGCGCGCAGCCTGAGACTAGAACATGCGCTCCAGCAGTGGTTGGCTTAACTTCTGGCTGCTTGCGCGCGGATTCAATATCAAACAGAAATTCGCCTACCATAGGGCGCGAAAGCACTATGTCGTGCAGTAGCCTGGCGTAAAAACCGTAGTCAGTTGAACCATTAGCCACGGCGGATTTTTCTCGCGGCGTAGCTCACACCAATCCAGCCCAAGCCAAGAACCGTGAGCCAGATCAGAACTTCTGGGCTGAACATGGTATTTGTCACATCGTCCAGACTGTAGCGCGGGTGAAGCGCGAACGTTGTCACGGCACCCGATAAAAGAGTCAGTGCCAGAAACGCGGTCAGCCGAAGTGTCTGTAGCATGATCTGACGCGAAAACAGGAAGGACGCCCGTTGCTTTGAGTCGTCTGACCCTGAGGGTGATCCGAGAGCCTTAGCCGCGCGACGTGAGAGGCTGGCTATCGCACGCGCAGCGGGAAGCGGGCGGATTATCATCCACAACGCTGCTACTAGAAACAGCCAGACTGTGGCAAGCAGCACGTCTATCTCTCCTTCGGAGAGTTCTGATCCCCCGCAGCTCCATCCGACGCCGGGAGCGCCTCATTCTTGCTTTTGCGGCGTTTCAGAGCGCGCTTGATCGGGAAATAGATAATCCCGGCAATTAGCAAGCCAATGCTTCCCAGAATGCCAAATATTGTCGCAATCAATCCCGCGCCCAGACCAGGGCCAATATAGGCAAAGGCCGGCTGCGCAGTGAAACATGCAGTAACCAGAACAATCGATCCGGCCAAAACGATCTTATGTGCCAAATCCAGGCGGTTGCGGTGTGATGCTCTCATTTTTCCAGCCAATTGTAGTTTCCATCATCAAACAGCATAACTGACCCGCGCACAGCGCGGCCTGCAGCATTCAATCGAGCATAGCGGCCAACCAGCTTGCCTGAACTGGAGTAGATATCAGCCACGGCTTGGTTGTCATAGTTGATCACAAAGCGTCCACTGGGCGCGTAGGAGACGGCACCGCCCGTAACGGTATTTACTGGGCTGGCCGCCATTTGCGCGTCATATGGCTTCGTAGTTTGCCCGGTTTTGAAATCGTGTACATAGATCGTATTGTGGCCATAGCGATATGGTGACTTTTCGGTTGTGCGGTCAATATGGTTGGTCACCACGTCATTCCCGAACACCGAAATTTGCCCGTCTTCCCTGAATTCTGCATCGTGTTGGTTGAGCCATGGGCCGACTTGATACCAGATTACCTTGTCGGTTGAGGGGCGGAACAATATCACCATTGAAAGGTGACGCAGGCTCAGGAGAACGTCGCCCCTTTTCCAGTAGGGAGTATCGGCGTCGGCAACATCAACAGAATTGAGATGTATCTAATCGGGTTCAACGAGCTTCATAAACAGCAGGTTCTCCAGCCCGTTTTGTAGAAGAATGTCGGTGACCGATTTGTGGTACAGGACCTCCCCTTGTGCAGAAATCTGGGCAAAGCCGTCGTCTCTGTACTGCGGCTGAAATGTCATCATTGCTGGGTGAGCATCGATTTGGGTGGGTACCCAGATATTCCCGTCGGCATCAAGATTTATCAGATGGTGATAGATGTACTCGTGGTTTTCCCAAACCAGTTGAGAATCCGCATCAACTTTGATCAGGCGGCCTTCCGCACCGACCAGCGTCACCAGTTCCCCCTTTCAATATCGACATAACCCATTCCGATGCCGCTGCGCGTCGCCGTGAGCCCCTGAGCGTCAAGGGGGTCAAACCAAGAGGGCAAGGCGCGCCAGTTGTGCACTTCTTCTCCTGAGGCGATGTCGAGCAGAGAAACCTTTAGGTAGCCAAACTCATCATCTGTCTGGTTCACTGCCAGATAGCCGTCCTGAGGCGAACTGAAGATCTCAATTCCGTCCTTGAGTGGAAACGCGTGCGCCACGGATACGTCTTCTTCCAGCAGTTCTTCTTTTGCTGCCATGATTGTCATTGGAAGCGTGCTGGTGCGATGGGCGATCTTGCCTGGCAGTCCCAGATCCCCGCCGCGCTCAACGAAAACGGCGCTTGCCGAAAAAATTGCGGTCCCACATGCGAGTACGATGATGGCGAATAAAAGTAGCCATAGTGGTACGGCACGAAACATCAGACGCTCAATCTTCTCCAGCATCGCCGCTGTATCTCCATTAGCATTCTACGCCAAGGACCACGTAACATGCTCCAAAGCTATGGGCTAGGCCGTGCCTCCACCCCTTGAACTCCCTGCGACAATATTGTTATGTATCATAACAATATGGAGGAGCGGTGATGCGGGATGGAGTGGTGTATCGGCCGGTGCGCATGGGGCAGATGCGAGCGGGGATGACCCGGGGCGCCGATGGCGTGATCTATGTGCGCTCCAGCGAGACGCTGGGCGCTTATCCGCGCGCCATGACTGACGTGCTCGCCCAAAAGGCGGAACAGGCGCCCGAGGCGCTGTTTCTGGCAGATCGGGGCGCGGACGGTGAATGGCGCCGGCTCAGCTATGGTCAAGCCTGGGTAAAGGTGCAGGCGCTGGCCGCTGCGCTGCTTGATGCCGAACTGAGCGCTGAGCGCCCCTTGCTGATCCTGTCGGGCAATGAGATCGAACACGCCTTGCTGGGCTACGCGGCCATGCTGGTGGGCGTACCCCATGCGCCGGTCTCGCCCGCCTATTCGCTGGTGTCCAGGGATCACGCCAAGCTCAAGCACATTGTTGGCCTGCTCAATCCCGGCATGGTCTATGCCAGCGACGGCGCGCGATTTGCGCCGGCGATCGCAGCAGCGATCGGTCCTGACGTGCCCGTTGTAGTGCGCACCAACCCCATCGCTGGTCGCCCTTCGCACCTCTGGAGCGAACTGGCCGAAACAGCGATCACCCCCGCGGTCGCCCAGGCGCATGACGCCGTGACACCCGATACGGTGGCCAAGCTGCTGTTCACCTCGGGCTCGACGGGCATGCCCAAGGCGGTGATCACCACCCAGCGCATGCTGACCTGCAATCAGGAAATGATCCGCACCGCCCTGGCGTTTCTGGGCGATGCGCCGCCCGTCATGGTGGACTGGATGCCCTGGAACCATGTCGCCGGCGGCAGCCATAATCTGGGCATTGCGCTCTACAATGGCGGCAGCCTTTATATCGATGATGGTGTGGCCACACCCGAGGGCATCAAGCGCACCGTCCGCAACCTCGAAGAGATCGCGCCCACGCTCTATTTCAATGTGCCCAAGGGCTACGAGCTGCTGGTCGAGCATCTGGCCGACAATGCGCGGCTGCGCGAAACCTTCTTCAGCCGGATGCAGGTCATGCAATATGCCGGCGCCAGCCTGGCCCAGCATGTCTGGGACGGGCTCGATGCTGCGGCGCTGGCCGCCACCGGCGAACGTATCCGCATCATTTCCGGCTATGGCTCGACCGAAACCGCCCCCTTTGCCTTCACCACCACCTGGACGGTTGATCGCGCCGGGCTGGTCGGGCTGCCCGCTGCGGGTCTGGAGGTCAAGCTGGTGCCATCAGCCGAAAAGCTCGAACTGCGCCTGCGCGGCCCCAATGTGACACCGGGCTATTGGAAGCAGGCCGACAAGACTGCCGAGGCCTTCGATGAAGAGGGCTACTACAAGATCGGCGACGCCATGAAGTTTGCTGACCCCGACAATCTGTCGGCCGGGTTTGTCTTTGACGGTCGGGTGACCGAGGACTTCAAGCTCGCCACCGGCACCTGGGTCAATATGGGCGGCGTGCGCGGCGGTGCCATCGCCATCGGAGCGCCATTGCTGCGCGATCTGGTGCTGACCGGGCTGGATCGCAATTACATCGCCGCACTGGTGTTTCCTGATCTCCAGGCCTGTCGACGTCTGGCGGGTCTGGACGCTGAAGCAAGCGGCGCCGATATCGTAGCACACCCCACCGTCCGGACCGCGTTTCAGGAGCGCTTTGACGCCCTGGCAGCCAAGGCGACCGGCAGTGCCAGCCATATTGCCCGCGCTATCATTCTGGCGGATCCCCCAGCACTTGATGCGGGCGAGGTCACTGACAAGGGCTCGATCAACCAGCGTGCCGTGCTGGCGGCGCGGCCGCAATTATTTGCCGATCTCTACCGCGATCCGGCACCCCACCATGTCCTGACATTCGCGCGAAAGGCCAATTAATGAGCACAGCTTCACATGGCCTGCAGGCCCACTATGCTGACGCCTGGCTGATCGATGGCATGCGCACGCCGTTTGTCGATTACCGTGGTGCGCTATCGGCGATTTCGCCCATCGATCTGGGCATCAAGGCGGCTCGGGCCGTCATCGACAAGGCCGGCATTGATCCCGCCGATATTGGCACCACCATTGCCGGTTCCATGGCACAGGCATCCTTTGACGCCTTCATGACGCCGCGCCATATCGGTATCTATGCCGGGGTGCCGGTGGATCGTCCCGCCCATCTGGTGCAGCGCATTTGTGGCACCGGCATTGAGGTGCTGATGCAGGCGTCGGATGTGGTCTCCCTGGGGCGGACCGAACTGGCGCTGGGCGTCGGCGCAGAATCGATGAGCCGCAATCCCATCGCTGCCTATACCCATCGCAATGGCTTTGGAATGGGGCAGGTCGAGTTCAAGGACTTTCTCTGGGAGGCCCTGATGGACCCCGCCGTGCTGTGCAATATGGGCGACACGGCCGAGAATCTTGCCAGGCAGTATGACATCTCCCGCGAAGCCGTGGATCGATTTGCCAGCCAGAGCTTTGAGCGTGCCATCGCCGCTCGGCAATCGGGCTTCCTCGCTGGCGAAATCACCCCGGTCAGCACCGAACAGTTTGCCATGGAAGGCTTTGAGAGCCGGGGCATCAAACTGGCTCGGGGCGTCGACAGCGTCACCCAGGACAGCCACATCCGGCCCTCGCCCTATGAGGTGCTTGCCAAGCTTCGCCCCGCCTTTGGCGGCGTGCAGACCGGTGGCAATTCCTCGGCCATCGTTGACGGCGCGGCCGCGGCGCTGGTTGGCTCGGCCCAGTATATTGCTGCCAGGGGGCTCAAGCCGCTGGCACGGATTATCGCTGGCGCTGCGGTGGGGGTGCCGCCCCATATCATGGGCATCGGTCCCGCACCCGCCATTCGCGCGGTGCTCGATGCGGCGCGGCTGAGCCTGGACCAGATTGATCGCGTCGAGATCAACGAAGCCTTTGGCGCGCAGATCCTGGCATGCGTCGCCGAACTTGGCCTTGATCAAGCCAAGCTCAACGTCAATGGCGGAGCCATCGCCATCGGCCACCCTCTCGGCGCTACTGGGGTACGTATCACCCTGACACTGGCCCGCGAACTGCAGCGATCCGGCTTGCGCTATGGCATTGCCTCGGCCTGTATCGGCGGTGGCCAGGGCATTGCCCTGCTGCTCGAGAACCCCGAGGCAATCCCATGATCATCGCCGGCACGACGGCACTGGTGACAGGCGGCGGCTCGGGCCTGGGGGCCGCGACGGCGCGCGCGCTGGCCGCCCGTGGGGCCCGGGTGACAATTCTTGATCTGAACGCGGATGCCGGCGCCGCGGTCGCCAAGGAAATCGATGGTCTTTTCGCTGCCTGCGATGTGGCAGATGAAGGCAGCGCCACAGCGGCGCTCGCCGCCAGTCGTCTCGCCTTTGGCTGTCCGCAAATTCTGGTCAATTGCGCCGGCATTGGGGGCGCTGGCCGGGTGGTGGGCCGCGACGGCCCGTTGCCGCTGGCCGCCTTCGAAAAGATCATCCGCGTCAATCTGATTGGCACCTTCAACATGATGCGGCTGGCAGCTGCCGAAATGTCGCTGGCCGAACCAATGGCCAATGGTGGGCGGGGCGTCATTGTCTCCACCGCTTCGGTGGCCGCTTTTGAAGGCCAGATTGGGCAGGCCGCCTATGCCGCGTCCAAGGGTGGCATCGCGGCGCTGACCCTGCCGGTGGCGCGCGAACTGGCGCGCTTCGGGGTGCGTGTGCTCACCATCGCCCCGGGCCTGTTCAAGACGCCGCTTCTGTCCGAGCTCCCGCAAGATGCACAGGACGCCCTGGGGGCAGCCATCCCCTATCCGGCTCGACTGGGCGCGCCCGAAGAGTTTGCCCAGATGGTGCTGGCCATGATCGAAAACGACTATCTCAATGGCGAGATCGTGCGGCTCGATGGCGCGCTCCGTATGCAGCCCAAATAGGAAGCCCACCATGCTGATAAATACCCGTCAGGTTGAGATCGAATTTGGCGATTGCGATCCCGCCGGCATCGTCTTTTATCCCAACTATTTCCGCATGTTCGATGCTTCCACCGCCTATCTTTTTGAGGCAGCACTGGGGATCAAGAAAATCGCCTGGGTCAAGAAGTACGGCATTGTCGGCATTGCCATGGTCGATACCGGCGCCAAATTCTCCAAGCCGTCGCGCTTTGGCGATGTGGTGACAATTGAAACCAGCATAACCGAATTGCGGCGCTCCAGCTTTGTCGTGGGCCACAAGCTGTTCAATGGGGGTGAACTGGCGATCGAGGCCCATGAGGTCCGGGTCTGGACCGGCCATGACCCCGACAATGCCGGGCGCATCAAATCGCTGCCCATTCCCCAGGACGTCATCGACGCGCTGTCGCGCTAAAGCGACCGGATCAGCGCTGGTCGGTCAACCGGGACAGCAATTCCATCAGTTGGTCGCGCTCGGCAGTGCCGCCCAGGCGCGCGATGCAGTCGGCCTCAAACTCGGCCTGAGCCGCGTCCAGCTTTTCCATCAGCGATATACCAATGCTGGTCAGGAACAGGGCGTGCGAACGCCGGTCATTGGCGGGCTGGCGCCGCTCCACCAGTCCGCGTGCCTCCAGCGTATTGATCAGGGCCACAAAATTGGCGCGCTTGATGCCCAGCGCTTCGGCAATGGCGATCTGCTTGCTGCCCGGATTGCTGGCGATCAGTGCCATCACCGAATATTCGGACGGGCGCATGTCAAAGCTGGCAAAGCGCGCCATGAATTCCTGAAAGATCTGGATCTGCGCCCGCCGCAGCTGATAGCCAATAATCTCGGACACCGCGCCATCGTCAAAGCGTTGCCGTGTCGGCTTGGTCCGCAGCGCGGGACTGGCCTGTTCCATCATCCATCCTCGTTTTCGGCGCGTCGGGGCGCCTGACACCTTATTCGCAGTGCAGCCGCGTCCGGCAAGAGGGCGTCACGGACAAACTGCCCCAATCGGGCCATTCGTTCCGCCTGTTCACCGGAAATCTGCGCTGCCTCCAGCCGCACCCAGCACGCGCCAAAATAGAGTAGGCCGGTAAGCGCCATCAGCGGTGCGACGACCATGCCGGGCTCGGGAATGGCGCGCACGGCAGCGGCGGCTGCCACCCAGTCCGCGCGCAGTTGGGCCAAGCCGGTATGGGCCTGCGTGGATGAGGACAGCGACAGCGCCTGATCGATCTCCTCCAGAAACGCAGTTTCGCTGGCGCCCCCCAGCAGACGTCGCACCAGTGTCATCGCCAGAACGCCATTGGTGCCCTCATAGAGCCGGGTCACCCGCGCGTCGCGCCAGATTTGCTCCATCCCGTATTCGGGCAGATAGCCATAGCCACCCAGAACCTGAATACCCAGATCAGCAACCCGCGAAGCCGTATCGGTACAAAAGACCTTGCACACCGGGGTCAGAAAGGCCGCCAGATCGGCGTCCTCGAGCAGCGCGGCGGCGCGATAGCCCATGGCGCGGGCGCCCAGGGTCAGGGCGTCCATTTCAGCGAGCATGCGCGCCACATCACCATGTCTGGCAATCACCCGGCCGCCCTGTCGACGCTGGTCCGCATAGGCGCTGGCCAGAGCATGCGCCTGCGCAGCATGGGCCACCCCCTGCATGGCCACGTCAAGCCGGGCATGGTTCATCATCACGAACATCGCCTTGAGCCCGTCTCCCGGCTGACCGAGCAATTGGGCATCGGCACCCGCAAAGCGCAACTGGCAGGTCGGGGAGGCGTGCAGCCCGAGCTTTTCTTCAATCCGCACCACTTCGATACTGTTCGCTGCGCTGCGCATGGCAGGCAAACAGCGACAGCCCCTTCACGCCTTCGGCTGGCGCGCCGGTACGCGCCAGCACCAGATGCACAATGGCGTCGCTGAGGTCCTGATCGCCGCCGGAAATGAAGATTTTTTCGCCGCTCAGCGTCCACTCTCCAGCCACATTCCGGGTGCCGCTGGTGCGGATCGCCCCCAGATCGGAGCCGGCATCGGCTTCGGTCAGGCACATCGTTGCCAGCGTCGTGCCCGCGGTGAGTTCGGGGATAAGAGCGTCCTGTTGGGCCTGGGTGCCAAAGCGTTCGATGACCCCGATGGCACCGGGCACCAGGCCCACCAGCATCTGAAAGGCGTGATTGGCCCCGGCCAGCAATTCGGCTCCCGCACAGCATATCGGGGATGGCGCGCCAATGCCGCCGATCGAGACCGGAAGCGGCAGCAGATGCCAGCCCAGATCGACATAGCTTTTATAATTCTGGGGCAGTGGGGAGGGTACGCGCACGCGCCCATCAACAATGCGGCAACCGGTGCGATCTGCCGGTCCATTACCCGGCGCGACCTCGGTATCGATGAATTCCTTATACGCCAGCAGGACGCTTTCGGTGGCTGCGGCATCCCAGTGCGCGGCGGCACTCAGCCCACCCGTGGCGGCCAGCGTCAGAACAATATCAGAAATTCGGTCCATCGCGTGCTGGCATCCCAGATTGTTATATAGTAGAACATTTCATAGATAGCTGGCAGCGTCAAAGTCTGTCGAATGGTCGAAAGCAGCGGGGATTGGCATGGGTCAGGATGGTTCGGTTTTGCAACTGCGGGTCGAGGGGGCGGTTGCCCACCTGACATTCAACCGCCCTGCCAAGCGCAATGCCATCAATGACGCGACGATCGAGGCGCTGCGCGCATTCTTTGGCGCGGTCCCCAAGGGCGTGCGCGCAGTGGTGCTCTCAGGCGAAGGCGGGCACTTTTCCGCCGGGCTCGATCTGAGCGAGCAGGTCCGGCGCGAACCCCAGGAAGTCATGCGTCATTCGCGCAATTGGCACGCCGTGATGGGGTTGATCCAGTTCAGCGGCGTGCCGGTCGTCGCCGCCATGAGTGGCGCGGTGATGGGGGGCGGTCTTGAAATCGCATCTGCCTGCCATGTTCGCGTCGCTGAGCCGGGCGCCATGTTTCGCATGCCAGAAGGCCAGCGTGGCATCTTCGTGGGCGGCGGCGCCACTGTAAGGCTGGCCGCCATTATCGGCGCCGACCGGCTGACCGAAATGATGCTGACCGGCCGTACCTATTCTGCCGAAGAGGGCGAACGGATTGGTCTGGCGCACTACCTGGCGCCTGCCAACGGGGCGCTGGCCAAGGCCGACGAACTGGCGCGCCAGATCGCCACCAATTCGGCGACTGTCAATTACCTGATCGTCCAGACCATTTCGCGCATCGCCAATATGTCTGCAGAAGACGGGCTGTATGCCGAAAGTCTGGCGGCAGCGCTCAGCCAGACCGGGGCGGATGCCGAAGAAGGGCTGCAGGCCTTTCTCGAGAAGCGAAAACCGAACTTTATCTGAAACGTCCAAGACTCGAACATAATCGGGAGGTTATTAATTCAGGTCAGAAATTCCCTTTTGTTTTAAGGGGCGGACAGCGATCATCGACGAAGGGAGGAGCCTTTGGAAATGAGTTTGAATCCAGTGGAGCGGTTGGTCTCCGGTCTGGCGCGCTATGTAGCGATCGCCGGTGGCCTGGCGCTTGTCGCCACCGTCATATTGATTGTGCTCAGTGTTATTGGTCGCGCGCTGATTCCGCTCGGGCTGGGCGCTATCACGGGTGACTATGAACTGGTCGAAGCCGGAGTCGGGTTCGCTGTCTTTGCATTCCTGCCCTGGGCTCATCTGACCCGTGGCCACGCCGTCGTTTCCATCTTCACCGACATGGCCGGGCCGCGCTTTAATGCCTGGCTGATGGTGGTGTGTGACGCGCTGATGCTGGCAGTGGCGGTCTTTATCACCTGGCGTCAGGCATTGGGGGCGATGGACAAGTTCGCCTATGGCGAAACCACCCTGCTGCTGCGCATGCCGCTATGGTGGTCCTATACCGCCGGTCTGATCGGCGCTGTCACCCTCGTCCTTGTCGCCGCCTATCTGCTGGCGGTCAGCCTTACCGATGCGGCCACCGGGCGTCAGCCACAGGCCGGTCAAGGAGCGGTGCATTGAGCAATATCGAACTCGGGCTGCTTTCCTTCCCGGTCATCCTCATTCTTATCTTTTTGCGTATCCCCATCGGTCTGGCCATGCTGGCGGTGGGCATTGGGGGCTCCTATCTGATCACCGGGTCCTTCAACCCGGTCATGGCCCAGTTCAAGCACCTGACCCAGGGTACATTTGCCAGCTATTCCCTGTCGGTGGTGCCGCTGTTCCTGCTGATGGGCCAGTTCGCCACGCTGGGCGGCATGTCGGCGGCGCTGTTCAAGGCTGCTGCTACCTGGATGGGGCACCGCAAGGGCGGGCTGGCAATGGCAGCCATCGGCGCCTGTGCCGGCTTTGGCGCCATCTGTGGCTCGTCGCTGGCCACCGCTGCCACCATGGGGCAGGTGGCGCTGCCCGAGCTGCGCAAATACGGCTATGCGGGTGGTCTGGCCACCGGCACGCTGGCCGCCGGCGGCACGCTGGGCATTCTCATTCCGCCCTCGATCATTCTGGTGATCTACGCCATCCTGACCGAGCAGAACATTTCCAAGCTGTTCATGGCCGCGCTCATTCCTGGCCTTTTGGCCGCCATCGGCTACATGATCACCATCGCCATCTATGTGCGCATCAATCCCGAATCTGCCGGGCAGGTCGAGCGCGCGCCCTATAGCGAACGCTGGAAGGCGCTGGCTGGCGTCTGGCCCGTTCTGGTCGTCTTCATCGTAGTCATCGGCGGCATCTATGGTGGCGTGTTCACCCCCACCGAAGCGGCCGCCATTGGCGCCGCGGGCACGGCCATCATCTCGCTGTTCAACCGCAGCCTGACGGGCAAGAACTTCATCGAGGCTATCCTGTCGACCGCGTCGTCAACCGCCATGATCTTCCTGATCGTGCTGGGTGCGGGGGCGCTCAACGGTTTCCTGGCGATGTCGCAGCTGCCGCAGGTCTCTGCCGAGTGGGTTGTGGCACAGGGCTTCAATCCCTGGGTCGTGCTGATAGCGATCCTCTTTCTCTACCTGCTGCTGGGCTGTGTCATGGACTCGCTGTCAATGATCCTGCTCACCGTGCCGATCATCTTTCCCATGGTCACTGCGCTCGATTTCGGTCTGCCACCTGATGAGTTCGCCATCTGGTTTGGCATTCTGGTGCTCATAGTGGTGGAGGTGGGTTTGATAACCCCGCCTGTGGGTATGAACCTGTTCGTGATCAATTCCATGGCCAAGACCACCTCGCTTGGCCAGACCTACAAGGGCGTTCTGCCCTTTGTCGCCAGCGATCTTATCCGAACCGCTATCCTGGCCGCATTCCCGGCCCTGACGCTGTATCTGGTCAGATTGCTCTATTAAGACCGCGCGCCGCGTCCTGAGGAGGGGGCGATGGGCGGTCCAACACCAACGACTGCAACGCGCACACAGATGCGCAAAATAGGGAGTGAGACGAATGAGAAAGCTCAACACAATTCTGGCAGGTGCCCTGGCAGCGACCCTGCTGTGTGGCAGCGCCCTGGCGCAGGAAGTCACGCTGCGCATCCATCAGATGTTGCCAGCCCAGGCTACTATTCCGGCCGACGCCATTACGCCATGGGCCGCAGCGGTCGAAGAGCAGTCCGGTGGTCGGATCAAGTTTGAACTGTACCCCGCCATGCAGCTGGGCGGTGCGCCGCCATCGCTGTTCGATCAGGCCAAGGATGGCGTGGTCGACATTATCTGGACTGTGCTCGGCTATACCCCGGGTCGTTTCCCCAAGTCCGAAGTCTTCGAAATGCCCTTCCTGGTGACTACAGGTGAGGCGACGTCGGTGGCATTCCAGAAATATGTGGAAGCCAACGCCATGGATGAATTTGCCGGTGTGCACGTCATTGCCGTCCACACTCACGGCCCTGGTCTGTTCCACACCAAGGACCCGGTGAATAAGCTGGAAGACCTCGCCGGCATGAAGATCCGCGGTGGCTCGCGCGTCATCTCCGACATGTTGTCTCGTCTAGGTGCCGAGCCGATCGGCATGCCAGTGCCGGCCGTGACCGAAGCGCTTTCCAAGGGCGTTATCGATGGCACCACCATTCCATGGGAGGTCACGCCATCGCTCAAGGTTGCTGAACTGGTCAAGAACCACACCGGCTTCACCGGCGAATATGGCCTGTACACCCAGACCTTTGGTTTCGTGATGAACCAGGACAGCTACAACAACCTGCCTGATGACCTCAAGGCAATCATCGACGCCAATTCCGGCGTTGAGACAGCCCGCATGTTCGGCAAGGTCATGGATGCTGGCGATGCTGGTGGTCTGGCTATCGCTGAAGGCCTGGGCAACAACATCATCACCCTCGACGCTGTCGAAACTGCCCGCTGGAAGGCTGCGGCCCAGCCCACTATCGATCAGTGGTTTGCTGATATGGATGGCCAGGGCATTGATGGCCGGGCGCTCTATGAAGAAGCCCAGTCACTGGTTGCGGCCGAATCCGGCCTGTAATCCGGCGCGTCATCACCAAATACGAAGGGCGCCACACGGCGCCCTTTATTTTATCTCCAGCTTAGGCCCGGTAGCCGACGTCGATGACGGCCTGGCCCTCTGCCAGGCGCGAGACGCAGGCGCACATCCGTTTGCCGTCTGCCTTTTCGGCCTCGCTGAAAAATACATCGCGGTGATCAATGGGCGCATCATGTGAGATGACCTCGACGGCACAAAGACCGCATTCGCCGCGCTGGCAATCATAGATCATTTCGACCCCGGCGCCCAGCAAGGCTTCCAGCAGCGTCTGATCCGCTCGAACGTCGACGGTACGGTCCAGTCCCTGGACCGCGACCTGAAATGGCGCTTCGGCATAGAGACCGCTGTCACCGAAAACTTCATAGCGCAACCGGCCCATCGGTCGTCCAGCCGCCTGCCAAGCTGCCTTGACCGAATTGAGCATGGCAATGGGGCCGCAAACATAAAGCTCCCCGTCGGCGGGCAGGTTAGCGATCTCGGCGGCCACATCGATCCTTTGCCCCGCATCGCCAGCGTGAACCACAACCTGATCAGGCAGCTGGCTTTCCAACCCGTCAGCGAAGGCCATGACGCCACGTGTCCGGCCGCCATACACCAGCCGGAACGGAATCCCCCGCTGCTGCAGCGCCAGCGCCATGCCATAAATTGGGGTAATGCCAATACCCCCCGCCATCAGCAGATAGTAGGGTGCTCGCCACGCCAACTCGAACCGGTTCTCGGGAATGGTCAATGCAATTGTCTTGCCTGGTTCGAGCGTCCACATGAAACGCGAGCCGCCCCGGCTATTGTCGTGGCGCTTGACTGCGATCCGGATGTGACCAGGCGCCGCTGGCAGGCAGCTATAGGTGCGGATCGCTTCTCCGCTCCCGAGGCTAACCCTGAAATTGCTGTGCGAGCCGGGATCAAAGCGCGGCACGTTTCCCTCGACAGCAAACTCAAGCAGCTTAACTTCGTCGGCGATCTGCTCGGCATGGCTGACCACTGCTTGCCGCCAGTCAAGTTTGTTGCGCATAGCGCTTCTCCTATTCGCCCACCAGGGCCAACGCCGGCACACTGCGCAGCAAACTGCGGTCCTGGGCCATCACATATTCCAGATTCTGTCGGGCCAGCCGTGCATGCTCGCGCGCCAGTGCTTCGGCCCGGCCACCCTCGCGCATTTCAATGGCATTGATGATGGCGCGGTGCTGCGCCTGCCCGATCACCAGCGATTGCCGAAAGGCGGGTACATCGGCCTGCTTATCCAGAAAGGCGCTCGGTGACGCAAATGGCAGTCCTGTCACCCGGGCGATTTCGCGTCGGATGGTTTCGCTACCGGACAGACCCGCCAGAGCCGCATGGAAGGTAGCGTTGAGCTCCACATAACGCTCAAAGTCCATTGCCTCAGGACCGTCGCAGATGGTGTCGTCCAGCGCCTGAACCAGCTTCTTGATCTCGGCCAGCCGGGCGGGGTGTGGGCCGCGTTCTGCCGCCAGTCGCGCTGCCGTGCCTTCAAGCACACCGCGCAACTCGATGGCGTCGATCACTTCGTCCCGCGCAAAGCTGCGCACTGCAAAGCCGCCCGACGGGATGAGTTCAAGCAGCCCTTCCTGCTCAAGTCGCGCCAGTGCCGCCCGAATAGGCGTGCGTGATATGCCGAGCCTGTCGGCGATAGCCACCTCCGAAAGCCGCTCCCCCGGACGGGCATGCCCCCCCAATATCAGATCACGCACGCCCATCAGGGCCTTCAATGATCGCGATTGCTGGCGATGCGCCGGTCTCGCTGCCATTGCCCTATTCCGCCGCTATCGCTTGCTGCTGTTCTTCAGCAATCATCGCGTCGATCAGCTTGCGCGCCCACATTGAACCGGCGTCGATATTGAGATTGTAGATGACGTGATCCGGATTGTTGTCGATGGCGATCTGCTGGGCTTCCAGGATGATCTCGTCTTCGCCAAATATCTTGGCCACCCCTTCGCGCAATTCATGGGTCCGGCGCTGCTCAGATGTCTTGTAATTGCGCGCAAAGGCCCAGAAATAATGACAGGTCTTTTCGTCCGCAGGGGTGATGGTGTTGAGTACGAAGCCGTTGACACCCTGACTGCGGTCGCCCTCTGGTGCACCTGTTCCCGCCAGTGCCACGCCGACATCAATAGCGATTGTCGCCGGCGCCTCGAAATTGATGATCTGCCAGCGGTCGACATTTCCGGACTTGCCCAATTGGCCACGCCAGAAGGGCGGCGCGTCAATGTCCTTCATCCAGCGGGTAATGGTCGCTGTCCGGTCAGAATGTGTCGCGGTAAACGGGGCTTCAGCCACGGCTCGGTTGCCGATAGAGGAGCCGTGTACATAAGTTTCGTGCGTCAGATCCATCAGGTTGTCGATCACAAGGCGGTAATCGCATTTGACCTTGATCAGCTTGCCATCAGAAGCCCATTCAGGATCGTCGTTCCAATGCAGATCGGGCACCTTGGCAGGGTCTGCCAGCGCCGGATCGCCCATCCACAACCAGATAAAGCGATGCCTCTCGACCAGCGGGTAGGACACCACGCAGGCCGACGGATTGATAGTGTCTTGAGAAGGCATGTATACACAGCGGCCGGAATCATCGAATTCAAGGCCGTGATAACCGCAGATGACATTGTCACCATGCAGTTCACCCATAGAGAGCGGCAGCAGGCGATGCCAGCAGGCGTCGGCCAGCGCAACGGCTGATCCGTCCTGTTTTCGATACATAACCACTGGTTTTCCGCATATTGTCCGCGGAACGAGTTCGCGCTTCAGCTCGGTGTCCCATGCTGCGGCGTACCATGCGTTCATTGGAAACGTCTGAGTGGTCATCACTGGGCTCCTCTCCCTGCGATTGATTGTGCAGGCAGGAAACATCGGTTGTATACAATTTACAAGTCCCCACGCGAGACTGGCTCCGCCCGGTGGTGCGGAGCCAGTACGTCAGAGCACGTTTTTGAATTGGGCGCCGGCACTTACTTGCTCCGAACGACGTTGACCCAGAGCGACCAACGCCAAGGTTCGTCGGGCACGGCCGAAAATCAGAGTGGCTTTTTGAGCCATTTGGCGAGGACGCCGACAATGCCTTCGCGGAACAGCAGCACGCTGGCCACAAAGATCGCGCCCTGAATGACCGTCACCCAGGCCCCGAAACCGGCGAAATAGTTCTGCATGGTGACAATGGCGGCAGCGCCGACGAACGGGCCGAAAACCGTGCCCATGCCGCCCAACAGCGTCATCAGCACCACTTCACCCGACATCGACCAGTAGACGTCGGTCAGCGAGGACAGCTGGAATACAATGGCCTTGGTGGCCCCGGCTAGGCCGGCCAGTCCAGCCGACATGACGAACACCGCCAGCTTGTAGCGATCGACCTTGTAGCCCAGCGATATCGAGCGGGGTTCATTGTCGCGAATGGCCTTGAGCACCTGCCCGAAGGGCGAATGGATGATGCGGTAGATCGCCAGCAGGCCGCCCATCACAATGGCCAGCACCACAAAGTACAGCGTGAAGTCCGAGCTGAGATCAAAAATGCCGAACAGCATACCGCGCGGAACCGCCTGGATGCCGTCTTCACCGCCGGTAAACGGCGCCTGCACGGCGATGAAGTAGACCATTTGCGCAAAGGCCAGCGTCACCATGGCGAAGTAGATGCCCTGGCGCTTGATCGCCAGCGCGCCGATGCCCAGTCCCAACAGGGACGCGGCAGCCACGCCCAGCAGAATGGCGAATTCGGGGTTGAGGCCCCATACCTTGGCGGCATGGGCCGCGACATAGCTGGCGGAACCAAAAAACGCCGCATGGCCAAACGACAGCAGCCCGCCAAAGCCCAGCAGCAGGTTCAGTGCGCTGGCAAACAGCGCAAAGCACAGCACCTTCATCACAAAGACCGGGTAGAGCACGAACGGCGCGACCAGCAGCAGCACCAGCAGGCCAACAAAGATCGCGATGTGGTGACGCGGCGTGCCCACAGGCGGCGCCGGGGTCGTCACGAGCGCGGATTCAGATTGCGTGGTCATCAGACCGTCCTTCCAAACAGGCCAGCTGGCTTGACCAGCAGTACCAGCGCCATGATCACGAAAATCGCCACAGACGAGCCCTCGGGGTAAAATACCCGGGTCAGCCCCTCAACCACGCCCAGCCCGAAGCCGGTCAGAATGGCGCCGAGGATCGAACCCATGCCGCCAATCACCACCACGGCAAACACCACGATGATCAAATCGGCGCCCATATTGGGATTGACCGAATAGATCGGTGCAGCAAGCACCCCGGCCAGCGCCGCCAGGGCAACGCCAAAGCCGTAGGTCAGGGTAATCATGCGCGGCACATTGATGCCGAATGCACCAACCAGAACCGGGTTTTCGGTGGCTGCGCGCAGATAGGCACCAAGCCGGGTCTTCTCAATGGCAAACCAGGTGCCAAAGCAGACAATGGCCGAGGCCACCACCACCCAGGCGCGATAATTGGGCAGGAACATGAAGCCCAGATTGGTGCCGCCCGACAGCTCGCTTGGAATGGAATAGGGCAGCCCCGACACACCATACTGATTGCGGAACAGACCCTGGATGATCAGCGCCAGACCGAAGGTCAGCAGCAGCCCGTAGAGATGATCGAGATGGTAGAGCCGGGCGATCATAACCCGCTCGATGACCACGCCCGTCGCCCCCACAATGATCGGCACCAGCAGCAGGGCCCACCAGTAATTGATGCCAGCATAGGTCATCAGCATCCAGGCGACGAAGGCGCCCATCATGTACTGCGCGCCATGGCTGAAATTGATGATGTTGAGCAGCCCGAAGATGACGGCGAGCCCAAGGCTCAGCAGCGCATAGAACGACCCGTTGATCAGGCCCAGCAGCAGCTGGCCGAACAGCGCCTGTGGCGGTATCCCCAAAAGCTCAAACATGAATGTTTTCCGGTTTCTCTTGGTCTTGAAAACGGGTGCCCCGACACGGCCGGGGCACCCAGCTCAATCTACTTCACCAGATCGCAACCGCCATCGGCCAGCGGACGGAAGGCGTCCTTGGCAGGAATGGCTGCGAGCAGGTTGTAATAGTCCCATGGACCGGTGGACTCATCTGGCGACTTCACCTGGAACAGGTACATGTCGTGGATGTGACGACCATCGGGACGGACCATGCCCTGACCGAACAGTGGATCCTGGCTTGGCTCTGCCTTCATCTCGTCCATCAGCGCGGCGGTGTCCTTGCCACCGGTCGCTTCAACTGCCTTGAGGTAATGCAGCACGCTGGCATAGACGCCGGCATGCACCATGGTAGGCATGTTGCCGCCATTCTGGGCCGCAAAGCGTTCCGACCAGGCCCGGGTATCGTCATTGAGATCCCAATAGAAGGCCTCGGTCAGCACCAGACCCTGAGCGGTCTCAAGGCCAAGGGCATGCACGTCAGTGATGAAGATCAGCAGTCCGGCCAGTGCCTGACCGGCCTGGGTGATGCCGAACTCGGCAGCCTGCTTGATGGTGTTGACGGTGTCGCCACCAGCATTGGCCAGACCGATCACCTGGGCGCCAGAGGCCTGAGCCTGCAGCAGATAGGATGAGAAGTCAGTGCCGGGGAAGGGATGACGCACTGCGCCAAGCACTTCGCCGCCCGCCGATTCGACCACGGCCGAGGTGTCTTTTTCCAGCGCCTGACCGAAGGCGTAGTCAGCGGTGATGAAGAACCACTTCTTGTAGCCTTCCTGCACCATGGCCGTGCCTGTGCCATGGGCAAGGGCCCAGGTGTCATAGGTCCAGTGAACGGTATTGGGTGAACACTGCGCGCCGGTCAGATCAGCCGAGCCAGCGCCCGAATCCATGAAGATCTTGTTCTTGTCGCGGGTCACTTCGGCCACGGCAAAAGCTGCCGAAGACGTCGGGACGTCGGCGATCATGTCGACGCCATCCTGATCATACCACTGCCGGGCAATGGTGGAGGCAACGTCTGGCTTGTTCTGGTGATCGGCCGAGACGATCTCGACATTGATGCCCTTGGCAGCGGCGTCGAAGTCTTCGACGGCCATGCGCGCTGCAATCACCGAGCCTTCGCCCGACAGATCGGCGTAAACGCCGGAGCGGTCATTGAGCACGCCGATCTTGATGTCGGTTGCCATGGCGGTGCCCGCCATCAGCAGACTGGCCGCGGAGGCCAGGATTAGGGTCTGTAGTTTCATGTGTCGGTTCTCCTCCCGAGTGAAGCCTTGCGGCTGGTGCTAGACGCCCAGATAGGCGTGCAGCTTGTCGATGTTGTCGGCGAGGTCGGCATTGAGAATGGTGTCGATCACCCGTCCCTGTTCGACCACGTAGTGCCGATCCGCGACCGAGGCCGCGAAGCGGAAATTCTGCTCCACCAGTACGATGGTGAAGCCCTGGTTCTTCAACTGCACCAGGGTGCGTCCGATCTGCTGCACGATCACCGGAGCAAGGCCCTCGGTGGGTTCGTCCAGCAGCAGGAATTTGGCGCCGGTGCGCAGGATGCGGCCAATGGCCAGCATCTGCTGTTCGCCGCCGGAAAGCTTGGTGCCCTGGCTGCTCAGCCGTTCCCGCAGATTGGGGAACATCTCGAGCACTGCCTCGCGGCTTAGCCCGCCCGGTTTGACCTCGGGCGGCAGCATCAGGTTTTCGTCCACCGACAGGCTGGCAAAGATGCCGCGCTCTTCTGGGCAAAAGGCAATGCCGGCCTTGGCGATGGCGCGCGGCTGCAGGCCGATCAACTCGGTGCCCTCGAACTGCACCGAACCCTGGCGCTTGCCCAGAATGCCCATAATGGCGCGCAGCGTCGTGGTCTTGCCCGCACCATTTCGGCCCAGCAGGGTCACCACTTCACCGGGCTTCACATCGAAATTGATGCCGTGCAGCACGTGGCTTTCATCGTACCAGCCATTGAGATCGCGCACGGCGAGCAAGGGTACCGCGCTGGCGGTGGTGGTCTCACTCATGGCCAGCTCCGATATAGGCTTCAACGACGCGTTCATCCTGCGAAACATCTTCATAGGTGCCTTCAGCCAGTACCTGACCGCGCGCCAGAACGGTGATCTGATCGGACAGGTCCGCCACCACCGACAGGTTGTGCTCCACCATCAAAATGGTGCGATTGGCCGAAATCTTGCGGATCAGCGCCGAGATGCGCCCCACATCTTCCTGCGCCATGCCGGCCATGGGTTCGTCCAGCAGCAGCATTTCGGGCTCCAGTGCCAGCGTGGTGGCGATTTCGAGCGCCCGCTTGCGGCCATAGCTCAATTCGCCGGCAGGCTCGTGCAAATGGCTCGATAGCCCGACCTCTTCGACGCGGGCGCTCGCCTCCTCGTCATAGGCGGACAATACCTTTTCGGGGCGCCAGAAATCGAAGCTGTCGCCACGGCGGCGCTGCAGCGCAATGCGCACATTTTCCAGCACGCTGAGCTGCGGGAATACCGCCGAAATCTGGAACGAACGCACCAGACCCCGTCGCGAGATATCGGCGGCCGACAGCCGCGTGATGTCCCGATCGTTCAGGGTGATCTTGCCAGCACTGGGCTGCAGGAACTTGGTCAGCAGGTTAAAGCATGTCGTCTTGCCCGCGCCATTGGGCCCGATCAGGGCGTGGATGGTCCCGCGCTTGATATCGAGATCGACACTGTCCACGGCCGTGAAGCCGGAAAAGCGTTTGGTCAGGCCGCGCGCCGACAGGATGATGTCCGCCTTGGGCGATGCGACAGGCGACTGGTTCATGGCTGCACTCATTTGGCGGTCCACCCTCCGTCGATGGAAATGGTTGACCCGGTGATCGAACGGGCCAGATCACCACATAGGTAACCGGCCATCTCCGCAATCTCTTCGGGCTGCACGAACTGGCGCGTCGGCTGCGGCGCCAGGATGATTTCGCGCATGACCTGCTCTTCGCTCATGCCATGCACGCGAGCCTGGTCAGCCACCTGAGCCGCCACCAGTGGGGTCCAGACATAGCCCGGGCAGATCGCATTGACCGTAATGCCCTTCTCTGCCGTCTCCAGCGCCACTGTCTTGGTCAGTCCGACCACAGCGTGCTTGGTGGCGACATAGGCTGACTTGAAGGGCGAGGCGCGCAGGCCATGGGCCGAGGCAATATTGATGATGCGCCCCCAGCCGCGCTCAGCCATGCCGGGCAGCGCGGCGCGAATGGTGTGAAAGGCCGAATCCAGACTGACCGCGACAATGCGCTGCCAGTCGCTGGGAGGAAACTCCTCGATCGGCGCGACCTTCTGGATGCCGGCATTGTTGACCAGCACGTCGAGCCGACCAAAGCTGGCCACTACGGCGCCTACCAAATCATAGCCGCCGCCATTTTCGGCCAGGTCAGACTGGAAGTAACGTACATTGGCGCCGCTGGCGGCCAGCGCTTCAAGCGCGGCACCGGCATCCTGTTCGGCCTCAAAGCTGTTGATCGCCACGTCATAGCCCATCGCCGCAAATTTGCTGGCGATCGACAAGCCAATGCCGCTCGTTGAGCCGGTGACCAATGCCACGCGCTTTGTGTTCATACCCCACCCTGATCCGGACCTTTGGCGGCCCGCTTTGTTTTGACGGTACTCTTTCAAGTTCCGTGCCAACTCAGAAACGCCGGTTTCTGGAGGGTGTCGATGGCAGTGTCCGGCGGTGGTGTCCGGAAAAACATACAGCTGTCCGGAAATCCGGACACCTCAGATGTCGATATTGTAGCGCTTCAGCTTCTCGTAAAACTGCGACCGCGATACGCCCAGCCGCAGGGCCGCCGCTGACTTCTGACCGCCCGTGGTCGCCAGAGCATCGATAATGGCCTGCCGTTCGGTGTCGGCGATGGTGTGGGCCAGCGCCTGACCGCTTGTGCTTGTGATCATCGAGCGGGCTGCGCCCGGCGGCATGGCGCGGCTGATCACCGCGCCATCAAGCACCTCGCTGGGCGCGAGCGCCGCCGCCCGTTCCAGCACATTGCGCAGTTCGCGCACATTGCCTGGCCAGTCATGGTTTTGCAGCAGGGCAACAGCCTCGGGTGTAATCACCCAGCCCCGCTCATCGGCCGCGCGCATGGTCTGCTCGAGCAGCACTTCGCAGATCAGGGCGATGTCCTCCCCGCCGATCCCGTAAGGGCGGGACATGCACGGTCAGCACCGCGATGCGGTAATAGAGATCGGCGCGGAAGCTCTTGTCGGCCACCTTGGCTTCGAGATCCTGTGATGTCGCGGCGATGATACGCACATCGATCTTCTTGACCGTATTGGACCCCAGCGCCTCGACCTCGCCTTCCTGCAATACGCGCAGGAACTTGGCCTGGATGGCGGGCGGCATATCGCCGATTTCGTCGAGAAACAGCGTGCCACCATGGGCCAGTTCGAACTTGCCCTTGCGTGGTTTCTTGTCCGCTCCGGTATAGGCCCCCGGTGCGACGCCAAAGAACTCCGCTTCGAGCAGTGCCTCGGGCACGGCGGCGATATTGACCGCCACAAACGGTCCATCGGCGCGGTCAGATTGCTGATGGATAGCGTGCGCCAGCAATTCCTTGCCGGTGCCGGTCTCCCCCAGAATGAGCGCAGCACCGTCGCGCAGCGCAAACCGGCGCACCATGGCCTTGAGCTCTCTGACTGCTTCGCTCTGCCCGACAAAGCTCGACAGCGAATATTTGGTCTGCCGCTCCCGCGTCAGCGCCGCCTGGGCGCGGGTCAGCTGTTTGTGCAGGGTCTCGAACTTGTCCAGAATGGGCGCCAGATAATCGACATTGTCGTAAAAGACGAAGCCGATGGCCCCTTCCACCGCGCCTGAGGCATCCTTGAGCGGGATGCGGCAGACCACAAACTGCCGCTCGTTGAAATTCATGATGTCGAGCAGGATCGGTCGTCCTGTTTCCACCACGCGCCGCAGCAGGGAATGGGGAATGACATCTTCGACCGGCAGGCCGATCGGGTCAAAGGATGAGTTCAGCTTGAGCAGTTCGCGATAGCGCGCATCCATCCAGGTGATGTGGGTGTCGGCATCAACGATAATGGCGCCTTCAAAGAAGTCGCGCAGCAGGCTGAAGGCGCCCACAGCCTCTTCAATACTGGCCAGGCCATTGGAAGCTGGCCAGCGTTCAGTTGTCGGTGGGCGGGCCATGGTGCGGTCTCTGTTGCGCGATCAGTTGCGCCGGAGTCTATGCCCCGGCGCAAGGGATCGCAACGCGCTCACGGGCGCTCGACACACAGCGCCACACCCATGCCGCCGCCAATGCACAGGGTCGCCAGGCCCTTGTGTGCGTCGCGCCGCACCATCTCGTGCAGCAGGGTCACCAGCACGCGCGCGCCCGAGGCGCCGATCGGGTGGCCAATCGCAATGGCGCCGCCATTGACGTTGACCTTTTCAGGCGCCCAGGCCATCGCTTGATTGACCGCGCAGGCCTGCGCCGCAAAGGCCTCATTGGCTTCGATCAGATCCAGATCGCCGCTGCTCCATCCCGCCTTAACCAGCGCCTTGGTCGAGGCCGGAATGGGGCCTGTACCCATTAGTGCGGGGTCAACACCCGCCGTGGCCCAGCTGGCAATGCGCGCCAGTGGCGTCAGACCGCGTTTGGCAGCTTCCTCGGCGCTCATCAGTACCAGCACCGCCGCGCCGTCATTGATGCCCGATGCATTGCCGGCGGTGACGCTGCCCGCCTTGTCAAAGGCTGGTCGAAGCTTGGCCAGTGCCTCGGCGCTGGCGTCAGCGCGGATATATTCATCCTGATCGACAACGATCTCGCCCTTGCGGGTCTTGATGGTGACCGGTGCGATTTCGTCAACAAAACGCCCGGCCTGCCGCGCTGCGGCAGCCTTCTGCTGGGAGGCCAGCGCGAAGGCGTCTTGGGTGTCCCGGCTGATATCGAATTTGCGCGCCACATTCTCGGCCGTGATGCCCATGTGATAGCCGCCAAACGCGTCCACCAGACCATCGCTCATCATGGTGTCCACAAGGGTGATCGGGCCCATTTTTGCCGGTGCCCGCAATTGCTGGCAATGCGGCGACAGCGACATCGATTCCTGCCCACCGGCAACGATGATCTCCGCGTCGCCCATGGCGATCTGCTGCATGCCCAGCGCCACGGCGCGCAGGCCCGAGCCGCACACCTGATTGAGGCCCCATGCGGTGGCTGACTGGCCAATGCCTGCCGCCATAGCGGCCTGGCGAGCCGGGTTCTGACCCGCGCCGCCTGTCAGCACCTGACCCAGAATGACTTCATCGACATCGTCGGGAGAAACACCAGATCGCTCCAGAGCCGCCTTGATGGCCACAGCACCCAACTCGTGGGCGGGCACGCTGGCGAGGCTACCCATGAAGGCGCCTACAGCGGTGCGGGCGGCGCCTACGATTACAATATCACGCATCTTGCTACTCCTGGTCCAGCTGAACGCTGAACGCCGCTTCAGTCTTGGCCGTCACTTCGTCAAGCGAGACGCCATCGGCCAGTTCAATCAATACCATGGATGGCTCCCCGGTCCGGGCGATGGTGAACACGCCCAGATCGGTGATCACCAGATCGGCAACGCGCTGACCGGTCAGCGGCAGGGTGCAGGCCTTGAGCAGCTTAGGCGTGCCCTTGGCCTCGTGTTCCATCACCACCACCACGCGCTTGACGCCGGCCACCAGATCCATGGCGCCGCCCATGCCCTTGACCATCTTGCCCGGGATCATCCAGTTTGCCAGATCGCCATTTTCGGCCACCTGCATGGCGCCCAGAATGGACAGATCGATATGCCCCCCCGGATCATTCCGAAGCTGTCGGCACTGGAGAAAAAGCTGGTCATTGGCAACTCGGTGATCGTCTGCTTGCCCGCATTGATCAGGTCGGCATCTTCATCGCCCTCGAACGGGAAGGGGCCCATGCCCAGCATGCCATTTTCGCTCTGCAGGCGCACATCCATGCCGTCCGGAATGAAATTGGCCACCAGTGTGGGAATGCCAATGCCCAGATTGACGTAGAAGCCGTCCTTGAGTTCGCGCGCGGCGCGGGCCGCCATCTGTTCGCGTGTCCAGGCCATCAGTTTGCCTCCGCAGTGGCGCGCGACCGCACGGTGCGCTGCTCGATATGTTTGACCGGATTGGGAACATGGATCAGCCGAGACACGAAAATACCCGGCGTGTGGATCTGATCAGGCTCGATCGCGCCGGTCTCGACCAGATGTTCAACCTCGGCCACGGTGATCTTGCCGGCGGTCGCCATCATCGGATTGAAGTTCCGCGCCGTCTTCCGGTAAACCAGATTGCCTTCCGCATCGCCTTTCCAGGCGTGCACCACGGCGACATCGGCCACCAGACCGCGCTCCATGACATAGTCCTCGCCGTCGAATTCGCGCACTTCCTTGCCCTCGGCAATCAGCGTGCCCACGCCGGTCTTGGTGAAGAAGGCGGGAACGCCCGCGCCACCGGCCCGGATGCGTTCGGCGAGCGTGCCCTGTGGGGTAAACTCGATCTCCAGCTCGCCCGCCAGATATTGCTGGGCGAACAGCTTGTTCTCACCCACATAGGATGAGATCATTTTCTTGATCTGCCGGGTCTCCAGCAGCGTGCCCAGCCCGATGCCGTCCACGCCCGCATTGTTGGAAATAACCGTCAGATCCTTGGCGCCCGACTGTTTGATCGCCGCGATCAGTGATTCAGGAATGCCGCACAGGCCAAAGCCGCCGGCCATCACCACCATTCCGTCTTTCAGCAATCCGGCAAGCGCGTCAGTGGCGTCCGCATAGACTTTCTGCACAGCCCGTCCTCCTCACAGTGTTCTGGATAGGGCGCAACCCTGCTCCCCGCAGCGCCGGCCTTTGCTCAAGGCTAGGTCTTGCTGAGGCTGCCCGGTTAGTCGTATTTATACCCTATGGATGCACCTGCTTTATCGGCCGCCGACCGGGCCATGCCACGCTTCGCATTGGGCGATATTCCGGTGCCGATGGTATTTGCCAGCCATCGCATCATTCGCGATTGCAATGCCGAGTTTGCCGGCCTGTTCGGCTTTGGGCGCCACGAACTGGTCGACCAGAGTTTCTCACGGCTCTATCCCAAGATCGCCGATTTTGTCCGCACCGGGCAGATGTGGCGCAACCATTTGCCGGGTGGTCAGGTCTATTATGACGAGCGCATCATGGTGGGGGCAGGCGGGCGGCGTTTCTGGTGCCGCGTCAATGGCCGCTCGCGCCACGACACTGACCCCTTCGCTGAAGCGCTCTATTGCTTTGAGCCGATGAGCCGGCCGGTGACCGAGGCTGCCATGACCGGACGGCAGCGCCAGATATTGACGCTGGTGGCCCAGGGCAAGACCAATGCGCTGATCGCCGAGGAAATAGGGCTTAGTCGCCGAACCGTGGAGGCCCACAGACTGCGCCTGATGCGCGCTGTTGGCGTGCGCAATAGCGCTGAACTGGTGGCCTGGTTCTCCGCACAGTAATCGGCCCCGTCAAAGTTTCTGCCCCCAAACGGTTTAAATTATGCCGCTTTTGCCTACATAATGGGGTCACCGTCGTGCGTAATCGGGCGTGCGGCTGATCCAGACTGGGCCTCTTCTCGGCCCCCTTGAATAGGAGAACAGCCATGACCGAAGCAAAAACCGGGGATACCGTTCGTATCAACTATGCCGGTCGTCTCACCGACGGCACTGCCTTTGATTCATCCGAAGGGCGCGAGCCACTACAGTTCACCCTTGGCGAAGGCCAGGTGATCCGTGGCCTTGAAGCGCACATCACCGGCATGGAGCAGGGCGCCAAATCCACCGTGACCATTCCGTGCGACGAGGCCTATGGCCCGCACCGCGCTGAAGCCGTCCAGACGCTGGAACGCGCCAAGGTGCCCGCCGGCATCGATATTGAAGTGGGCACGCAGCTCCAGGCCAAGACGGCCGACGGCTCCATGCTGCCCATTCGTGTCGTGGAAGTCGACGATTCAATCGTCAAGGTCGACGCCAACCACCCGCTTGCCGGGCAGGATCTGGTGTTTGACGTTGAGCTGGTCGAGATCGTCCAGGCCGCCTAAGGCGCGCCCACGACCACAGCAAAACAGGCGGACACTCGATCGAGCGTCCGCCTGTTTTTTATGTGATACTAGCGCAACGCGCTGGTCGGGTGCCTAGGCGGCAACTTCCTGACGCGGCAGCGGATAGTCTTCAGCTTCATAAAGAGCCTTGATGGCCTGGCCATCAAAACGACCGCCACGGACCTCGAGGATCGTGCCGCCAAGCCCGGCTTCGGGCAGCTCTTCCATGCAGAAGCGAATGGCTTCGGCAGCCTTTGGAAAGCGGCGATACTGGGTCTGCTGCGACTTGGCCACCCGGCGGCTGGGGAACAGCTCGGCGGCGGCATTGTAATTGAACGTCATGTCGGCTCCTTGATGGCAGAAGCCCGCGAACGGGCCCGGGAAAGCTTTTGCAGCTTCTTGCGCGGCAGCGGATAATCGGGGCTCCTGTGAAGCCAGATCATCTCGTGATTGCTATAGCGCTTGCCGTTCACCTCCAGGCTTGCGCCCTTGAGACTGACCGGGGCCGCTTCTTCTAGTGCGAAGCAAAGGGCCTGGGCTGCGGTACGAAACTTGCGGGAGCCTTGGGCTGCCGCTACGTGCCAGTCGCTGCCAAGAAAAAGCGCGGCAGGCGCCTGGAAATCAAACTGTGTCATTATCTCTCATTTGGTCCAGCAATGCGCCAGAACCAGTCTTAATTGTGGGGCCGCGATACGCTGGCCATGCTCTAATAGCGCGATGCAGGCGCACGAAATGCGGCCAACGGCATCGCGACCGCCCAGCACCATGCTGGTCGGTACAACACGCTCGCAAAAATCAGGAAAGCCAATAGACCGGTAATCCGGCTGTCGGACAGCTATGATGCGCTGAAACGTATGACGTCAATATAGGCGCAACTGGACCCTTATGCAAGTTGGCGCACATTTCAGCCTTAACGCGCGGTCATGATGCTGCGCCCAGCAGGACGATTGATCGCGCCAAAGGGCGGATTGGAAAATCGAACCCAACAGGGCAGACTGCCCCCAACAACGATCACGATGAAGGATCACCCCATGGGATTTCGCGCACTTCTCACCGACCGCGACGACGCGGGCAAGGTCAGCTCCGCTGTCACTGAAATCGACGAGGCGCGTTTGCCCGAGGGCAATGTGACCATCGATATCGACTGGGCCGGCCTCAACTACAAGGATGGCCTGTGCCTGACCGGGGGCGGTGGTCTGGTGCGCAACTATCCCCATGTCGCTGGCGTCGATTTTGCCGGCACGGTCCGAGACAGCGCCGATGATCGCTACGCGGTCGGCCAGAAGGTGGTGCTCACCGGCTGGCGGGTCGGTGAGGTGCAATGGGGCGGCTTTGCCGAGCGCGCCCGCGTCAATGCCGACTGGCTGGTGCCACTGCCCGGCGGGTTGAGCACGCGTGAAGCCATGGTGGTAGGCACGGCGGGGCTGACCGCCATGCTCTCGATCAACCGTCTGGAGGCGGCAGGGCTGACCCCCGCATCGGGCGAGGTGCTGGTTACGGGCGCCGCCGGTGGTGTCGGCTCCATTGCAACCGCCCTGCTCGCCAAGCTGGGCTACACCGTGGCGGCCCTGTCGGGGCGTCCTCAGCATGCCGAGGCGCTCACTGCGCTGGGCGCCGCCTGCATTGTCGATCGCAACGAGTTTCTCGCGCAGCCCGACAAGCCGTTGGAATCTGCCCGCTGGGCCGCGGCCATTGATTGCGTCGGGGGCAAGGTGCTCAGCAAGCTGCTCAAACAGGTCAAATATGATGGCGCGGTTGCCGCCTTGGGCAATGCCGCCGGTATTGGTCTGGAAACCAATGTACTGCCGTTCATTCTGCGCGGCGTTACCCTGATCGGCATCGATAGCGTCATGCAGCCTTTCGACACCCGTATTGCCGCCTGGCAGCGCATAGCAGAGACGTTCGACATAGCTGCTTATGGCGATCTGGTGCGCGAAATCGGCCTCGAAGAACTGCCCGCCGCGGCCGATCAGATATTGGCCGGCGAGATCAAGGGGCGGGTGCTGGTGCGTCCACGCTAGCGATAGCCCGCCGCCTGCAATTCGAACAATTCGGCATAGTGACCACGCAGCGCCAGCAGTTCTGCGTGGCTGCCCGATTCAAGTATGGAGCCATTTTCCATCACCAAAATGCGGTCCGCCATCCGTACGGTCGAAAAGCGGTGCGAGATGATCACCGCCGTCTTGCCTGCCGCCAGACTTTTGAAGCGGGCAAACACTTCGGCTTCCGCCTTGGCGTCCAGCGCGGCCGTTGGTTCATCCAGAATGATCAGACCTGCATCGCGCATATAGGCGCGGGCAATGGCGACCTTCTGCCATTCGCCCCCGCTGAGATCGCGCCCCTTCTTGAACAGGCGCCCCAGTTGCTGGTCATACCCCTGCGGCAACTTGGCGATCACCGCATCGGCCAGGCTGCGTTCGGCAGCGCTGGCAATGCGCGCCATATCGCCCTGCGCCTCAACCCGGCCAACCCCGATATTGTCGCGGGCCGACAGGCTGTAGCGAATGAAATCCTGAAAGATCACCCCGATATGGGCGTGGATGTCGGCGACGGCGAAATCCTTGAGGTCGATGCCGTCCACGGTGATATGCCCTTCATCGGGGTCGTACAGCCGGGTCAGCAGCTTGACGATGGTGGTCTTGCCTGCCCCGTTCTCGCCCACCAGCGCCAGCGTTTCGCCGGCCTTGAGCGTGAAACTGAGATGGCGCAGGGCCCAGGTCTCGGTATCGGGATAGCGGAAACCTACATTCTCGAACACGATGCCCTGCTCGATCGGGTCTGGAAACGGCTCGGGCTCAGCTGGCGAGACGATGCCCGGTTCGATCTCAAAGAATGAGAATAGGTCATCAAGATACATCGACTGGCCGGCAATCTGGGTAAAGCCCAGCAGCAGTTTCTGGAACAACCCGTTCAGGCGCAGGAATGAGCCCGACAGGAACGCCAGGTCACCAATCGAGAAGTCGCCGATGATCGTGCGCCAGACAATGAAACCATAGGCACCGTAATAGGTCAGCGAGGAAATCGCCGAGAACAGCGCGCCCCAGAAAGAACGCTGCATGGCGATGCGGCGATTATCGGCAAAGATGCGCTGCGCCAGCGTCTTGAAACGCTCGATCAGGAAGCCGCCCAGACCGAACAGCTTGATCTCCTTGGCGGTCTCGGCGCTGGCCCCGACATGGCGGATATATTCCAGTTCGCGCCGCTCGGGCGTGCGCCAGCGGCTCACCATATAGGCCAGCGTGTTGAACCGTGCCTCGCCCCACACCGCCGGCACAAAGCTGATCGGCAGCAGCAGGATCAACCACGGCGCATAGATGAACAGACCCGCTGCCAGCGTGGCCACGGTGATGATATCCTGCGCCTGCCCAAACATCTGACTGAGCAGCGCATTGCGCCCTGCCGCCTGACGCCGCGCGCGCTCCAGCTTGTCCTGGTATTCAGCGGACTCGAAATGCACCAGATCGAGCCGAGCGGCGTGGGCCATCAACTCGACGCTGACGGTATTGGAGTGCAACTCCGACAGAATGGAATCCACCAGCCCGGTGGCGCGGTTCAGCAGGTCCGATGCCAGCACCAGCGCCAGTTCGATCACAAGCAGCGCAATGACGGGTGTCAACGCGCCACTGCTCCACCACTCGGCAAAGCCCGGCCCCGGCGCGGCTATGCCCGTCAGGCGCACCACTTCATCGATGATCAGCTTTCCCACATACAGCATGGCAATGGGCTGCAGTGAGGCCACCAGGCGTAAGCCGATGCTGGCCGCCATCAGTGGTTTGCTGGTGCGCCAGATCTGCGCCAGCAGACGCCCGAGATGGCGCAGATTATCTATGCGCTCGCGGAAACTGGGGGTCTGTTCGGGGATGGGCGGTGGTCGGCGCCCGGGAAGGTCGGTCATGTCGCCATGTTATCCCGGCGCGGCGCACTCTGAAACTGATTTGCGTGGCAAGCCACCATGCCAAAAGCGCAGGCCTTCGCGCTACGCGCGCGAAGGCCTGCACATGCAGCTAGAAGCGCTGCCGTTCAGCAGGCTTATTGCCCATGATCGCTTCGATCTTTTCGATCACATCGGGCGTGAGTTTGGCCTTGTTGTCTAGCGCCGACAGATTGTCTGCCAGCTGGGACTTCTTGGACGCGCCCAGGATAACCGTCGAGACGTGCGGATTGCGCAGGCACCACAGCAGCGCCATGTGATGGATCGGCATGCCCGCTTGCTTGGCGAGATCGGCCAGCTGGCGGATCTTTTCGAGCTTGGCCTTGCCCTCGTCGCTGGTCCAGGCGTCCTTGAGCCATTCATAGCCGGGCAGGTTCAGGCGGCTGTCATCGGGGATGCCGTCATTGTATTTGCCGGTCAAGGCGCCCGATGCCAGGGGCGACCAGATCGTCGTACCCAGACCCATCAGGTCATAAAGCGGCAGATAATCATTCTCGACCTTTTCGCGCGTGAACAGATTGTACTGCGGCTGCTCCATCACGGGCGGGGTGATCTTGAGGTCCTTGGCCACGGCCCAGGCTTCGGTCAACTGCTGGGCGTTCCACTCCGAGGTACCCCAGTACAAGATCTTGCCCTGCGTCACCAGATTGTGCATCGCCCAGACGGTTTCCTCGATCGGGGTGTCGATGTCGGGACGGTGGCAGAAATACAGGTCCAGATAATCCACCTGCAGCCGCTTGAGTGCGGCGTGGCACGCCTCGGTGACATGCTTGCGGCTCAGCCCCTTCTGCGTTGGCTTGCTGCCGCCCCAGAACACCTTGGAGGACACTGCAAAGCTATCGCGGCTCCAGCCCAGATCCTTGAGCGCAGCGCCCATCAGGGTTTCGGACTCGCCGGCCTCATAACCTTCGGCGTTGTCGAAAAAATTGATGCCTTCGTCATAGGCCAGGCTCATCAGGGCCATGGCTTCGGAGTGATCCACCTGCTTGGAGAAGGTGACCCAGCTTCCAAGCGAGACTTCACTGACCTTGAGGCCAGATTTGCCCAAGCGACGATATTCCATGAGATTTTCCTGCTGTTTTGCGGCACTGGACCGCCCCTCGTTCCATCGGCAATTGCCGATGGACTGATTTGTCATACAATTTGACGTGCACGCTGTAAACCCGCCGCTGGACCACTTGGTTGCACCGGCTTATTCTCAGTTATCCCAACCAGGGCCCGCAGGGTTTGCCACATGCTCAGCGACATCGATTCTTCAGCCATTCTGGCCGTTACCGACATTGGCCGCGCGCGCGACTATTACACCACCATTCTGGGCCTTGAGCTGATCAAGGATGACGGCAATGTGCTCCAGTTGCGCACGGGCACCACGTCACTGATTGTCTATGTCTCAGAACATGCAGGCACCAATCAGGCCAATGCGGTGGTCTGGGGTGTGGGGGACCAGTTTGACGCCATTGTCGCCGACCTTCAGGCCAAGGGCGTGACCTTCGAGCATTACGACACCATCGAGCGGCGTGGCGATGTGCATGTGGCGGGTGACTTCAAGGCCGTCTGGTTCAAGGACCCCGACGGCAATCTGCTTCACCTCAACAATATCTGATCAGGGGCGCTCGCGCAGGAAGCGGGCCAGATCATCGGTAATGTGATGGATATGCGGACCGTTGCTGCGACCCAGCTCCCAGGCCTCGACCTGATCATGGGCAAAATCCTCGCCTGCCACCACATGCACGGTAGCCATGCCCACATCATGGGGCACCACAAGGTTCTTCTCGAGATCATCAAACATCACCGCGCTGGTGGGGTCGATGTCGTGCAGGGTAAAGAAGCCCTCATAGGCCTGGCGATGCGGCTTGGGCACATAGGTCATGGCGCGGATGTCGTGCACATGCTCGAACAGGTCGCCGCCGCCCAGCTTGGCCAGTACGGCGCGGGCATGGCCGGTATCGCCATTGGTCAGAATGAACTTACGACCGGGCAGGGCACGGATCGCCGCCACCAGATCGGGATGCGGATCGACCGGTGAATAGTCGATGGCGTGCACGGTATCCAAAAAGTGGTCCGGGTCGACCTTGTGCTGGCTCATCAAGCCGTTCAGCGTCGTGCCGAAATCGCGGTAATAGCCCTTCTGCAGGGTTCGCGCGGCATCGAACTCAAGCTGGGTCAGCCCCATCACATATTCGGTGATCTTGATGTCGATCTGCGCGAACAGATTGCAGCTGCGCGGATACAGGGTGTTGTCCAGGTCAAACACCCAGTCGGTGACATGGCTCAGGCTGCGGATCGGTGGCGTCAAATCATTCATGTCGCCACTATGCCCGAAATTCCTGAATGTTTCATCTCACGGCCTGGAGAGCGGCACGGCTGCGCCGCTCTCCTTCGGGCTCTATTCGAGCGGCATATTGGCTTCGACAACCAGGCCAAGCGCCTTGATCAGGCCGGCTGGATTGGCGGCGGCGGCCATCAGCACCAGCGCCGAGGTTGGCGATGGTGGCGCAATGCGCACTTCAAGGCTCTCGGGATTGTCCAGGAATGCCTCAACAGGCGGCACCACGATATCCTTGAGAGCCGGAATGCCGGTCTCGCCGATCATCATGGGCAGCATTGATTTCAGACCTGCCACAAAGGTGTCGCGGTCGGCGCCCGACTGGGTTGCAAAGAAATCGATCAGGCTGCTGGCCAGCGACGCATCGTCATAGCGCACCGAAGCGCCCACGATCGAGACGCCCTGCATGATGGCCATGCCCTGCATCATCTGCGCCTGGGCCTTCTCGTCGGTCATTTCGCCACCGGCTTCCATATTGGCCTGCATGGCAACGATCTGCTCGATCACCGCTGGCGTCAGGCCCGTTACTTCAGCCTGAATATCCAGCGCACCGACGTCGGCGAAGTCGAACAGGAATTCATCGATCGTCAGATGACCGTCGGCCATCGACCAGGAAGATTCCTGGCTGATATCGCCCGAAATCTGGGTCAGGCCCAGCGCCTCGATGATTGCACCGGCGCCGGGGTCTTCCTCGCTCACGCTCGACAGATCAGCCTCAATGCCGCTGATCAGCACGCTCGACTGCATATCGACCAGATCAGCGCTGCCCTGAGCGGGATTGTAGCTGTAGTTGTTCACAAAGCTCTCAAAGGCGATCACTTCCTCACCAGCGCGGCGCACCGACAGCGGGCCTGTGCTCATCGCGCCCACCAGCTGCATATTGGCAATGGCCGGCACAGGATCTTCACCGGGAACATACAGGTCCTCGATCCGGATATCCTTGAGGCTGAACTCTCCCTTGGGATCATCGGCAAATTCGGTTTCGATGTCGGGAATGGTGGCACTGTCGGCATAGTAGCTGCCATCGTCACCCTCGGTGACGCCCGAGAAGGTGATCTCAGTGTCAAGGTGCATCGGATCCTGACCGCCATGCATTTCTGGCGAGATGGTCACGCCATCGACAATGATGGTGTCGCCGTCCATGGTGGCGGCGCCAAACTCAAAATCCAACCCCGCCGATTTGTACACCGCCGTCAGGCGATCAACAAAGGCCTGGGCTTCAAGCGCGCTGGCCTGACCCAGCGAGGCGATGGTGGCCACGCCACTCATCAGCATCACAATGGTTGTTCTGGTGGTCCACATATGGCGTCTCCGGCTGGTTATTGCTTTGATTTTTTAGCGGCTAGGCGTCGTCAAAAATTCTTGTGGTCTGAACTTTTGCAAATGGCGTTGCAGCAGTCCAATTGCAATGCAAAGCAGCCACAAATAGGGCCTGTCATACTATTGCGTGTTTATTGCGCTGTCGCGACACTCAAACTGTTCTCATAAAAACTGCCGATAGGCTGGATTGTCGGTTTCCGCCCAATAGGGAAATCCAACTGCATCGATATGAGCGATGAAATCGGCGTGGGTTTCCGCCGGTACCTGAACCCCGACCAGCACGCGGCCATAATCGGCACCATGGTTGCGGTAGTGAAACAGCGAGATATTCCAGGCGTCGTTGAGCCCTTCAAGGAATTTCAGCAAGGCGCCGGGCCGCTCGGGAAACTGGAAGCGATAGACCACTTCGTCGCTGAGGTCCTTGACCCGGCCACCCACCATGTGGCGCACATGCAGCTTGGCCACTTCATTGTCGGTCAGGTCGATCACGCCCAGATCATTCTTGCGCAGCAGCGCGATGATCTCGTGTTTCTCGGCATCGCCACCGGTCAGCTTGATGCCAACGAAGATCTTGGCGCTCTCGCCATGGGCAAAGCGGTAGTTGAATTCGGTGATCGCGCGCGGTCCCAACAGACGCATGAACGCCCGATAGCTGCCGGGGCGCTCCGGGATCTCCACCGCCAGCAGCGCCTCGGCGCGCTCGCCAATCTCGGCCCGTTCAGCAACGTAACGCAGCCTGTCGAAATTGACATTGGCGCCCGAATTGATGGCAATCAGCGCGCCCTCGGGCGCTTCGCCCTGTTCGACCTGACGGCGCAGACCCGCCAGCGCCAGAGCGCCGGCCGGTTCGGCAATGGCGCGGTGATCGTCAAAGATATCCTTGATCGCCGCACAGATTTCATCGGCACTGACGGTGACAATGTCATCGAGCAGTTCGCGGCACAGCCGGAAGGTCTCATCGCCCACCTGCCGCACGGCCACGCCATCGGCAAACAGCCCGACCTGGTCCAGCGCAACTGGATGGCCTGCTGCAATCGCAGCCTTCATGCTGGCAGCCTCTTCGGGCTCGACCCCGATCACCCGGATTTCGGGGCGCAGAAACTTGACGAAGGCGGCAATGCCCGCTGCCAGCCCGCCACCACCAACCGGTACATAGATCGCCCCGATAGGGCCCGGATGCTGGCGCAGCAATTCCATGCCCACCGTGCCTTGCCCGGCAATCACGTCGGGGTCGTCAAAGGGATGCACCACCACATAGCCGTGCTTTTCGGCCAGATTGGCTGCATGGGCGCGGGCTGCATCAAAGCCGTCGCCAAACAGCACTACCTCGCCGCCACGCTTGCGCACTGCATTGATCTTGATCACCGGCGTGGTGGTAGGCATCACCACAACCGCCTTGATACCCAGCCGACTGGCTGACAGCGCAACGCCCTGCGCGTGATTGCCTGCCGAGGCACAGATGACCCCACGCGCCCTCTCATCGGCGCTGAGCTGGGCAATCCGGTTATGCGCGCCACGGATCTTGAACGAAAAGACCGGCTGCATGTCCTCGCGCTTGAGCTGCACATCAACGCCCAGTCGCGCCGAGAGCATGACCATTTTTTCCAGCGGTGTTTCCTCGGCCACTTCATAGACCGATGAGGTGAGGATGCGGCGGACATAATCCTGCATGGCGGGCACTCCAATGATGTCCGCGAGCAACGCTTTGGCGGCAGATTTGTCAACAGTGGCGCGCCAATCCGTGCGCGCTTGATGACCTGTATGGGCTTGGGGGCGAAGACAGGGGAGGGGAGACAGTTCGAGACAGTTGCCGGTTCGGAAGTTTGGGAATCCGCACGCATGCAAGCGGGCCTATGCGCAGCTGACATTATTCTCAATCAAATGATTGATTGATAAATGTCACGGGTGTATAGCAGCCGCGTTCAGAGGACCGCATGACCCAAGATAGCCCACCCACCAGACGCGAAAGCGGTAATGAGCGCCGACTGGCCATTGCGGCAGCTGCACGCGACATCATCGTGGAAAAAGGCCTTGAGGGTCTGCGCACACGCGACATTGCCGAACGCGTCGGCATCAACATTGCCACGCTGCACTATCACGTGCCTTCCAAGGCCGAGTTGGTCGCGCTGGTGGCCGAGAGCATTCGGCACGATTTCAGGGTTCAGGCCCAGCGCAATTCGCGCCAAGGCAAGACAGCGCTGGAACTGCTGCGACTCGAATTCGCAGATTTCCGTGAAACCACTCTCGATATGCCAGAACTGGTCATCGTGCTGACCGTGCTGACTGAAAAGGCCCGGATTGAGCCCGCCATTCGCGACATCATGCAGCCCATGTACGACCACTGGCGCGACGAGTTTGCCGAGATCTTTGCCCGCGGCATAGCCGAAGGCATGTTTCGCGCCAATCTTGACCCCACCAGTGCTGCCCTGATCACCACCGGCGCCCTGTCCGATCACTGGCGCAAAGGCTTTTCCACCCGGTTCCCGCTCGACCTTTTGATAGCCGAAGTGGAGCGGGCCTTCATTGCCGACCCCAAATTATTAGAGGATCATTCCTGATGTCTGCTCACTCAGCCGCAGCAGGGGGCCAGATGGCCACCGACGCGCCCGATCCACGCCGCTGGCCGGCGCTGTTCGTGCTGCTTATTGCCAATTTCATGAACCTGATCGACGTCACCATCGTCAATGTGGCGCTGCCCTCCATGCGCGAAGGGCTGGGTGCCACGGACAACCAGATTGAATGGGTTGTCGCGGGCTATATTCTGGCCTTTGCCCTGGGCCTGCTGCCATTCGGACGGCTCGGCGACATTGTCGGGCGCACCACGCTGTTCCTGTGGGGCGTTGCCGGTTTCACGGCCGCCTCGGCGCTGTGTGGTCTGGCTCCCAATATCGAACTCCTCATCGCGGCCCGTGTCATTCAGGGTCTGGCTGGCGCCATGATGACCCCGCAGGTGCTGGCCATCGCCACGGTCACCTTCCCGCCCCACGAACGCGGTCAGGCCTTCTCCCTGTTTGGCCTGTCCGCGGGTCTGGCCGCCGTTTGTGGCCCCATTCTGGGCGGCGTTCTGGTCTCGGCCAATCTGTTCGGGCTGGACTGGCAGCCAATCTTTCTGGTCAACATTCCCATCGGCATCGCCGCCGTGGTTGCAGGCTGGTTCCTCATCCCGCGGCTTCCCGGCCATGCGGTCCTGCGTAACGACTATGTCGGCATCCTGCTGTTTGGTCTGGGCATTTTGTGCGTGATCTTCCCCATCATCGAGGGGCGCGCCTATGGCTGGCCGCTTTGGGCGTTTGCCATGATCGCGACAGGGTTGGTGCTGCTGGTGCTGTTTGTCCTGTGGACCCGCGCCCGCGCTGCCGCTGGTCTGTCGCAATTGCTCAACTTCGATCTGATTACCAATCAGCAGTTCATGTTCGGCGCCTTTGTCACCACCATTTTTGCCTCGGGCATTCCCGGCATGTTCATGGTAATTTCCCTGCTCCTGCAAGGTGGCTTTGGCTTCACTCCACTCGAATCGGGTCTGACCAACACGCCCTTCTCGGTCGGTGTTCTGGTTGCCTCGGCCATTGCCGGCCGCTTTGGCGCGCGGTTTTTGCGCGCCCGTCTGGCTGCAGCTGGCGCACTGATCACGGTGGGCATTAGTCTGCTGCATTTCTATATCGCGGGTGTAACCGACAGCATTGATCACTGGGCCTTTCTGCCGCCGCTATTGATTGCCGGTATCGGGCTGGGCCTGGGCTTCTCCTCGCTGTTCCAGCTCGTGCTGGCCAATGTGCCACCGCGCGACGCCGGGGCCGGTTCGGGATCGCTACAGGCCTTCCAGCAGGTCGGTGGCGCGCTGGGCGTGGCCATTATCGGCGAGCTGTTCTTTGGCAATCTGGGCACAGCATTCGCCGCTGGCTCCAGCCAGCACGCTGCCTTTGCCGGTGCCGCCAGCACAGCCCTGCTCTATGTCATGGGCAGTTTCAGTGTGGTGCTGCTGCTATCCCCGCTGTTCAAGCGGGTTGTGCCAGCACAGCGACCCGGCGCGGCCCCAGCTGTGGTCGAGGTCTGATCCCAAAACAAAAGGCCGCCAGAAATGGCGGCCTTTCTCGTGTAGTTTCGGAGCGCGCCCTAGCGAATGATCAGCGTGCCGGCACCAAACTCGGTGAACAGCTCGACCAGCACCACATGGGGCTGCTTGCCATTGAGAATGACCACGCCTTCCACACCATCTTCGAGCGCGGCAAAGCAGGTTTCCACCTTGGGGATCATGCCGCCCGAAATGGTGCCATTAGCGATCAGTTCTTTGGCTTCACGCACGCTCAGCTCGGGGATCAGCGTGCCGTCCTTGTCGAGCACGCCGGGTACGTCGGTCAGGAACAGCAGGCGCTTGGCACCCAGCGATCCGGCGATCGCGCCAGCAAAGGTATCGGCATTGATATTGTAGGTATTGCCATCGCGACCCGGCGCCACTGGCGCAATCACCGGGATCAGCTCTGAACGGGCCAGCAGATCGAGCAGGGTGCGGTCCACCTCGACCGGCTCACCGACATAGCCCAGATCAAGCACGCGCTCGATATTGGAGTTCGGATCTTTGACGGTCTTTTCGGCCTTGCGGGCAAACACCATGTTGCCGTCCTTGCCGCACAGGCCGATTGCCCATTCGCCCTCGGCATTGATCAGCGCCACGATTTCCTTGTTGATCGAGCCGGCCAGGACCATCTCGACCACTTCCATCGTCCGCTTGTCGGTAACGCGCAGCCCACCTTCGAACTTGGATTCAATGCCAAGGTTCTTCAGCATCAGCGCGATCTGCGGCCCACCGCCATGCACCACAATCGGATTGACCTTGGACTGCTTGAGCAGGGCGATGTCGCGGGCAAAGGCTTGACCCAGCTTGGCGTCACCCATGGCGTGCCCGCCATACTTGACCACAACGGTCTTTCCTTCATAGCGCTGCATATAGGGCAGCGCCTGGGCCAGAATGCCAGCATCGTGGCTGAACCGGTCGGTCTCGGCGGCTTTATCGGACATTTGGCAGACCCAATCGGTTGGTCGAACGGCAATAAAAAGTCCGCACCGGGAATAGAGCATTCGGCTGCAAAGGAAAAGACGCTTGTACCGGTTTTGCGACTGATCCTTTTCCGCGATAGGCGCGTATAACCTCTTGCCAGACCGCGCCTGGGGCAAGGCGGGGGATGGGCCACTGCCCGGAGGTCCGCTATACCATGACGATGACACAGACGCCGTCCCAGGACATCGCTGATCTGATTTCGCGCTGCGCCCTGCGCGACCGCGCTGCCTTCCGCACTCTTTATGAGCGGACCAGCGCGAAACTTTTTGGCGTCACCCTGCGTATCTTGAAGGACCGATCAGAAGCCGAGGAGGCCATTCAGGAAGTCTATGTGAAGATCTGGCAACGCGCCGATCGTTACGTGGCAGGCAATACCAGCCCCATTAGCTGGCTCGTTGCCGTGGCACGCAATCACGCACTGGATATTCTGCGGGCCCGTCGCCCGGTTTCTGACGATATCGATGTGGCGCTGGAAATTCCCGATGCTGGTCCCTCTCCCGAGCGGGCCACGCAGGACAACCAGGAAAGAGCCCAGATCGAACAATGTCTGGGCACGCTCGAACCTGATCGTGCCGATGCGGTGCGCGGTGCCTATCTTGATGGCTATAGCTATGAGGAACTGGCGAGCCGTCATACCGTGCCTTTGAACACGATGCGGACCTGGCTGCGCCGGAGTCTGATCAAACTGAAAGATTGCCTGAGCGCATGAGCACAGATGACCACATCAAGGATGGCGAGGACCGCAACGCCCTGGTGGCCGAGTATGTGCTCGGCCTTCTCTCCAGCGGCGAACACGAGCGCGTCGGTCGCCTGATCGAAAACGACCAGGGCCTGCGTGCCGAACGCGACTTCTGGGTGTCGCGCTTTGCCGCGCTCAACGAGGAATACGAAGAAACCCCCGTTCCCGGCCACATCTACGCCGCTATCGAAGCACGCGCCTTTGGCGACGTGGTCAAGGCACGTCCGACGGCCAGCTTCTGGGAGAGCCTGATGGTGTGGCGTTCAATTGCTGCCGGCGCCCTTGCGGTTGCCGTGGCTGCCGTGGGCTTCAATCTGATGCAGCCTGCCAGCGACGTTTCAAGTCTGACCACGCAACTGGTCGCCGCGCTCGAGGAAGAAGGCAGCGCCGTCAAGTTTGTCGCTCTCTATGATGGCAGCGGCAATGTTCGGCTCACTGCGCTTTCGGGCGACGCTGTCCCGAACAAGGATTTCGAGCTCTGGGCCATTCAGGGCGGCAACAACCCCATCTCCATGGGCGTCATTCCCGTCGATCAGCGGAGTGCCGTGGAGATCTCTCCTGACGTGATGGCCGGTTGGGGTGAAGGGTCTGTACTGGCTATTACCCTCGAGGAGGCCGGTGGCTCGCCAGATGGCAATCCGCATGGTCCCATAGTGGCCAAGGGCGCCGTTACGAAGATATAGTTTTCTTGGATCACTAGAAAATAAGAATATTTGTGATCGAAAAAAGTACTGCCGTTGATCCTAAATTGGTCGACGGCAGTTTTGTTTGTACCAGTAAATATAGGGGTTTCAGGTGCGTCGAAGAAAATTTCAAACTATTTTCCGATTTCGCGAAACAATCTGAAACTTATCCGGAAAACCGTCCGTTCCTCCACATGTCCCAAGCGAACTGGGAACGAAACACAGGAAGGAACGACCCAATGAACTTCTCTCTCCGCGCACTTACCGTCGCTACCATGCTCTCCGCTGCTTCGATCGGTGGTGCAATGGCCCAGGACAACCCAATGGTTGGCGGCGCCGCCATGTATGCCGACAAGAACATCGTCGAAAACGCCGTGAACTCGGCTGACCACACCACGCTGGTTGCAGCCGTACAGGCCGCTGGCCTGGTTGAGACCCTCTCCGGCGAAGGCCCATTCACTGTGCTGGCCCCCGTCAACGCCGCTTTTGACGCCCTGCCAGCCGGTACCGTCGAAACCCTGCTCAAGCCAGAAAACAAGGACACCCTTGCAACCATTCTGGCGTGCCATGTGATCCCCGCCAAGGCCCTGTCCACCGATATCGTTGGCATGGTTGAAGCCGATGGCGGCGAACACGTTGTGGACACCGTTGGTGGCTGCAAGTTGACCCTGAAGGCTGAAAATGGCGGCGTGACCGTCACCGACGAAAACGGCACCGTGGCCAACGTCACGGTTGCCGACGTCATCCAGTCCAACGGCGTCATCCACGTCATCGACGCTGTGCTGACCCCAGCCTCGGCTATGTAACCAATCATGGGGCCACTGCGAATGGCCCCATGAGAGAGGCTGCCGGCGTGCAGTCTCTCACCAAATCTTGACGTGCCACTGTCTTGCCCAAGAACGTATAGTGCACGTCAATACGCCCCGCGCCGCTGCCCGCACTCCCTCCTGCGGTCCCGGGCGCGGGGCAATCTCGTAAAGGAGAACTGTCATGGCTATGAACCGACGTAATCTTCTGGGTGGCACCGCCATCGCCGCCTTCGGCGCCTTTTTCGGCCTGCGCTCCATGGGCTCTACCCAGGCCGCAGAAGGCGACTTCCCCTACCAGCTCAGCGATGAGGAATGGCGCGCCAAGCTATCGCCTAGCGCCTATGACGTGCTCCGCCACGAAGGCACCGAGCGCCCCTTTACCTCGCCCCTTAATGACGAGAAACGCACTGGCACCTTTGTGTGCGCCGGCTGTGCACAGCCGCTCTTTGCCTCCGAAACCAAGTATGACAGCCGCACCGGCTGGCCCAGTTTTTATACCTTCATTGAAGGCGCCATTGGCACCTCGGTGGACCAAAGCCTGTTCATGACCCGCACCGAAGTGCATTGCTCCAATTGCGGTGGTCATCAAGGTCACGTGTTTGAGGACGGTCCGCAACCAACCGGTTTGCGCTACTGCATCAATGGCGTTTCGCTCGACTTCGTGCCCGCCTAGTGGAACGATTTGGCTCCTGAGCGGTTGGAAATTCCAGCAAAAGGAGACCAACCATGAGCAAGAGCATTACCGAACAGGTCGAGCACGATTTGGCCCAGGTCGAAAAGATGAGCGCTGGCGGTCACCTCGGGGGCACCGAGTTTGGTCAGGCCCCGGGCGAAGCCAAGGTCAAACATCCCGACCAGGGCAAGACCCGTCCCCGTTCGGACAAGTAGTCCCGCTTGTTTCTAATCCTCCCCACTTCGGCCGATGCAGGCATTGCCTTGCGTCGGCCGAAGGCGTTTAAGGGTGGTCTCTTTCAGTGATGCCACCACCCATGAAACTGACCATTATCCAGACCGGTGAAGTGCCCGCGCCGCTGCGCTCCCGCTTCGTTCCGTATCGCCAGATGTTCGAGGCCATGTTCGATCGAACAGGGCAGGGCTTCGAGTACCAGACCATCAACATCGCCGATGGCGAACCGTTTCCCCATCTTGATCGCCTTGAAGGCGTTGTCATCACCGGCTCGGCCGCCGGTGTCTATGACAAGCTGGCCTGGCTCGATCCGTTGCGCGATTTCATCCGCAAGGGCTATCAGCAACGCACGCCCATGCTCGGGGTCTGCTTTGGTCATCAGATCATGGCGGATGCGCTTGGTGGCGAAGTGCGCAAATCGCACAAGGGCTGGGGCCTGGGGCGCCATACCTATGCCGTGACCCAGCGGCCCCGCTATATGCAGGCCGCCCCGGCCAGTCTGGCCATCGCCTGTTCGCATCAGGATCAGGTCATCACCCCGCCAGCCAATGCCGAAGTCATTCTGGCATCAGCGTTCACGCCAAATGCCGGGCTGGCTTATGGCAATGGCGCAGCGCTCAGCCTCCAGCCGCATCCCGAATTTGACGATGCCTATACGGTCGCACTGGCCGAACTGCGCCGTGGCAATGTGCCTGACGAGCTGGTCGACACCGCAGTCTCGTCCATCGCTACTCCATCGGACAGCGCTCAGACTGCCGACTACATCGCCCGGTTCTTCAAGAAAAGCTGATCAGCTTTCCAGCAGCATGGCGATTTCGGTGCGCAGTTCCTTCAGGCCCACATCCTTGACCGACGAGGTCAGGATCACATGCGGATGTGCTGCGGGTCGCTTGGCGATGGCCGCCTGGGTCTTGGCAATGACCTTTTCAAGCTCTTCCTTGGTCGGCTTGTCCGACTTGGTCAGCACCACCTGATAGCTCACCGCGGTGCTGTCGAGTTCGTTCATCACCACCAGATCGTTTTCCTTGGGGCCATGGCGGCCATCGACCAGCACATAGACGCGGCGCAGCGTAGCGCGGCCGGTGAGATAGCGATGCACCAGTCGGGTCCATTTGCGCACCTTGTCCTCGGGCGCGCGGGCATAGCCATATCCGGGCATATCGACAATGCGCAGGTTTTCGCTCTGGCTCTCAAAGATATTGAGCTCCTGCGTGCGGCCCGGGGTGTTGGACGTGCGCGCTAGGCCCGACACACCGCATAGCGCGTTGATCAGGCTCGACTTGCCCACATTGGAGCGGCCGGCGAACGAGATTTCCACCCGGTCCATTTCGGGCAGATCGGCAATGCTGACGCAGCCTTTGACGAACAGGAACGGCCGCGCAAACAGCAGCCGGCCGCGTTCAATCATTTCAGGCGCGTAATCAATAGTGCTCATGGTGCTGCTGCCTTCAAAACAATTTGCCCGCCGGAGGGTCCCGGCGGGCATTTAGCATGGCTGATCGGTTGTGGCGATCAGGGTTTGGTCGGTTCATTCGCCTTGGGCTTGCGCTTGAAGGCGTCCAGAATATTGCCAAGCAGATTCACCTCGGCGCCATGGCGCTTCATGATGAAGTACTGCTGGGTCACGCTCAGCGTGTTGTTCCAGGCCCAGTAGATCACCAGACCAGCGGGGAAGGTGCCTAGCATGAAGGTGAAGATCACCGGCATCCAGTTGAAGATCATCGCCTGGGTTGGATCGGGTGGCGGCGGGTTCAGCTTCATCTGCACCCACATGGTCAGGCCCATGATCACGGGCCACACGCCCAGATGCAGGAAGCCGCCTACCACTGGCAGAACCGTCGGATCCCAGGGGATCAGGCCGAACAGCGTGAAGATATTGGTTGGATCGGGTGCCGCCAGATCGCGGATCCAGCCGAAGAACGGCGCATGGCGCATGTCCAGGCTGATAAAGATCACCGTGTAGAGTGCGAAGAACACTGGGATCTGGATCAAAACCGGCCAGCAGCCACTGAGCGGGTTGATCTTTTCTTTCTTGTACAGCTCCATCATGGCCTGCTGCTGGGCCGGACGGTCATCCTTCAGGCGTTCCTGAATGGATTTCATTTCCGGCTGCACGCGGCGCATGGCGGCCATCGATGCATAAGAGCGGCTGGCCAGCGGGAAGAACACGGCCTTGACGATCACCGTCACCGCCATCACGGCCAGGCCGAAATTGCCGATAATGCCATTGAGGAACGTCAGCAGATAGTACATCGGCTTGGTCAGGAAGCTGAACCAGCCCCAGTCGATCAGCAGGTCGATGCGGTCAAAACCGTATTCCTGCTGGTAGCGATTGATGACCGCTTCTTCCTTGGCGCCGGCAAACAGATAGCTCTCATTGGTGGCCGTTGCGCCTGCAGCAACCACAACCGGCGTCGTTTCCACGAAGCTGGTCTGGTAGTCGTCATAGGCGCCGGTATTCTTCCACGAGAACAGGGCATTGATATCGGTATTGGGCTTGGGCAGCGCAGCGGTTGCCCAGTACTTGTCCGAAAAGCCAAGCCAGCCCGAGGTGTTGTCGAAGCGAACCTGCTGGTCCTTCTGCATGTCGCTATATTTCTTGGACACCATGTTGTTGGAGCCCAGAACGCCATGCGGGCCTTCGTGCTGGATGAAGAAATTGGCCACCTGGGGCGTGCCATGACGGGCAACGCGCGCATAGGGGAACAGCGCGATATCGCCCGAGCTGTTGTTCTCCACCGACTGGGTCACGGTGAACAGGTAGTATTCGTCGACCGCAAAGGTGCGACGGAAAGTCAGGCCATCGCCATTGTCCCAGCGCAGTGTGATCGGGCTTGATGCATTGAGCGTGGTGGCATTGCCTTCAACGCTCCACACGCTCTTGCTGTCGGGCACGGTGACTGCAGCGCCTGCAGCGGGAACCCAGCCCTGTTCAGCAAAATAGGCATTGGGGGCGCCCGCCGGGGTCAGCAGGGTGATGATCGGCGACTCCGGATCAACCGTCTCGCGATACTGCTTGAGTTCGAGATCGTCGAGCCGCGCACCGGTCAGGTTGATCGAGCCGTGCAGATCGGGCGTGTCGATGACAACGCGATCTGTTGCGGCAATCGCTGCGGCGCGATCGGTATAAAAGGCAGTACCGTCAGCGGCCACGGTGCCGGGTGTGCCTGCAGCAACGGCAGTTGCATTGGGCGTGGCAAGGGCTGCTTCGCTCTGGGCCTGTTCAGCCGCGATCTGTGCCTGCTGCTGTGCCCGCTCCAATTGCGGGCCGGCAATAAAGAACTGCCAGCCAAACAGCACGATCATGCTGAGCACGATAGCCAGGATGACATTGCGATTATCGGTCATTGTTTTTGTTTCCGTGGGCCGCGGCCGGAAGAGTTGCGCTGATCAGTCGATCTGGGAGCGTGCACACGCACGATCAAGGCACCCAGATCGGCAACCAGCTTGGCAAAGGGTTCGCTCAGCGCTTCGCGCCGTCCGACCAGCACATAGTCGTGGGCGGGCACAAAGTCACGCGCGCATGCTGTCACAGCCGCGCGCAAGCGACGTTTTATACGGTTTCTTTCGGGGGAATTGCCCGTCTTCTTGGTGACGGTAAACCCGATTCCCGGTTCCGGCGTGGGCGCGGCGACAGCCTGCAGCCCAAACGCAGAGCGCCCGGCGCGATTGCCCCGGGCAGCCCTTTGAAACTGGGAGCGCTTGGTGAGCCGACGCAGGGCGTCAGGCTTGGGCGCTACGGCCGTCATCCGGCCAAGCGGCCTTAGGCCGTGAGCTTCTTGCGGCCGTCGCGACGGCGCTTATTGATGATCGCACGACCGTCCTTGGTGGCCATACGGGCACGGAAACCGTGGCGGCGGGCACGCACGAGCTGAGACGGCTGATAAGTACGTTTCATGACATCAAACCGCGCGGGGCGCGGTTCCTCTAGATTGCTGCTCTTGAGCAAGAATATCGGACACACATGGAGCGCGGGGCGCCCACGGTGCGGGTTGGTGGCGTCTATAGGGAAAACTGGACCCCAAGTCAACGCGCCTAGCGACACTTCCCAGCCAGTCTTGCCCCGTTGTTTTCACATCCGGATCGCCCCATAAGACCTTTATAGAGCACTTCATGCCGTTGGCGGACATGGTCGATATACTCAAACCTGATCTCTGCATCATAGGTGCAGGCGCGCTTGGCATATCTCTGGCGATCGATGCGCGGGCGCGCAACCTCAGTGTCGTGCTGGTGCAAAGACCAGGCGATGAGCCCGGCAATACGGCGCGGGACGAGGCTGTCAGGGCAGCCTTTATGGCCAGTGCCGCGCGCGCTCACGCCATGCGTACCGCATCCGCGCTGGGACTCAAGGACACCGATCCCAAACCCAGTTTTCGCGCCATCGGCGAGCGCGCCAGCGCCATAGCTGACGCTGTTGCGCCCCAGACCGCGCCCGACCGTCTGGCCGCGCTGGGCGTTATCCTGCGCGATGAGCCCGCGGCGTTTTCTGATCGGCAGACCTTGCGGGTGGGCACCACGCTGGTTCGTGCTGGCCAGTTTGTGCTGGCCACCGGCAGCCACCCAACTACGCCGGATCTGCCCGGACACGACAAGGTCCAGAGCTTCAATCCCGACACCATTCTGGCCAATATGCGCAAGCTGAGCCATCTGGTGGTCATCGGTGGCGATGCCACGGCGCTCGAGCTGGCCCAGGCCTATCGCCGTCTCGGCTCGGATGTGACCGTCGTGCCCCATGGCCCCTTGCTGGAAGGCTTTGATCCCGAGCCTGTCGCGATTCTGCTGCGCAGCCTGCGTCAGGAGGGTGTGGCTATCCTCGATGGCGCCAGCGTCACCGCTATTCTGCCCCGCAGTCAGGGCACCGGCATTGCCATTGCCCATGCCGATGGCAGCCTCGACACGCTCGATGTTTCCCACGTTCTGTTGGCCTTCGGGCGCGTACCGGATCTCGATCCCGAATTGCTGGAGCAGGCCCGTCTCAAACGCGATCCTGCGCGTCCCGATTTCCTGCAGCTTTCCCCTCAAGGCCAGACATCCAATGGCCGGGTCACCGCCATCGGTGGCGCGGCTGGCATATATGATGCTCAGAGCGCCCTGCGACAGGCCGCTATCGTCCTGCAGCGGGCCACCGGCGCAGCCGCTGGCCGCATCAATCCGCTGCTGGTGCCGCACAGCGTCAATACCAGCCCCGCCATTGCCCAGATCGGCCTGGTCGAGACAGCCAATGGCCTGCGACCCGGTCAAATGGTGTTGCGCGCAAATGCCAGCGAAACCACGGCAGCCCGCGCTAGTGCTGATCTGCCGGGCAATACCAAGCTGATCACCACAAGCGATGGCACTATCCTGGGCGCTGCCATGATTGGCGCGCATAGCAGCGAAACTATCGCCATGCTCGCACTGGCGCTTGAGCGCGGCATGGGCGCGGCAGACCTGGCTGGCCTGCTGCTGCCACCAGCCAGCCCCGCCGCTCAACTGGTTGATCTGGGGCGCCAGTTCATCGCTCAGCATCGCCCCTCCGACTGGGCCCGACGCCGGGCAGCCCTGCGGCGTTTGCTCCCCTGAAATGCGCAGCCACGGGGCTTACGCACCGCTCAGCTTCGCCTATAGTATTGCCCGATGACAGCCAGAAGCAGCGCTTTGCCCAGCCGGTTTGCCGGCCTCTCGATCAAACTCATCGCCACTATCAGCGCGGTGATACTTCTGGTCGAAGTTGTGGTCTATCTGCCCTCGCTCGCCACCTACCGTGCCAACTGGCTCGATGACCGCCTGCGCGTGGGTGTTGTCGGGGCCCGGGTGCTCGATGCCGTACCCGATGTCATGGCCCTGCCGCGCAACCTGACCGACAGGCTGCTGACCTCGGCAGGTGCCTATGCCATTGTCTATCGCCGCGAGGGCCAGAGCCAGCTGATCGAGCTGGCCAATCCGGTAACCCCCGAAACCGTTGTTACCGCCGATATGCGCCAGCGCGATCTGCCCACCCTGATCATGGGTGCGCTCGACACCATGCTGGCCGGCCCCGGTCGCACGCTGCGCATTGTCGGTCCCGGCGACCTCGACCAGACCATGGTCGAGCTGTTGATGCCCGAGCGTCCCCTGCGTCAGGAGATGTTCGACTATTCCCGCCAGGTGGTCATTCTCTCGCTGGTACTGGCCATCCTGACAGCCATGGCGCTCTATCTGCTGGCCAGCTACCTGTTCATCCACCCGGTCCGGCGGCTGACCGAAAACATGCTTGCCTTCCGCCAGGCGCCCGAAAATGGCAGCCTGATCATCACCCCATCGGCACGGCGGGACGAGATCGGCATTGCCGAGCGCGAGCTCGCCGCCATGGAGCAGGACATTTTCACCCTGCTGCGCCAGCGGCGACATCTGGCCGATCTGGGGCTGGCGGTCGCCAAGATCAACCACGATCTGCGCAATACGCTGACCTCGGCCCAATTGCTCTCCGATCAGGTGGCCACGCTCGACGATCCCAAGGTGCAGCGTCTGGCGCCGCGTCTGGTCACCACGCTGGACCGCGCCATCGGTTTTGCCCAGTCCGTGCTCGATTATGGCCGTGAGACATCGGTCCCGCCCGTGCTTGCGCCCACCCCGATCAGACCCCTGGTGGACGAGGCGGCCTTTGACGCCCGGCTCTCGGGGCACCCTGCCATTACCTTTACCAATGCCATCCCCGACACCCTGGTGCTCAGTGTCGATAGCGGCCAGTTGGGCCGGGTGCTGCTCAACCTGCTCAAGAACGCTCGTGAAGCGCTCGAGGCGGCCGGTGCCAAGGTCAGCGACCCCGCGGTCACTCTGTCGCAGGTCACCAGTGATCAGGGCATCACCTTGTCGGTGGCCGATAACGGCCCCGGCTTGCCGCCGCGGGCGCGCGACAATCTGTTTGTGGCCTTTGAGGGCTCCGCGCGCGCCGGTGGCACGGGGCTGGGGCTGGCCATTGCCCGCGAAATCGCCGAGGCCCATGGCGGCCATCTCAGCTTTGTTGACCAGCCCGTCGGGACCCGCTTTGATCTGTTCCTGCCGCGCAGTTTGCTGGTGAAAAACTAGCGCGCAGAGAAAAACTGTCATCTGCGCTTGCCAAGCTCCAAACGCCCCTGTATGGGTTGCGCCGCTTCAGGCAGACAGGCGTTCTCGCCGTTTCCTGAAACCGCCGTGACAAACGGCCGTGCGCGCCCTTAGCTCAGCTGGATAGAGCACCAGACTACGAATCTGGGGGTCAGGAGTTCGAATCTCTTAGGGCGCGCCACTTCTGAACAAAACAACCGACAGAGTGTCCATCACGCTGGATAGAAGTTGGGGCAACGTCAGCATCTATGCCGGGGAACGGCATCAGGTTCGTCGTCGCGACGGTCAAACGCGCTCCAAAGCGTCCAACACGGCGCATTCCGGAACATCCGAGCCCGAGCATTGCGCTGCCGTGGTTGCCAGCACCGTCTCGATCCGCCGCAGGTCAGCGATCTTGGCGCGAACTTCGGCCAGATGAACTTCTGTCCTCTCCCTGACTTCTGCGCAGGTCCGCATGGCGCCGTCGCCCAGACCGAGCAGTCCGCGGACATCTTCAAGCGAAAAACCCAGCTCGCGCGCCCGCATTACGAACCTTAAACGCTGAACGTCTGGGGCACCGTAGACGCGGTGCCCTGCTTGGGTGCGGTCTGGATCCGGCAGAATACCAGCTTTCTCATAATAGCGGATGGTCTCAATGTTGCAGCCCGTGGCTGTAGCCAAATCTGCACGGCGCATGGCTTTGGACGTCACGGCACCGTGATGGGCTGACATGTCGGTTTCCCCTTGCATCTGTACCTACTACAGACCGTAGGGATGTTGCATGCGGCTGACAAGGAGCGTGCACATGACCGACATTCAAGACGAGCATAGGACCACGGACGCCCCTGATCGCAAGGGCTTGTTCGCGGCCCTTGGACTGACTGGCGCATTTCTCGCTTCTGCCTGCTGCATCGTGCCCCTCGCACTCGTTACGCTGGGAATTTCCGGGGCCTGGATCGGCAATTTGGTGGCCTTTGAACCCTACAAGCCGATCACATCGGGGATCGCAATTGCCTTCATCTCAGTGGGCTTTTGGCACGTCTATTTTCGCAAGCAGCCAGCCTGTGTCGACGACTCATACTGTGCGCGACCGCAATCCTCGCGCATCACCAAGGCGGTGCTGTGGGTGGCCGCCGTGCTGGTGCTCCTGTCGTTGACGGTCAACTGGTGGGCGCCACTATTTTACTGAATCAAAGGAGAAGTAATCATGAGAAGTACCGTCTTCCTGGCGCTTGGAATTTTGCTGTTTGGTGTCTCCGCAATCGCTCCCGCAACCTATGCGCAATCGATCAGCCAGACAGAGCTCGCTGAGGCCACCTTTTTTATTGAGAACATGACCTGTGCATTGTGCCCCGTAACGGTCAAGGCCGCGATGAGCGGTGTCGAAGGTGTGCAATCGGTCGAAGTGAATTTTGACGCGCGCACAGCACATGTTTCGTTTGATCCGGCGAAGACCGACATCGCGGCAATTGCACTGGCGTCTGAACAATCAGGCTACCCCGCAGCGGTTCAGGGTTAGGCCCGACGAGGAAATTCGGAGAGCGCGCTGCCAGCGCAGCTTTGTGACACCAGGCAATGAACAAGGGCGATATTCATGAATTCAAAGTCCGAGAAATCGAACAAGCAACTGCTCGGCCTTGGCCTGTTCGGCACGGTAATTCTGGCACTCTGCTGCTTCACACCGGTTCTGGTGATCCTTCTCGGTATTGTTGGGATGTCGGCGGTGCTGGGCTGGCTGGACTTTGTGCTGTTGCCCGCACTCGCGTTCTTCATCGGGTTGACGGTTTACGCTGTATGGCGCCGTCAGCAGCGCAAGAATTCCTGACGCGGGCCATGACCATGCAGGCTCGATAAACCGAGCCGCCATTTTTGTTTCAATAAAGGGAAACCCTCATGACTAAGGCATTTGACTTCGACCTGATCGTGATTGGAGCGGGAACCGGCGGCAATGGGGTGGCCAGGATGGCGGCGTCAGCGGGTTGGAAGGTCGCCAGTATCGACGAGTTGCCGTATGGCGGCACTTGCGCGCTGCGAGGGTGCGATCCCAAGAAGATGCTGATCGCTGTCACCGAAGGCGTGGAATGGGCGCAGAACATGTCGGGAAACGGCTTTGACGCCCGTCCATCAATTAACTGGCCCGAGATGATGGCGTTCAAACGCACCTTCACCGATGCAATGCCACAACGCATTGAGACAGGTTTCAAGAAGGCTGGCATCGCCACATTGCACGGGTCGGCGAGGTTCACGGGGTCTGACGCAATTGAGTTGAACGGCGAAACCTTGCGCGCCAAACATTTCCATATTGCGACCGGCGCCCGCCCGATGACCCTGAACATTCCTGGCGAAGGTCTTCTGACCACCAGCACGGAATTTCTCGACCTGCCCGAACGGCCCAACCGCGTTGTCTTCGTTGGTGGCGGGTTTATCGCGATGGAGTTTTCCCACATCGCCAAACGTGCGGGAGCCAGCGCAGTTACGGTTCTGGAAATGGCAAAGCGACCACTCGGACCGTTCGATCCTGATCTGGTTGAAATGCTGGTTGAGGCCTCGGTCGAGTTGGGCATCGACCTGCAGACAGAGGCAAAGGTACTGAAGGTTGAAAAGCGCGAAGAGGAATTCGCCGTTGTCTTTGAAACGCCCTACGGCACCAAGACACAGACATGTGACCTGGTGGTCCATGCAACGGGACGCGTGCCCAATATTGATCACCTCAATTTGCCAGCGGCTGGAGTTGAGGCTGGACCGCGCGGAATTCAGGTAAATAGCGCGATGCGCACCACCAATCCTGCGATCTTCGCTGCCGGAGACTGCGCTGATAGCGGCCTGAATATCACCCCTGTATCAGCGTATGAGGCGCGCATTGCGGGCAAGAATTTGCTGGCAGGCAAGGACGAACGCACAGTGTCTTACCCACCTGTACCAAGCGTGGTGTTCACGCTACCGCCAGTCGCCACCGTTGGTTTGTCAGAATTCGCTGCAACAGAGCGCGGGTTAAAGTTCGACACGCATTTCGAGCGAACGCCGGGTTGGTATTCGTCTATGCGGGTTGGTGCGAAGCGATCAGCCTTCAAGGTTCTAGTTGAACAGGGTACAGGTCTGATCTTGGGCGCACATCTAATCGGGCCTGGAGCTGAAGAACAGATCAATCTTTTTGCAATGGCGATGGGTGCTGGCCTGACCGCCAATCAGATCAAAGCCATGATATTTGCCTATCCGAGCTACGCCTCGGACATAGGCTCCATGGTTTGATCTTCGAGACCATTGCCAATGATGGCAACCGCTTTTCCAGATCGGATGGGCTCTGACGCCGCTCCTGACCCCAGTCACCGCTGCGCGCGCGCATCTCAACACCAAATGCGCGGATACGCTCGCTGAAAGGACTTAGCTATGGACCAGCAGGTCGAGACGCACGATTGCTGCACCATTCCCAGTGTCGACAAAGACACCTTTGATATCGCTGTGATCGGAGCTGGTTCAGCGGGATTTTCGGCCTCGATAACGGCGGCAGAGGCAGGCAAGCGGGTGGCGCTCATCGGCCATGGGCTCATCGGCGGCACGTGTGTCAACGTTGGCTGCGTTCCCTCCAAGGCAATGATCCGTGCAGCCGAGGCAATTTACGGCGCACGGACAGCCATGCGGTTTCCTGGCGTGTCGGGCTCAGCACAAGTCGATGACTGGGGCGCACTTATGGCGGGAAAGGAGGCTTTGGTGGCAGGTCTACGCCAGAAGAAATATGCCGACCTGCTCCCCGGGTATGAAAACATCACCTATTTCGATGAGGGTGCTGCTGTGCTGGTAAAGGACGGCGTAAAAGTTGGCAATCGCCTGATCCAGGCACCCAGGATCATAATAGCCACTGGGGGGCGACCATCACTACCGAGCATTGCCGGCATTGCAGATGTTCCAACACTCGACAGCACCTCACTCCTGGAACTCGATACTTTACCCGACAGTCTGATATTTGTTGGCGGCGGCTACATTGGCGTCGAGCTGGCGCAAATGATGGCGCGTATGGGCGTGAAGGTGACGGTGGTCTGCCGTTCCCGCCTTCTGCCAGAGGTCGAGCCAGAGGTCTCCGAAGCGCTCGCACAAGTATTCGATGACGAGGATATCGCCGTGCGTAGCGGTGTGACTTACGATGGCTGCCGCGCTGATGGTGGTTCCGTAATTTTGAGCGTTACACAAAATGGCAGGCCGCTTGAGCTCAGTGCCGATCATCTGGTGGTTACTACAGGTCGCAGTCCAAATACTGACAGGCTGGGATTAGAAGCCATGGGCGTTGCAACTGACCGGCGCAGTGCGATCAAAGTCGGCGATGACATGCAGACCACGCGCCCCGGTGTCTACGCTGCAGGCGATGTGACTGACCGCGACCAGTTTGTCTACATGGCCGCTTATGGCGCAAAACTTGCCGCCAAGAACGCAATGGGCGGGACAGAACGCTATGACAATGCGGCGATGCCATGGGTCGTGTTCACCGATCCGCAGGTGGCGGGAGTGGGGCTAACCGAGAGCGGAGCGATCTCCGCAGGGCATGAGGTGAAAACCAGCGTGTTGACGTTCGACAATGTCCCACGCGCACTGGCGGCACGCGATACGCGTGGTGTCATCAAGCTTATAGCGGACGCAAATACCGACGGCTTGCTCGGTGGTGTAATCTTGGCGCCTGAGGGTTCAGACAGTATTCAGACCCTTGCGCTGGCTCTGAAGTTTGGCATGACAACCAAGGCACTCGGTGAAACGCTATTCCCTTACCTGACAACGGTTGAAGGCCTGAAACTCGCCGCGCAGACCTTTGACCGCGACGTTGCAAAACTGTCCTGCTGCGCGGGGTGAAGCGGCGCATTCCAGATGCCACCCAATCTACAGTATAGCACCCGTCAATTGCGCTCATAACGACACAAGACTTCCTGATGAAGAAAAGCCATGTCGGAGTAAGAAATGAGTCTTCGCCGATAGGCGGGCGATTCCTCCGACTATGAAGTAAGCTTGGTTATATCTACACTAAGGCGCTTGAGTTTGGCAGTCGCGATGGATCTGACCCAGGATATCGGCCGCACGTCCTAGGTACGGTATTCTGGATTCTCGTAATCGAAGCGCTGGCCCGCATTCCAGGCATTACGGTCATTGCCCTCGTTCGGATACCCACCCGCGACTTTGAGCATGCGGGCCAAGTGTATCAGATTCCAAGTCATGATCGTTGTATTGCGCTGCGTGAATTCATTGTCAAAACCGACTGGCTTACCGTCAACCTCATCACCATAGGAGGGGCCAGGGCCAGCTTCGCCGATCCAGCCGCAGTCCGCCTGAGGCGGAATAGTAATGCCGACGTGGCTCATGGCGTAGTGGATGGTCATTGCGCAGTGTTTGATACCGTCCTCATTGCCGGTAATAACGGCCCCGCCGACCTTGCCGTAGAAAATACTCTGCCCCTTGTCATTCAGGATGCCGGACATGGCATATAGCCGCTCGATCACCAGCCGGCAGATCGAGCTTTCTTCACCCAGCCAGATCGGCGTCCCCACGACGAGGATGTCCGCGGCGTCGATTTGCTTCCAAATATCGGGCCAGTCATCAATCTTGGCGCCGTGCTCTGTCATGTCGGGATAAATCCCAAACGCAATTTGTCGGGCTGCGGCGTGGATGTGGACCACGTCTACCGCATTCTTGCCCATAATGTTCTCAACGGCCTGCAACACAGACCCAGTGTGGGAGGCACCCGGCTCAGGCTTAAGGCTGCAATTGATCATCACGGCTTTGAGAGGCACGGACATCGCCATGATCCTTGGGGGCGTGTTATGAGGGTTCAGACACCCGACCGTTGCCGACGTCTTCTGACGACAACGCTCCATGCGCCCTAGCGTTGCGTCGTTGGCGCGAAAGACTGAACCGACTTCAGAAGCCCCGCACGATAGCGCAAGTCGATATTGTCGGGGTGGCGCCTGGATACCTATCCGCTGGACCCGGAGGTCTGCAGCAATTCGTTAGGCCGTTGGCGAGTTTTTGCGCCCCCGACGGTCGGGATGTTCGCCGCCATGGGAGGATTATCTTGCTTCAGCTAAACTGGACGTGACTTGCGTGAACCGGTTTTGCCGCCTATATCGCCGTCGTCAGACCAAACTGGTCTGACAGACGTTCTCAGGGCGGGGTGCAATTCCCCACCGGCGGTGTTTGCGCTTTGGCGCATCAGCCCGCGAGCGCTTGCTTCAATCGAGGCAAGGTCAGCAGACTCGGTTTGACTCCGAGGCCGACGGTATAGTCCGGATGGTAGAGAACACATGACAGGCGAACCACGTTTCCGCACTCCGGAGACGGGGAATTGCTGTCATTGCCCTGCGCTGCGTCTTTCTCTTGAGAAAGTGCGGGCCGGCATGCAGACGTCAAAAACCCAAGAACACTCAACACTGCCAGCAGGGGCAATCGCCTCGGCGTTTGCTCACGCGCTGGATCTGGCTCAGCAATGGCAAGGGGCGACCGCGCCCAATCCGCCCGTTGGCTGCGTCCTGCTCGGTGTTGACGGAGAAATATTGGCGGCGGCCGCACATCAGCGAGCGGGCCAGCCTCACGCTGAAGCGCTCGCTATTGCCCAGAGCCAATCAAATGGCAGCTTCGCCCGCATTCACACCATTATCGTCACCCTAGAGCCCTGCAACCATTCGGGCCGAACACCGCCCTGCGCGGGGCCCTCCTGCAAACGCCGGCCCACCATGTCTGGATCGGCGCGCGCGACCCCAATCCACGCGTTGCCGGCGGTGGCGCAGAGCATCTTCAACGCGCAGGGCTGACGGTACATGACCTGGCCGAACTTGAGACCGGGACGACCGAAGAACTTCATAGAAGGGCAGCCCGCCTGCTGGCGCCCTTTGTCAAACACACCCAAACCGGACTTCCCTGGGTGACGCTCAAGCAGGCGATCAGCCGCGAAGGCGGCATGGTCCCCCCAGCAGGGCAGAAAACATTCACGGGTCCCGCAGCGCTCGATCTCGCTCATCGCCGGCGCAAGCAGGCCGACGCCGTGTTGACGGGGTCGGGCACTGTCCTCGCCGATGCACCCGATTTCAGCGTCCGTCGTGTCTCCGATTTCCAGAACAAGCAGCGTCATCTGGTCATTCTTGACCGTCGTGCTCGCGTCGCGCCCGCCTATATCGCGGCCGCGCAGAGCCGCGGCTTCCTGGTGTCGATCGAGACCGACATCACCACTGCCCTGACGCGGCTGGGCGCAGCCGGATGTCTGGAGGTCTTGGTCGAGGCCGGGGCCGAGTTGACCCAGTCCATCCTGGCCGGAGGGCACTGGGATGAACACGTTCTGATCCGGCAGGCCGCAGATCCCGGCGCGAACGATCTGGTCACGATCCGCTACCGCTCCACGACAACCTAAAGTTGAGAGGAAACCGATGTTTTCTGGAATAGTTGAACGATTGGCCCCGGTGATCAGCATCACCCAGCGGGGACAGACCCGCGTGCTGGTGTTGCAGACCGGTTGGGATGACCTTGCGCTGGGGGAAAGCGTCGCGGTCAATGGCGTTTGCCTGACCGTCACCGACCTGACTACGGGGGGCGAGGCGACCTTCTTTGTCAGCCCCGAAACGACGGCGCGTACCAGCCTTGGCCGGATTGCGGTGGGCGGCAGCGTCAATCTTGAGCGTGCGGTGCGCCTGGAAACCAGGCTGTCGGGTCATCTGGTACAAGGTCACGTTGATGGCACTGCTCAACTGATCGCTGCCACCCCTGAGGACGGGGCGTTCAGACTGGAACTGGCACTGCCCGCAGAACTTGGCCGCTACTGCGTGCAAAAAGGCTCGATTGCATTGGACGGGATCAGTCTGACGCTCAATAGCGTCAGCGCCGCGGCAGACGGCAAAACCATTATCGGCATCACCATTATTCCCCATACGTGGAACCACACCAACTTGCACGCCACCGGACCGGGTGACGAAATCAATGTCGAGGTCGATATGATCGCCAAATATGTGGAGCGCCTATGTCAGCCCTATCCCAAGCCCTGAGCCAGCTTCGCCAGGGGGGAATGGTGATCCTGGTTGATGACGAAGACCGCGAAAACGAGGGGGATCTGATTGTTGCTGGGCAATTTGCGACTCCTGACGCTGTAAACTTCATGGCCACCTATGGGCGGGGCCTGATCTGTCTGGCGCTGAGTGGTCAGCAGGTCGACCGGCTGCAACTGTCGCCCATGACGAACAGCAATAAGGGCCGCCGGACAACGGCGTTCACGGTTTCGATCGAGGCGCATGCGGGCATAACCACCGGCATATCGGCGCATGATCGGTCGCGCACGATTTTGGCTGCTGTGAATCCCGAAGCCCGGTCCGGAGACATTGTCTCGCCGGGGCACGTCTTTCCGCTGCGCGCGGCAGAGGGTGGCGTTCTCGTGCGCAACGGTCATACCGAAGGCGGGGTCGACCTGATGCGTCTTGCTGGCTTGGAGCCGGCCGCCGCAATTTGCGAGATCATGCGGGATGACGGTGAGATGGCGCGACGCCCTGATCTGGAGCGCTTTGCCGCCAGACATGGTCTGCCCATACTGACGATTGCCGAACTTGTCGCCCATCGCTACCGGACCGAACAACTGGTCGAACAGGTGGCCGTCGCCGATCTGCCATCGTCCCTGTCGGGCGTTGCCGCGCGGGTCTATGCCTTTCGCAGTCTTCTTGATGGAGCGGAGCACCTTGCAGTGGTCAACGCACCAATTTCCGGCGTGCCGTTGGTCCGGGTGCATTCCGAATGCCTGACGGGCGATGCTTTGGGATCGCTGCGCTGCGATTGCGGCCCTCAATTGCAGCAATCGCAGCAAATGATCAGCGGCACCGGCGGTGTGCTGATCTATTTGCGCGGCCAGGAAGGCCGCGGCATTGGCCTAGCCAACAAGATCCGCGCCTATGCCCTGCAGGACAAGGGCCGCGACACCGTGCAAGCCAATACCGATCTCGGTTTTGCTCCCGATGCCCGCAACTACGCGATCGCCGCCCAGATCTTGCGGGCACTCGAGATCGACACGATCACGCTGTTGACCAACAATCCGGCCAAGGCCGAGGCGCTAGAGGCCAATGGTATCACCGTTCAGGCGCAACAGCCCCTGATTATTGCCTCGAACCGATTCAACCTGCGTTATCTCGATACCAAGCGTGAAAAATTCGGTCACGCGCTGACTCATCCTAGCTGAAAGTAACCCATGATCAATATTATCGCTTCCCAAGATAGCCGGATCGCCATCGTGGTGAGCCGTTTCAATCAAGATGTGACCGATGGCCTGCTCTGGGGTGCCAGGGCCTGCCTGGTCGAACATGGCATCGCGCTGGCCGAGACCGACGTATTGTCGGCGCCCGGTGCCTTTGAAATCCCGCTGATCGCACAAGCCCTGGCCAAGTCTGGCCAGTTCGACGGCGTGATTTGCCTGGGCTGCGTGATCAAGGGGGACACCGCCCATTTCGAATACATCAGCCAAGCGGCCAGCTCGGGCCTGATGGCGGCTTCCTTGTCCACCGGTGTGCCGCTCAGCTTTGGCATTCTGACAACCTACACCGATGAACAGGCCGCTGTGCGCAGTCGTGACGACGTTCACAACAAGGGGCGAGAGGCGGCTCTGGCCTGTCTGGAAGCGATCCACACCCTCGCAGCGATCAACCAGTTCTCTGGTGCGGCCCGATGACCGACTAGCCTCATGATCTGAAGCTCGGCGCGGCCGGTACCATCCCCACGTCGCCAGAACAGGAGCGGAGATCGGACTGCTACATCGACATGCTTTACGCCACCCGTCTAAACGCTCCGAACTGCCCCCGCCGTGCCTTATCCGGTAGCCCGAATTCGCCCAATCGCTGCTTCTCATGACAATATGCGAGTGCTTGGTTGTGCGGGGCAGAGAACCGACCGCGAACGACCGGAATGGGGACGGTTGTACCTTGGGGCGATTTTCTGCTGAACGGCGGCTATCGTCATTCAGGTCCTGACAGCTGCCGGTCCCCAACCGGCCCCATTCTTGCCATTGCCCGGATTCCGATAAACGGCTGAGTGGGGGCCGCAAGCGGGCCCGCGGCTTGTGAGAATAATCGATACCGTATCCGCCGTCTCATTCTCTGGTTCCGCGCCTACCAAGCCAACGGCCTCATGCTGGCGGGAAGTGCATGGTTGGTGCGGTCAGACATTTTGCATTTTTGTTTGAGCGCTAGGCCCCAAACTTATCCGGTTGTGGGAACTTGACATCACATTTGTCCTAATCAATAGATATGCATCAATGTTGGGGGCTGATGGCGTGTTGTGGGGGACGAAATTAGACGCGGTGACCCGGCACGGGGCGGCCCAGCTGTTGTTGTGGTCCGCATTCTACTACCAGCTTCCCGCCCTATTGCCCCATATGACAGGCGGTGAGCTGTCCTTCAGTGGTATCTCAGGTGCTGTCACCGCCGCGATCCTAGTCTGGGCCGTGCTCATCCCCGTGGCAGGGCGGTTGGTCGACCACGGCCATGGCGTTGTCATGATGCGCCTGGGCGGTGCTCTGGGTGTCGCCCTTCTGGTGCTGATGACCGTCGTGCCCTATGCGAGCGTGCCGCTGGTGATTGTGGCGTTGGGCGTGCCGATGGCCGCCACCCTCTATGACCCCTGTTTCGCGATCCTGTTGCGCACGACCGGACTGGATGCCAGTCGCGCCATAACCACAGTGACGCTGGTGGCGGGCCTTGCCACCTTGCTCAGTTTTCCGTTGGTCATGCTGATTGCCGCCGCATGGCCGTGGCAGGGCGTGGTGCTGGTCTTCGCAGCAATTGCAGCCCTTGGCGTTGCCAGTATCCCCGGTCAAGCCAATGCGCAGACGTCCGTCCTTTCCGCTCCGGCGTCGCCTGAGAAGCCGCCGCATCGCACCAGATTTGATGTAGCGCTGATTGCCGTGCCATTCGGGCTGGCCATGTTCACCCATGCGGCGCTGTTATTCTTGCTCCCACTGGCATTGCTGAAAGTCAGCAGTGACAACAGCTGGGCCCTCTATTTGCCCGCCATTCTGGGCCCTGCCCAGATTGCCGGGCGCTTGTTGTGGCGCCGCCTGGCGCCGCGAAGTCAGCCCAAGAGTGCGGCGAATGCCATGTTCGCCCTGTTGCTGTTGCCGCCGCTGATCTTGCTGGTGGCGCAATCGCACTGGATGGGGGTCTTGCTGGCGCTGCTAGTGCAAGGTGGGCTCTATGGCATCCACACCGTCTTGCGCCCGCTCGTTGCCGCTTCAGTGCTGCCGCTGTCCAGTCTGGGTCAGACACTTGGTTCGATAGCGACAATTGGTTTGCTGATGATGGCCGCCGCGCCCGCGCTTGGGGGCGTCATGATGCAGAATCTGGGCTATCAGGGGCTGATCGCATCGCTGTTGGCGGTCAATCTGACCGCGCTCGGTTTTGCGGTTTTCGGGCAGTTTGAATCGCATGGGAGAGCGAGATGGACCCAGTCATAATTGCTGGCGGTGCAATGACGCCGTTCAACCGACGCAAGGACGGCTCGTCCTGGCGCGACTGGGCCAGACAAGCCTTCGAGGCGGCATTGGCCGACGCCAATCTGGAGCGGCCGGACATTGATTCGCTGGTCGTGGCCAGCGAGAGCGACTTCTTCACCCTGCAACTGAACCCGGCCAGCGTGCTGGCCGATGATCTGGCGCTGTTTGGCAAGCCGGTGATGCGTGTCGAAGGTGGCGGTGCGTCGGGTCACCTCGCGGTGCAGGCGGCGGTGATGCAGGTGCTTTCCGGTCAGGCGGACCGTGTCGCGGTGCTTGGTGTCGAGGCGCTGGCAGCCCATCTGCCCGGCGCCACCGTGTCCACTCTCTACGGGCTGTCGTTCGACGCCTGGACGGACGGAATGACTGGCATCGATTCCACCGCGCTTTATGCCTTGGCCGCTCTGGCATTTCAGGAGCGAACCGGCGCCAGCGAAAGCGACTTCGCCGCAGTGGCCGTACGCAATCGGGACCATGCGCGCGACAATAAATTTGCGCATCTGCCACTCGAGATCAGCGTGCAGGATGTGCTGTCGTCGCCGATGATTTCTGCGCCGTATCACCGGCTGGACTGCTCGCCGCTGAGTGATGGCGCGGCCTGCCTCATTGTCGGGCGCGGCGTGGGTCTGCCACACGCTGGTCGCGATCGTGCCCGGCTGGTCGGCATGGGTGCCGCCAATGACCGCGTCCGTCTGGGCGAGCGGACTGACCCCGGATATTTCGGTGCCAAGCAGATTGCTGCGGCGCGCGCGATTGCCGCTGCCGGAGGGGCACTATCCGACATCGATATCGCCGAAGTCTATGACAGCTATTCTGGTGCGCAGTTACAGGCCATCGAAGCCCTTGGGCTGAGCGACCAGTTGCTCGCGGATGAACGCGCGGGACGCTTTGGCGCTCAGGGCAGTCTGCCGGTCAATCTCTCCGGTGGGCTGCTGGGGCAGGGCGCTCCGGTCGGCGCAACCGGAGTGGCGCAGGTGCTCACCATCGCCCGCCAGCTCGAGGGCCGTTATTGGGGACGCAAGCCTGCCCGGATACCCCGCCGGGGACTGGTCGACACCCATGGCGGTATCGCCACGCTGTGCGCCGTCAGTATTGTGGAGGCACCATGAAACGCCAGATGGTTTTGGACTACACTTTGGTCTTTGGCGCCTTGGCGCCCTATGCCGAGGCGGTACGGGCTGGCGAGGCGCTGGCCAGTGTCTGCCAGCACTGCGGCCACACCGCATTCCCCGCCCGCATCGTCTGTCCGCAATGCACCGGCAACGTCATCGCTTGGAAGAAGCTCTCGGGTCGCGCCCGGATTTTGCAGCGCACAGCGGGGCTGGAACAGACGTTTGCGCTGGTCCAGTTCGACGGCGCAGAGACCCGCTCAATCGTGCGGCTGCACGCAATTGATCCTCACCTGTCACACGGGCGGCTGATCGCCCCGCACGATGAACTCATTGGCTTGTGGCTCGGTGCTGATGCGCCTGACTCCGGAAAGGAAGACTAGATGCTGAACGACCTGAATACCGAGGAACTTGCCAAAATTGGTCTTGTGCGCGGCAAGACGGGCCTGTCGATCAGCGTTCCCGATGATGCCAACATCTATGCAATGACGGTGGGGGCGCAACTGGCCGCGGGCAAGGGCGAACGCCTTGCCATGATCTTTGAGCAGGCCGATGGCGTCACGCGCTGGACCTTCAACCAGATCGACCAGGCGGCGACCGCTTTGGCGGCGCATCTGCGCGGACTGGGCCTTGGGCGCGGCAGCCTCGTCGCGCTGCATACCGGCAATCGCCCGGAAACCGCGATCGCCCACATGGCGATCTGCAAGGTTGGTGGCACGGCAGTCACCCTGTCCCAGCTCTATGGCCCCGATGCCCTCAGCCATGCGCTCAATCACAGCGAAGCCAAATGCCTGCTGACCATCGAAAAGGCTTGGGCGCCGCTGCGCGACACAGCAACCGCAAACTTCACCCATATCGAACATGTGCTGGTAGCCGGCTCGGCAGGGCCCGAGGCAGATCTGACCGACATCCTGGCCGGTTCGGCGCCTGTCGATTTCGTGCCGGATCTGACCGGCGCCAATGACCCGGCCCTGCTGATGTATACCTCCGGGTCAACCGGCATGCCCAAGGGCATCCTGCATGGTCATCGGGTACTGGCTTCATACCGGCCCTCGATCAATCTGTTCTTCAACCTGACGCTTGAGGACGAGGATGCCGTGTATTTCTCACCGTCCGACTGGGCCTGGGTCGGCGGCTTGCTGGACATGCTGTTTCCCGCCTGGATGGCAGGCCGCCCGGTAGCGACGGCCGAGTCACGGTTCAAGGCCGATTGGGCCTATGATTTCATGGCGCGCCACAAGGTCACCCACACATTCCTGCCCCCGACCGCGATCAAGCGGCTGGCCGACACTGAAAACCCGCGCGGCAAGTATGACCTGTCACTGCGTGTCATTTGCACAGGCGGCGAGGCCTTGGCGGCTGAAACGCTGACCTGGGTGGGGCGTGAGCTGGGCGCCGTGTGCAACGAGTTCTACGGCATGACTGAGGTCAACCACCTGATCGGCAATTGTCAGGCCATGTACCCCCGTCGTCCCGGTTCGATGGGCGTTGCTTATCCGGGGCATGATGTCCGGCTGGTCGACGACAATGGTGTGGAAGTGGCGCGCGGCGAGGAGGGCGAGATCGTCACTCGGGCCGACGCCCCGACCCGCTATCTGGGTTATCTTAAGAATGCCGAGAAGGAATCTGAACTGCGTCTGGGCGAATGGATGCGGACCTATGATCTGGCCGTACGTGATGCCGATGGCTATTTCTGGTACAAGGGCCGCAGCGATGACCTGATCAAGTCATCAGGTTTCCGCATTGGCCCCGCCGAAATCGAGGAATGCCTGATCGGCCATCCTGCGATTGCTGAAGCCGCTGTTGTCGGTAAGCCCGACAAGGATCGCGGCAGCATCATCAAGGCCTTCGTGCAGCTGGCGCGTGGCTTTGAGCCCTCCGACGAACTCACCGAACAATTGCGCGACCATGTGCGCAGCCGGCTGGCGCCCTACAAGGCACCGCGCGAAATCGCCTATGTCGAGGGCTTCGACATGACGTCGTCGGGGAAAATCAACCGCAAGAAGCTCCGTTTAGCAGAAATCGACGCCCAAAAGCATTGACGTCACCAATTGGTACATACTAATCTGTAGTTATCAATTTGGAGGTCCCATGAAGTTCGGTATCCATGCAGGCCTTTGGCAGCGCGCCTGGAGTGACGATCCAGCCCCAATCATGCGGCAAGCCAAAAGTCTTGGCTTTGACGGGGTCGAGCTTTCCCTGCTCGGCGTCGGTTTGGCTGACGCGGCAGCGCTCCGGAAATTGTCTGGCGAGCTTGATCTGGCGTTGACCTGCTCGACAGGTCTGGGCGCTGGCGATGACCCTGGCTCGGCGGATCCCGAGCGTCGCGCTGCAGCGATTGCGACGCTGACCAATGCTGTGCGCACGGCGGGCGCAATGGGCGCGGGAAATCTCTCCGGAGTGGTCGCCAGTCCCTGGGGTTATTACGAGCCGACGCGCAAGGCCGAACGTGCGAAGTACGCCGCAGAATCCCTGGCCAAGCTTGACCCGATATTGCGTGAAGAGGGCATCGTTATGGGGATCGAGGCGCTCAACCGCTTCGAGTCTGACCTGACCAATACCGCCGCCGAGACGCAGGCGATTGCCGTTGCCATCGGCAGCCAGAATATTGGCGTTCTGCTCGACACATTTCACATGAACGTCGAAGAAAAATCACCGCCCGCGGCAATCGTCGCGACCGGTAAGTCACTGGTGCATTTTCACATTTCCGAGAACGATCGCGGCGTGCCGGGCTCCGGCCATTACGACTTCAAGACGACCGCGCAGGCGCTGAGCCAGATCGGTTACACCGGTTGGGTGATGGCCGAAATGTTCGTCACGGCGGGCAATCCCAATAGTGCGGACGTCAATATCTGGCGCAACATTGAAGCGGATCCGACCGAGGCAGCGCGAGCCACGCTGTCATTCATGCAAAGGATTTTTTCCCGATGACCGCGGCGCAACAGTATTTTACGCGGCTCCTGGCCAGCATCACCGCCCGCAAGGATCAGCTCAATGCGCTTGATGCGGCCTTGGGCGATGGCGATCACGGTACCACTATGGTCCGCGGGCTGACCAAGGCGGCACAGGCCGAGCCGGGTCTGGGTGCCAAGGCTTTCATGCGCGCCTCTGGCGGGGCGGCCGGGACGCTGTTCGGGCTGGTGCTCGTTGCCATCGAGCGGCACTTGGACTCCGGGGCAGATCTGGCGGCCGAGCTTGCGCTGGCCGAAGCGCGCATTTGCGATCTGGGCCAGGTCAAGCCGGGCGACAAGAGCATGATTGACGCGCTGACACCCGCTGTTGCGGCTCTGGAAAGCAGCGGTCTGGACGCCGCCATCGAAGCGGCGCGGCATGGGTGCGAGGCCACCATTGTGCTCGAGGCGCGCCGCGGACGCGCCCAATATGTCGAAGGCAAGGGCAGGGGCCATCAGGACCCTGGCGCGACATCGATCGTGATCTTGTTTGAAGTTCTGCGCGAAACCCAGGAAAACCTATGACCAAGCTCTTCAACAGCCAGGAGACGATGGTCGACGATATGATCGACGGCTTTGTTTCCGCGTTTCCCCAGGTCAAACGGGGGCAAATCGATCCGCGTGTCGTCGTGCGCAGCCGGGCACGTAAGGACCCCGACCGGAAGGTCACCGTGCTGATCGGCAATGGATCGGGCCACGAGCCAATCGCCATGGGATTTGTCGGTCAGGGCCTGCTCGACGCCAATGTGGTTGGCGACGTCTTTGCCGCTCCTTCGGCCGATCTCATTCTGGACGGTATTCGCGAAGTGAACGGGACAGCCGGTACGCTGCTGTTGATCTCGCAGCACTCCGGCGACGTGATCAATGGCCGTGCCGCAATCATGCTCGCTGACGACGAGAAGCTGAACGCCCGGGCGCTGCTGATGTATGACGATGTCGCCTCGGCGCCGCCAGAACGGCGGCAGGATCGGCGCGGCGCGCCCGGCACCATGTTTATCTACAAGATCGTCGGCGCCGCCGCTGAAGCTGGGCTGGACCTTGATGGCCTGATGGCGCTGGGCGAAGCGGTGCGTGATCGCACGGTGAGCCTTTCGGCGGCCATCTCTCCTGGTATCTCGCCATTGACCGGCAAGCCCATGTTCAAATTGCCGGAAGGCGAAATCTTCATCGGCATGGGCGTGCATGGTGAGCCTGGTGCAGGCCGCATGCCGCATGGGCCGGTCGACAGACTGGTCGAGACCATCGTCGACAAGCTGCTGCAGGATCGCCCCATCGCTGCGGGCGGACGCGCCGCCGTCATCATCAATGGCATGGGCGGCACCACCCTGATGGAGCTCTACACCATCTGGAACGAGACGAGCAAAGCGCTGGCCGCGCGCGGGATCACCGCGATTGCGCCAATGGTAGGAAGCTTTGTCACCACCCAGGAAATGGGTGGCTTCTCCATCTCGCTACTCGAGCCAACTGAACAGATGCTGGACTACTGGTGTGAACCCTCCGACAGCCCGGCCTTCCCCAAAGTTTCACTGCTGACCCAGGAGGCACTGTCGTGATGCCCGCTCCTTTCAAATCCCAAGAGCTCATCCACGGCGTGGCCGTTGATCAAGGCAGTGGTCTGGCGGCGGCAATTGCCGCAGCTCGTGGCGCTGATGCACGCGATGATGACCTCAAGACCTTCAAGCGGATCGTTGTGGAAACGGCAAGTCCCCTGGCGACGACCCTGCTGGTCGACTCCAATTACGGACCCCAATTGCTCCCACACATGGCGTCATCCTGCATTCCGATGCTGGCGTTTGAAGCCGATGTTTATCACATCGCTGATGAGGATCGGATCACCCGCTTGCCAGATGATCTGAGCGTGGAACAGTTTCCCGCTCTTGGCGCACCAGTACTCAAATTCTTCCTGTATTACGGTCCAAACGATCCTGCCGAACTGAACCAGCGTAAGTTCGATCTGGTACGCTCAATCGGTGACCGATGTCGCGCACAGGGCACTACCTTCCTGTTCGAACCCATCGTCTATGATCGCGCTATATCGGATGTCACATCGACGGAATTCGCGCTGCTCAAGCCCAGCCTCGTGCGCCGGGCCGTCGAGGATTTCGTCAATCCTGATTACAAGATCGACATTCTCAAGATCGAAATTCCGGTCACCCTGGATTTCGTCGAGGACTTCGGAACGGCAGCAATGAGCCGCCGTGACGCCGAAGCGGCAATAGTGGATGTTTCCAATGCCGCTGGTGACATGCCGTTCCTCTATCTGAGCGCTGGCGTCACATTCGAGCGCTTTATCGAGGGCCTGTCGTTCTGTAAATCCAGCTCGGGCAAGGCGGCCGGCTTCATGTGTGGGCGGGCCCTGTGGAGTGATGCCATCGGCGTTTTTGGCGCTGATGGCGGCAGCGCCATGGCCAAGTGGATGGAAACAACAGGCCGTGACCGGCTGGCCCGCATGGGCGAGGCCATTGCATGACCTTGCTGGCCCTTAACCCGGACGTTTCAGCCTTTCTGAACGCGGTTCAGGGACTGCGCATTGGTGCCGAACAGGTGCAGGCACGCCAAACCATCACCGTGCTGAACCCATCCACCGAGGAGCGGTTGGCGCAGGTGGCCTGCGGCGAAGCTGACCATATCGATGCTGCCGTTGACGCGGCACGCTTGGCGCTCTCAGGTCCCTGGGGCACCATGTCCAGCCATGACCGCGGGGTGCTGATCTGGCGGCTGGCCGATGCGATTGAAGCGCGCAAGGACATCTTCGGACAGCTCGATGCGCTGGATAACGGCAAGCCGTTCACCAAGGCCCGCGATGTGGATGCTGTCTATTCCGCTCGCCATTTCCGCTATTTTGCCGGCTGGGCCAGCAAGATTGAAGGGCGCACCATTCCGGTTTCCGATCCCGGGCGGTTCAACTACACCCGCGTCGAGCCTGTAGGCGTCTGCGGCCTTATTACACCTTGGAACTATCCCACTTTGATGGTGGCCTGGAAGCTGGCGCCTGCACTGGCTGCCGGCAACACTATTGTCCTCAAGCCTGCCGAACAGACGCCGCTCAGTGCGCTTTATCTGGCCGATCTCGCCCTGGAAGTCGGGTTCCCGCCGGGAGTGCTCAATGTCGTGCCGGGTCTGGGTGCTGGCGCTGGTGCGGCTCTGGCGAGCCATAAAGGGGTCGACAAGATCGGCTTTACCGGCTCGACCGAGACCGGTCGACGGATCGTTGCGGCGTCGACAGGCAATCTCAAGAAGGTTTCGCTCGAACTGGGTGGCAAGGCCGCAAATATCATTTTTCCCGACGCCGATATCGAAACGGCAATCGAGGGGTCGTTCTGGGCGCTGTTCGGCAATAACGGGCAATCGTGCACTGCCGGTGCCCGTCTGTTTGTACACTCGTCCATCCGCGAGCAGGTCGTTGCCGGTCTGGTCAAGCGCGCCAAGGCGCTTTCGGTTGGTCCCGGCATGGACGCCCAGCAGCATGATCTGGGCCCCATCATCTCCCAGCAACAGATGGACAAGGTCTTGTCCTATGTCTGCCAGGGCCAGGCAGACGGCGCGCAATGTGTTGCCGGCGGCGAGCGTATTCGCAATGCCGGGTATTTCGTTGCGCCGACCGTCCTCGATGGGGTGACAGACACCATGTCTGTTGCCCGCGAGGAGATCTTTGGACCCGTCCTGGCCGTTCTTTCGTTTGACGATGAAGCCGAAGTTCTGCAGCGCGCCAACAGTACTGAATTTGGTCTGGCCGCCGGTCTGTGGACCAATGACCTGTCACGTGCCCACCGCATGGCGGCTCGGCTGCAGGCCGGTACGATCTGGGTCAATACCTGGGGCGATACCGATGCGGCGTCGCCCTTTGGCGGCATGAAGCAAAGTGGCTACGGCCGCGAAATGGGCCAGGAAGCCATCGCGCTTTACTCACAGACCAAGAGCGTATGGCTTGGTCTCAGGGAATCTGATTTGATCTAATCAATTTGTTTCTTTTGAAAGGGTGATCAGGTGGAAAGCAAGTCGGTTCCAAAATATCAGGCCGTGCATGACGAGGTGCTGAACAGGCTCGATACTGGCATGTACTCGGTGGGCACGCGCTTGCCCACGGAAGACGCGCTCGCCAAGTCGTTTGACGTCAGCCGGGTCACGGTGCGCAAGGCGCTCGATATGCTGGTGCAGTCCGGCTACGTCACCGCGCGCCAGGGCAGCGGCTACGTCGTTTCGACGCTGTCGCCTCCATCCTCGACCTGTTTGGTGTCGTTCACCGACCAGGTGATAGGCGAGGGGCGGATACCCGGTGCCAAGCTCTTGGGCATTGACGCCCCGGCTAAATCGGTACCGCCAGAAGTTGCTGCCTTGTTTGACGGTGAACTGACATTGATCCGTCGTCTGCGCACTGTCGATGGCGCGCCGGTCATGCTGGTGCGCACCTGGGTGCCAAGCCATCTCGTGCCCGACATTTCCGCCGCTGACCTGCCCGAAACCGGTCAGAACCAGTCGATCCTGCGCATTCTGGGGCGTCGCTTCAAGATGCAGTGGACCCGCGCCTGCGAGGTTATCAGTTCACTGATCGCGGACGCCGAAGTTGCCGAATTGCTGGCCGTGCAGCCCAATGCGCCTATTCTTTCACAGGCCTGTACGGCATTTGACGAAGACCAGAAGCCGGTCTTTTACGACCAGGTCTTCCGGCAGTCGCCCATCACCTACAATCTCGACAAGTCAGCCCCAATACGAACAGCCGGAAACTCGGCGGGAACCTCTGTGTAATGACCTTTACCATCGGCCTGATCAAAGCATCGTTGCCCAGCTATTTTCCGGAAAAGCATGGTGTCTTTGAACAGGCCGAATCCGCGCTGGGTCGCCTGGTAGCGGAAGAGGGCGCACAACTGGTTGTTGCGCCGGATGTGCCGATGGATGCATCGCAGGCGCGGCAGGCCATGGATGCGGTTCTCGCACAGGGTGCCGATTTCGTCATCCTGCTGCATGGTGGCTTCACCATGGGTGACGTGGCTCGGGTCCTGGCGAGCTATGATGTGCCTTTGGGATTCTGGGCAACGCCCGAACCCAGTCATGAAGGCGACATCCAGCTCAACAATTTCGTCTCGCTGAATATGAGCATGTCGATTGCCCGCGGTGTCCGCGATCTGCAGGCGTCGCCAGTCCGCTGGTACTTTGGGGCGCCCGATGACGCGGCGCTACAGGGTGTGTTGCGACAGACAATCCAGGCGCTGGGCATGTGCACAGCGCTGCGCGGCTCGCGGATCGGCGTCGTTGGCGGTCTGGCACCGACCTTTTACAATATGGCAGTGCGGGAAGAAGAGCTGTTCAAGCGGCTCGGCGTCGAAGTCGAGCATGTCGACATGCACCAACTCACCCAGGCGATGACCGGTTTTGCCGGCGATGCCGTCGCGCGGGAACTGACCGCAATGGCAGCAGCAGCCGATGTGGATGGCGTATCAGATGCGCAGATGAATCTGACCGCGCGCATGGTTCTGGCACTGCGCGAACTGGCAAAGGCCAATCGCTATGATGCCCTTGCGGTTTCCGACTGGCCGGCGCTGCAGCAGGATCCCGGCTTTCATCCGGGTGCCGCTTTCAGCTGGCTGGAAGAACACGATCAAATCCCCGTCGCCTCGGAAGGCGATGTCATGGGTGCGGTAACCCAGCTTGCGGTCAAGGCCATGACCGGGCAGGTCGGTTGCCTGCTCGACATGACCTCCCCGCAGCTCGCCGAGGACCGTATCCTGATGTGGCATGGTGGTGGTGGCCCGCTCTATCTGGCAGACGGACGGGCCCGATGGATCAACCATCCAATGATCGGACGCGGCACCGAGCAGGGGCCGATCTATGGCGCCATCGCAGACTATTGTTTTGCGCTGGGTCCGGTGACCGTGCTTCGAATTGGGCGTAGCGGTGCGAGCCGGTTCAGCTTTGAAGCCCAGGTCATCAAGGCGCCGGAATCCGGCTTCACCGGGTGCAGAGGCTGGGTCTCCGGTTTTGCCGAGAACGGCGAAACGCGCAGCGCCCACGACATTGTCGGCGCCGTGCTCGACCATGGCGTAGAGCACCATTTTGTCCTGGTTTCTGGGCATTGGGATCAGGTTCTTGCAGAATTTGGCGAGTGGTCAAACCTCGTCACTCTGGACATCGCCAAGCGGGAAAGAAACATCGGCCTTTCTCCGCGCCAATAGGGCGTTTGGAGTTGACAGGACAGAATTTTCCGCATTAATTTGTAGTATCGAATTGGATACAACCAATTCACTCTTAGGGGAGGGCGCGCGTGACCGAAGTTCGGCTCAATGCGGTTCAAAAACGATTTGGTGCCTTCACGGCAATCGAGTCCATTGATCTCGATATCAAGTCCGGAGAGCTGGTTGCTCTGCTGGGTCCCTCCGGCTGTGGCAAGACGACAACGCTGCGCATGATCGCCGGGTTGGAAGCGCCGACCAGCGGCGAGGTGCTGTTTGACGGCAAGGACGTATCTGACGTTGCCGTGCAGAAGCGCAATGTCGGCATGGTCTTTCAGCGCTATGCGCTGTTCCCCCACATGACAGTCGAAAAGAACGTCACGTTTGGTCTGGACGTGCGTGGCCTGCCCAAGCAGGAAATCAACGAGCGGCTCGAGGAAATTCTCGACGTCGTGCAGCTCAATCAGTTTCGTAAACGCTTCCCGGCGCAGCTCTCCGGCGGCCAGATGCAGCGCGTTGCCATCGCACGCACGCTGATCACCAAGCCATCCGTTCTGATGATGGATGAACCGCTGGCAAATCTGGACACCAAGCTGCGCGGCGAGATGCGACGCTTCATCCGCGAACTACAGAAGCGTCTGGGCATTACCACAATCTTCGTAACTCACGATCAGGTCGAAGCCATGGAGCTGGCGGATCGGGTGGCGGTGATCTTCAACGGCAAGCTCGCCCAGTTTGGCGCGCCGCAGGAGCTCTATCAGCAGCCCAATTCTACTGAAGTTGCCGACTTTATGGGGGCCAGCAACATTTTCAGCGCCAGGCTCCTGGCGGCTAATCGGGCAGAAGCCTCCTTCGGCATCATTGAGATCACCCCGCAAGCGGGGCTCACCACTGGTGCCGATGTGCATGTGATGCTGCGCAGCGAAGGCATCGATCTCTACCCACAGGCTGAGGCGCCGCAGGGCACCCAAAACTTGATCTCCGGCCAGATCAAAGCGCGCGAGTTCTTCGGTGCGTCGGTCCAGTATGTCGTCAGTGCCGGTGGCGCGGACATAACCGTCGCCGAACAATCCCGTCGCCTGCTCGATGTTGGCCAGCCAGTTGTTCTCTCGGTCCAGCCGGACCGGGTGTGGACCATCGCCCGTTAGAAAAGCGAACGAACCAGAAAAACGAATGTTTTCAATGAGGAGGAAAGTCAATCATGCGTAAGATAGCACTAGGCGTTTCAATCGTCGCGATGCTCGCCACTGGCGTCGCACAGGCACAGGATCCGGCAGCGACAGAATTCCGCGAGGGCTTCCTCGCCGGCAGCCTCGACTGGTCTGCCGTCGCCGAGCGCGCCAAATCCGAAGGTACTGTGAACCTCTACTACTGGGGTGGTAGCGACCCACTCAATGTGTGGATGGACAGCATTGTTGCGCCAGCGATGGCCGAACTGGGTGTGACGCTCAATCCCGTTCGCATCACGGGCACCAAGGACGCCGTTGATCTCGTGCTGGCCGAACTCGGTTCGGGCAAGATGGTTGGTGAAGGCAGCGTCGACGCAATCTGGCTGAACGGCGAGAACTTCTCGACCCTGAAAAAGCAGGACGCTCTGTTTGGCGCGTTTGCTCCGTTGCTGCCCAATGCCAAAAACATTGAGTGGGACGAAGCAGATCCCCGCTCGCTGCTCAACCTGCGCGACTTCGGCGTGCTCACCGGCGGCGCAGAAGTGCCATGGTCTGGCGAGCAGTATGTTTGCGCCGTCAATGCTGATCGCGTCAGCGCTGAAGACGTACCGCACTCCTTTGATGGCCTGCAGACCTATCTCGAAGCCAATCCGGGCAAGTTCATCTACGTCAAGCCGCCGCACTACATCGGCAACACCTTCGTTCAGGAAGCGGTCTATGCGCACAATCCTGATGGCACCGGCGCAGCACCGTTTCAGCAGTCGCTTGACGAACTGGGTGCTGCCGAACTGGCTCGCCTGATCGCACCGGGTCTGGAATACCTCAAGAACATCGAGCCACTGCTGCTCGGTGGTGACAGCGGTACGCCACGCTATCCCGAAGATTCAAACGCGCTGGATGGCCTGTTCCTTAACGGTGAAGTGAACTTCAACTGCAAGTTCGGTCTTTATGCCGTCGCCACCGGCCTCAGCCAGGGTACCTATCCTGAAGCGGCTCAGGAGTTCGTGTTTCCCGAAGGCAACATGATCAAGAACAAGAACTATCTGGCAATTCCAGCCAATGCTCCGAACCCCGGTGCAGCCCTTGTTCTGGCCGATTACATGTCGACCGTGGAAGCGCAGATTTCCAAGCTCGAGTTCACTGGCATGCCAGCGGGTATCGATCCCTGGTTGCTCAGCGACGAAGATGCTGCAGCTCTCGCTGCTGCCTCGCCAGGCCACACCGGTCTGGAAGCAGCCGATCTCGACGCCAACATCGCTCCAGACACCAATGCGACCCTGGTCGATGTGATCGAAGCCACCTGGCTCGAATACATCGAACGCGACAGCACGGACTCGATCGAAACGATCGTGACCCGCGCTGCGGAAAACCTGAACCAGTAGTGCAATTGGTGGCCCGGCTGCAGGCCGGGTCACCTGTCTTCAATTTCGTCCCGGAAGTTTGATATGGCACGCTCCCAAGAAAGCGCACTGAGGGAAAAACTGTGGCTGTGGCTGCAGCTCTCCCCGGTATTGCTCATCCTCGCTGTGCTCTTTGGTGGCGCGCTGGTGCTCGCCGTCGTGCAATCTCTGGGCTTCGCACCCTGGTTCGGCGTCAACACCTTTCCCAGCTTCCAGTATTTTGGCGCGTTGTGGGGCTCAGTATCATTCTGGGAGTCACTGTGGCTGACGCTCTACTATGCGACTGTTTCTACGGTGATCGCATTGGCCATGGGCATCGCGCTCGCTCTGGCGCTGGTGCGCACTTTCCCCGGCAAGCAGCTCTACAAATACATCTACAAGCTGCCCCTGATGATCCCCTATACGGTGGGTATCGCCCTGGCCGTGATCATGCTGGGCAATGGCGGCATGGTTTCGCGACTGGCTGCGTTCTTTGGCTTCATTTCTGATCCCTCACAGTTTCCGCAAATCCTCAAGACCCATGCGGGTTGGGGTATTATCGCTGTCTATGTCTGGAAACAGGTGCCGTTCATTACCCTGGCAATCTATGCCGTCATGCTGGGTGTTGGGCGCGAGACCGAAGAGGCCGCAGCCATTCTTGGCGCCAATCGCTGGCAGATCCTTTCCCAGGTCACACTGCCCCAGATCATGCCCGGCGTCGTCTCGTCGACCCTGATTTGCTTTGCCTTCAATGTGGGTGCCTTCGAGGCCCCGTTCATCCTGGGTGGTGGCTTCCCCGATACGCTGCCCGTAGTGGCATGGCGCTATTTCAACGATGCGGACTACACGCTGCAACTTCAGGGCATGGCCACCGTGGTGTCCATTGCGCTGGTCGCGGGCGTCATCCTGTTCACCTACCTGGCCATCTATCGCCGCTTTGAACGCAAGATCGGGAGAAACTGATGGCCCGCAAATTTTCTAATACGGCGCTGAACAACCAGCTCTCGGGCTTCCAGAAGATCTATCTGATCCTCATCGTCGGGTTCATTCTGGGACCATTCTTGCCGCTTATCATTCAGAGCCTGGCCTTCCGTTGGGCCTGGCCTGACCTGCTCCCCAGTACGTGGTGGATGGATCAGCGCGAAATCTCCAAGCTGCCGCTTGCATGGGACTATGTGCTCTCGCCCTATAGCCGCATTCTGGAAGCGACGATCAATACCGTGCTGATCGGCAGCATCGTCACCGTGATCTGTCTGGCCATCTGCCTGCCGGCAGCGCGCGTTCTCGCTCGGGAGAGTTTTCGCGGCAAATCCGCCTTCGAGTTCTTCCTGTCCCTGCCACTGATCGTCCCTGAGGCGGCAATCGGCATCGCCTTGCTGATGATCTTCATCCGCATGGGCATCGCCGGCAGCTATGTCGGCATCATCATTGCGCACCTCATTCCCACCATTCCCTACATGATCCGCATGCTGACCGCGGTTTATCAGGGCCTGGGCAAGGATTTTGAAGAACAGGCGATGATCCTGGGCGCGAGCCGTTGGCAGGTTATGCGGCTTGTCACGCTACCCATGCTGCTGCCCGGCGTAGTGGCGGGTGCCCTGTTCACCTTCCTGGTGTCCACCAACATCTTCCTGCTCACCTTCTTTCTGGGGCAGGGGAAGATCATCACCTTGCCAACCCTGCTGTTCTCAAAGATCGCGGGCGGAACACTGGATGCGTCAGCAGCCGGCATCACGCTGGTGGTGACCCTGCCAGGGGTGGTCCTGCTCATCATTTCCGAGCGCTTCATCAAGGAAGAAGCCTTCGGCAAGGGCTTCGGCAACTAGGATTTCGATATGTTAGACCAGTCTGTGCTCGCGCGCTTTCCCAAGCTGTCCGCAGAGCTCTATCAAAGCCGTCTCGCCCATCCCGGCCATGCCGCCCGCGTCATCATCGACACGGACACTGCCAATGAGATAGATGATCAGTATGCGCTGGCCTGGGCCTTGCTCTCTCCTGATCGCGTGCGGCTTGAAGGCGTGACGGCAGTGCCGTTCTCCTTTGCCCACCACAAGAAAGACCTCATTCGCTCGGTCGCCATTCTCAAAAGAGGTGGTCCGGAGAATCCTGTTGAAGAGAAGTTCATGGGTGGTCTGTCCGGTTGGGCGCAGCGCATGGTCGATACCGGACGCGATCCCAACCAGACGCTGTTTACGCTCCCCGACGAAGGCGTCGAACTGTCCTATCAGGAAATCCTGCGCGTCTTTGCCAAGTGCGGCGTGGACCCCGAGGACAAGGTGTTCCGGGGATCTCCTGGTTATCTTGAGAGCTTCGATGCGCCTCTAGATACCCCGGCGGCACGATTCATCATCGACAGCGCCCGCCGTCGCGAGGATGGGCCGGTCTATGTGCTGGCCATGGGTGCGTTGACCAATGTCGCCTCGGCCCTGCTGCTAGCGCCCGATATCATCGACAATATCGTGGTGGTCTGGACCGCCGGTTTCCCAACCTATGCACCATTTTCGAACCTGCCATCGCTCAATTTGGTGCAGGACAGGTTATCCTCCCGCTTGCTGTTTGACTGCGGTGTGCCGCAGGTCTATCTGCCAGGCTATCACGTCGGTGCGCAGCTCAAGATTTCACTTCCCGAAATGGAGCGCTTCGTGAAGGAGCAGGGTGCCATTGGCGACTATCTGCACCAGCTCTACACCAACAATCCGCTGCATGAGATGTTCGCCATAACCGGCGCCGAGGCCAAGACCTGGGTGATCTGGGACATGATCAACATCGCCTGGCTACTCGACCCGGGCTATGTTTCAACCTTTGACACCCAGTCGCCCAGCCTGGACGAAGACTTGTACTGGCGCCAGGACAGCACAAGGCACCCCATGGTCGAGGCGTTTGATCTCAACCGCGATGCGATCTTCGAGGATTTCTACCGTTGCCTGAGTAAGGCCCCTGCCTAGGTGTCTTGGTTTTGCGGTGCGAAGGTCGGTACCACCCCGACTGACATATCTCCAAACTGAGTTGGGCACCGGAATGACCATAGTTGATCTGTGCCAGCTCATGCTGGTCGCCGGCGCCGCCGCCTACCTGCAAACCCTGACCGGCTTCGCCTTTGGCCTGGTCATGATGGCCGCCATAGCCTTGCTGGGGCTCATTTCGCTGTCCGACGCCGCGATTGTCGTGGGCATCCTGTCCCTGGTGAACGCGGTCCACATTCTTGTCAGAGGATGGCGGAATGTCGCCTGGCACGAATTCTTGCTGGTGATTGGCCCAACGCTGGCTGCAACAATCGCCGGCTATGCCATTATCGAGCATGTGGCCGCTGCAAACCTGGCAGTGCTGCAATTGGTCCTGGGCCTGGTGATTATCGCGGCAGCCGCACAACTCCTCCTCAGACCTCACCCATTGGCCGAGCCATCACCCCCACGGCACTTCATTATGGCTGGTGCCGCCGGAGGTCTGCTCGGAGGGTTGTTTTCAACGGCGGGGCCGCCTCTGGTCTATCTGTTCTATCGCCAGCCCATGGCGGTTGCGACGATTCGTGTAACGCTGGTCCTGGTGTTCACAGTCAGCATTCTGTTGCGCACGACGATGGCCATTGCGACTGGTGGCTTTCCGTATGCCACGGTGTGGTGGAGCCTGCTGGCAATCCCTGCCATTCTGATGGCCACTGAAATCGCCCATCGATGGCCCCCCGCGATGGCACCCAATACCCTACGTCGGCTAACATTCGGATTGCTGCTGGCTTCGGGGCTCAGCCTGAGCGTTCAGGCGCTGCTCTAGCGATCACCGTTCTCGGCGATGCTCAAAGACGCTTGGCGAACTATCGCCGCAATGTTCCCTATTGTAATGTCTTGGCACGATGCGGATATGATCCAGTGCCTTGGGGTTAGGCTTTGAACGCTTCGCGAGCAGTACAGGCAGTTTTCAAGACGCGCGCCATTTTGCTTGTCGCGTTGGTTGCTCTATGGACTGCCGGCGCTGGTTTGCATCACGTACCAGATGCCCAGGCACACACCATCGACGTCGCGGATATCGCCTCGCATCACACCTCCCAAGAGAACGTTGACACAACGGTGGACAGCCGTCTCGATCGTTGCTGTTCAGGAATTTGGTGCGTTGCACTATTGCCCCGAACAGAATCAGATTTACGGTCCGTAGGCTGCGAAATTGCCACTTCTTCGCCACTGGTAAACGCCGCTACTGCGATTTCGAACCGTCTTGAGCGCCCGCCGAGATCCGCCTGATTTTTTGACGTTGCTCCAACATCAAATCAGGAAATCAAGATGAAACGAAGAGACTTCATAAGACTGCTCCCTCTTGCTGCCGGCGCGATGCTGGCCAAGCCAGGATACGCTCAGCAATCAATATGGGATATGATGTCCCGCAGCCGCACGCTCGACCAGACCGATCGCGAAACGCATAGCGTCGCGGCGTTACAAGCGGTGGATACGAATGAACCTATCCTGTCGTACGACACTGCCAACAACCTGCAACTCGCTATCGCACAGTATGAGCCGTTCGTTCTCGCGGGCGGTTGGGAACAGGTGCCGCAAGAAGCGTATGGACTAAACATCGGCAACGCTCGCGATGCGGTAATTGCGCTCAAACGTCGGTTGATATCGTCGACGGACATGCCGTTGACCGAGCGCATAGACGACAGATTTGATACGCCGCTGGATGCCGGCCTACGCAGGTTCCAAGCACGGCATGGGCTGCTGATTAGCGGCCAGGTGGATGAAGCCACCTGGTATGCACTAAATGTGCCGGCCGAGGCTCGCTTGCACCAGCTGCGCCTGAACCTGTTACGGGTGCAGGCAATGGCCCCGAAGCTGGCGGATCGTTACGTTGTGGTCAACATTCCTGCCGCGTCAATTGAGACCGTCGATGCCGGCAAGGTTTCACGCCGACACACAGCCATCGTGGGTCGCATAGATCGGCAAACCCCAATTCTCAAAAGCCGTATTCACGAGATTAACTTCAACCCGTTCTGGAACGTCCCGGTCAGCATTATCCGACGTGATCTGATCAAGTACATGAATGAGGACGCCGATTACCTGACCAAGCAGAATATCAGGATTTATGATGGACAGGGCAAGCAGTTACAGCCCTCCGACATCAACTGGCAAACTGAAGATGCGGTCAACTACAACTTCCGCCAGGACCCTGGACCAAACAATTCCATGGGAAATGTGAAAATCAACTTTCATAACCGTCATGCAGTCTATCTGCATGATACACCGACCAAGGGATTGTTCGGAGAGAACGCACGTTTCTATTCATCTGGCTGCGTTCGTGTCGACGAAGTTCAAGATTTTGTTGAGTGGGTGCTGCGCGACAATGGCGATTGGGCAAGACCTGAGATCGCTGGCATTTTCGCCAGCGGCGAGCGCAAGGACGTCGCGGTGAAAAATCCTGTCGAACTTCACACCACTTATATTTCGGCATGGGCCAATCGCCAGGGGACCGTCAGCTTCCGCGATGACGTGTATGAATTCGATATGGCGGGCAAAGTAAATCTCGAGGGATAGCCTTCAGAATAGGCGTGAAGGACCAGATTATCTGGCTCTCCCGCCTGTCGCCAATATGTTGACGATCGCGATCGCGAAACGCCTCAGCCGGCATTGAACTTGCTCTGGTGCGTGCGGTCTCGCCGCTTTGGGCGACTGGCACATTCGCCGTCCAAAGCAGCTTACCAAAAATGGAACCGAAATGAACCGCTTTACCCTTTTCCTTCTGTCATCAATTGCCTTGCTGTCCGCACCCGCCGTTCGTGCTGATAGTCACGGTGTTCCCATATCCTCACTGGCGCATGCTCACGGTATAGCCTTCGCAACGAACCCGGCGGCCGGTGTGATCCTGGCGACGCACCACGGGGTCTACAATGTCGATGACGCAGGTCAGGCAATTTTGATTTCTCAGCCAGACGATTTCATGGGGTTCACTCGTGTTCAGGGAGACCGCTTCATAGCTAGCGGACACCCCGTGCAAGGCGGCAATATGGGCGTTCTGCTATCCGAAAATGCGGGAGCTGACTGGGATCGCATCGCCGATGGCAGCAATGGCCCAGTCGATTTCCACGCGATGAGTGTCAGCGCTGCTGACCGGCAGACGGTCTATGGACTTTATGGGGGGATCCAGGTCAGCCAGGACGGGGGGAGAGCTGGACCCAGACTGGTCCCGGTGCTCCCGACACGATCGATATCGCAGCTGCACCTGACTCTCGCGGATCCGTCTACGCAGGAACCCGTTCGGGCCTGATGTTCAGCGACGACTTTGGTGCAAGCTGGGCACTTCAAGGGCCCGAGGGCGTACCAGTCACGGCAGTAGAGGCGAGCTCTACGGGAACGGTGTATGCGTTTTTTGCCGGCGCGGGCCTGTTCGCTCGGAACTCTGACGGAAAGTGGTCTGCTCTCTCAGAGAGTTTCGGAAACCAAGTGATGCTGCACATCGCTTTGGACGAGGCCTCGCCAGACCGCATGGCATCGGTGCTCGACGACGGCTCGGTTCTACTCAGCTCAGACGGCGGTGTGACCTGGCGCGCCTTGGGGTCATGATTGCTTTGCGGGCCGCCATTGTCGCGGCACTTCTGACGACGCCAGCTTTTGCCCAAGCCACACTGCCCGATGGGACGGCCCTATATCGAGACAATTGTGCGAGCTGTCACGGTGCAGATCTGAAAGGTCAGCCAGACTGGATGTCACCCTTGCCTGATGGCAGGCGTCGGGCGCCCCCGCACGACGCCTCGGGTCACACCTGGCATCATTCAGACGAGCAATTGCTAAGGATAATCCGAGACGGGTTGGGCGCCATAGCGCCTGGCTATGAATCCGACATGCCGGTCTTTGGTGAAACACTCTCCGACGCGGAAATCATGTCGATACTGGGGTTCATCAAGCAAGGCTGGCCGGAGCGCGAGCGGCGGTACCAGCAGGAACGGTGAACCAGACGCTACGCCGACCCGCCGCCACTTAATGGCTGCAGGGGGCGTTCGCGCGCCGTAGATTTGGCTGTGCAACCATCTTGACCTTGCCACGGTTGTAATCACTACATCGGTCGCTGAATGACACCAAAGGGGATACCGGTCATCTGCAGAATTGGCACGCTATTGCTGGTCACGATGCTGTTTCTTGGACAGCTGATTGCGTTCGCCCCAGCGCACGGCGCAACCGTGAATGGCTCGGGTCAGACAATTGCGGCATCGGCGATGCCGCATGTAGAACTTTCCCCAATGCTGTCGATGTCTGACCATGAAGACGGGACAATTCATCATTCTGGGGGAGCACACTGCATCGGGTGCGCGATTGTGGCGCCGTTGTACAGCTTTGGGTCCCGGTCGGTTAAGCATTCACAGGTCATTCCTTTCGTCCAGATGCTCGCACATTCGGTTCAGCTTCCCCATTTCCGCCCGCCCATAGCTCCGTTCGATTGATGTCACTCCGGCATATGCCGGACACCTCTTTTGATGGAGATTCACATGAGCATGAAGCTCTCACGCCGAGCATTTCTCGGTTCTGCGGCCATTGCTGGTGCCGCCACTATCCTGCCGTCGCGATGGGCCCTTGGCGCCTCGCAGTCCAAGACCCTGACGATCGAAAAACGCACGATCGAGGTTCTCGGCAGAGCTGCCAGTGTTTACGGCCTTGCTGGACCAGACGGACGACAAGGTTTGTTTCTCGGGGCCGATGAGCCGTTCACGGTCACCCTCGATAACCAGCTGGATGTGGACAGCATCATCCACTGGCATGGTCAGACACCCGCCCCCGATCTCGATGGTGTCGCGGACACAGGCTACGTCGGGCCCTTGGCTTCCGGGGAAACGCGAGAGTACGATTTTACGCCACGACCCGGCACCCATTGGATGCACTCCCACCACGGACTCCAGGAGCAGCGCCAACTTGCTGCCCCGTTGATTGTACGGACACGTGAAGACGAAGCCGCCGACGTGCAGGATGCAACCGTGCTGCTTCATGACTTCGCTTTCCGCAGCCCGGAAGACATTCTCGAAGACTTGGTAGGCGCGACCGCAAGCGGTCAAGATGGCGTGTCCATGGGCGGCATGATGGGTGGCATGATGATGCCGGGAATGAACAACGCCCCCATGATGGGTGGGACCTCCATGATGGCCATGGATCTCAATGATGTTGAATACGACGCCTATCTGGCCAATGACCGGACTTTAGAGGATCCCGAGGTCATTCGGGCTGAGCGCAACGGTCGAGTGCGGCTGCGATTGATCAACGGGGCGGCCTCAACGGCCTTCTGGATTGACCTTGGTGCCACGCAAGGCACCGTGATTGCTGTGGACGGCAATGATGTTGAGCCAGTCGAGGGGTCTCTGTTTCCCCTCGCCCAGGCCCAACGGATCGACTTGTTGATCGATGTTGCTCCCGGCTCAATTGTGCCAGTCTTTGCGCAGCGGGAAGGTGGGCGGGAACGCACGGGGGTAATCCTCGCCGCGCCCGACGTTACCATTCCCAGATTTTCCGAGCTCGCAGACAATGACATAGGACCGGTCGACCTATCGCTTGAGGCTGTACTGCGCGCCAAATCAACCCCGGGAGCACGTTCGACTGCCAAGTCGTCAGTCATGCTGATGGGCGCCATGTCTCCCTATGCCTGGAACATCGATGGCAATTACTGGCCCGATACCCGACCAATTGAGGTGAGGCAAGGCGAGCGCATTGAGCTTGAAATGATGAACCACTCCATGATGGCCCATCCGATGCATCTGCACGGGCATCACTTTCAAGTCACCAATATCAACGGGAAACCTTTGGCTGGTGCGATCCGCGACACGGTCGTTGTGCCGCCCATGGGCCGTATTTCAATTGCATTCGACGCCGATAATCCAGGCAGATGGTTGTTCCACTGCCACAACCTCTACCACATGGCGACCGGCATGATGGGCGAAGTCCGATACGTATAGCCTGACCCATGGGGTTCCGGGCGGCGGTATGATTGTGCGGAACCCGAGCCAGCACCCCAACACTGCACAACAAGGAGGCTCTCCATGAGCTACGCAAAATTTGCGGCAATGATCCTGACGTCTACCATCGTCATGTTTGGCCTGATGTACCTGAATACTTTTGCACTCGACCACATCTTCTGGAGCCAGACCCGCGGCTGGATGGCACTGTTGATGGGCGCCGTAATGGCCATCATCATGCTGCTGTTCATGCTCTCCATGTACAAGAACAAGGCCGTGAACATCGCCATATTGGTGGGCGCAGCTGTGATCTTTGCTGGCTCGCTCTGGTTGGTTCGCAGTCAGCAGACTGTCGGCGACGTGGACTATATGAAGGCCATGATCCCTCACCACTCGATAGCCATTCTGACCAGTTCCCGCGCTCACATTAAAGACCCGCGCGTGCGTGAGTTGGCTGATGGCATTATTGAGGCTCAGGTGCGTGAGATAGCCGAAATGAAACAGCTGATCGCCGATCTCGAGGCCAATCCGCCGGCGGCAGGTGCCAACGAACTGCCGCCGACTGTTCCCACTCAATAGCTCTACTAGGCGTCGCTCCTTCAACTGGGGGCGGCGCTAGTCTTTGATGTCCAGCAGGTAGGTGGCCATGTCATCAAGATGTTTGGAAAGCAGGAATCTGGTACTGCCGTGCACCACTTCAGCCATGGAGCCTCCAAGTGTATCTCCATCTGGCAGAACGCCCGTTTTCAACGCCGAAACGAGGTTTTCTTTCGTCCACCCATTAGTCAGCAGATCATGCGACGTTATTGAAGGGGATGCACCGCCGTCCTGCATAACAGGATCACCGCTGAGGTCTCCTTCAGGCGCCAAACCACCGGCGAGATTTCGCGGAGAATGGCACGCCGCACAATGTGTTGGTCCCAAAACAAGATACCTGCCCTGGTTCCAGGCCTCAGATCGCGAAGGGTCCTCTTTGTAGGTGTAAACTCTTTCAAACAGTGACCGCCACGGCTTTAACCCTAGCCGGATATCGAACGGGAACTTGACGGCGTTGGGCGTTGACGGCGCCGCTACGGCAGGCACCTCTTGAAGAGCTTCCCAGATATCGGCGAGATCCCGATCCGTCAGACTGGCGTAGAACTCAAAGGGAAACGCGGGGTAATAGGATTCCCCGTCCGGCGACACGCCTTGGCGTACCGCGCGTGCGAACTGCTGAAATGTCCAGCGCCCGATGCCGTACTCGGCATCCGGGGTGATGTTGGGGGCGTAGAAATTGCCAAATTTTGATTCCAGGGCCGCTCCACCAGACATTGGTTTCCCGCCTGGCGCCGTGTGGCAGGTTACGCAGCCCGCCAACCTGGCTAAGTAGGCTCCCCGCTTTGCATCCCCTTTGAGCTCGGGTACCGACTGCGTTGCGGGGAGAGGCCAAACCACCAAGGCAAGCACGGCCATAGCCGCAGCGAAAACGGTCAAGATCGACAATAAATATAGCCGTTTCATGCTACCGCCTAAACGCTGCATGACAGGAAGAACAAGTTGCCGTGATCTCGGCAACAATCTGCTTTGGCTCGCGGGGCTGCGCGGCGATATCGCCCGAAGGCGCGGAGCTGGCTATCAGGGAATCAATGGCGTCCGAGCTTGCCTGCTCCTCGCTTGGAAGCCCCATCAGGCCCTCAAAGCTCATTGCTTCCCATTCTGTCGGTGGCTGTTCCACTACCTCAGCAGCAGTTGGCTCAAGTCCAAGACGAGCTGGCTCTGCCGCCATGGCAAGCTCGTCGCCTAACTCTGCCAAGCGGCTCGAATAGTCGGAGAATTTTTCCCAGCGCTGCCATATCTCGGGCCGCGCAACGGAAGGTGCGTCCAAACTGCCTTCCGGGAACAGGCCTGTCATAGCGCTGCCAGCATGCATGCTGATCATACCGGCCGCTTCTACGATGGTTGCCTGCTCGACTTGTCCTCCGCCTTCCAGCAGCGGGGTCAGGGCTTTCACCTGCTCGGCGAGCATCATCATGCCCATCATCCGGTCTGCAACGATTCCCGTTGCACCCCCGTGGCCCGTTGCCGTTACGCTTGTTCCAAGCGCAATTCCGCCGGCTACTAGCCAAGCGAATACACTGATTCTATTCATAAAAATTTTCCCGCAAGGTTTCCTTGGCCGTTAGGACGGCCGCACCAGATGGTCGGTGGTTAGGGGCGCGGAGGACGAATATCCGGCGGAGGGCCGATGGCGGTACTGCGGGTCTTGAGTAGGCGGACAAAGCCAATACGGTCTGCAACTCGACAGTGTTCGACTAACAACACCGCGAAGATCATGGGAGAGCCGCAGTGTACCAGCGAGCCAGGCGATTGATGATGGTCGGTCCCATTGAGCTCTGGGACCAAATCGACATGCGCCGCCACCGATTGGGCATGGTCCAGGTCTGGCGCCGCATGGGCAGGAGCACTGCCCAGGTATATCACCAAGCACATGGCAAGAAGGTGGACGATGCAGCGGAACGACTTCAACCAATGTATCCTATTGTTCGCCCCGATGACGATTGAGTGTCTTGCGCACGAACTCAAGCGACAGCACACCGTCTTCAGGTTAACAAAGCGCTAACTGAAGTCCAGGGCAATCCGCGCGAGGAGAGCTTTGGCTTGGATTGCGCATCATCCGATCTTTACGGCCAACAGTCCAACCTATGCCCATGCCAATTGCTTTCCCCATGAGAAGTCCGATGTGGGGCCCCGGAGCAATCTCGATCGCAGGGCACGTCATGCTCGTTGCTGCTTTGCTGGCCTTTCCTGTGTCCCGGCAATTGTCCAGCCCACGCCAGCGCGTCATCTCGGTGGATCTGGTTTCCGCGCAACGGGCGGCCCCCACAGAACCGCTACCCGATACGGGGCAGCTAACTGCACAAGTTTCTGCTCCCCAGACCGCCACGCCACCTCTTGTGGCACCCAAGTCGGTCGCGCCCATGCCAGCTACCAACAACCCCGATGATATGACCGATGCGGTCAACTTGCTGGCGAGCGACATCCTGCACGATCCAGCTAATCGGGAAGTCCGAGAGATGCTGCCGCGACTGGACCGATACGAGAGAATTACCCAACTGTGCAGCATTGAAGCGCTGGAACAGGTGCGGTTAAGCGGTGCCGCAGCGTTGGCTGACTCTGCAGTGCCCAGTGCGTTTGGGGATACTTCGATATCTGGAGTCGTCATGAAAGCACCGAACGGCGCCTACCGTGCGGATAGGAGGTGGTTCGAAATTAGCTTTGAATGCACTGTTGGAGACGATCTCGAGAGCGTTGCCGCGTTCAAGTTTCGCCTTGGCAGGCCAATCCCGAAAGACGCTTGGGAGAGCCACAACTTGATAGCAGAAGATTTCGACGACGACTGATCGATGGTCTGAAGTCCGGTCAGTCTTTCCAGCGCGAAGCGGAAGCCTTGGCTTGATCCAAAACCACCCGCGTCAGTCTTTCGACGCGCCCCGGCGTTCCTGCCGGGACGTGGCGAAGACCATTCCGCGGAGGCTGTTGCACCATCTGCCCTGACTAGACGATGCGTGCGCTTCACACAAAGGTTCCCCTGCGAAGCCCCGCCATGCGGCAGCTCAATGCCGACCGCGGAGATGACACTGCTCCCGGTAAACGACGCCCATCGGCGCCAAAAAAGGCGTTGCAAAACGACATGCGATTAGATGACAGCCTCGGCCCCATTGTTGCGGGCGGGCGGATGTCCTGCATGGTGTCGCTGTTGAGCATCGGTTTCACAGAACTATCTATTGATTTCAATGGAGTAAGAGTTTGCAGTTCTGATCTGACCGGCGCGTGACTTCTTTTCAAACATCACTTCAGCCACCACTGCCAAAGGCAGTCCGTGTCATGCGGGCTTTGTTGCGGCAAACCGATCGGCCGCCGCGATGGTGCTTGCAATCCAATGGGGAACAACGCTCGTATCAGTTTGAGTAGTTAACCCGAGAAACACAGCAATGGCGTCACCCCAGCACGCGGATAATCCCCAGCCAGTGCGCCGTCGTCGCCGAAACTGGCGCTGGTTGATCGTACTCTTGGTGCTGCTGGTCGGCGCGGGCGCCTATGGCTATGTGCAGCGCCCCTGGGAAACCAAACCGACCGCCGTGGCCGTTGAAACCGTGTCCGAAGCACCGGTCTCCCAATTGCTGGCCGTCAATGGGCGGGTGGCTGCCCGCGATGTGGTCAATATCCGCTCTGCTGTATCCGGTCTGGTCACCAATGTCGGGGCTCGTGAAGGCGCCAGCGTGGCCTTGGGCGATCTGCTGGTGCAAGTCGACACCGCCCAGCCCCAGGCGCTGGTGGATCAGGCGCAGGCGGCCCGCGCAGCCGGACTGGTCAGGCAGGCTCAGGCGCAGGCCGATGCGGACCGGGCCCGTGCTCTGGGTGATAACGCTACCCGCGCCACCCGCGAAGATGCCGAACGCAGCCTCACCGCCGCCAGCAACGAAGTTGCGCGACTGACGGCAGCCCTGGAGCAGGTGCAAAGCCAGCTCAGCCAATACACCATCACCGCCCCGCTCAGCGGCACCGTACTTGACCGCTCGGTCGATCAGGGCCAGTTGATCGACACCCAGACGGCTTTGTTCACCGTCGCCGATCTCAGCCAGTTGCTGGTTGAGACCGATGTCGACGAACTCTATTCTGCCCGCATCAAGCAGGGCCTGAAGGCTCTGCTCAAACCTGTTGGTGATACCGTCCCCCAGCATGGCACGGTGGTTTTTGCCGCGCCCACGGTTGATCCGAGCACCGGGGGCAGGGCCATCAAGATCGCCTTTGACCAGCCTGTCGATTTGCCCGTGGGCCTGACCGTCAACGCCAATATCATTGTGGCGCAAACCGACGCCGCCCTGGCCATTCCGCGCGGTGCGATCCTGACCGAAGACACTCAGAGCCATGTGCTGCTGGTCCAGGATGGTCTGGCGGTTGCGCGTGAAATCGAATTCTCCGACTGGCCTGCTGACCGCGTCATCGTCAACCAGGGCCTGGCCATTGGCGATCAGGTCATTCTTGATCCGACCAGTGTGACGCCGGGCCAGAGCGTGGTGGCGGAATAGCCAATGCTCTACGGCCTCAAGATTGCCATGCGATATCTCACCGCCAGCAAGGCCCAGACCGGGCTATTGATTGCTGGCGTGGCCGTGGGCGTGTTTGTTTTCATCTTCATGAGCGCGCTGATCGGTGGCCTGGCCGTCTATCTGGTGCAGCGCACGGTTGGTGACATTGCCCATGTTACCGTCCAGGCGCCCAGCCGCGATGCCGTATCGCTGCTGCCCGATAGCGCCGGCGTGCTGGTGGTGCAGCAGCGCGTCACCAATCAGCGCGAACAATTGCGCACCGCCGATGCCTTCGTGCCGGTGATCGAGGCATTGCCTGGTGTGGCTGTCACCTCCCAGCAGATTGTCGGCAATGGCTTTCTGGTGCGCGGCATGGTGACCGCTCCGGTCGGCGTGACCGGGGTTGAGATCGGCAAGGTCTCCGCCATCGCCAATATCGAAAACGCACTGGTTGATGGCAGCACTGATCTGAGCAATTCCACCGTCATCATCGGCAAGACGCTCGCGCACGATCTCGGCATTGGTGTGGGGCAGGTGACCCGATTGCAGTCTGATCGCGGCGTCGAGCGCGCGCTCGTGGTTGGCGGCATATTCGAGCTTGGCCTTGATGCACTCGACAGTCGCGCCGCCTTTGTCAGCCTGGCCACGGCCCGCACCCTGTTCGAACTGCCGCAGGGTATTTCGCGCATTGAGATCAAGCTCGATGATCTTGATCAGGCCGATGCCTTTGCCGCGCGCATCGCGGCTGAAACCGGACTGCAGGCGACCTCCTGGACCGAGGGCAATGCACAATTGCTTTCTGGCCTGCAGGCGCAAGGCAGCTCGGGCACCCTGATCAAGGCCTTTGCCCTGATCACCATTGTCATCGGCGTGGCCAGTGCCCTGCTGCTCTCCACGTATCGCCGCCGCCCCGAGATCGGCATCATGCGCGCCATGGGCGCCAGCCGTGGCTTTGTGATCTTTGTTTTTGTCACCCAGGGCTCGCTGATCGGCATATTGGGCGGTCTCATCGGTGCCGGGCTCGGCTATGCCGCGCTCTCGCCCTTTCCGGTCCCCGAACTGGCCCCGCCCGGCGGCCTGCCGGTCGATGTGCGCCAGGGCGCCTATGGTCTGGCCATCGGCCTGACCACCCTGGGCGCCATCCTCGCCTCCATCCTGCCCGCGCGCTCGGCAGCCCGCGTCGACCCCGTTTCGGTGATCGGTCAATGAGTGCGCTGCTGGACGTCCGCGATCTGGTCAAGACCTATGGCGAGGGGGATGCGGAAACGCGCGTGCTCAAGGGGCTTGATCTGTCACTGGAAACCGGGGAGCTGTCAGCCTTGCTGGGGCCGTCGGGTTCGGGCAAGTCGACCCTGCTGACCATTCTGGGCACGCTGATGAAGCCCACCTCGGGACAGCACATCATGCTGGGGCAGGATCTGACCACTGCCGATGACCGCGACCTCACCGAGTTCCGTAATCGTCATATCGGTTTCGTTTTCCAGTTCCACCACCTGCTGCCCGATTTCACCGCGCTGGAAAACGTCATCTTTCCATCTGCTGTGGCGGCTGGGCGCGAAACACGCGCCGCCCGCGATCGGGGCCGGGAACTGCTGGCGCGGGTGGGGCTGCAGGATCGCACCGATTTTCTGGCCACCAAGCTGTCAGGCGGTCAGAAACAGCGCGTCGCCATCGCCCGCGCCTTGATGAACCAGCCCGAACTGGTGCTGGCCGATGAGCCCACCGGCAATCTCGATCGGGAATCGGCCACCCAGGTGATGGAACTGATCGCCGAGATCAATGACAACGAGCAGACCACTTTCCTGATCTCCACCCACGACGAAAAGATCGCCGAGACCTGTCGCCGCCAGATCCGGGTGCTTGACGGTCGCACCGCAAGCCAGTCCCAGGGCTAGAACAGCCCCATATGGCGCTGCATGGCTGCCGAAAAGTGGGCATGTAACGCCGCCTCGGCCTGCGCCGGATCGCGTGCCTTGCAGGCGGTGATGATCTGCATGTGCTCGCGCAGCGAGCGTTGCGCCAGCGGGGCGGTCAGCTTGCGATCGAGCCGCACCAGCCGCAGATAATTATGCATGCGCTTGTAGCTGGTTTCGATCAGTGGGTTGTTCAGCGCCCCGATAATGGCGTTGTGCAGCAATTGCTCCAGGCTCTCGAGTTCGCTCTTGCCCACATCGGTCAGTCCGTCGCTTTCAATGGCAGCGATCAGCGCCAGATGGCGGCGTTCGATCTCGGCAAGCTCGGCGTCCTCGGCCGTTTCGGCATAGACCGCAACCGCCGCCCGCTCGATGATGCTGCGGAACTGATAGGTCGAGCGCGTCAGCTCCAGCCCCGGCTTGACGAACTGAATACCCGAGCGCGGATGAATGGTCAGCACGCCCTCGGTTTCCAGGATTTTCAGCGCATCCCGCAGCGGCGCCACCGGAATATCGAGTAGCTTGACCAGATCGTTCTGCGACACGAAGGCGCCGGCAGGCAGCCGTCGCGCGAACAGCATTTCCAGGATGCGCGTATAGGCCACATCGCTGAGCCGTCTGCTGCCCCCAGTCCCTGCTGCTACATCTGCACCCACTTGCGGTCCTCCAAACAATGGTCTATCAACTCGTATCACTGATATATCAGTAACACGAATTGGTCGATCAATAACATCATGCGCATTACCGAATTCAGGATTACCCGTTTCCAGTTTGCCCGTGATCGCGTGATCGGCGACAGCCAGGTGCGCGCCGACGACGCCAATGTAGCTGCCCTAGAGCTGATTGCCGATAGCGGCGAGGTGGGCCTGGGCTTTATCCAGACCTTGTTCCATCCGCTGCCCGACGAAAGTGAAATCGAGCGCGTTTTTCTCTCCGAAGCCTGGCCTGATCTAGAAGGTCAGCCGCCCGTGGCGCTGTGCAATCGTGTCGGGCGGCCGCGTGGCGGCAAACAGCGGAGCTTCTCGCTGCCATTCCATGAGGCGCTGCAGGTGGCGCTCTGGGATCTGGCGGCCAAGCAGGTGAATCTGCCGCTGCACAAAATGCTTGGCGGCCAGCGCGAGCGGGTCAAGGCCTATGCCAGTGGCCTCGACTTCCATCTCGATGATGACGCCTTTGCCGATTTCTTCGCCCATGCCGACGAGCTCGGCTACACCGCCTTCAAGATCAAGGTTGGTCATGCCGATTTCGAGCGCGATCTGCACCGCATGCAATTGCTTGCCAATGTCGTGCGGCCCGGCGCGCAATTCATGGTCGACGCCAATGAGGCCTGGGGTGCCAAGGAGGCACTGGTCAAGCTCGAAGCCTTCCGAGCTGCCGGCTACGATCTGCTCTGGGTCGAAGACCCCATCTTGCGTCACGACATCGATGGCCTGCGCCTGCTGCGCGAAAGCGCACCATGGACCCAGATCAATTCGGGCGAGTATCTCGATGTCTCGGGCAAGCGCGCGCTGATGGCTGCTGGTGGTACCGACATTCTCAACGTCCATGGTCAGGTCACCGACGTCATGCGCGTTGGCTGGCTCGCCGCCGATCTGGGTGTGCCGGTGTCGCTCGGCAATACCTTTCTTGAGGTTGGCATCCACGCCGCCTGCGCGCTGCCCGAGGTCGAGTGGCTGGAATATTCCTTCCAGAACTTTGACCATCTGGTCGACCAGCCCATCGAAATTCGCGACGGCTGGGCCTATGCCCCCGATCGTCCCGGCCACGGTCTGGTGCTCAGCGAAACCGCGCGCACCCAATGGCGCCGCCCCAAATTGCTGAGCCGCGCCGAACTGGGCGAGGCCCTCACAATCCGCGCGTCAGAAGCGCACCGAAATTGGCAGTCAGCCGGGGTTAACCGGTGCTGCCGACACCCATCATGGAGGAGACAATGATGAAACTGACTCACACACTCGTCGCGCTTTCCGCGCTGCTGGCAGCCAGCCCCACGCTGGCCCAGGAAATTACCGTCTGGGACTGGAAGTCTGGCGACCCGGTAGCGGCAGCCTATTTCGATCAGGCCAAGACCGCCTTTGAGGCCGCCCATCCCGGCGCCACGATCAACTATGTCTTTCAGCCCAATGACCAGTATTACACCCTGCTCGGTACAGCGCTGTCCTCGGGCGCGGGCCCGGACGTGTTTCTGATGAATGGTGGCGCCCAGGCCAAGGCCCGCATCGAGGCGCTGGTCGACCTGACTGCCGAAGGCGCCGACCTGATCGGCACTGAAGAATTCGCTGGCGACGACGGCAAGCTCTATGCGCTGCCGCTGACGCTGCAGGGCTTCGTGGTCTATTACAACAAGGGCCGCTACACCGAGGCGGGCCTTGATGCCGAAAACCCGCCCACCACCTGGGCCGAACTTGAAGCCGCGTGCGAGGCCATCAAGGCCAAGGGCGCCGTGCCCTGCTTTGCTCTGGGCAACAAGGAAGGCTACGGCGCCGAATTCTTCCTGTCCTCTGTGGCGGCCACCTCGCTGACCGCCCAGGAACAGGCTGACTGGACCGCCGGCAAGCTGAAATGGTCCAGCCCGCAGATCAAGGCGATCCTGCAGGCATGGGTCGATACCCAGGCCAATGGCTGGTACCCACAGGGCGCCAACTCCACTGCCAAGTTCATGGACGAATACGAGATGTTCATGCGCGGCGAAGCAGCCAGCACCATCGGCCTGCTCTCCGACGTGGCGCACTGGAAGCAGTTTGACGAATTTCTCGGTGCCGACAATCTGGGCGTCTTCCGCCATCCTTCCCCCACCATCGCTGCCGACAAGACCGAGGGTGAGCCCAAGGTCCCCGTCTCGGGCGGCATCGGTTACGGCGTCAACAAGGCATCGGCCAATGTTGATCTGGCCAAGGCCTTTGTTGCTGAACTCGCTTCGCCCGGCCCGATCCAGACCTTCGTCAACATTGCCGGCGTTGTGCCGGCCAATACCAAGGTCGATACCTCCGGTCTGGCCAGCCCTTCCATCAAGACCATTCTGGAATGGCTGGGCACATCGAGTGCCCCGACCGCTCATGCCAATGCCTCCGCTCAGGAGCTCGAAGAATGGCATCGTCAGAGCCAGCTCTTGCTCAATGGCGAGACCAGCGTGGATGATGCAGCTGCCCGGCTCGATACCGTGCAGGCCGAAGCCAAGCCGCAGGGCTGATCGAACGCACGATCACGGGTGGGGCCTTGGCCCCACCCATTCCGGAAGCTGATCAATGACCACCACCACGACCGCGCCGATGACCAGAAAACGCAAGCCCCGGCAGGGCTCTCGCGCCGAACGCCGTTTTGCCTATCTCTTCGTGCTGCCGGCGGTACTGTTGGTGCTGGTATTCCGCATCATTCCGCTGATCTGGGGATTTGCGCTCTCTTTCACCAATTCGACCGGGCTGGGCACGGCTGATTTCGTCGGCGCGGATAACTATGCCGCCATAGCCGGCGATCCGACCTTTCACGCATCCCTGCTTAATACCGTGATCCTGCTGGCAACCCTGCCGATCTGGATAATGCTGCCCATGTTGCTGGCCATCCTGATCCATCAGGGTGTGCCGGGCGGCAAGCTGTTCCGGGCGGTCTATTTCTTCCCCGCCGTGCTCAGTTCGGTCATTGTGGGCTCCATCTTCAACGTCGTGCTGCGCTATGATGGCTCGCTCAATGCACTGCTGAAATTTTTCGGTATCAATGCCGTCGACTGGCTGGGCACTGGCGCCACCGCACTGGGCAGCCTGATTGCGGTACAGCTGTGGTCCACCTTCGGCATGAGCCTGCTGATCTTCCTGGCTGGGCTGTCGACGGTGCCCAAGGACATGATAGAAGCCGCGCGCCTCGAAGGCGCCTCGCTGGGCCAAACCTGGTGGCACATCATCATTCCGGCCTTGCGCCCCATCATCGAATTCGTTGCCGTGGTCACCACTATTGGCGTGCTCACCTCGATGTTCGGCCTGATCTATGTGCTGACCGCCGGCGGTCCGGGCACAGCGACCACAATGCCCGAATTCCTCATCTGGCTCGAGCAGGGCAAGATGAACCGGCCCGGCTATGCCGCGGCAATTTCCATGGTGCTGTTCGTCTTGATGGGGGGGCTGGCCTGGCTCCAGATCCGCATCATGAACCGCAACGCCAATCTATAGGAGGCGGACATGGCTGCTGCGGGCAATAAAGAAAAGCGCATTCTCTGGATCATCTCGGTGCCCATGGCACTGCTGGCGCTCAGCTGCGTCTATCCGGTTTTCTTCGCCATCAACAACGCGCTCAAGACCTCCAAGAGCTACATTCTGGATCGCTTCGGGCTGGCGACAGCGCCGACCTTCGACAATTTCGTGCAGGCCTGGACCCGCTCCAACCTCGACACCTATTTCCTCAATTCGGTGATCGTCACCGTCGGCGCGGTGGCGCTGCTGCTGGTGGTGTCCTCGCTGGCCGGGTTTGCGCTGGCCGTGCTGCGCTTTCCCATGCGCAAGCTGATCTTCATCGTCATTCTGGCGTCGCTGATGATCCCGGTGCAGGTGGTGCTGGTGCCCTTCTACAAGACCATTATCGGGCTGGGCCTGCTCAACACCCATGTCGGACTGATCATCTCCTACACCGCGTTTTTCCTGCCGTTCTCGGTCTATCTGATGACCGCCTTTTATAGCGGTCTGCCCCGCGAACTGGTCGAGGCGGCCCGCATCGATGGGGCCAAGCTGATCCAGGTCTGGTGGCATGTCATGCTGCCCATGGGCAAACCCGCGCTGATCACCCTGGGCATTCTCAACACGCTCTATTGCTGGAACGACGTGCTCATCTCGTTGCTGGTGCTGCAGGACAAGCGCACCCTGATGGTGGGTATCGCCGCGCTGCGCGGTGAATACACCACCAATGTGCCCCTGCTGTCAGCCGGCATCGTGCTGGCCGCCGCACCCATCGTCATCATCTACATCATTTTCCAACGGCAGATCGTCTCCGGCATTGCCGTTGGCGCCGTGAAGGGCTGATACCATGCCAGAAATCGCACTGCAGAATATCCACAAGAGCTTCGGCAAGGTCGACGTCATCCGCGATGTGTCGCTGGAAATCGAATCCGGCGAGTTCGTGGTCTTTGTCGGCCCCTCGGGCTGCGGCAAGTCCACCCTGCTGCGGGTCATCGCCGGGCTTGAAGACGTCACCGATGGCAGCGTTCATATCGCTGGCAAGGACGTCACCGATGAGGAACCCTCCGATCGCGGCGTCGCTATGGTGTTCCAGAGCTATGCGCTCTATCCCCATATGAGCGTGGCCGACAATATGAGCTTTGGCCTGCGCATGGCGCATCGGCCCAAGGCCGAGATCGACGACAAGGTCGGCCGTGCTGCCAAGATACTGCAGCTCGATCAACTGCTCGACCGCAAGCCGGGCCAGCTCTCGGGCGGCCAGCGCCAGCGCGTCGCCATTGGCCGCGCCATCGTGCGCGATCCCAAGGTGTTCCTGTTCGACGAACCCCTGAGCAATCTGGACGCCGAATTGCGCGTCCAGATGCGCGTGGAAATTGCCAAGCTGCACAAGACGCTGGGCAATACCATGATCTACGTCACCCACGATCAGACCGAGGCGCTGACTCTCGCGGACCGCATCGTCGTGTTGCGGGGCGGCGTGATCGAACAGGTCGGCTCACCGCTTGAACTTTACGAAAACCCCGCCAATGCTTTCGTTGCCGGCTTTATCGGCTCACCCCGCATGAACTTCGTCGCTGGCAAGGGCCTGCCAGCCAATCGCATCGCGGTTGGCGGCATCGAATTTGATGCGCCGATCGACGTCACGTCCGGGGCCGAGGTTAGCGTCGGCATCCGCCCCGAGCATCTCGATAGCGAAACCGGTGTGGTACTGCCGCTCAAGGTTGAACTGGTCGAGCAGCTCGGCTCCACCACCTATGTGCATGGTGTGCTCGAGACCGGCGAGACGGTGGTGGCCGAGCAGCGCGCTGGTGGCTGCAGTCTGGGCGATACCATCGAGGTCCGGTTTGATCCCAAAAAGGTCCGACTGTTCAACGCCGCCGGTATGCGGTTGCGCTGATGGGCCAGCGCATGGCCATGGTCATTGCGCTCAAGCCAGAGCGTATTGAAGACTACAAACGGCTGCATGCCGCGCCATGGCCGGAAATGAACGCAGCGCTCAAGGCCGCGCAGATCGCCAACTATTCGATCTATCTGCGCGAGCCGGAAAACCTGCTGTTTGGCTATTGGGAATATGGCGGCAACGATTTTGCCGCCGACATGGCCGTGCTCGGCCAGACAGATGTGTGCAAGCGCTGGCTAGCCCTTACCGATCCCTGTCAGAGCCCGCTCGACAGCGCGGCGCCGGGGGAATGGTGGAGCTATTTGCCCGAAATCTTTCACCTCGATTGAGCCATCGGCAAACCACAACGAGATGAGGCATCATGGTTGAACTGTTTGGAGAAAACCTGTCGCGTCGTGCGCTCGCCGAGCGGGCAGGGGCGTTGTCCCAGTTCGCCGGCGTGCGCCTGATGACACTGGGCGACGGGCTTGAGCGCGGCATCCGCATGCTCGAGTTCCGCACCGGCACCGGTCTGCGCTTCACCGTGCTGATCGACCGCGCCTTTGATCTGGCCGATTGCGAATTCAAGGGCCAGTCCATTGGCTGGAATTCGCCCGCCGGATTCCGCCATCCCGGCCTGCACGAATATGAGGGCGAGGGCGGTCTGGCCTGGGCACGTTCGTTTTCCGGATTGCTGGTGACCTGCGGGCTCGACCACATCCTGTTCATGAACGACGTGCCCGCTGATAATTATGTCTATGGTCCCAAGGAGACTGTCAGCCACTCCCTGCATGGCCGTGTCGGCACGATCCCGGCCAAGATGAGCGGCTATGGCGAGCGCTGGGAGGGTGACCGCTGCTTCCTCTGGGCCGAGGGTATGGTGCAGCAGGCCGCCGTGTTTGGCGAAGACCTGCATCTGATCCGCCGCATTGAAGCCGAAGTGGGCACCAATGAAATCCGCATGAGCGACCGCGTGGTCAATCACGGCTTCTACAAGACCCCGCACATGCTGTGTTACCACATCAATCTCGGCCACCCCGTGCTCGACGCCGGGTCGCGCTATCTGGCGCCAATCCGCGACGTCGTCTGGGCCGCTCATGCTGGCGCTGACTATGAAAAACAGCAGTCCGGCTACCGCACGCTGCCCGCGCCCCAGCATGGCTTCCACGAGCAGGTCTGGCAGCACGAAATGGGCGCCGACGTAGCCGGCGAAGTCCCCGTGGCGCTGGTCAATGACCGGATCGGTCTGGGCTTTGAGGTCACCACCCGCAAGGAGCAGTTCCCCTGTCAGTTCGAGTGGCAGAACCTGCAGGCCGGCCAATATGCGCTGGGCATCGAGCCCTCTACCCATCACGTTCTGGGCAATCTGGCGGCGCGCGAACGCGGCGAAATGATCTGGCTCGAACACGGCGATGAGCGCCGCTACGACACCATTTTCCGCGTGCTCGATGGTGCCCAGGCCATTGCGGCTTCTGAAGCGCGCATCGCCGCCATCGCCCGGCAGCCCGACAGCGACTACCCAATGCCCTCGGGCTTCTACGCCAAACTGGAGGGCCGCTCATGAGCACCGACACCTTCAGCTCACTGGCCGGCAAGACCATTCTCTATACCGGCGCGGCCGGTGGCCTGGGCCTCGAAACGACGCTCGAATTCCTGCGCACCGGCGCAAAAGTTGTCGCCATCGACAATGACCCTGCCAAGATCGCCGCGCTTGAAGCTGCAGCAGAAGGCCTGCCCGGTCTGACTGTGGCCAGGATCGACATGTCCGACCTGGCCGGTCTGCGCAGCGGGCTTGAGGCGCTGTCCGAACAGGTCGGGGGCTTCGATGTTGTGATCAACAATGCCGCAATCTACCCGTCCAAGCCCTTCGAGGATTTCACCATTGAGGAAATCCAGCTGATCCAGCGCATCAATGTCGAGGCCGGCATTGTCTGCGTGCAGGTGGCGTTGCCGCACATGAAGGCCACTGGCCGTGGCCGCATCATCAATATCGCCTCGGTGACTTTTTCGGGCGGCTGGTCCGAACTGGCCCCCTATGTGCAGTCCAAGGGCGCGCTGATCGGGCTAGCCCGTGCATGGGCCCGCGAATTTGGCGCCCATGGCATCACCGTCAATGCCATCTCACCAGGCGCCTTCCCCACCGACGCCGAAAAGATCCACCCCGACCTGCCAGCCTATGAAAAACGCATCTACGAGCATCAGGCCATCCAGCGTCGCGGCAGCCCTGCCGACATCGCCAATGCGCTGATGTTCCTGGCCTCGGACGCTTCCTCCTTCATTACCGGCCAGACCATCAATGTCGATGGCGGCTGGGTCATGCACTAACCAGACCGGAACTCACATGGGTATTCTCAGCGGCTATCGCGTTCTCGACTGCTCCATCGCCATGGCCGGGCCCTTTGCGGCCCAGCGCCTGGGCGATCTGGGGGCCGATGTGGTCAAGGTTGAACCGGTGACCGGCGAATGGCAGCGCCATGTTGCAGCGGGCGGGGCGCAGGGCAACAAGGTCAACGTCTCGTTCCTCTCGCTCAACCGCAACAAGCGCTCGCTGGCGGTGGATCTGAAAAACCCCGATGGCAAGGCCGCTCTGATCGAGCTGGTCAAGACCGCCGACGTCTTCCTGCAGAACTATCGCCCCGGTGTCGCCAGGCGGCTGGGCGTGGACTACGAAACCCTCAGCGCCATCAATCCCAAGCTGATCTATGTCTCGATTTCCGGTTATGGCGAAGACGGTCCCTATGTGAACCGCCCCGGTCAGGATCTGGTGCTCCAGGGCATGTCGGGCGCCATGCTCTCGGCGGGCCGCGACGGAGAAGCGCCGACCCCCGCTGGACAATATCTCGTCGACGCCATCACGGCCTATACCGCCTTTGAGGGCGTGCTTGCCGCGCTACTGCACCGCGAACGCACCGGCGAAGGCCAGATGGTTTCGGTCAATATGCTCGACGCCATCACCACCATCCAGATGCAGGAACTCTCGGTGTTCTCGGTCGGCAACAAGCCACAGACCCGCTCGGCCGAACCGCACGCCCATGTCTATATCCGGGCGCCCTATGGTGCCTTCGCCACCAGCGATGGATTCATCATTGTCGCCTTCCCCAAGCTGGCGACATTGGGTGAGGTCATCGGCGAACCCAGCTTCCTCGACATGGATGACGAGGTCGATTGCTGGTCCCGTCGCGACGAGATTTTTGCCAGGACGCGGGAGCGGCTCAAGACCGATACATCCGCCGCCTGGCTCGAAAAACTGCGCGCTGCCGATATCTGGTGTGGCCCGGTCTATGGCTATGCCGATCTGATCGAGGACGAGCAGATCAAGCACAACGGCACCTTTGTCGAATATGACCATCCCACCGAAGGTCATGTCAAAACCCCGGGCTTCCCGATCCGGTTTTCCAAGACGCCCTCGACGGTGGATCGCGGCGCGCCCCTGACCGGCGAGCACACCCGCGACGTGCTGCGTGAAGCTGGTTTTGCCGACGCCGCTATCGATGCGCTGCTGGCATCAAAAGCCGTGCTGCAGGAGGGACAGTTATGAGCGACAACATCAAAATTGAGCGCGACGGCTTTGTTGGCATCATCACCATCAATCGGCCCGAAAAGCTCAATTCCATGACACCCGAAATGGCCAGCGCGCTGGTCGAGGCAGTCACGGGTTTCAATACCGATGATGCTATTCGCTGCGTCATCCTCACCGGCGCGGGCGATAAGGCCTTTTCGGCCGGCTCCGATATCCGGGTCCTCGACGATTACGACACGCCCTGGAACTTCCGCAACCGCCCTGACTATTGCGATGCGATCCGGGCGCTGCTCAAGCCATCCATTGCCGCGGTCAACGGCTATGCGTTTGGCGGCGGGCTCGAAACTGCCATGGCCTGTGACATCCGCATTGCTGCCGATACGGCGAGCTTCGCCGCGCCCGAAATCAAGCTGGGCTGGATCGGCGGTGGTGGCATGGCGGTCAATCTCGCCCACGCGGTGGGCCCGTCCAACGCCGCTCTGATGATCATGACCGGCGATCCCATCGATGCGCTCCAAGCCGAGCGCTGGGGACTGGTCAGCCGCGTTGTGCCTCAGTCCAGCCTGCTCGATGAAGCCAGAAAGATCGCTTTGGCCATCGCTGCCCGCGCCCCGATTGCGGCTGAAACCGCCAAGCTCAATCTGCGCGCCGCCTGGGACAAATCCACTGCTGACGCCATCACCTATGAGCGCGATCTGCAGACTATCTGCTTTGCCACCGACGACGCCCGGGAAGGCCGCGCCGCCTTCAAGGAAAAGCGCTTTCCGACCTTCAAACGCCGTTAGGACATTTCGCCACCCCAAGGCAGGCCACGCGTTACAAAACAGTGCGCTTCGCCTATGGTTGGGGGATGAAAACCTATTCCGCACAAGACGTTCGCGAGGGCCTTGATTGGCCTGACCTGATTGCCGCGCTCAAGGCCGCTTTTGCCCAGGGGGTGGAGGCGCCATTGCGCCAGCATCTGCATGTCGGCGGCGATGCCATCAATGGCAATCTGTTGCTGATGCCCGCCTGGCAGGCAGGCCAGCATATCGGCGTCAAACTGGTGACGGTCTTTCCTGAAAACGACGCCGTCGGCCTCCCCGCCGTAGCCAGCGTCTATACGCTGTTTGATGGCCGGAACGGCACCATTATCGGCCAGATCGATGGTGGCGAACTCACCGCCCGTCGCACCGCCGCCGCCTCCGTGCTGGCCGCAACATTTCTGGCGCGCACCAGCGCCCGCAATCTGGTGATCCTGGGCACGGGTCGCGTCTCCAAAAATCTGGCGCAGGCCTATTGCGCCATCTTCGCCATCGACAAGCTGACCATGTGCAGCCGTTCGCTCGACAAGGCGCAGGCGCTGGCCACCGAGCTGGGCCCCATCGCGCCCAATGTCGTCACCACGACCGATTTCGCCAGCGCCGTCAGCGATGCCGATATTCTCAGCACCGCCACGCTGGCCAAGACGCCAATCGTGCTCGGCGAGCTGCTGCGTCCCGGCACCCATGTTGATCTGGTCGGCAGCTTCCGCACCGATATGCGCGAAGCCGATGATGCCGTGCTGGCCCGCGCCGGGGGCATTTTCGTTGATACCTTTGAGGGCGCCAGCAAGGAAACCGGCGACATCACCATCCCAATGGCAGCGGGTACCATTACCCAGGAGAGCCTGCTGGCCGATCTGGCAATGCTGTGCCGTGGCGAACATCCCGGGCGTCAAAGCGACACGGCGATCACCGCCTTCAAATCGGTCGGCACGGCGCTTGAAGACCTGGCTGCTGCCGTCGCCCTGACGGCTGCAGATCGCGATTGATCAGCTGATCTTGGGCCAGGTGTCCGACAGCCGATAACCGGCCGGCCATGGGTCGGCCGGGTCCAGCATTTCCTGCCGCGTCCCGGTGATCCAGGCGCGGCCAGTGATCGAGGGAATGATCGCCGGCTTGCCCGCCAGATCACTCAGCGCTTCGAGCTTGCAGAAGAATTCCGAGCCGATAATCGAGCGACCGACAAATTCGTCGCCCACGCCCATCAACCCGCGCGCATGCAGCACCGCCATGCGGGCCGAACAGCCCGTGCCGGTGGGTGAACGGTCGATCTTGCCCGGCTGGATCACCACGGCATTGGCCCCGGTCAAGCGACCCTCAATGGTCTCGAGCGGTGCCGCGATCTGGCAGAACGAGATATGCGCCCATTCCGGATTGGTCGGGTGGGTGAAGCCCAGCTGTTCATTGGCGGCGCGGGTAATGCGAATGCCGGTCTCGGCAATCTCCCGCGCTTCGTCTTCGCGAATGGCAAAGCCCAGCGCCTTGGCGTCGGCAATCACAAAGCTGTCGCCGCCATAGGCCGTATCGACATTCAGCGTGCCAATGCCTTCCACCTCAATGGTGGCGTCGAGCTTGTCGACGAAGGAGGGCACATTACGCACGGTGATCGACTGCGCCTTGCCGTCGCGACACTGCGCCACCACCTCGACCAGTCCACCCGGTGCTTCAAGCACCATGCGGGTTTCCGGCTCGGTCATCGGCACTATGCCGCTATCGAGCAGCACGGTAGACACGCAGATCGAGTTGGACCCCGACATGGGCGGGGTATCCTCGGGCTCCATGATGATCCAGCCCATCACTGCCCGCTTGTCCTTGGCAGGGACCAGCAGATTGATATGGCGAAACACCCCGCCGCGTGGCTCGTTGAGCACGAAATTGCGCAGCGTCTGGTCCCTGGCGATCCAGCGCGACTGCTCCCACAGCGTATCGCCGGGCGGTGGTGCCACCCCGCCGACAATCACATCGCCCACCTCGCCTTCAGCGTGGCAGGAGATGATGTGAATGGACTTGCTGGAACGCATGGCGAGGGGTCTCGGGGTAAGAGGTTAGACGATATGCAGCGCAGGCTCGCCCAGCACATCCAGACGCGGCGTCACGCCCAGACCGGGTGCATCGGGCGCCGTCATGAAGCCCTGTTCACGTACCGGCGCTCCCTCGGCAATCGAGGTGGTGACATAGCTGTTGAAGTCGGTCGCCGAGAAGCAGAATTCTTCGGGCGTTGAGCGCGCCAGATGGGCGATCGCCGCGGTGGTGATGTCGCCGCCCCAGGTGTCCTCAATGGTCATGGGAATGCCGCTGGCCACCGCCAGATCGCGCATCAGCCGCGCCTTGGTCAGCCCCCCCACCTTGGAGATCTTGAGATTGATCACGTCCATGGCGTCTTCGGCCAGGCCCTTGACCAGCGAGCCGGCATTGTCGATCACTTCATCAAGGATGAACGGGCGACTGGTGCGCCGGCGGATCGACAGACATTCCTCATAGGTCATGCAGGGCTGCTCGATATAGACATCGAGATCAGCCACTGCCGCCACTACGCGGGCGGCTTCAGCGCGGTTCCAGCCGGTATTGGCGTCGGCCACCAGAATATCGCTGGGCGACAGGATGGCGCGGCAGGCGCGGATGCGCTCGATATCCTCTTCGGCATTGCCGCCCACCTTGAGCTGGAACTTGGTATAGCCCTCGGCGCGATAGCCGGCGATCTTGGCCGCCATCTCCTCGGGCGATTGCTGGGAGATGGCTCGATAGAGCGCCACCTTCTCCTGCGCCGCGCCGCCGAGCAGGGTATAGACCGGCAGCCCGGTCAGCTTGCCCAGAATGTCCCAACAGGCAATGTCGATTGGCGCCTTGATGTAATTGTGCCCGCGCAGTACCGCATCCATATGCCGATTGATGCCATTGAGATTGGTCGGGTCCATGCCGATCAGCTTGGGGCCGATTTCGTGTAATCCGCTGCGCACGCCCAGCGCATAGGATGGCAGATAGGCCGAGCCCAGCGGGCAGCATTCGGCATAACCGGTAATGCCCGCATCGGTTTCAATCGCCACCACGGTGGTGTCGAACACATCGACAAAATTGCCATTGGACCAGCTATAGCGGCCTTCCTTGAGCGGCAGATCGACCTGCCAGGCAGTGATGGCGGTGATTTTCATGGCAGTGATGTCCTTGGGTTAGTTGACCAGAAAGCCGTGCTTGAACGGGTCGCGGTCATCGACAAAAATTGTGTTCAGGCCGGTCATCCGGGCCCAGCCGGCAATCGAGGGGACGATGGCAGGCAGCCCGCCCACGCTCAGCGTATCTTCGACGCGACCCTTGAAGATCGAGCCGATAATGCTCTCATGGATGAAGGCATCGCCCGCCTTGAGCTTGCCCTTGCCATACCATTGCGCCATGCGCGCCGAGGTGCCCGTGCCGCAGGGCGAGCGGTCGATGGCCTTGTCGCCATAAAACACCGCATTGCGCGCCGTCGATCCGTCGTGCTTGGGCGCGCCGGTCCACATCATGTGGCTCAACCCGTTGATCTCGGGCTTTTCGGGATGGATGAAGCTGTGTGCTTCGTTCAGTCGCTGCCGCAGCACCGGGCTCCAGCGAATGAAATCGGCCGCCGAGTACTGGTCCATGTCGGCGAAGTTTTCCTGCGGATCGATGATCGCATAGAAATTGCCGCCATAGGCCACGTCGACCTTCAGCATGCCCAGATCAGGGCATTCCACCTCAAGATCGGTCTTGTAGAGGAAGGAGGGCACATTGGTGATTTTGACCTCTTCGACGTAATCACCCAGCTGCCTATATTCGGCGACCACCAGCCCGGCGGGTACTTCAAGCCGCACAGTGCCGGGTGTCTTGGGGGTGATCAGCCCTTGTTCAATCGCCATGGTCACTGTGCCAATGGTGCCGTGTCCGCACATGGCCAGACACCCCGAGGTCTCGATGAACAGGATCGCCATGTCATTGGCCGGATCAGCGGGGGATAGAGGATCGAGCCCGACATCACATCATGCCCGCGTGGCTCAAACATCAGCGCGGTGCGGATCCAGTCGTGGTGCGCCAGGAAATCGGCCCGCCGCTCCAGCATGGTGGTACCCTTGAGCAGCGGCCCGCCGCCGGCCACCAGTCGCACCGGATTGCCGCATGTGTGCCCATCTACGCAAAAGAAACTGTGTCGTGCCATGGCTGTTCTCGAATTAAAAACGGTCCGCCGCAAAGGGCGTGATGTCGATTGCCGGTGCCTTGTCGCTGATCAGATCCGCGATCAGCCGCGCTGTTGCTGCCGATTGCGTCAGGCCCAGATGCCCGTGCCCGAAAGCATAGACGATATCAGGGCTTGCCGTTGAACGACCGATCACCGGCAGGCTGTCGGGCAGCGACGGCCGAAAGCCCATCCACTGCTTGCCGCCGTCGGTTTTCAGCCCCGGCATGAAGCTTGCGGCCTTTTTCAGCATCGCATCGGCCCGGGCATAATTGGGCGGCAATTCGAGCCCGCCCAGTTCCACCGCGCCACCAATGCGTATGCCATTATCCAGCGGCGTCACCACAAAGCCGTGCCCGCCAAAGATCAGCTGACGCTGCAAGGGGAAGGCACCGGCGGGCAGGGTGGTATTGTAGCCCCGCTCGGTATCGAGCGGCACGCTGTCGCCCAATCCCGCAACCAGGTTTTTCGACCAGGCGCCACAGGCAATCACCACCTGCCTGGCCAGCAGCATCTCGCCATTGCCCAGCGCGACGATGATGCCATCATCGCCCGGCTTGACGCTGCTGACAGTCTCGGTGAGCAGCGTGGCACCCTTGGCCAGCACAGCCGCGCCAAGCGCGCTGGCAAACTCATAGGGCTCGCTGACGGTCTGCCATTGCGGCACGAATGTGCCGGCAACAAACCGCGCGGCCAGCCCCGGCTGCAATTCCGCCAGCCGCGCCCCGCGCACATGCTCAAAGCCGATCCCGTTTGCCTCGCGCACCGCCCAGCCCGACAGGCTGTCGCTGAATTCTGCTTCGCTCTCGTAAAGCTCCAGCGAGCCTTCCGAGCGCACCATATGCGCGGTGCCGGCCGCCTGCGTCAGGGCCGCCATCTCGCTGCGGGCCAGCTCCATCAGCGCAACCTGCGCGGCAATGCTGGCATCGCGCTTGTCGAGCCAGCCCGCGCGCCAGAAGCGCACCAGCCAGGGCATGATTTTGACGAAATAGGCGGGCGGAATGCTCAGGGGCCCCAGCGGGTCCATCAGCCAGCCGGGAACCTTTCCGATCATTCCCTTGGCCGCCATGGGCAGCACGTCGGAAAAGGCAAAGGCGGCCGCATTGCCGAAGCTTGTGCCCCGGGCAATGCCTGTCTTGTCGATCAAGGTCACACTGCGCCCCGCCTCTTGCAGGCGGAACGCAGCTGAAAGGCCGATAATACCCGCCCCGACAATGACGACATCAGCCTGGTTGGTTTTGACCATTTGGCTGTCTGCCGATCGGGCTAAAGTGCTGCCAGCGTGGGTCGCGTATCAATGGCGGTCTGGACGATCTTTTCGATCATCTTGCGCTCCTCGCCGATCAGCGGCAGGCGCGGTGCGCGTACCCATTCGGCGCCTTCGCCAGCCATCTGGTTGGCCAGCTTGATATATTGCACCAGCTTGACCTTGGTATCGAGATGCAGCACCGGCATGAACCAGCGATAGATCGCCAGGGCTTCATCGACCCGACCGGCCTTGGCCAGCTTGTACATCTGCACGGCTTCATTGGGGAAGCTGTTGGTCATGCCCGACACCCAGCCAACCGCGCCGAACAGCACGTTTTCCAGCATCAGGTCGTCCACGCCACAGAACAGCTTGTAGCGATCGCCCAACACATTGATCATATCGGTGATGCGGCGGCTGTCATGGCTGGATTCCTTGACCGCCACGATGTTCTTCTGATCGTTCAGCCCGACGAAATCCTCGGGCAGCAGGTCGACCTTGTAGGCGACATGATTGTTGTAGATCATCATCGGCAGATCGACGGCCTGCGCCAGCTTCTTGAAATGCTCGACAGCTTCGCGCGCATCCTGCTGATAGACCATGGTTGGCAGTGCCATGATGCCGTCAGCGCCGGCCTTCTTGAGGCGATTGGCGGTCTCGATAGCCAGATCAGTGGTGTATTCGGCAATGCCGGCAATCACCGGTGCGCGGCCATTGGATGCTTCCACGGCGGTACGCACGACGAGTTCTTTTTCATCCAGCGACAGCGACGAGTTTTCGCCCAGCGTGCCCAGCATGATGAAGCCTTCGCAGCCCGCCTTGAGGCTGGATTCGACATGCTTTGCGGTCGAGGGCATATCCAGCGCCCCGTCCTGCTTCATTTCGGTCATCAGAGCGGGGATAACGCCTTGCCAATTCACAGTCATTTCAGTCTCACAGTCTAGAGGGATTGATTGAAGTTCTATTCGCCCAGATAGGCCTGGACGATGGATTTGTCGGCGCGCAGCGTGGCGGCCTCGCCCTGCATGCGGATATGCCCGCCCTCGAGCACATAGCCATAATCGGCCAGCTTGAGCGCCAGCCGCGCATTCTGTTCGACCAGCAGGATGGTGGTGCCGGCCTCGTGCAGCCGTTTGACGATCTGCATCGTCTCGATCACCAGCTTGGGGGCCAGACCCATCGACGGTTCGTCCAGCAGCAGCAGGCGAGGGCCGTGCATCAGCGCCCGGCCAATGGCCAGCATTTGCTGCTCGCCGCCCGAGAGCAGGGAGCCGTCGCCATGCTGGCGCTTTTCCAGCACGGGGAACAGGCCGAACACCTCTTTCATCCGCTTGGCGCGAAGGGCCGGGTCCTTGACGGTAAAGGCGCCCAGTTCGAGGTTTTCGCGCACGCTGAGCCCGCGCAGCACGTGGCGCCCTTCAGGCACATGCACCAGACCGCGCCGGGCGATCTCGTGAGCGGGTGTCTGGGTAATGTCTTCACCCTCAAACAGCACGCGGCCACCGGTTGCGCGCACAAGGCCCGAAATGGTCTTGAGCGTTGTGGTCTTGCCCGCGCCATTGGCGCCCAGCAGGGTCACCATGGCGCCAGTCTCGACCTTGAGATCAATGCCGTTCAGCGCCACGATCCGGCCATAGCCAGCGGTGACCCCTTCGAGCTGCAGGATGGTTTCAGCTGGGGTGCTCATAGCAGGTCCTCCCCGTCTTCCTGACCCAGATAGGCTTCGATCACCTTGGGGTTGGCCTGGACTTGCTTTGGTGTGCCTTCGGCAATCATCACGCCATGGTCGAGCACGTTGATGTGTTCGGAAATCTTCATCACCATGCCCGTGTCGTGTTCGATCAGCAGCACCGAGATATCGAGCTCATCGCGGATGCGCCCGATTAGCTCAAGCAGACCCTGCTTTTCGCCGGCATTGAGCCCCGCTGCGGGTTCATCCAGCAGCAGGAGCTTGGGCCGTGTCGCCAAGGCACGGGCAATTTCGACCCGGCGCTGATGGCCATAGGCCAGATTGGTGGCATCGCGATCCATCTCATCGGCAATGCCGACAAACTCCAGACACTCAATGGCGTGCGCGCGGATCATTGCTTCCTCGCGGCGCTGGCTGGGCAAGCCCAGAATGGCCGACAGGGCCCCCGCCTTGGAGCGGCAATGACTGCCACTCATCACGTTTTCCAGCACGGTCATCTGCTGGAACAGCCGCACGTTCTGAAATGTGCGCGCGATCCCTGCCTGGGTGACCTTGTGGGGCTTGAGGTTCATCAGCTCATGGCCATCAACCTTGATCGAGCCCGACTGCGGTTTGTAAAAACCGGTAATGCAGTTGAACAGCGAGGTCTTGCCCGCGCCATTGGGGCCGATCAGGCTGGCGATCACGCCGCGCCCGACAGTGAAGTCGACATTGTCCAGCACGGTATTGCCGGCAAAGCTGAGATTGACGCCGGCCAGTTCGAGGAGGGGATTACTCATGATTATTTCCCCCTCACAGGCCAGATGCCACTGGGTCGGAACAGCATGACCAGCAGCAGACCCACAGCGAACAGCAACAGGCGGAATTCGCCCATGTCGCGCAGCAGTTCGGGCGCCAGCACCACGATGAAGGCACCCAGGATCACACCCGGGATCTTGCCCATACCGCCAAGGATCACGGCCATCAGGATCAGCACCGATTGCTGGAACGAGAAACTTTCCGGCGAAATGGCGCCCAGATTGACCGCAAAGAACGCTCCGGCAATGGCGCCAAAGATTGCGCCGATGACATAGGCGGCCAGTTTGACGCGCACCGTGTCGATGCCCATCGCTTCGGCGGCATCTTCGTCGTGTCGCACATAGAGCCAGGCCCGACCCAGTCGCGAATTCTGCAAGCGTACGCTGACGATCACAGCCAGGATCGCGAGCACCACGAACACATAGTAGAATTCAAACGGGGTATTGATGTGCCAGCCAAACAGCCAGGGCTGCTGGATGCCAGAAATGCCGCTGGCGCCGCCGGTGATGTCGAGATTGCGTGCGGTAAAGCGCACGATCTCGCCAAAGCCCAGCGTCACAATGGCCAGATAGTCAGAGCGCAGGCGCAGCGTTGGTGTGCCGATGACAATACCGGCAACCACGGCCGCACCCACGGCCACGGGCAGGGTGACCCAGAAGTTGAGCCCGAATGTGTGGGTCAGGATACCCACCGTATAGGCACCAACCGCAAAGAAGGCGGCATAACCCAGATCGAGCAGGCCGGCATAGCCCACCACCACGTTGAGCCCCAGCGCCAGCACCACATAGAGCAATGCATTGGTCAGGATCACGGTGGCATAGGGCCCAAGCGAAATGGGCGCGATCAGCAGCAGCGCGATGATCACCGCAAAGGCTGTGTAGCGTTTCCAGGGTTCGTTGAACTGGGCGATGATGTTGTTGAAAGCGTTTGAGCGGGGCTGGGCCATGTTACATGCGCTCCTGCTCTGACTTGCCCAACAGGCCGGTCGGCTTGAGGACCAGCACCAGGATCAGCACGGAGAACGAGAACACGTCCTTCCACTCGCTGCCAATGCCGGGGATCTGTGTGCCAAAGGCTTCCAGCAGGCCCAGGATCAACCCGCCCAGCATGGCGCCGGGGATCGAGCCAATGCCGCCGATCACCGCTGCGGTGAACGCCTTGATGCCGATCAGAAAGCCCATGAAATACCAGACCGAGCCGTAATAGGCCCCGGCCATGGTGCCTGCCGCAGCGGCCAGTGCCGAGCCGACAAAGAATGTCACCGCGATCACTGCGGTGACATTGATCCCCATCAGGCGGCACATGTCCTTGTCGATTGAAATGGCGCGCATGGCGCGGCCGTACTGGGTGCGCGAGACGAAAAGTTCGAGCCCGATCATCAGCGCCGCAGCAGTGCCCACCAGGATCATCTGGTTATGGCTGATGAACAACAGGCCCAGATTGATACCGCCAAAGCCCAGATCAGCGCCCATGGGCTGATACTGGCCATGGGTCAGGGTCAGCACGCCGTTCTGCAACACCAGCGACACGGCCAGTGCCGTGATGAGGATCGAGAGCCGGGGGGCATTGAGCATGGGTTGGTAGGCAACCCGCTGGATCACCACGCCCAGAAAGCCCACCGCGATCATCGCCACGACCATCGAGATCGCAACGCCTGTCCAGCCGGGCCCGACAATGGGCGCGATTACCGAAAGAATAAGAAAGCCGACAAAGCCGCCGACCATGTAAATATCGCCATGGGCGAAATTGAGCAGCTTCACCACACCAAAGATCATGGTGTAGCCCAGCGCCACCAGCGCATAGAATGAGCCGAGAACCAGCCCGTTCACCAGCTGCTGCAAAAAGATATCAAGGACCGACATTCACAAGCTCCCCACCTGACCCCGATTGTGATTGACCCCGCCGCTCTGGTGAGCGGCGGGGCCTGTAATCGGTCGCCTATTCAGCCAGGGTCCAGGCACCGCCCTTACCCTGCAGCACCACGAAGTTGGAGCGTGCCAGGGTGTTTTCAGGGGTGAAGGTGATCTGACCGGCAATGCCGGTGTAATCCGACGCGGCGAGCGCGGCGTTGATCGCTTCGGCATCGGTGCTGCCAGCAGTCTCGATTGCCTTGGCCAGCAGGTGCATGCCGTCATAGGCCAGTGGGGCATAGGGGCCGGGAGCCGAGCCATTGGCTTCGGTATAGTCGGCGATGAAGGCTTTTGCTTCTGGCAGGAATTCGGCGGTCGGGTTGGAGAAGCCGACCACGCCATCAGCGGCCGAGCCGGCAATGTTGAACAGCTCGGGCGAGTTTGAACCATCGCCCACGGCGATCTTGCCCTGATAGCCGGCCTGACGCAGCTGACGGATCAGCAGGCCACCATCGGCGTAATAGGCGGTCCAGAACACGGCATCGGGATTGGCCGAACGAATGGCGGTCACGATGGCCGAATAGTCCTGCTCGCCTTTATTGGCGACTTCAAACGCGGGCACGGTATTGCCGGCTTCTTCCCAGTTCTTCTTGGTCAGATCGGCAAGGTCCTGCGAATAGGCATCGCCCTGGTTCACGATGGCCAGCGAGCTCACGCCATTGGCCGTGAAATATTCGATGGCCTTGGCCACCTGATCATTGCCGGTGGAGTTGATCATGAAGGCATTGCCGGGATTGGCGGGGATCAGCTTGGTCGAGTTCGCAGCTGCGATCACGAATGGGATGTTCGCATCGCCAAAAATCTTCAGGGTCGGAACAGTCGCGCCCGAGCAGTAGCCACCGACAATGCCGGTCACATCGGACGAAGCCAGCTTGCTGGCAGCGTTGACGGCCTGCTGTGGGTCGCAGCCATCATCACCAACAACCGAGCTGAGCTGTTCGCCCAGCACACCGCCGGCAGCATTGATTTCGGCGATCGCCAGATCAACCGCATTGGCCATGTCCTGGCCATAGGTTGCTTCCGATCCGGTGGTGGGCACCAGGATGCCGATCTTCATTTCCGCGTAGGCGGGCGCAGCGAACGCCATGGCAATCGCGGTGGTCGCAAGAAGTGCAGTGATTTTCATATTAAAGGCTCCTCAACCCTGTTTTCGACCCTGGCTTCGTTCCCCTCACCAAGGCTTCTGAAACCAAGATTTGCACGATTGTATCCAATATACAACATGCTATGTTGGTGGTCCCACGAAGTGATTGTGGTTGGCAAAAAGCACCGGTAAAAGCCGGGCATTGCCAATCTTGGAGGAAGTGGATTGATCGACCAGCTCAGCGCGCGAGCATCTAATCTTGGAGCCGGGGCGTCCTCATCGGACGTCATTCACGACGCCCTGCGCGCGGCGATCATTCGCGGTGAACTCGAGGAGGGCCAGACCCTCCGCCAGGACGCCATCGCCAAGATGTTCAATGTCAGCCGCATCCCGGTGCGCGAGGCGCTCAAGCAGCTCGAAGCCAGCGGGCTGGTGACCTCTGTGCGCTATAAGGGCGTCGTGGTCAGCCGCATATCGAGCGACGAGATCCGCGAGATTTTCGATTTCCGCGCCACGGTCGAACCCAAGTTGATTGCCCATTCCGTACCCCGCATGAGCCAGCAGGCCATCGAGCACGCGCAGGATCTGTGCAACTCATTTGAGCAAGAAACCGATGGCGTGCGCTGGGGCGACCTCAATCGCCAGTTCCATTCCTCGCTCTATGTCGACGCCAATCTGCCCTATTATTTCGCGGCTGCCGAAGCCGCCAATGATCGCATCGAACGCTATATCCGCGCCCAGCTCAGCCTCGCCCATGGCCGCGAACGCGCCATTGAAGAGCATCAGCAGATCATCGATGCCTGTCGTGCCGGCGATGCCGAACGCGCCGCCGATCTGACACGCCAGCACATCGTCAATGCCTCGCTGTCCCTCACCCGTGTCATTGAAGAACAGGTCCAGCAGCGCGACTGATCGCGGCGCATGCGCTCGTGACTGTTACCCTTGGCCCGTAAAATGTCCGGCATTGGGCTAACCCGCTCATCACCCCGCCATGGCAGTGTCGCCATTGCCACCATACCCATATTGCGGGACGGTGCGCATGACAGGACAGTGCAGTCGGGGGACTATTTGCATGACCAAGACACGTTTTTCTGCGTTTCTGACCGCGGCCAGCCTTGGCACCGTTTTTGCTATCGCGCCGGTCCAGGCCCAGCCCGCCAATCTCGATATCGGGCCCGCGCCCTCCATGGATGTCAGCAAGCTCGCTCCCGGCGGGGTCGAACTGGCGCTTGAGCAGCTTGATGACACGGTGCACACCATTATGGAGCGCAGCGGCGTTCCAGGCGTTGCCGTTGCGGTGGTGCAGGGTGGGCAGACTGTGTTTGCCAGGGGTTATGGCGTCAGGAAACGCGGCGCCGATGATCCTGTCACCCCTCAGACGGTCTTCCAGATTGCCTCGGTGTCAAAACCGCTCGCCGCCACCGTGGCGGCGATTGCCGTTACCGAGGGGCTGATCACCTGGGATGATCGGGTAACCAGCTATCTGCCCGATTTCCGTCTCGGCGAGGAATGGGTCAGTGCCAATCTCACCATCGGGGATCTCTATGCCCATCGCTCCGGCCTGCCGCTGGGCGCGGGCGATGACCTCGAAGATCTCGGCTTCGGCCGGGCCGATGTGATGGCGCGTCTGCGCTACCAGCCGCTCGATACCTTCCGCACCTCTTACAACTACGCCAATTTCGGCATCACCAGCGCCGCTCAGGCCGTCGCTGCGGCCACGGGCAAGAGCTGGGAGGACCTGTCGGCCCAGTCGCTCTACGCGCCCCTGAAGATGGATCACACCAGTTCGCGCTATGCCGATTTTCAGGCAGAACCCGATCGCGCCAGCCTGCACGCGCTTGTCGATGGCACGCTGCAACCGCTCTATGAGCGCAATGGCGACGCCCAATCGCCCGCTGGTGGCGTCTCATCCAATGTCATTGACCTGGCTGAATGGCTCAAGGTGCTGCTGGCCGATGGCGTCCATGATGAGCGTCAGCTCATCGACCCCGCCGCGCTCCAGGCCGCGCTCAGCCCGCAGTCTTTCAGCTCGCCCGGCCACGTGCCCAGCGCGCGCCCCGGCTTTTATGGCTATGGCTTCAATGTCGGTGTGGGCGCCGACGGGCGCACCACTTTCGGGCATTCCGGTGCCTTCACGCTGGGCGCGGCCACCCGCATCCAGTTTGTGCCATCTGCCGATCTGGGCATTATCGTGCTGACCAATGCCGGTCCGCTCGGTGCCCCCGAAGCGATTGCCAACATCTTCCTCGACACCGCGCAGTTCGGCGGCCCCACCCGCGACTGGTATGCGGGCTTTCATGCGCTGATGGCCGGCTTTTACGATCCTGTCGGCGATCTCGTTGACAGGGGCCTGCCTGCCGAGCCCAAGCCGCACCAGGCGCTTGAGAACTATGTCGGCACCTACCAGAATGATTATTTCGGTCCTCTCGATATCGTTCTGGATGATGGCGCCCTGGTCGCCCAGCTTGGCCCACGTGGTGACAGTTTCCCGCTCACCCATTGGGATGGCGATGTCTTTGCTGTCGAACCGCACAATGAGAATGCCCCGACCGGTTCACGGTCCTCTGTCAGCTTCGATCTGGCTACGGGCAGCGTCAATATCGACTATCTGGACGGCAACGGTCTGGCCACCTGGCAGCGCTAGCGGGGGAACCGCAATCCACTGTGCACCGTTGTCGGCTCTGCCCCTGTTCTGAACCGGGGCCGGTGCCGCAATCGTGCCATAGTTGGAACGATCAGCGGCCACATGCATTCGGGTAGAGACACACCCGGAGGCGTCCCATGATATTTTCCCGCATTCTTGCCACTCTGTTTGCCCTGAGCGGGCTGTTTCTGGGAGGCGGTGGTATCTGGCTTGCGGCGCTGGGGGGCAGCTGGTTCTACCTGCTGCTCGGCGCAGCCCTGCTGATCACCGCCATCATGGTCTGGCAGCGCGATCGCCGCGCGCTCTGGCTGCATGCCGGCACCATTATCGTAGCCATGGCATGGGCGGTCTGGGAAGTCGGTTTTGACTGGTGGCAGCTGGCCCCCGCGGCGACTGGCTGGTCATTCTGGGCATTCTGCTGGTGCTGCCCTGGAGCGTGCGCAGCCTCAATCGCTATTCGGCGTCCGGCGGCTGGCCTGCCCTTGCCGTCGCACTGGTGCTCAGCGTCATCGTGGCAGGCATCGCCATGTTCACGCCCACCCATGATCTGGAAGGCACACTGCCCGAATCCAGCATGACCGCCGAGGCGGCACTTTCTGACCCGGCCGTGCCCGATGGGGAATGGCATTCCTATGGCCGCGATACCTATGGCCAGCGCTATTCTCCGCTTGAGCAGATCACCCCCGATAATGTGCAAAACCTTGAAGTCGCCTGGACCTTCAATACCGGTGATGTGCGCGGCGAAAGCGATCCCGGCGAAACCACCTATGAGGTAACCCCGCTCAAGGTTGGTGGCAGTCTCTATCTGTGCACGCCGCATAATCTGATCATCGCGCTCGATGCCGAAACCGGCGCCGAACGCTGGACCTTCAATCCCCATCTTGATCAGCCACCGCGCAATCAGACCCAGCATTTGACCTGCCGCGGCGTGTCCTATGATGCCCCCTCCGCGGGCGGTCCTGTGGGCGATTGTGCAGCCCGCATCTTCGCGCCGACCGCTGACGCACGCCTGATCTCGATCAGTGCTGAAACCGGCGAAATCTGCCCCGGTTTTGGTGGCGCTGATGGCACTGTGGATCTGTGGCAGAACATGCCCAACGTCACGGCCGGTTCGTATTACTCCACCTCCCCGCCAGTCATTACCGACCGCGTCGTGGTTGTCGGCGGTGCGGTCAATGACAACGTCTCGACCAATGAGACCTCGGGCGTCATCCGGGCTTTTGACAAGTTCACCGGCGAGCTGGTCTGGAACTGGGATTCGCTGAACCCCGAGCAGACCGAACCATTGGCTGACGGCCAGACCTATTCGGTCAACTCGCCCAATAGCTGGAGTGTCTCGAGCTATGACCCTGAACTCGATCTGATCTACATCCCCATGGGCAATCAGTCCCCTGATCAGTTCGGTGGCAATCGCAGCGAGGAAGCCGAAACCTATTCCTCCGCCGTCGTTGCGCTCAATGCCGATACTGGGCAGGTCGACTGGGTGTTCCAGGGCGTGCACCATGACATCTGGGACATGGACATGCCGGCCCAGCCAAGTCTGGTCGACCTCGATATCGGTGGCGAAACCGTGCCCGCCGTAGTGGTCCCCACCAAGCAGGGCGAAATCTTCGTACTCAATCGCGAAACCGGCGAGCCTATCCTGCCGGTCAACGAAGTACCCGCACCCCAGGGTGCTGTGGCCGGTGACTTTACCGCGCCAACCCAGCCACTCTCGGCCCTCTCGTTCAATCCTGAACCGCTGACCGAAGCATCGATGTGGGGCATGACACCCTTTGACCAGCTGGCCTGCCGCATCCAGTTCCAGTCGCTGCGCTATGAGGGGCGTTACACCCCGCCTTCCGAGCAGGGCTCGATTGTCTATCCCGGCAATTTCGGCACGCTCAACTGGGGGGCTGTGGCCGTTGATCCTGTCCGTCAGGCTGTCTTCGCCATGCCTGTCTATCTGGCCTTCACCTCCAAGCTCATTCCGCGCGACAATCCCGAAGAGCGCGTCGTGACCGATGAAGGTGCCCCGCCATTCAACGAAAACTATGGCGCACCCTATGCTGCCGAGATGGGCCCTTTGCTCAGCCCGGTTGGTCTGCCCTGCCAGTCGCCACCTTGGGGCTATGTGGCCGGCGCCGACCTGCGCACCGGTGAGATTGTCTATCGCCACGTCAACGGCACCATTCAGGATCTCTCGCCTGTGCCGCTGCCGATCAAGATGGGCGTCCCCGGCATTGGTGGTCCGATCATCACCCGCGGTGGGGTGGCCTTCCTCTCCGGCTCGCTCGACTATTATGTGCGCGCCTATGACGTGAACAACGGCAACCAGCTCTGGGAGAGCCGTCTGCCAGCCGGTGGTCAGGCCACGCCCATGAGCTACTGGTCCGAAGACAGCCAGCGCCAGTTCGTGGTGGTTGTCGCCGGCGGCCACGGGTCGACCGGCACCAAGGCTGGCGATTCCATCATCGCCTACGCGTTGCCCCAATAGGCCGTTCGCATGCTTAGATAGAGGGCCGGGCAACCAAGTGTTGCCCGGCCCTTTGCGCGTGCCGGCAATAGTGCCAAGCTGGCGCTCTCAACCGTACCGACCAAGCGAGCCACGATGCCCAGCCTGTCCCTGTTCGATATGATCGCTGTCCTGCTGGTTCTCACCGCCGCCTTTGGCTGGATCAACCACGTCGTGCTCAAACTGCCCCAGACCATCGGTCTGCTAGTGATGGCCCTTGCCGCCTCGCTGGTGCTGATCGGTGTCGAACTCGCCTTCCCGCAGTTCGTGATCTACGAGGACGCCGTTGCGCTGCTGAACCAGGTCGATTTCCAGTCGACCGTGCTCGACGGCATGCTGGCCTTCCTGCTGTTTGCCGGGGCGCTGCATGTCGATTTCAACGCCATGCGCTCGCGCCTTTTGACCATTTCCATCATGGCCACCTTTGGCGTGCTGATCTCGACCGCGCTGATCGGTACCGGGTTCTGGCTGCTGGCCAATCTGTTTGGCGTTGCCATCCCCTTTGTCTGGGCCCTGGTCTTTGGTGCCCTGATCAGTCCCACTGATCCGGTGGCCGTGCTGTCCACGCTCAAACAGGTCAAGGTGCCGCAGGCGCTGGAGAGCACCATGACCGGGGAATCCCTGTTCAATGATGGCGTTGGGGTTGTGCTGTTCACCGTCGTGCTGGCCGCGGCCACCACCATGGGCGGCGAGGGCCTTGATGCTTTCCACATCGGTGAGTTGTTTCTGGTCGAGGCCGTCGGCGGTGGGTTGCTGGGCTGGGTCACCGGCTATCTGGCCTATCGCGCCATGCGGGCCATTGACGATTATCCGGTCGAGGTGCTGATCTCACTGGCGCTGGTGACCGGTCTGTATGCGGTGGCCAGCAAGCTGCACATGAGCGGACCGATTGCGGTGGTGGTTGCCGGCCTGCTGGTTGGTCATCGCGGCCCCCTCGACGCCTTCAGCGATGTCACCCAGCGCTTCCTGTTTGGCTTCTGGACCATGATCGATGAAATCCTCAATTCCGTGCTGTTCCTGCTGATCGGGCTCGAGGTGCTGGTGCTGCGCTTTGATCTTTCCTTCATCGCGCTGGCAATTGCCTCGATCCCGCTGGCGCTGCTGGCGCGCTTTTTCGCGGTAGGGCTGCCCGTCAGCCTGATCCGTCGCCGCACGGAAGTCATGTCAGGCACGGTGCGCGTGCTGACCTGGGGTGGTTTGCGCGGCGGTATTTCGGTGGCGCTGGCGCTTTCGCTGCCGGAGTCCGACATCAAGACCGTAATCCTGGCGGCCACCTATGCCGTGGTGGTGTTCACCATCATCATTCAGGGTCTCACCCTGGCAGGACTGGTCAAGCGCGTCGTCGATTGAAAAACCCGCAGGGCGTTGGCCCTGCGGGTCTGTATCGGTGGCTAGGCTGCAGCAACCGGTGGTTTGTTGATCGCCTGCATTGCCTGATGCTGGCTCAGATGCACGCCACCGGACAGATGCGCCAGAAACTCGGTGCCTGCCAGCCGGTCCATCACCGGTCCCTTGACCTCCGACAGGTGCAAGCGCACCCCCAGATCCTTGAGCTGGTGCTCAATGGCCTCAAGGCTTTCGAGCGCCGACATGTCGATGGCATTCACCGCCGAACACATCAGCACCACATCCTTGAGCTCGGGCCGTCCCGCAACCTGGTCATAGACCAGATCCTCGAGATAGCGCGCATTGGCAAAATAGAGGCTCTCATCGACCCGGATCGACAGCACGCTGGGCGTGGTCTCGACATTGTGGCGCTTGACGTTGCGGAAGTGCTCTGTGCCCGGAACCTGCCCCACCACGGCCGCATGCGGCTGCGATGAGCGATAAAGGAAAATCAGGATAGACGCGCCCACGCCCAGCGAAATGCCGACTTCGACACCCATCAGCAGCGTGCCCAGCAGGGTGATGGCCACGGCGGCAAAGTCGGCCTTGGAATAGGTCCAGGCACGCTTGAGGATCGAGAAATCCACCAGTGTCAGCACGGCCACGATGATCGTTGCCGCCAGCGTTGCCTTGGGCAGGATGGCCAGGAACGGGGTCAGCAGCAGGGTTGCCCCGGCAATGCCGATGGCGGTGAAGGCACCAGCCGCTGGCGTAGCGGCGCCGGCATCGAAATTGACCACCGAGCGGGCAAAGCCCCCCGTCACCGGATAGCCGCCACCGACGGCTGCCGCGATATTGGCAGCACCCAGCCCGATCAGTTCCTGATTGGGATTGATGCGCTCACGCCGCTTGGCCGCCAGCGTCTGCGCCACCGAGATCGATTCCACAAAACCCACGATCGAGATGATCAGCGCGGGCAGCAACAGCGCCTGAATGGTGTCCAGATTGAAATTGGGCAGCGACAGCATGGGCAGGCCCTGTGGCACATCGCCAACCAGCGAGACGCCCTTGGCACCCAGATCACCCAGCACCGACCAGGCCATGGTCAGAAACACCACCAGCACCGGGCCAGCCCGCGTGATGATGGTCACCGCGCCCTTGGGCAGGCCGAAACGGATCAGCCAGTTTTTGAGATCCATGCGGATCCACAGCAGCAGCGCCAGCGACACCGCACCCACAGCCAGCGTGTACCAGTTGATGGTGCCGATATTGTGCACGATCGACATTACCAGGTCGGGCAGGGCATGGCCTTCGGTCTTGATGCCGAGCATGCCGCCAACCTGGCTGGTCGCAATGATCAGCCCGGACGCGGTGATGAAGCCCGAGATCACCGGATGGGACAGGAAATTGGCGATGAAACCGAGACGAAACAGCCCCAGCGCCGCCAGGATAATGCCCGACATCGCCGCCAGCAGAATGGCGGCACTGGCATAGTCCACCGTGCCTTCCGCGGCGATGCTGCCAACCGCCGAAGCGGTCATCAGCGACACCACGGCCACGGGGCCGACAGCCAGCGCCGTCGACGTGCCGAAAATGGCATAGGCCACCAGCGGCAGCACCGAAGCGTAAAGACCCACTTCCGGCGGCAGCCCAGCCAGCAGGGCATAGGCCAGCGATTGCGGGATCAGCATGATCGTCACGATCACCGCCGCGATCAGATCACTGGTCAGGGTCGCCTGATTATAGCGGCTGCCCCAGTCCAGAATGGGAAGATAGGTCTTGAGCTTCATGGGATCTTACTTGGACAGAGTTGCGTAGAGGCTGCCGGCGCGCATGCCCGAGCGGCAATAGCCCAGCATTGGCTTGGGCAGGTTGGCCCAGGCGTCGTGGAAACGGATGATCTGGCCTTCGCCCAGCGGCCCGGAAACCGGGATGTGGACGATCTTCAGGCCTGCCGCTTCGGCGACCCGCGCGACATCGTCATAAGCAGGCTGGCCGCCTTCTTCATTGTCGGGACGGGCGCATATGATCGACTTGTAGCCGGCATCGACCACGGTCTTGACCTGATCGGGAGTGATCTGGCCGGTTGTGGCGAAGTCAGGGCTGATTTTGGTGACGTTCATGGTTTTCTCTTTCGGGTTTGAACTGCTGAAGGGCCACATGGCTCACAGCCCGTTCACGGGAACTTTGAGGTAGCTTTTGCCATCCTCATCCTTGGGCGGCAGCTTGCCACCGCGCATGTTGATCTGCAGCGACGGGATGATCAGCTTGGGCATGGCCAGCGTCGCATCGCGCGCTTCACGCATCGCCACGAAGCTGTCCTCGTCAGTGCCCTTGCCGACATGGATATTGTGCTCGATCTCGTCTGCCACCGTGGTCTCCCACTGGATGTCGCGGCCGTTCGGGCCGTAATCGTGACACATGAACAGCCGGGTCTCGCCGGGCAGGGCCAGCACGCGCTGGATCGACTGATACAGCGTGCGCGCATCACCGCCGGGGAAGTCGGCACGGGCCGAGCCGCCATCGGGCATGAACAGGGTGTCACCGACGAAGGCGGCGTCGCCCACCACATGCGTCATGCAGGCCGGGGTATGGCCTGGCGTGTGCATCACCCGCACCGTCAGCCCGCCGATCTTGTAGCTGTCGCCATCGGTGAAGAGCCGGTCGAACTGGCTGCCATCGCGCTGGAATTCGGTGCCTTCATTGAAGACCTTGCCGAAGGTTTCCTGCACGATCTTGATGTTCTCGCCAATGCCCAGCTTGCCACCCAGCTTGCCCTGGATATAGGGCGCGGCCGACAGGTGATCGGCATGCACATGGGTTTCGATCAGCCACTGCAAATCGAGCTTGTTATCCTCGATATAGGCGATGATCTTGTCGGCGCCGTCATAGGTGATGCGGCCGGCCGCGTAGTCGATATCCATTACTGAATCGACCACCGCACAGGCGTTCGAGTCGGGATCCTTGACCACATAGCTGATGGTGTTGGTCGGCGCGTCAAAGAACGCCACCACTTCAGGATGCACATCGAGTTCGGGGGTGAATGGAATGGACGTCATGGTCATATCCTCTTCTTGGTCATCAGGCGGTTTGTGTTGTCCGGGCCTGCAGGGCCACACGGACGGTACGGGCGGCGGCAATGCCGGTGAGCATGGCGCCAACGAAAATCCAGGCCGAGCTTTCACCAAGGCCGAGCGCCGGAATGGCGCCGCCCGGGCAGAAGCCGGCTATGCCCCAGCCAATGCCGAAAATGGCTGAGCCTGCCAGCAATTGGGTGTCCAGCTTGCGATTGGTTGGCAGGTGGAAGCGCGCTTCAAGCACCGGCTTGTCGCGCTTGAGCACGAAGAAATAACCAATCGCAGTCACCACCAGGGCACCACCCATGACAAACGCCAGTGAGGGGTCCCAGGTGCCGGCCAGGTCGAAAAAATTCAGCACCTTGGCCGGATTGGCCATGCCGGAGATGGCAATGCCGGTGCCAAAGATCAGGCCGATCAGGCCCGCAAGCAGAGTGCGGCGCATCAGAAGCCTCCCAGCACGTGACGAATGACAAAAACGGTAATGATGGCGGTCGCCATGAAGGTGGCGGTGGCCGCAATCGAGCGTGGGGACAAACGCGCCATGCCGCACACGCCGTGCCCTGACGTGCAGCCTGAGCCCAGATAGGCACCAACGCCAACAATCAATCCGCCAATCACCAGCCAGGGGGTGGGGACGGGGTTGACGAAGCCGACGCTGGCTTCAGAGAACGACACCAGAATGGCAGGGGCGATGATCGCGCCAGCCAGAAAGGCAGCACGCCAGCCCCAGTCGCTCGCCAGGGGCGGCACCAGGCCTGTCAGGATGCCGGTCATGCCGGCGATGCGGCCGTGAAAGGCCATCAGCAATACGGTAGCAAGACCGATCAGCGCGCCACCGGACAGCGACGCGAGAGGGGTGAATTCCGTCATTTATGAATAACTCTGCACATTGATTTATAGGGGGATTGAGTGCTAGGTCTCGATCTGCATATATGTTTATTAGAACATTCTAATAAGGTCAAGATGGAAATCGCAAAACTGGAAGCCAATGCCGAGCAGGCCTCGCGCCTGCTCACGGCCATGGCCAATGCCAAGCGCCTCCGGATTCTATGCTGTCTTCTCGATGGCGAGATGAATGTGGGTGATCTTGAAGAGCGCGTGGGTCTGGCCCAGTCCCCGCTCAGCCAGCACCTGTCCAAGCTGCGCGCCTGGGACTTTGTCAAAACGCGGCGCGACGGCCAGCAGGTCTATTATTCCATCGCCTCAGATGAGGTGAGCAAGATCCTGACGACGCTGTACGACATCTACTGCGACTGACAGGCAAAACGCATGGACCGGCGACATCGCCGCCGGCCCCGTATGACTATTCTGGCAACCGGTTCAACGTGCGTCGGCGCGGCTTGACCATTTTACTTCCGGCGCCCAGGCAAAGTCGGTATCGAACGGATATTGCGGCACGCTCTTGTGCTGGCGCTCCAGCCGCTCGACAAACTGATCCACCACGCCGGGCGACAGCGCCATCAGGCTCGGATTGGCGATCGGCCCCAGATCGGGTGACAGATAGCCTGACTTGACCACCACAATCTTGGCCGTGTGCGGATCAAGACCCAGCCGGGTGAAGTCTTCTATATTGTGGAATGGCCGCCGCCGCGCGGTCAGCACCAGATCAATCCCGCCAATGCGCACCACCGCTTCACGCAGATGGGGCTGCGCGGTTTCAAGCAGGAATACCACCTCTGCTGTCGCCTCCACCATGGTGCTCGAAGGGTCAAGGCTGGCGCCGATCGTGGATCGCAATGGTGGCGCCCACGCCGGCTGCATAAGCTGCGTCGGTGGCGGGTTTGTCGGCAATACCGGCAAACACCACGCCCTGCGCATCATTGGCCATCAGTTCGGCCAGCACCTCTGCCCGGTCACCCACGCCCCCGCCGGTTGGATTGTCACCGGACTCGGCCAGAACCACCGGGCTGGTCGTGGCTTCCAGTGCCCAGTCGACACAGGCCTCAATGCTGCCCGTGGTGGTGCCAAACACGAACTGTTCGCGAATATCCCAATAGTTCTGCGCCAGCGCCCGCGCTGCCGCAGTCATTGCCAGCCGGTCAGTGCCCGTGACCACCGCACATGCGGTGGCGCGGGGTTCGTCTGCCCACACATAACCCACCTGAAACGAGGCATCCCAAATTCCCGTCGGATCCTCTGTGGCCTGCAACTGGGTGTAAAAGCTCCGCGCCGGCTCGTCCTGGGTCGAGGTGCGCTCGCCGGGCAACAGCACCGGCACAGGCGCCCAGGCCACAACGGGTCGCTGGCCCGAGCGCAAGGCGCGCACCAGCATGGTCACCGCGCGCCGCATGGTGTCCGCCACATCGATATGGGGCGCCGTGCGATAGGTCGAAAAGATGTCGAGCCCGTCGATGATCTTCTGGCTGACATTGCCATGCAGGTCGTAGCTCGCAGCGATCAGCACATCAGGACCGACCAGTGCGCGCACCGCACTGATGAAGTCGCCTTCGGCGTCGTGAATACCCTCGACAAACATCGCGCCATGCATGGCCAGATAAACCCCGTCAACGGGCATGGCCTCTTTGATGCCTTCGAGGATTTCGGCCTTCCAGCGCGCATAGAGCGCCCCTTCCACCGGCCCGCCTGCAATGGCGCGCGCATGCAGCACGGTGATGAACTCGGCCGGGAAATGCGTCAGGAAATCGAAATAGCCGTCCTTGAGCATGGATGGTCCGCGCAGCACCCGGAAATCGGCCTCGCGCGCCAGCACGGGGTTATAGGTGCTGCACTCGGTGTGCAGGCCGGCAACAGCAATACGCATCAAAGCACTCCAGCAATATCGGCTTCAGGATTATGATTGGTCTTGGCGGGTTTCTTGGTTGCCAGCCTTCCGGTCAGCATCAGGCTCACCAGCAGCGCAGGTACCACACAGGCAACCCCCAGCCGGATATCGGCATGTTCGGCGACAAAGCCGATAACCGGCGGGCCCACCAGAAAGCCCAGCAGTGCCACAAAACTCAAAATCGCGACATTGGCCGATGCGGCCCGATCAGTCAGCCCGGCGGCAGCCGTCACCGCCAGCGGAAAGCCCACCGAAACGCCCAGGCCGATTACGCCAAACCCGATCAGCGCCAGCGCTGTGTTGGGTGTGACAAACAGGATCGCGGCGCCAGTCAGTGCCAGCACGCCGCAAATGCGCGCCGTGATCACCGCACCAAAGCGGCGCTTGAGCGTGTCGCCGCCAAATCGGCCCGCCGCAACCATCAGGGCGAATACCGAATAGCCAAGCCCCATCGTGCCCGCTTCGGCGCCCAGTGCATCGCGCAGGAAGATCGCGGACCAATCCGCCATCGCGCCCTCGGTCATGGTGATGCCAAACACAAAAAAGCAGATCCCCAGCAGGGCCCAGCTGGGCAATGCCCAGGCCGATCGCTTGCTCTCACCGCTCTCCCTGCTCTCGGCATATACCGGCAGGGCCAGCGCCACCACGATCGACAGCGGCAGAACCAGCGCTGACACCAGCGCGATGGCCCAGCGCGCTTCCAGTCCCAGCGCCGCCAATGCCGAGCCGATCAGGCTCCCCGCCATGATACCGACAGACCAGAAGCCGTGCGATGTGGTCATGATCATCGACCCCGTGGCCTTTTCCACGGCGTCGGCCTGCACGTTCAGCCCCAGTTCGACAAACGACATCGACGAGCCGATCAGCATCAGCGCCACAAACAGCAGCGTGGCGTCACTGGCAAACGCGGGCAGAACCATCGCCATCGAATACAGCACGAACCCCACAAGGATCGCCGCGCGCGCCCCGATCCGCCCCACCAGCGGTCCGGCAAAGGGCAGGGTGAGCAGTGTACCGCAGGGCAGCCCCAGCAGGGCTACCGCCAGCCCGGCGGGCCCCAGCCCCAAAGCCGTCTGCACTTCGGGAATGCGCACCAGCCAGGAGCCGAATGCGATCGGCTGCAGAAAGAACACCAGCATGGTCAGGCGCTGTGCGGTAAGGAAGGACATGGTCGTTGAACTCGATGCGAAAACAGTCGCTGGACGGATTCCCTCCCCTTGATGGGAAGGGCCGGGGTGGGTGGGCCTCAGCAAAAGTGCTTGAATTACTCCACCCTCATTTCTTCCCGGCATGGGATGCAAGCAGATGGCGCTACCCTGCCTTGCCCATGGGATAGGGCAGGTAGCCAGTGAAGCCGGTCAGCTTCCACTGCCCGTCCACCTTGCGGCAGAAATACAGGGTCTGCCAGTTCAGCACGTCCTTGCCGCCATCGCTCAGCGCGATTTCGCCGTCGAACTTCTTGTGCGCAATGGCAATGTCGCCGCTGATCTCGATTTCGCTTAGCGAGGTGGCGCGATGAATGCCGGCCAGCACGTCTTCGGCATAGTCCAGCTTTTGGCTTTCCCGCGCCTGGTTGAGCCAGTCATCGCGATAGGCCTCAAGCGTGGGGTAGCTGATGCGCCAGTCATCGGGGTTGCCCGATTTGCCGCCATTGATTCCCAGAAAGCCCTCTTTGACGAAATCGCCATCCACCATGCTCCAGTCCGCTGCAACGAACGCCGCAATGTCGCGCTCCACCAGCATGGTCCATATTGCGCTGCGGTCGGCGTCATGGGGGAAAGGGTTGGTGCTGCTCATGATTATCTCGTGTCTGTGCTGTGATCGTGCGGGGCTTGGTTCGGTGCTGCGCCAGAGAACGCCGATTTTCAATGCGATGGCGTCGCGTCACTATTTGTGTTCCAAATTTTCAAAGCTGTCATCTGGGTAGAGGTAATTTTTCAAGCCCACATGAATACCAATCTGGACAATCTGCGCGTTAAGTCGCGGCTTGTCCACATTCATAAGCGCGAAAAGCCCCAGTACAACGCCCAGAAATGCGCCAAAACGCTGCCTCTTTAGGCAAATCGCTCAAGTGGCTTATATTGGTATTGTTATTGCGGCGGATTCTGTGTTGACATTGCTTTCAGAACGATCCTAATCTTGAAAATCGTTTACAGAAAGCACGACCAAACCAGCAGAGTTTGGCGGGCAATACAGGGATGACGGGCACTAATATGCGGGTAGGCATCATCGGCCTTGGCTATCGTTTGGGCTATCTGGCGCGGGTTTTTTCCGCCGCCCGGGATGACTTCTCTATTGCCGGATATGTGGATCCGGCGCCCGCCGGTCTGCCCTATGCGAGCGAACATGGTGTTGATGTCGGCGCCCAGTTCGATAGCCTCGAGGCCATGCTCGACAGCGAGCCGCTTGATCTGCTGATGGTGGGCTCGCCCAACCATCTCCATCTCGAACACATTCGCATCGGCCTTGAACGCGGCCTCAAGATCTTCACCGAAAAGCCAGTCGTCACATCCATTGAAGACACCATGGAAATCGCCGGGCTGATCGCTCAGTACGGCTCCGACAATCTGATGGTTGGCCTGGTGCTGCGCTACGCGCCGCTTTATGTCGATCTGCGCAGGATGCAGGCCGAGGGCCATCTGGGCGATGTCACCTCAATCGAGGCTTCCGAGCACATTCCGCCCTATCACGGCGCTTTCTTCATGCGCGACTGGCGCCGCTATGAGCGCTATTCGGGCAGCTTCATGCTCGAAAAATGCTGTCACGACCTTGATCTCTACAACGGCGTGATGGGCTGCCGCCCGCAATATGTCTCCAGCTTTGGCGGTCGCCGCACCTTCGTGCCGGCCAATGCCCCGCAAAATGTCGGCATCAACGACATGGAAGTCTATCACCGCAAGCCCAGTGGCTGGCAGGGTAGCGACAAGGTCTTTGATAGTGATGGTGACATCATCGATTTCCAGACTGCCATGGTGCAATACGCCAATGGCGCCGCGCTGACCTTCCACACCAATCTCAACGTCCCCGATGATTTCCGCCGCTTCGCCGTCATGGGCGCCAAGGGCATGGCTGAGGGCGATTTCATCCGCAATTTCCTGCGCGTCACTGACAGCCGTACATCCGAGCGACTGGTCGACACCACCTACAAGATGAGCGAGCTCAGCCAGCATTATGGTGCCGATGAGCAGATGGCCGAGGACATCCTCAATCACGTCCTGGATGGCGATCCATTGCCCGTCTCGATCACCGATGCACTCGAGGCCGGCTTGCTGGCTCTGACCATGGATCGCGCCATGCGCACCCGATCCGTCATCGACATGACCCCCATCTGGCAGCAATTCGACGCCGCCCTTGGCAAAGCGGGCTAGGAGACAAGCCGATGACCAGCACAAGAAGCGCTTCACTGTTTGCCCTGGCCCTGCTGGCTCCGGCTCTCATCTATATCCTGATCATCGTGGCCTATCCGCTGTTCGACACAGTGGTGCTGTCCTTCACCAATGCGTCGCTCCGCCCCACTTCCGACTGGGTTGGCTGGGCCAATTACGAGCGCATCTTCGGCGCTGGCAATTTCACCGAAGTCATCATCCGCACCTTCATCTGGACCTTCTTTTCGGTTGCCGCCAAGATGATCATCGGCACGCTGGGCGCCACCCTGCTCAATGCCGCCATTCCCGGTCAGGCCATCTTCCGCATCCTGATCATGCCGCCCTGGATCGTTCCTATGGCCATCGGCATCTTCATGTGGGGCTGGATGTATAACGGCCAGTTCGGCATGATCTCGGGCCTGCTGCAGAACTTCGGTGTCATCGACAAGCCCTGGCCGATCCTCGCCTATGGCGACAGCGCCTTCTGGGCCACCATCGTCACCGACGTGTGGATCGGTATTCCCATGGTCACCATCTACATGCTGGCCGCCATGCAATCGATCCCCAAGGATCTCTATGAGGCCGCCTGGACCGATGGTGCCGGGCGTGGCTATCGCTTCCGCCGCATCACCCTGCCGCTGCTGGTGCCTGCCCTGCTGACCATGAGCCTGCTCAGCATGATCGCCACCTTCAACTCGTTCGACATCATCTGGATCCTGACCCAGGGCGGTCCTTCGGGCACCACCACCACCATGATCATCGACACCTACAAGACCGCCATGGGCAGCCGCAAATACGGCGAAGGCGCCGCGCGCGCCGTGGTGATCTGCATCTTCGTGTCGCTGTTCTGCATCGTCTATTTCCGCGCCGTCCGGAAGCTCGCGCAGGAGAAGCCAAATGAGTGACGTCGCCCGCACCACCGAAGTCGCTGCCGTCGACAGCAAGGCGCTGGTCAAGCCGAAGCCGCGCCGCGCCCGCTCCACCAAGCCGATGATCGACCGCTACAAATGGTATGAAACCGCGCTGATGTATCTGGGCATGGCGGTGTTCCTGTTCTTCATCCTGGCGCCTTTCATCGAAGGCTTCCTGGTGTCGCTTAAGCCCCTCGCGCTGCTGTTCTCCACGCCCTACAGCTTCCTGCCCAAGAACGGGTCGTTCGATGCCTATTTCAGCATGTGGGAATCGGTCCCCATGCTGGGCATGCACATCTTCAATTCCTTCTTCATCTCCAGCGTCGTCACACTGATCGTGGTGGCCATTGTGGTGCCGGCCTCCTACGCCTTTGCCCGTTTCCAGTTTACCGGCTCCAGCCTGATGCTGGGCGGCTTTCTGGCGGTTAACATGTTCTCGGGCGCTGTGCTGCTGATCCCGCTGTTCCGCCTGATGCGCCAGCTGGGCCTGCTCAATACCTATTGGGCCATGATCGTGCCGGGCGCCGCCTTCCTGATCCCCAGCTCCATCTGGCTGCTGCGCACCTACATGATGCGCATTCCCAAGGAGTTGGATGAGGCCGCATGGGTCGATGGCGCATCCCGTCTCTACACGCTGCGCCGGGTCATTCTGCCTCTGGCCATGCCGGGCATCGTGGTGGTCGCCATCATGACCTTTATCGGTGCCTATGCGCAGCAGTTCATCTTCGCCCTGACCTTCAACTCCAAGACCGAATTCATGCCCCTGCCGGTTGGCCTCTTCGCCTTCTTCGGCAAGCAGGAAGTGATCTGGAACGAGTTGATGGCAGCCAGTTTCATCGGAATCCTGCCGGTCATGATCGTCATCGTGTTCCTGCAGCGCTACCTGGTTGCCGGCCTCACCGCCGGTGCCATCAAGCAGTAAGACCACCAAGGGAATCGAGATCGGGGTCTAGCGATCCCGGTTGAGGGAAGTCGCCTCTCGGGGCGCACACAAAGGGAGACTACAAAGTGAAAAAGACTATCGCACTGACCGCGGTATCGTTGCTGGCTGTCGCCGTTGCAACACCCGCTGCCTTCGCCCAGGACAAGGAAATCAGCTTCATCAACTGTGGTGACGAGCTGACCGCTGGTTACGCCGAATACTTCGCCGAATGGGAAGCTGCCAACCCAGGTTACAAGGTCGCTCCCGAGATCGTCGGTTGGGGCCAGTGCCAGGACAAGGTGACCACCTTGGCCGCTGCTGGCACGCCCGTTTCGCTGGCCTATGTTGGCTCGCGTACCCTCAAGCAGTTTGCGCTCAACGACCTCATCGTGCCCGTGCCGATGACCGATGAAGAAAAAGCCGGCTACTACAACTACGTGCCCGACACCGTCACTTTTGACGGCACTCAGTGGGGCGTGCCGGTTGCCTTCTCGACCAAGGCCCTGTTCTGGAACAAGGACCTGTTCGAAGCCGCAGGCCTCGATCCCGAAGTTGCGCCCAAGACCTGGGAAGAAAAGATCGCTTTCGCCAAGCAGATTTCGGAAAACACCGACGCTGCCGGCTATGGCGTTGTCGCCAAGACCTTCGACAACACCATGCACCAGTTCTTGCACTGGGTTTACACCAATGACGGCCAGATCATCGACGCCGATGGCAATATCGTTGCCGACAGCCCACAGGTCCTGGCGGCCCTGACCGCTCTGCATGACATCACTGCCTATGCAGAAGAAGGTCCGACCGCTTACGAGCAGAATGAAGTCCGTGCCATCTGGCTCGACGGTGGCGTTGCCATGATCGAAGCCAGCGTTGGTGCCGCTCTGCGCGGTGAAGAAGCCGGCATGAACTGGGGCGTGGCGCCACTGCCACTGGGTCCCGATGCCAAGGGTCCCGGCACGCTGCTGATCACTGACTCGCTCGCCGTGTTCAAGGGTACCGGGGTTGAAGAGCAGGCCATCAGCCTGGCCAAGTTCATCACTGCGCCTGAGCGTCAGTGGGATGCTGAAATGGCCCAGGGCCTGACCCCACTGCGCCCACTGCAGCCACAGACCGACGCACTGGTCGCCGAAAAGCCCTACTGGAAGCCATTCCTGGACGGCATCGAATTCGGTGGTCCTGAGCCTCTGTTCACCGACTATGTCGGCCTGCAGAACACCATGATCGAAATGGTTCAGTCCGTTGTGACTGACGCTGCCACGCCAGAAGAAGCCCTCACCAAGGCTGCTGGCGAACTCGAGCAGTACAAGTAAGGTCCTCCGACCTGGCCGCCGTCCCTGCACCGGGGCGGCGGCACCTTCTTTCCCATCGCCTGCCCGCGGACCAGTCCGCCGACCGGAGACGACCCATGTCGCAGCTCAGCCTCAAACGCCTCGAAAAGTCCTTCAACGAAGCCCGCATCATCAAGGGCATCGATCTGGAGGTATCCGAAGGTGAATTCGTGGTCTTTGTCGGCCCGTCCGGCTGTGGCAAGTCCACACTGCTCCGCATGATTGCCGGTCTTGAGGACGTCAGCGAAGGCGAGATCGAAATCAGCGGCAAGGTGGTCAATGATCTGCCACCCGTGCAGCGCGGCATCGCCATGGTGTTCCAGAGCTACGCGCTCTACCCGCACATGACCGTATACGAAAACATCGCTTTCCCCCTGCGCGTGGAAAAGCTGCCCAATGCTGAAGTCGCGGCGCGCGTTGACGCTGCCGCCAAGGTGCTGCAGCTGGAATCGCGCCTGCAGCATCGCCCCGGCCAGCTCTCAGGTGGCCAGCGCCAGCGCGTTGCCATTGGCCGCGCCATTGTGCGCCAGCCCAAGATCTTCCTGTTCGACGAACCCCTGTCCAATCTCGACGCCGCCCTGCGCTCCGAAATGCGCATCGAGCTGATGGAGCTGCACAAGCGCCTGGGCTCCACCATGGTCTATGTCACCCATGATCAGGTCGAAGCCATGACCATGGCCGACAAGATCGTGGTGCTTGATGCCGGGCAGATTTCCCAGGTTGGCTCGCCGCTCGAGCTGTATCACAAGCCCGACAATCTGTTTGTTGCCGGCTTCATCGGCAGCCCCAAGATGAACTTCATCTCCGGCACGGTCAGCAAGGCCGATGGCACCACCGCGACCATCGATCTGGGCGCGCTCGGCACGCTGGATCTGCCGCGTACCGCAGCCGCCATTGCCGGCCAGACGGTGACTGTGGGTATCCGTCCAGAGCATCTTCAGCTGGGCACGGGTGACTTCACCCTCTCGATCACGCCCAATATCGTCGAGCAGCTCGGCATCCATACCGTGAGCTATTCGACGCTCCCCGCTGGCGAGAACTTCATCGCCCTGTTCGAGGGCGATCCGCAGATTCCCGAAGGTGCGCCATCTCAGATCAGTTTCGCGCGCAGCCAGGTGCACCTGTTTGATCAGGCGGGTCTGGCGGTCTACTGAACGGCACATCACGCGCCGGGGAGGTGACCATGCTCGATATTGTTGGACTGCTGCAGACCGAAAAGAACGAATTTACCCGTTCCGAGCGTGCCCTGACCGAAATCGTGCTGGCCGACGTTGATAGCGTTCTCAAGCTCTCCATCGTTGATCTGGCCGCCCAGGCCGATGTGTCCCCCCCACCGTCACCCGCTTCTGTCGTCGGCTGGGCTGCGACAGCTATGCCGATTTCAAGGTGCGGCTGGCGCAGTCGCGTTTTGTCGGACAGCGCTACTTCGCGCCTGCCGCCGGGCCTTCAAGCGTGCATGAGATCGCTCAGGGCGTGGTCAATGGCATCCAGTCCATCATCTACGAAACCTTCGATCACCTCGATTTTGCTGCCGTCGAGCGCGCCGCCGAAAGCCTGGTCAATTCCAGCTACATCCTCTCCTTTGGCTCGGGTGGCGCCTCTTCCATGATGGCTGGCGAGTTCGAGGCCCGCATGTTTCGCCTCGGTCTCAAGATCGCCTCGACCGATGATCACCAGCTCCAGATGATGCGCGCCGCTGCTGCACCGGCCGGCACTGTCATCGTGGCCTTCTCGCTGTCAGGCAATAACGCCCAGCTGGCCAAGACCCTCACCGTGGCCGGTGAATACGGGCTGACGCGCATCGTCATCACCCGTTCCGCCTCCATGGTCTCGGCGCAGTCCGATATCCTGCTGCCCATCAACTGGCACGAGAACACCGATATTCTGCGCCCCACACCGGGTCGCTATGCCTTCCTCGCGACCATCGACGTACTGGCCCAGACCGTGGCGACCCGACTGGGTCCATCCGCTGTCGCCAGCATGCGCCGCATCAAGCACCAGCTCGTCGTCAATCGCGATGGCGATGACGCCCAACCCCTCGGGGATTGATGATGGCAGGCGCACCAAATCCCCCGTGCCCGGCGCGACACCTCCCCCTTGATAGGGGAGGCCGGAAGGGGGTGTGTCGCCCGTCCAGCTTCCCCCATTGCCAGCCCTGCCCGGAATGGGGAGGGCGCCGCCTCATGTGCGGCAAATCTCAATTCCCCCACTTCCCCAGGATGACTTCCATGCCCATCGCACTTTCGCTTGCCACCACCTGGACCCCAGCTACCGAGACGGAAGGACTGGCCTATGGGCTTGAGCTCACCAATCATGGTGACGCGCCCATTTCCGGTTTCACCATGGGCTTTTCAGGCCCCGCTCGCATCGACCCCACAGCGACGCTGGAAAACGGCAAGCTGCTCAAGCGCCTGTCCAACTACACGCTGATCGCCCCGCCTGATGGCTACACCCTGGCGCCGGGCGAAACATGGCGCTCGGTCGCACGCGGCCTCTCCTATGGACTGCGCCACTGGAGCGATGGCGCCAATGCTGCCTATGTCGAACTGGCCGATGGTACCATCGTCAATCTTGACACCGCCCCCACCCAGGGCAAGGGCCACAATTCGCCGCTGCTCAAGGGCGCTGCCAAATTCCCTGTGCCCGCCAAGGCACCGGTCGCCGTCTCGATCATCCCCTGGCCCAAATCGGTTGCCACCACGGGCGCCCGCATCGCCCCACAGGGTTTTGACCTGCAGCCGCAGGGCGATGATGCGGGCCAGGCCGCAGCCGCCTTCGCTGGGCTGGTCGACGATCTCTTCCCCGTTGAAGGTCTGGTGCGGCCAGCGGCCGAAGCGGGCATGCCCGTAACCATCAGGCATAAAGCAGGCCTGGGCGCCGAAGCCTATGAGATCACCTTTGATGAAGCTGCCGCCAACGTATCGGCAACCACGCGTCAGGGCATGCTCTATGGTCTGATCACGCTGGGGCAGATCCTGCGCGGCGCCAGACAGCACCCACAAACCTTCGTCTTCCCCACCGGTGGCATCATCACCGACGAACCCGGCTTTGCCTATCGCGGCTGCCATCTCGATGTGGCGCGCCAGTTCTATTCGGCCGCTGAAGTCAGCCAGCTCATCAAGCTGATGGCCTGGAACAAGCTCAACAAGTTCCACTGGCACCTGTCCGAAGACGAAGCCTGGCGCATCGAGATCGAGGCATTCCCCGAGCTGACCGAGATCGGCGCCTGGCGCGGTCACGGCAAGGCCCTGCCGCCGCTGCTTGGCTCTGGTCCACAGCCCACCGGTGGCTACTACTCCAAGAACGTCGCCCGTCAGATCGTTGCGCTGGCCGATAGCCTGGCCATCGCCGTCATCCCTGAAATCGACATTCCTGGGCACTCCTATGCCACGCTGCAATCGCTGCCGCAGCTGCGCGATCCGGCCGAGCAGGGTGAGTATCAGTCGGTGCAGGGTTTTCCCAATAATAGCCTGAACCCGGCCTATGAGCCGGTCTATAAATTCGTCGAGACCGTGGTCGATGAAATCCTTGAGCTGTTCCCGGCGGGCATCTTCCACCTCGGGGCTGACGAAGTGCCACTGGCCGCCTGGTCGGGCTCGCCGCTGGCCCTGGACATGATCGAAAAGCTCGGCGGTCCCGAGATGCGCGCCAAGCATGAGCGCCAGTTCAACAAGCTCAGCGAGTATCACGGCGCCGACGAAATCGAGGGCTCGCCCACCGCGCTCATTCAGGCCGCCTTCGTCCGCCGCGTGCACGAATACATCGCGTCAAAGGGGGCGATTACCGGCGGCTGGGAAGAGGCCGCCCATGGCAATGCGGTTGACCCCGACAAGAGCTTCGTCATCGGCTGGCGCAATGTCGAGATCAACGCGGCGCTGGCCGAAAAGGGCTTCAACATCGTGGTCTCGCCCGGCCAGCGCTACTATCTCGATATGGCCAATGGCGTCGACTGGGCCGAGCCCGGCGCCGGCTGGGCCGGCTGGTCTGGTCCACAGGAAACCTATGAGTTCGAAGCGCGTGCCGGCTTCTCTGAACAGGGGCTGGAAAAGCTCATGGGCGTGCAGGCCTGTATCTGGAGCGAATCCATGACCGACCGCGCCATCTTTGATCGTCTGGTCTTCCCCCGTCTGTCGGCCATTGCCGAGGCCGGCTGGACCGCGCCCGATCGCAAGAGCTGGGATCGCTTCAAATCCCTGGTCGGCCTGATGCCCATCATGTACGGCCACTGGTCTGCCGAATAAGACCAGACGGTTCTGCGCACTCCATGTCATCCCGGCGAAAGCCGGGATGCATCTTGAGATTGGGCTGGTCACGCGATGGCAATTTCACGCGTCAGCGCGTCGACGCTAACAGTGTGTGAGCGCCAAAGCCTCACCTGTCACGCGTAAATGCTTAGGCCCAGGGGTTCTCAACCATGGGCCAGATATCGCGCCGCGCCTTGCGATAGGGCGTGGTGGCCGGGGTGTTCGGATAGGGTTTTCCGGCCGCGCAATAAACGATTTCCGAGGCGATCCTGGAGAAGGAATCGTAGAAGTGATTGGTCGACTTGATCAGCAGGATCTTGCGCGATGTCGGATCGATCCCCATCACGGAAAACAGTGACGGATCAAAGCTTTGCGCGCGGGTGGAGTTCAGGATCACATCAATCCCGGCAAAGCTGATCCACGCCGCGTCACCAAAGGGCGCATAGCTCTCGCCGAACCGCATTTCGGCATCCCGCACCAGCCGGTTCACCCGCACGAACTGGTCGATCGGACTGCCGGTATGTGGCGCCGATTTGGCACCGAAACGCAGTGGAATTTCAGCACCTTCGCCCGCTGCCATGCAGATCTGCACCGCAATCGGGTCCCAGATCGTGCCCACCGCAACGTCACTTATCCCCCGCGCAATCAGCTCTGCTAGAATGACCGTTGCATCGCCCGCCGTGCCGCCACCGGGATTGTCCCACATATCGGCAATCACCACAGGCCCGCGCGGCGCAGCCACGGCCGCATCGACGGCGGCATGCTCATCCACCTGCGCCACCATGAAGGTCCCGCGCAGGGCAAACAACTCGCGCCCCAGCGTCTCGGCGAGGGCGTCGCCCTTGGCCGCATTGTCGTTGGTAATGGCGATGATCTTGGTGCCCAGTTCGGGCACGTCACCCGCCATGAAGCCATGGATAACCGATAGCGACAGCACATCGGGTTCCGATTGCTCCAGCGCATAGAGCTTGTTCACAAAGCCCCGCATCGGCTCCTTGGAGGTCGGGAATACATCGATCATCCGGCAATCGAACACGCTCATCACCGGCTTGATCTCGCCCTTGAGCGCCCGCACCGCGATGGCCCACAGATCCCGCGCCCGATCGACGAAATCGATATGAGGGAATTCCTTGAACACCACGAAGAAGTTGGCCGCATTCACCCGCTTGGCCGTCAGATGGCTATGCGGATCAAGCTCGGCACAGACCAGCACATCCGGCCCGACGATGGCCCGCACGCGTGCCAGCAGATCCCCTTCAGGGTCGTCATAGCCTTGCGCCACCATCGCGCCATGCAGCCCCAGCACCACGCCGTCAACCGGCATAGCCGCCTGCAATTGGGCAAGAATTTCGTCGCGCAGTTCTTCATAGGTTGCCCGCGCCACCAGACCGGCAGGATCGGCCCAGCTGGCGCTGCCCTCGATCAGGGTCCAGCCCAGATCGGCGCATACCGCACGCCCCACCGTGATCGGCGCCGTACACAATGTCGGCGTCGCCGGATGCTCGCCCGCCTTGGCATAAAGCGAGGCTTCAAACGCCCGCTTGTCGATGGCGATAGGAGAAAACGTATTGGTTTCAGTGGCCAGGGCGGCGGTGAAGACGCGCACGTGGAAACTCGCAATAATGAAAATCGATGGGCTTGGCCTTGAGGTGCCCTTCAAGCAGGTTAGCACAGGCCATGGGGTGCAATCACGTAAGAAATTTACATTTTTGTCCGCAATTAGTCGATGAAACCGCGCTTTGAGCTCGCTATGCTGCCTTTCAGCGAAATTGCCTTTCAGAAAATCATCCAGGAGACCCGCTATGTCGATCAAACGCTATGGTGCTGAAAAATCCGGGGCCGGTGGCCAGAACCTGCCCTTCGCACGCGCTGTCGAAGCCGATGGCTGGCTCTACGTTTCCGGCCAGGTGGCCATGAAGGATGGCGAGATCGTGCGCGGTGGCATTGTCGAAGAAACCCACCTCACCATCAAGAACGTCATCGCCATTCTCGAAGAGGCTGGCTACGGTCTTGAAGATGTGGTGCGCTGCGGCGTCTGGCTTGATGACCCGCGCGATTTCTGGAGCTTCAATGGCGTCTACAAAAGCTATTTCGGCGAGCACCCGCCAGCCCGTGCCTGCGTGCAGAGCCACATGATGGTGGACTGCAAGGTCGAGATCGATTGCGTCGCCTACAAGGCCAAAAAGTAGCATGAGCCCATCTCCCTTCCGCCTTGATGGCAAGACCGTACTGATCAGCGGCGCCGGTGGTGGCATCGGCCAGTCGCTGGTCGCCGCCTTCCGTGCAGCAGGCGCCTCTGTCGTCGGGGCGGATCGGGATGCCGCCATGCTCAAAGACCGCGAACTGAGCGCCCAGCTCTTGTTCGACCAGGCCGATGCCAAGGCGACGCGCGCCGCCGTGATGGACTATCTGGCTACCCATGGCGCGCCCGATGCGGTGATCTCCAATGCCGGCTTCACCCGGGCTGAGCATCTCGATCAACTCGATGATGATGTCTGGGCCGCCGAACTGGCAATCAACCTCAATGGCGCCTATGCCATGACCGACCCTATCGTGTCCGCCATGGCCGCGCGGGGCAGCGGCAGTCTGGTGTTCATCTCCTCGGTCAATGCGCTGGGTCACTACGGCAATCCGGCCTATTCGGCCGCCAAGGCCGGGCTGATCGCCTATGCCAGGGCGATCGCGGTCGAACGGGGCGGGCAGGGCGTCCGCGCCAATGTCATCTGCCCCGGTTCGGTGCGCACTCCGGCCTGGGATCATCGGCTGGAGGCGGACCCCACCCTGCTCGATAATGTGCTGCCGCATTATCCACTGGGACGCATGGTTCTGCCGGTCGAAGTCGCCAATGCCGCGGTGTTCTATTCCAGCGCCGCCGCTTCGGGTATCACCGGCACGGTGCTGCCTGTCGACGCTGGCCTGACCGCCGGCAATCTGCGTTTCGTCGATGAAGTCCTGAGGGGCAAATGAGCAAGATTTCCAACCTTGATACCCCCGCCGTTCTGATCGATCTCGACCGCGTCGAGGCCAATCTCAAGCGCGCACAGGATTATGCCGACAGCCACGGGCTCAAGCTGCGGCCGCACATCAAGACCCACAAGCTGCCAAGGTTCGCCCGGCTGGCGATGGATCTGGGTGCGGTAGGTATTACCGTCCAGAAACTGGGTGAAGCCGAGGTAATGGCCGATAGCGGCATTACCGAAATCTTCCTGCCCTACAACATTCTCGGGTCGGCCAAACTGGCCCGCCTCAAGGCGCTGCATGAGCGCGTGCATATCACCGTCACCGCCGATAGCGCGCAGACTGTCGCTGGTCTCTCGGCCACCTTTGCCGATGCGGCCGAGCCTCTCACCGTGCTGGTGGAATGCGATACCGGCATGGGCCGCTGCGGCGTGCAAAGTCCCGAGGCAGCGCTGGCGCTGGCGCAGACGATTGCAGCGTCCCCCGGACTGGTTTTCGGCGGGTTGATGACCTATCCCGCTGCCGGTCAGGTTGAGGCCAATCAGGCCTTTTTGTCCGCCGCACAGGACGCCCTGATTGCAGCCGATCTGGCACCAACTATCATTTCCAACGGCGGTACACCCGATCTCTGGCGCGCCCACGAAGTGACCGCCGCCACCGAGCATCGCCCCGGCACCTATATCTATATGGACCGGTTCCAGGTTTCCAAAGACGTTGGCGGTTTCGACGATTGCGCCCTGACGGTTCTGGCCACCATCGTCAGTCGCCCCACCGACGATCGCGCCATTATCGACGCCGGCTCCAAGGCGCTGACCAGCGATACACTGGGCATGGATGGCTTTGGTCTGATCGAGGAATACCCCGAGGCCCGGATTGTCGGGCTAAGCGAAGAGCACGGTACGATTGATCTGTCGGCCTGTACCGACAAGCCGCAGATCGGCGACACCGTCCGCATCATCCCCAACCACGCCTGCGTGGTCAGCAATCTGTTCGATCATGTGACGCTGATTTCGGGCGATGACGTCGTCGAGACGGTCGCGGTTGGTGCGCGAGGGCGAGTGGGCTGAGGAGGTAAGCGCCACCTGTGTGGCGTGATCCCTACCCCTGATGGGGGGCAGGAGGAGGTGGAGCAAAGCGCGCCGATGACTGCAGTTGACCAAACCTTCTTCGACCGTCCCGTCGCCACCGTCGCCGCCGAACTGATCGGCGTTACCCTGCTGGTAAACGGCGTTGGCGGTCCTATCGTGGAGGTGGAGGCCTATGACGGCGCCGACCCCGCATCACACAGCTTTAACGGGCCGACACCGCGCAATGCCGCCATGTTTGGTCCGCCCGGCCACGCCTATGTCTACAAGATATACGGCATTCACTGGTGCCTGAATTTCGTTTGCCAGCCCGGCAGCGCCATTCTGATCCGGGCGCTGGAGCCAGCCCATGGGGTTGAGCGCATGCAGGCGCGCCGAGGTCAGCTTACGCCGCGTCAGCTCTGCTCGGGACCCGGCAAGATATGTCAGGCGCTGGGGATTGATGCGGCTCAGAACACCCTGCCGCTCGACGCGCCGCCCTTTGCGCTGATCCCCCGCGAACAGGCCCATGATATCGCCGCCGGACCCCGCATCGGCATTACCAAGGCGATCGATACACCCTGGCGTTTCGTGCGGCGCGGCTCGCCCTTTTTGAGCAAGCCGTTACGTTGATCGGGGAACTTTTTGCCCGGATCTGAATTTTTCCAGCACGAGACCAGCGCGCGTCAATCGGACATGGCGGCACAGGGAACGGGGTGGTTTTTCCGATTTCCCGCCCCGGCCAACGAAGCGGCAGCCGAGCCCTTATCCCGCCCGCGCTGGTCTCACCTCAAACTCGGGAGCCAGGCATGCCACAGGGTGATAAATCCGCTTACACCGACAAGCAGAAGCGCAAGGCCGAGCACATCGAGGATAGCTACGAGGAGCAGGGCGTCGGCAAGGACGAGGCGGAACGCCGCGCTTGGGCGACCGTCAACAAGCAGGATGGCGGGGGTAACAAATCGGGTTCGGGCCGCGACGACTAACCGGTCGCTCGCTTGTGCGGTGGATACCACCCACACGTGACCCCTGACGCCTTGCGGCGCACCCACCCCTGTGATTCAAGAGCCGGGTGAGCACACTAGAATCGGCCTTTGCATTGTTCGAGGCGGAGCGCACGGCGACGCCGCGCGACCCGCTCGCGGTTCTGCGCGAAGTTTTCGGCCATAAGAGCTTTCGTGGCCTGCAGCACGATGTCGTCAGTCATGTGGTGACCGGCGGCGACGCGGTGGTGCTGTTCCCCACCGGTGCTGGCAAGTCCATGTGCTACCAGATCCCGGCCATCTGCCGCCCGGGTGTCGGCATTGTCATCTCACCCCTGATTGCCCTGATGCGCGATCAGGTCGAAGCGCTCAAGCAGGCTGGTGTTGCCGCCGCTGCCCTCAATTCATCGCTGAGCGCTGACGAATCCGCTGAAGTGCGCGGGCAATTGCGGCGCGGCGAACTCGATCTGCTCTATGTGGCGCCCGAACGCGTGGCGACGCCCGGCTTTGCCAACATGCTGTCGGGCATTGATATAGCCCTGTTCGCCATCGATGAAGCCCATTGCGTGAGCCAGTGGGGGCATGATTTCCGGCCCGAATATCGTGAGCTGACCAAGCTCACCGAGCTGTTCCCCGGCGTGCCGCGCATTGCACTGACCGCGACGGCTGATCCGACAACGCGCGAAGACATCATTGAGCGTCTAGGGCTGGAAAGCGCTGAGGTCTTCACCACCAGCTTTGACCGGCCCAACATCTCCTATTCCATCGTTGAGCGCGACAAGGCCCGCGACCAGCTGCTCAGTTTCCTGGCGGCGCACAAGGGCAGCTCGGGCATTGTCTATTGCCTCAGCCGTGCCAAAGTCGAGGACACGGCAGACTGGCTGTCGCGCAAGGGTATTCCGGCGCTGCCCTATCATGCCGGGCTCAGCGCCGAGATGCGCAACACCAATCAGGACGCCTTCCTTAAGGAAGAAAATATCTGCATCGTGGCCACTGTGGCCTTTGGTATGGGTATCGACAAGCCCGACGTGCGCTACGTCGCCCATATGGACCTGCCCGCCTCCATCGAAGCCTATTATCAGGAAACCGGCCGAGCCGGTCGCGATGGCCAGCCATCAGATGCCTGGATGAGCTATGGCATGGCCGATGTGGTGCAGCGCCGCCGCATGATCGATGAGGGCAATGCCCCCGATGAGGTCAAGCGCCTCGAACACGGTAAGCTCAACGCCCTGCTCGGCGTTTGCGAAACGGCCGAATGTCGTCGCAAGGCGATCCTGAGCCATTTTGGCGAGGCCTATCCCGGCAATTGCGGCAATTGCGATACCTGCCGTTCGCCCGTGGAAACCTGGGATGGCACCGAGGCAGCCATCAAGGCGCTGGCCGCCATTTACCGCACCGGCATGCGCTTTGGCGCCGCGCACGTCATTGATGTGCTGATGGGCAAATCCACCGAAAAGGTCGAACGCTTCGGCCATCAGAATCAGGCCGTATTCGGTCAGGGGTCCGATCTCGACGCGCGCACCTGGCAATCGGTCATCCGGCAGCTGACGGCCTCGGGCCTCATCGTTGTCGATCAGGCGGCCCATGGCGCGCTAACCCTAGGCGAGGGCGCCCGGGCGGTGTTCAGGCATGAGCGCAGCGTAATCCTGCGCAAGGACAGGCCCAAGAAAGCTACCGAGGTGCGTCGCCAACTGGCCAATGCCGTGGAACTTCCTGAACCCGCCATGAGCGTATTCAACGCCCTGCGCGAGGAGCGTCTGCGCATCGCCAAGGATCAGGGCGTGCCGCCCTATGTGATTTTCCACGATGCTACGCTGCGCGCCATGGCACTGGCCATGCCCGGCCATCCCCACGACATGCTCAACCTGCCCGGTGTCGGTCAGGCCAAGCTCGACCGCTATGGCGATGCCTTTCTGGCCGTTTTGGCACTGCAGAACTGAGCCATTGTCCATGACTGACCAGCCTGTCGCCCGCCCCCGTTTCGCTGTCATCGACATTGCCCGGGGCGTGGCCATCATCGCCATGGTCGCCTACCATTTCTGCTGGGATCTCAGTTTCTTCCGCTTTATTGCGCCAGATGTCGGCCGCGACCCCGAATGGGTGGTCATTGCCCGTTCGATCCTCGCGGTATTTCTGGCACTGGTCGGGGTAGGGCTGGTGCTCGGTCATGGCAGCGGTATTCGGTGGCACAGCTTCTGGCGACGCTGGGCCTTTGTGGTTCTGGGCGCGCTGGCCATAACCATTGGCACCTGGCTCGTCTTCCCCGATGGCTTCGTCTATTTCGGCGTGCTGCATGCCATCGCGCTGTTCAGCCTGCTGGGTCTGGCGTTTGTGCGCGCGCCGCTCTGGCTGGTCATCGGGGTGGCCGTGGCGGTGATCGCTTTGCCCTTCCTCTATGCAGACGCGTTGTTCAACGCCAAACCGTACTCGTGGATCGGTTTCTGGCAGGTGCCGCCACCCACCAACGATCTGGTGCCGCTCTTCCCATGGTTTGGGGCCGTGCTGGTCGGCATCATTGCTGCGCGCATTGTGCTGGCCTCCTCGTTGGCCACAAAACTCGCGGCCATCAGGCCACAGGGACGCCTGGCCAATACCCTGGCGTTCATGGGGCGCTGGAGTCTGCTGATCTATCTGCTGCATCAGCCCATCCTGCTGGCGCTTGTCGCGCCCGCAGCCGGCCTGCTGCAGCCCGAGATCGCCATGCGGCAGAACGATTTTCTCGCTGCCTGCCAGTCGACCTGCATGGCGGGCGGCACTACGGCCCCGCTCTGCACCACATATTGCCAGTGCGGGCTCGAAGGGGTGGAGCAGAACGATCTTTGGAATGCGGTGTTTACCGGCATGGTGACGGCCCAGGAACAGACCATCCTGGACGCCAGCAATCGCCAGTGTTCGGCCCTGATATATCCCGAGCTCGATGCCACCCAATAACGTCCTGACGGGCACTAGAACGTTGCGATTTGCGTTTTTTGCTCAGATTCTATCTTGAATGGTAGGCGGAATGGGCATTCAATACGCACGCGAGTTGATTTGTCCGAGCCCCGGTGACGGTTGCCGCCCGGCTCGTTCGGACCCCACACAATTTTGAAGTCTGGATACTTCCTTGACCACCCACACGGCTGGCCGCGACCATTCACGCGGCGATGCACGGGCACATTTGGCCGCCGCACATGCAGGCAAAGGCCGTCGTCCTCTGGTTCGAATTGCGCTGTTTTCCCTGCGTCATCCCTTTCAGGCATCGCTGGCGATTGGTGCGACCATTGTCGCCTCGGTACTGCAATTGATGATCCCGCGTCTGCTGGGGCAGGCGGTTGATCAGGCGCAGAACATCCTCACCGTAGCGGCCGATGATGCGCAGGCCGCCCTGATGTGGACCGCCATGACCCTGCTGGGCGTCTCGGTTGCCCGCGGCGCCTTCACCCTGTTGCAGAACTATTTCTCTGAATCAGTAGGCCATCATGTTGGCTATGAACTGCGCCTGGCCTTTTACGACAAGGTGCAAAAGCTCTCCTATTCCTATCATGACAAGGTCCACACCGGTGATCTGATCACCATGGGGCTGCTCGACCTGGACGGCGTGCGCATGTTCTTCGCCACCGGTCTGGTCCGCACCATCCTGCTCTCGGTACTGATCGGAGTGGGCGCCTATATGCTGCTGAGCACCGACCTGATGTTGGGCCTGTTGGCGCTGAGTTTTGTGCCCTTCGTGGCGTGGCGCTCTTCGGTGGCCCAGCTTACCCTGCGCGCCACCTGGATCGCGCTGCAGAAAAAGCTCAGTGGACTGACCCGGGTGATGGAAGAAAACCTGGGGGGCATTCGCGTGGTCCGCGCGTTCTCGGCGCAGGATTTCGAACTCGACAAGTTTGAAGCCGCATCGCGCGAGGCGCTTGAGTTGTCTCACCAGCGCGTCAATGTCCGTGTGCGCAATACCAGCGCCATGACCTTTTCCTTCTTTGCCGCAATGGGATTGGTGCTCTGGTTCGGTGGCAACAAAGTGATCGACGGTGAGATCAGCGTCGGAACGCTGGCGACCTTTCTGACCTTCATGACCATTCTGCAGATGCCGGTGCGCCAGCTGGGCATGATGGTCAATTCCTATGCCCGTGCCTCGATCTGTGGGGAGCGCCTGTTCGGCTTTATCGATGAGCCTCTGGCCATTGATGACGCGCCCGGCGCCACCGACCTCATCACCGACAAGGGCACGCTGCGCTTCAACGACGTTCGCTTCACCTATCCCGGCGCCACCCATGCAACGCTTGATGGCGTCAGCTTTGAAGCCAGGGCCGGCCAGACGGTCGGTATTGTTGGCGCGCCGGGCAGTGGCAAGTCGACGCTGGCGCATCTGATCCCGCGCTTTTATGACATCGATGGCGGCTCCATCACCATTGATGGTCAGGATGTCAGCCAGGTTACGCTGCAGTCGCTGCGCCGCGCCGTGGCCGTCGTGCAGCAGGATACCTTCCTGTTCACCACCACCATCGAGAACAACATCGCCTATGGTGATCCCTGGTCCAAGGAGACCAAGATCGAAAAGGCCGCCGAAAGCGCCCAGCTGCACAACTACATCATGGGTCTGCCCGCCGGTTACGACACCGTGGTGGGTGAGCGCGGCGTTTCGCTTTCCGGTGGGCAGCGCCAGCGCCTGTCGATTGCCCGCAGCCTTGTGCTCAAGCCAGCAGTGATGGTGTTCGATGATTCCACCGCGGCCATTGATGCGGGCACCGAACACCGTATTCGCAGCGCCATCCGCCGTTACGCCAAGGACCGGGTGACGCTGGTCATCTCCCATCGCCTCAGCTCGCTGCTGCATGCCGACACCATTCTGTTCCTCGAGAACGGCAAGATTGTCGAACAGGGCACGCATGACGAACTTCTGGCATTGGGAGGGCGCTATCGCGCGCTCTATGACCTGCAAACCCGCCCCACCGACGATATCGAACTCGGGAGCGCAGCCCAATGAGCGCTATTGATCAAGACGAACGCGAAACCGCATCCTTCCCCGGTCAGCGTCCCCCCGTGCCAGCGTGGGCAGCCACCGCATTGAAGAAGAGATCTTCGGCAAGGCCTATGACCCCAAAACGGTGCGCCGTATCTGGGCCTTTGTGCGCCCCTACAGGCTGCGCATCTATCTGGCCGTGGCAGCGGTACTGGTGTTTACCACCACCCAGCTGGCGATCCCCCTGATCATCGGGCGCGCCATCGATAGCGGCATGACCCAGGGCGGCAACGCCACCAATCTGCTGTGGGCCATCGGCGCCTTTGCCATCGCTGTCCTGTTCAATTTTGGCGCGTCCTTCGTTCAGGAAACCGAAGTTGGTAAGGTTGCTGAAAACGTGCTGTTCGACATGCGCCGCGCCATGTTTGCACAACTCCAGCGTGTCTCGCTCAGCTTCATGGACAAGACTGAAGTCGGCCGCCTGATGAGCCGATTGCAGGGCGATGTGAACTCCATGCAGGAGTTTTTGGAAACCTCGGTGATCTCGGTCGGCGACATGGTGCTGCTGGTCGGTATCGTGGTGGTGCTGCTCAGCCTCGATTTTCGTCTGGGCTTGCTGACCCTGTCCACCATGCCCATCCTGTTTGTGGTGCGCATCTTCTGGTTGCCCCGCGCCAAGCGTGCCTTCTGGGCGGCGCATGAAACTAATTCCATCACCGCCGGCGCCATGGCCGAGGGGATCAATGGCGTGCGCACGGTGCAGAATCTGGACCGCCAGAAGGTCAATTTCGACCTGTTCGATGACAAAGCCTACGCCAATTTGCGCACCCAGCTGACCGGCTCACGCTTTGCCCAGGTCATGGTGCCCATCGTCGACAGTCTCACCGGTTCAGCCATGGCCATCGTTGTGGTGGTGGGCGGCTCGCTGGTGCTCAATGGCGGACTCGAAGTCGGCGTCATCGTCGCCTTCCTGTTCTATGTGCAGCGCTTCTTTGATCCGATCCGCTCGTTGACCATGCAGTATTCCATCATGCAGCGGGCCATGACCTCGGGCCGGCGCATCACCGAAGTGCTCGATATTCCAGCCTCCATCAACGACAGGCCCGGCGCGATCGAGTTGACCCGCGACATGGATGGCTCGGTCGAGTTCCGCAATGTCGACTTCGCCTATGATGCTGATCGTCCGGTGCTCAAGAAGGTCAGCTTCAAGGTCAAGCCGGGCGAGACCGTCGCGCTGGTCGGCCCCACCGGATCGGGCAAGACCAGTGCCATGGCACTGGTGCATCGCTTCTACGAAGTGCAGTCGGGCGCCGTGCTGGTTGGCGGGCACGACGTGCGCGACATCACCCAGGAATCGCTGGGTCAACAGGTTGCCATGGTGCTCCAGGAGGCCTTCCTGTTCACCGGTAGCGTGTTCGAGAACATTCGCTACAATAAAAGTACGGCTACTCTTGAAGACGTCATTGACGCGGCCAAGGCCGTGGGAGCGCATGAGTTCATCGTCCGCCTGCCCGAAGGCTATGACACAGTGCTCGAACAGCGTGGATCCAACCTCTCGCAAGGCCAGCGGCAATTGCTCAGTTTTGCACGGGCGCTGGTGGCCGACGCCAAGATACTGGTGCTCGACGAAGCCACTGCCAATATCGACAGCTATACCGAGCGACAGATTCAGAAGGCGCTGTTGACCCTGCTTGAGGGTCGCACCGGCATGGTCATTGCCCACCGGCTGGCCACCATTCGTGGCGCCGATCGGATCATCGTGCTGCAGAATGGCGAACTGATCGAAACCGGCAATCATGACGAACTGATGGAACTCGGCGGGCTCTACGCCAAGCTCTACAACATGAACTATTCCAGCTTTGACGACATTCCCGATGAACTGGTGAGCCAGGGCAACGCAAAGGCCGCCTCAACCTGAGGCGGTCTGGCTGGCCGGCGCTTCCCGGCGCGTATTCGGCATCCCCTCATGCCGCATTGGTTCTTGGCGCATGCCACCGGCGCAGTCATGACTAGCCTCAGCTTTGAGGGAAAACGGGCATGACGATCTTGATCACTGCGGTGCTGCTGCTGGCAGTGTTTGCCACGTCAACACTCTCGGGCGTCTTCGGCATGGCCGGCGGCCTCGTACTTCTGGGCATTCTGCTGACGATTCTGCCCGTGGGCACAGCAATAGCCGTTCAGGGCGCCATCCAGATTGTCGCCAATGGTTCTCGGGCTTTTCTGTCCCGCGCCTTCATCGACTGGAAAATCCTCGGCACCATCTGCCTGGGGCTGCTGGTGGCGGGCATCATCCTGTTCATCGTGCGTTACACGCCCGATCTGGCCACCGTCTGCATCACCATCGGTCTGCTGCCCGTTCTGGTCTGGATCCCCAAGCACTGGCTGGCGCTTGATGCCAGCAAGCCAGCGCACGCATTTTTCTGTGGCCTGCTCGGCGGTGGGCTGAACCTGACGGTCGGCGTGTCCGGCCCCACCGTCGATATCTTCTTCATCCGTACCGAGATGGATCGCCGCAAGGTTATTGCCACCAAGGCGGCCACCCAGGTCGTGTCCCATGCGGCCAAGGTTGTGTTCTACTGGAATGCCACCCAGGTCCTGACCCCGCTTGAATGGGGCGCCATTGCGCTGGCCGCGCCCTTCGCCATTGCTGGCACCAGTGCAGGACACTGGATCTTGCAGCGGCTGACCGACGCCAATTTCCGCGCCTGGACGCGACTGATCGTGACCGCGATAGGGATTTTCTATCTGCTGCGCGGCATTTCCTTGCTGATCTGACGCTGATGGGTATGGTGCCCTCAGGAGACCAGATGACACCGTTCGACAGCGTTACCGCGCGCTTGATTCTATTGCTGGCCGATACCGGTTCGATCGGCCGCGCCGCCGAGCGCGAGGGCATTGCCTCTTCGGCTGTCAGCCGCCGCGTATCCGATCTCGAAAGCCGCCTGGGGGTCGTCCTGTTTGACCGCTCCGCGCACGGGGTCAAGCTGACCACGGCGGGTCTGTCCTATGCCGAGGGTTGTCGCACCGTCTTGCGCGCCATTGCCGACCTCGATGCCGTCATGGCCGATTTTGGCAGCGGCCAGCGCGGCGCGCTCCGACTGGCCTGTACCAGTTCGGCACTCACCGGGCGGTTGCCCGAATTGCTCGCACGCTACGCTGACAAGCATGTCGGCATCGATCTCGATATTCAGGAAATGAGCGCAGCCAAGGCACTGTTGGCGCTGGACGAAGGGCGAGCCGATGTCGCCATCGTCTCGGACAATTACGATTTCACGCGCTTCGACATCAAACCTTTTGAGGATGATCGAGTGTGGGTTGTGGCGCCGCCTGATCACGCCCTGGCGGACCGGATCGAGCCGCGCAAGGATATCGCCTTTGCCGATGTGCTCGATCATCCCATTGTCGGCATTCATCACGCCGGCTCGCTTGATCGACTACTGGCCGATGCCGCCAAGGCCGCCGACAAGCCGCTGACGGAAACGCTGCGCGTCGAGAGTTTCCCGGCGCTGGTACGCATGGTTGAGGCCGGTTTTGGCATCGGCTTTCTACGCTCGACCAGCCTGCATCTGCTGGCCGGCACCGATCTGATCTGCGCCCCTTTGGCTGAGCCTTGGGCATTGCGCCAGCTTCTGGTGGCACGCCGCAAGTCGACGCCGCTCTCGGCAGCGGTCAAGACCTTCATTACGCTGTGCAGCGAAACCTACGTCCCCTCAATCTGAGGCTTGCGACATTTCGGCGCTTTCGCGCGCCGCGGTGCCATCCTATGAGTGAGCCATGAACAGCGCGCGCAGCTTCAGCAGAGAGATCGGAACGGCCCTGGCTGTCCTCGCCGTCTATCTGTTTACCATCCTGGCGCCGCTGCACGAAGCCCGCGCCAGCCAACTGGCCTTTGAGGAACTCGGCTACAGCACCATCCAGACCGGCTGGGTGCTGTGTAATTCGCTCGAAACCAATGGGCAGGACGGCGACGTTTCGCTCACCAAATGTCCCGTAACCGGTATTGGCAAGCCTGCCGCGGTGGCGCCCACGTCGACAGCGCTGGTACTCGAGCAGCGCCCCGCACGCCTGACGGCCCCGCGCCCCTTTGCAACGCAGACCCCGACGCCTGCGATCATTGCCGCACCATCGGGACCGCGCGGACCGCCGGCACTGGTTTGACCGCCTGAGCCATTGGGCTCGCCTCAAATCACACTGCCATTTCCGGAGATCATCATGATCACTCTGCTGCGCGCCGCCCTTGCGGCCACTCTTCTGCTCGTTACCCCCGCCTTAGCCCATAACGGTGTTGTTCACCTCGGTGAAATCAGCATCTCGGCGCCCTTCACCCGCGCCACCCTGCCCAATGCGCCGGTCGGGGGTGGCTTTCTGACCATCGAGAATACAGGTGATCAGACTGACCGTCTCATCTCGGCCACATCCAGCGTAGCTGGCGACACCCAGATCCATGAAATGTCCATGCAGGGCGACGTCATGAAGATGCGTGAATTGGCCGAAGGGCTGGAAATCCCCGCCGGTGCAACCGTGGCCCTGGCTCCCGGCGGCTACCACATCATGTTCATGGGTCTCAATCAGGCCTTCGTTGAAGGCGAAAGCATCACCATCACGCTGGTATTTGAGAAGGCCGGTCCGGTTGAAGTCGAACTGCCCGTGCTGGGCACTGCTGCCGATAGTGCAGGGCATGGCGCAATGGAAATGGATCACGGCGCCAGCCAGGATGATGCGCCCATGATGGACCATGACGCCCTGAACAGCGAAAGCACCAATTGATGGATCTTGGGACCATTCGTTTCTGGCTCTGGGGACTGGTTGGCGTGCTTGCATTGACGGCCGGAGCCGGGGCGTTTTTGCTGCGCGAACCACCCAAACCCGCCTCGGGCTTTGGCACGGGGAGCTATGATCTGGTTGATCAGAAAGGCAATGCGGTGGATGAAACCATCTTTGTGGGCCATCCCTCGGCGCTATTCTTTGGTTTCACCCATTGCCCTGAAGTGTGCCCCACAACCATGGCGGAAATGGCCGGTTGGTTTGAAGCGCTTGGCGATGAAGGCGAGGATCTGCGCGCCTACTTCGTCACGGTCGATCCAGAACGCGATACGCCAGAAATCCTCGCTGACTATGTCGGTTGGGTCAGTGATCGCATTACCGGCTTGACCGGCTCGCCCGAGGAAATTGCCAAGATCGCCCGGTCCTGGGCTGTCTTTTACGAGCGCGTGCCGCTCGAAGGCGACGATTACACCATGGACCACAGCGCCTCGGTTTTCCTGATCGACGACAACGGCGAATTCCAGGGCACAATTGCCTATCGCGAAGATCAGACCACGGCACTGGCAAAGCTGCGCATGCTGCTGGCCAAGTCCTGATCCCCCGCCCGGTCTGATTAAGTTCAGCCCGGGCGCTTATAATATGACGGAAAATATCACATTAGCTTTTGACTCCGCTTGGCGGCGTGGATAATAACCGGACATACTCAATCATGTTTGATTGTGCCCCTGTTTGTCGTTCCCGATTGGATGCCAAGTGAACAAGCTTACTCACACGCCCGCCATTCTCGCAGCGCTGGTCGCTGGCGCTCTTGCCCTGCCCAGCATGTCCCTGGCGCAAGACGTCACGGTCACCCATGCACAGGGCGAAACCACTATTTCCGGTGTACCAGCAAAGGTGCTGACCTCGGACTGGGCTGCATTTGATAACCTGCATGCCATGGGCATTGCCGTTGCCGGCGTACCTGCCTCCAACTCCCCGGCTTATCTTCAGGGGTTCGTGGCGCCAGATGCGTTGCAGATCGGCTCGCTGTTTGAGCCCGATTTTGAAGGCATCGCCGCCTCGGAAGCTGATCTTTACGTCGTTGGCGCCCGCTCGCGCGCAGCCTACGAGACGGCCAAGGACATTCTGCCCACCATCGACATGTCGATCGACAATGCCGACATCATCGGTGGCATTGAGGCCAATCTGACCAAGCTGGGGGAAATCTTCCAGCTGCAGGACAAGGCTGCCGAACTCAACGCCGCGCTCGATGCCAAAGTGGCTGAGGTCAAGGCTGCTGCCGACGGCAAGGGCAATGCTCTGGTGCTGGTCACCAATGCCGGCAATGTCGGCGTCTATGGTCCCGACAGCCGCGTTGCCTGGATCCACAATCAGCTCGGTATTCCCACTGCCATGCCTGACGTCGAAGATGGCGATCACGGTGGCGACGGCATCTCGTTTGAGTTCATCCTGGAAACCAACCCCGACTGGCTGTTCGTTATCGACCGCAATGCGGGAACCGGCGAAAGCACCGGCGCAGCCGCTGCCCTGCTCGACAACGAGTTGGTCAACCAGACCAGTGCTGCCCAGAACGGGCACATCGTCTATCTCGATCCGCAGGCTGCTTACATCACCATGCACGGCTATACCGGCGTGATGCTGCTGCTCGATCAGGTGCTGGCCGGCCTGAACGGCTAATCCCCCACGAGAACCAACCAACACCCGGCTGTTTCGGCAGCCGGGTGTTTGCCTGTTTGATTGGAGCTGGTCGCGATGCGCCTGCTTGCTCTTGCCATCGGGGCAACTATTGCCCTGGCCATTGTCAGCCTGTTTGTTGGTGTCAGCGATGTTTCGCTTGGCACCCTTTTGGCGTCTGACGCTGATAGCCGCGCGATGCAGGTACTGCTGATCAGCCGTATTCCACGCACACTGGCGATCATTCTGGCGGGCAGTTCGCTCGCCATTGCCGGGCTGGTGATGCAGATGGTGGTGCGCAACCGCTTCGTCGAACCCTCCACCGCGGGCACAACCGAAGCTGCCAGCCTCGGTTTTCTCGTCGTCACCATTCTGGCGCCGGGCTGGCCCTTGATGGCCAAGATGCTGGTTGCCGCTGCCTTTGCTTTGGCGGGAACCGCTTTGTTCCTGCGGATTTTGCGGGTGGTGCCGCTGCGCGACCAATTGCTGGTGCCGCTGGTCGGCATCATGCTGGGCGGCATTATTGGGGCCGTCACCAGTTTTTTTGCCTACCGATACGGTCTGCTGCCCTCGCTGCTCGCCTGGAACATGGGCGACTTCTCCGGAATTCTTCGCGGCCGTTATGAACTGCTCTGGATCGGTCTAGCCTGCGCCATTCTCGCCTATATCGCTGCTGACCGGTTCACCGTGGCGGGCATGGGCAAGGACTTCACCACCAATCTGGGTCTGAACTATGAGCGCGTCATGGTGCTCGGACTGGTCATCGTTTCGCTGATCAGCGCAGTGGTACTGGTCAGCGCCGGGTCCATCCCGTTTCTGGGCCTGATCATTCCTAATCTGGTCAGCCTGTTTGTCGGTGACAATATGCGCCGCACCGTGCCCTGGGTGGCTGTGTCTGGAGCCGGCTTCGTGCTGGCCTGCGATATTCTGGGACGCCTGATCCGGGCTCCCTATGAAATCCCCATCAGTGTGGTGGTCGGCGTCGCCGGTAGCGCCATCTTCCTCTATCTGCTGCTGCGGACCCCGCGCCATGCCAGTTAAGCTCTCTCGCCCGGTCCTTGCTCTGATCGTTCTCAGCCTGCTCGCGCTGGTTTCACTTCTCTGCTTCATGACGCTCGGCGCCAAGGGTAGCTGGAGCTTTGTGCTGCCGTTCCGAGGCCGCAAACTGCTGGCGCTGGTGCTGGTGGCCTATGCGGTGGCGGTCTCGACCGTGCTATTTCAGACGGTCACCAATAACCGCATTCTGACCCCCTCCATCATGGGGTTCGACGCGCTCTACATCCTGCTCCAGACCGCCATTGTCTTTTTTCTGGGCGCCGGTGCCTTGACCACGCTGAACGACCAGGCCCAGTTCGGTGTCGAGATCGTCGTGATGGTCGTGTTCTCCGGCCTGCTGTTCCGCTGGCTGTTTCTGGGTGAAGAGCGCAGCCTGCATTTGCTGGTGCTGGTCGGGATTGTCTTTGGCATTCTGTTTCGCAGCCTGAGCCAGTTCATGCAGCGTCTGCTCGATCCCAACGCCTTCAATGTGCTGCAGGACAGCTTTTTTGCCAGTTTCGCCACGGTCGATACGACCTTGCTGACCACATCAACCATCATTGTCATCGCCGTTAGCCTGGTCGCGTTCCGCCTCGGTCACACCTTCGATGTGCTCGCGCTTGGGCGGTCCCAGGCGATCAATCTGGGCGTGCCCTACAAGCGCACGGTGGTGACCATTTTGATGCTGGTCTCGGTGCTGGTCGCCGTCTCCACCGCGCTGGTGGGACCCATCACCTTTTTCGGCCTGTTGGTCGCCAGTCTTGCGCATGGATTGGTGGGCACCAGCCGTCACAAATTCGTGCTGCCTGCTGCCGTGCTGCTGTCGATCATCTTTCTGGTCGGCGGCCAGACCGTGCTCGAACGCGTATTTGCCTTTGATACGGCCCTCTCGATCATCATCGAGTTTCTGGGTGGTATCGTCTTTATCTTCCTTGTTCTGCGGAGAGCTGCCCGATGATCGTCACCCAGGGCGTGACCAAGCATTACGGAACCAGTTGCGTTGTCGACGGCGTCTCGCTGAACCTGCCGGCCGGCGGCATCACCTCAATTATCGGCCCCAACGGCGCGGGCAAGTCCACGCTGCTTTCAATGGTCAGCCGCCTGATGGCCATGGACACCGGCACCGTTGTCATTGATGGACTCAATATCGCGACCACGCCCAGCGACGTGCTCGCGCGCCGCCTGTCCATTTTGCGCCAGGACAACCACATGACCGCCCGTCTGACGGTGCGCGATCTGGTCAGCTTTGGTCGCTATCCCTATTCCAAAGGACGTCTGACCACAGAGGATCAGCACCACATCGAACAGGCGCTGGGTTACCTCAACCTGCTCGAACTTGCTGATCGCTTCCTTGACGAGCTTTCGGGCGGCCAGCGTCAGCGGGCGTTTGTCGCCATGGTGCTGTGTCAGGACACTGATTATGTGCTGCTCGACGAGCCGCTCAACAATCTCGACATGAAGCACGCTATGGGCATGATGAAACTGCTGCGCCGTGCCGCCGATGAGCTCGGCAAGACCGTGGTATTGGTGCTGCACGACATCAATTTCGCGTCCTGGTATTCGGACTACATCGTCGCCATGAAGCTGGGCAAGGTGGTGGGGCAGGGCGCTGCCGATGCCATGATTGATCCCGACGTCCTCTCGAAAATCTATGAGATGGACATCAAGGTGCACCAGATCGGTGGGCAGAAAATCAGTGTCTATTACGGGTGACGATTCAGCTTGCGATGGCTAACGTGAAGCCAAGATCGCAAAGGAGCGCACCATGAAGCCATCGATTTCCATCATTACCATCGGTGTCGATGATCTGGAGCGCGCCTTCGTGTTCTATCGGGCTCTGTTCGACATCGCCGAAGAGCAGATCGGCGCTGGAGAAGACCACGTAGCCTTCTTTTTTGATGACGGCTTTTCCTTTGTACTGTTCCCGCGCGAGCAGATCGCCCAGACAGCCGGCAAGGACATCGCCGTGGCCGGGACGCCCGGCTTTGTGCTCAGCCACCAGGCATCCAGCGCAGCAGAAGTCGACGAAATCTTGCGCAAGGTGCTGGCCGGTGGTGGCGCCATAGTCACCGAAGGCACCCAGTCCGAATGGGGCTATTCTGCCTATTTCGAGGACAGTGAAGGCAATATCTGGGAGCTGATGGCTCAGCCGCCCGCCAATTAGCTGCTAGAAGCCGCCGCCGGTCTTGAAGCCGCCATGCTTGCGTGTGCCGCCTGAGCCGGTGCGGGGCCGTGAAAACCCGCCGCCTGATCCCGAGCCACCCGAGGGGCGTCCGAAACCGCCACCGAAGCCGCCCTTGGTCTTGCCGCCCGCACCGCCACCAAAGCTATTATCGGGCCACTTGAAGCCGCCATTATCTGGCCAGGGGTTGTTCGAGCGCTGACGACCATTATTGGGCAGGCCGACGCCACCACCCCAGTCCGAGGTGCCTGCGCTCCAGTTCTGGCTGCGCTGCCAACTGTCCCAATAGCTCGCAGCGGTAATGCCGCCGCGCAGGAAATCATTGAGCAGATCGCCCACCAGCCGGTCTTCGCGGAAGGTCGAGCGCGGATCATCAAACCGCTGCTTTTTGAACTCCCACTGAATGTCTTCCAGCTCGCGCCGCCGGGCCGCCAGGGTCTTGAGGCGCTCTTTCTGCTCGCGCGTCTCCTGATCTTCTTCGCGTGCCCGGGCTCGGGCATCGTCGATCTGGGCAACGATCGTGTCGTCTTGGCCCGTGCGGGTGCGACGGGCGTCAGCCAGCAGGGTTTTGATATCTTCGCGCCCTAGTGCGGTCGCCAGTTCTGCCGATGCGCTTTCAAAGGCCGGGTTGAGCCCTTGCGACAGGCCGGCAACGGTCTTGGCGGTCTCATCGCGCTGGTCCTCATGCGCCATGATTTGAGCATCCAGCGCATCGATCCGCTGCTGAGCGCTTTCCATCGCTTCGCGAATGGGTTTGCCCCCGGCGGTGTCGATGGCTTCGGTCTCCAGAGCATCCAGCTCGGTCTCGGCCACGCTGGCAATCGCAATCTGCCGTTCGGCATGCTCACGCAGCCGCAACGGAATCTCATTGAGCATGGCAAAGTTCGGCCGCGCCTTGTGGAATTTGATCAGTCCGGCCACCAGGCCGTCGAGATAGCGCACCAGATTGTTGGCGCGATAGTTCGAGGTGCCATAGCCGGCTTCCCACAGATACATAAACAGAGGGTCGTCGCGGTAAGGCTGTCCCTTTTCATCACGGTCCGCTTCGGCCTGTTCGGTCTTACGCATCGACTGCGCCGCCACTTCAGCCAGCTCGCTGGCCTTCTGCCGCTTGGCAGCAAAGGCGGGGTCGCGCGCAATCGTCGCCCCCAGCTTGCTCGCCAACGCCTTGAGCTGGGCCTGATGGCTCTCAAACTGCTTGAGCGCATCGGCGCGTTCACCGGTGAGTTTGTTGAGCGCTTCGTCAATGCTGGCAATAGCGCTTTCAGCCTTGCTCAGCTCCTTGGCATGGGTCTTTATCTGCGCGCGTGCCTTGGTCTCAGCCGTGGTAATGGCGCCATCAAGCTCGCCCTGCACCGCCGGGTCGAGCCGCAAACGGGCCAACTGCCGGAACAGCTCGGCCTCACTCTCGCGGATCTTGCTGATACGCTCGGCCGAACGGGCAAGACGCTTGGAAATTTCGTCTTCCTCGCGACGGATATCGCGCATCGCCTCGTCAAGGCTCGCCAGGGCTTCGGGACCGCGGATACTCATAGCTCTACCACCGCGTTACCGCCCCGCCGGATACCGGCACATTGTATTCGACATCTACAAAACCATACGATTTACGACCGATCTCATTGCTCTGGATGATGCCGTCATCCTGCTTGTCGGCCACGACGGCCTCGTAGACCGACTCTGGGACCCGCACGCCCCATTTAGCCACAGTTTCTGTCTGCCCGTTCTCCTCGTTCAGGATTGGCAGGCTGATGGCATCTCCATCGGTATCGAGCGCTTCGACCACCAGATAGTAATTGGTGGCGTCGGTATTGATTTCCGGAAAGGTCCAGAAGCCCGATTGTTCATCGGGGCGATTGACCACCCGCAGCGTATATTCCTGACGTAACTGATCGCGCAGCGTGGTCAGATCAGCAACCGCTGCTTCTGCAGCAGCGCGGTCACCTTCAGCAGCAAAGGTTTGACCGCGGGTCCGCAGGGCCTCGGCATCCACAACGGCCTGCTGCACCTTGGTTTCTTCAAAAATGGTCTCATATAGCGCGTCCATCTGCGCTGGCAGACCTTCGGCCAGCTCGATCCTGGCCTGTTCGGCCTGTCCGGCTTGATACGGTTGCCAGACGCCGAAATAGCCAATCATGACCGCCAGTACTGCGCCGACTATGGCGAGCACGGGCTTACCCCATTGCTTGCGACCCACATAGAGCTTGGCCAGGGTCACACCAAAGCTTGGCTCGGGCGCATCATAGGCAAAACGACTTTCCTGCAGTGCCGCCACACCCTCTTTGAGGATGTGGTCTGGCACTTCAATGCCCTGCTGATGATAGATATCGCGCAGCTTGGAGATCAGTTGCGCTTCTTTGGCGTCGGTGTCGAGTTCACGCGTCGCCAGACCTTGCTGGTGACGCAGGGTATCCACCACATCCATCGCCAGCATGACTTCGTCCAGGGGTGCAGCGGACTTTGCGGTCGCGTCACTCATAATTGCCGTCCACCCGTATGCGTCTCTCGGCTCAGTTCCGGTCCTCGAGCAGCAGCGCATTGCCCTCGGCAGCCAAAGCCGCCAGACGGCGCTTGCCATCTTCAACAGCGTCGCGGATTTCCTCGGAATTCTTGGTCGACGCGACGCGCATCTCGTTGATGATGGTGCGGCTCTTCTCTTGGAAGTTCACCACCGAATCCACCAGCTTCTTGACCGCGTCGGCGCGCACCGTTGGGCCGTAGCCAGCCCGGACGGCTTCCTCGGTCACCTTGTCGCCGATCTCGGAAAGGGTTTCGAGACTCTTGCTCATCCCTTCCTTCATGGCGTTCAGTGTCTCGGTGGATTCATGCAGGCCAAACATGCCGGTGAACGACGCGGACAATGCGGTCAGCACGGTCTCATTGGTCGAGAAGAACGAAATCGACTGCTGATAGACCCGCTCCTTGGCATTGGTCGTCTGCATCAGACGAGCCATCACCACTTCGGACGTGTTGTACGAAATGGTCAGATTGTCCGAGAGATCCTTGGCGATCTGATAGCGCGACTCTTCATTTTGCATGTCGCGCAGCTTTTCGTCGCGATCCATTTCCAGACGCGCACGATCAGCAGGAACGCTGCCGGCATACGTCGAGACGGCTTCCGAAGCAGCCTGGAGGATGTTCTTTTTCTCGGTTAGACGCTTTTCAGCGGTACCCAGCACTTCCAGGGCCATCACTTCTGACTGCTTGAGCGCGCCACGGAAGTCGCGATAGGCCTCCAGAATGGTGTGTTCGCGGTCGATCTGATCCTTGGTGTCGGCCGTGACGGCCAGATAGGTGTCACGGATTTTGTCAAAGCGCGTGGCGATATCGCCGCGGCTGACCTTCATCCACACATTGGACGCCCGCTCAAGCAGGTCGAGCTTGTTGTCTGCCAACTGGTCGACCATGCCCTTGGCGTCGTCGCGGATGGAATCAAAACCCTTGGTGATGTCTTCGTAGCGCTCACCGATCTTCATGGCGGCGATCTGCTCGCGGACCACTTCATTGAAGGCGCTCGCCTGGCTTAGCGTGCGACCAATCAGTACCACGCGGGTCTCGTCCAGTTCGGTGATCTTGGCGAGCAGGCCGGTAATTGGGGCTTCACCCTGCTGTTCAGGCCAGATCCCCAGGTCGCGAATGGCGTTGACCGCCTTGTCCAGATACTGCAGCGGCTTGTCAGCCGACATCGCGACTGGCGCCACTTCAGTTGCTGGTGCAGTGGTCACTTCATTGGCCATTGTATCGCTCCCCGTATGATTGACGCCGAACCGGCGGAATGCCCTCGTCGCGCTATTGATCGCCGCTGGGTCGCTGCCTGACAATTGCAACTGCCCATTCAGACAACTATTTAGACCATATTGGTGCGAAAAAGCCGCACGTAAAGAGCAAGGCCCGCAACTATGGCAAGCAAGTGTTTCTGGTGGTATCGCGGCCACAATAGGGCCGTCATGCAACATAAGCGCGAAGGTGGCCGCTAATGGACTTTGGTGGACGCTATATCGTCGCCGCCCCGCGCGTGGCCGTGTGGGCTGCACTCAACGACACCGCCATGCTCAAGGCGGCGATTCCGGGCTGTCACAAGATTGCCTGGTCCGGCGCGGACACGCTGGATCTTGAGATCAAGGTCAATCTTGGCGTGGTGCACCCCGTCTTCAAAGGCGATCTGGCCCTGACCGGCATCGTGCCAGCGGAGCGCTATACGCTGACCGGGCGGGGCAAGGGTGGATTGCTCGGTCTGGCTGAAGGCTCGGCCGACATCGTTCTCTCCGATCGCGGCGAGCAGACGTTGCTGGTGTTTGACGCCAAGGGCGGTGCGTCGGGCCAGATCATGAAGCTGGGCAAGGCAATCATCGGCAATTCGGCGCAGAAGATCATTGACGGCTTCTTTGAGCGGTTCGGCGCGGCCATGGGTGCTGAGGTTACCCCGCTGCCGGTCGAGGAGGACGCCGGCAGCAATTAAGCGCGCGCTAACCATGCCCGCATCTGCCCTCAAACCATCACAATCGGACGGTCTCAATGCAGTAGGGAATGCCTCCGCATTCGCTCAACCTTGAAACAAATTGTAATGACCTCCCGCACAAGAGACACGATCGCCCTGTTCGCTATTGGCTCCCTGGCCATTCTGGTGGTGTTCTCGCCCGATATTGATCTCGAGGGCCTGTTCCAGTCCGTCCTGTCGCGCTGGTAGCTCTGGCCGATAGTTTGGGCAAATCGCCGCGTAGCACGCAGGCTTGATGTCCAAAATTTGACCAATCGGAAAAAAATGGGCGATTCCATCTTGCAAGTGCTGCATTTGCACGGTTGTATCGCTGCCTAGAGCACGCCGAGTGTCCGCTGGAGCGTATTGCCAGCGCGAGCGTGCGAGACAGGGAGACGAACTCGATGAAATTTTCCACCTTTACCAAGGCTGTTGCTGGCGGCGTTGCGCTGAGCGCGATCCTCACAGGCACTGCCTTTGCCGACCCCGCAGTCATCTATGATCTGGGCGGCAAGTTCGACAAGTCGTTCAACGAAGCCGCTTATAACGGTGCCGAAGCCTGGAAGGCCGAAACCGGCGGCAGCTTCCTTGATCTTGAACTGCAGAACGATGCCCAGCGCGAACAGGCTCTGCGCCGCTTTGCTGGTCAGGGTGCAAACCCCATCGTTATGGCTGGCTTCTCCTGGACTGCTGCGCTTACCGCTGTGGCGCCAGAATTCCCCGACACCAATTTCGTCGTGATCGATACCGTCGTTGACGCACCAAACGTGCAGTCGATCATTTTTGATGAGCACACTGGCTCGTTCCTGGTCGGCGCTCTGGCCGCACTCAAGTCCGAAACCGGCACGGTCGGCTTCGTTGGCGGCATGGACGTTCCACTGATCCACAAGTTCTACTGTGGCTATGCTCAGGGCGCCAAGGCCGTCAACGCTGACATCAAGCTGATCGAAAACTACACTGGCACCACTCCAGCTGCCTGGAATGATCCCGTGACTGCTGGCGAACTGACCAAGGCTGCCATCGATAACGGCGCTGACGTGATCTTCGCTGCCGCTGGTGGCTCGGGCCTTGGCGTGCTTCAGGCTGCCAAGGATGCCGGCAAGTACTCGATCGGTGTCGACAGCAACCAGAACTACCTCCAGCCCGGTTCGGTGCTGACCTCTATGCTCAAGCGCGTTGACGTGGCTGTGCAGAACGCTCTGACCGAAGCCGCCGATGACGCTACCTTCCAGCCCGGCCTGACCGTGCTTGGTCTGGCTGAAAACGGTGTTGGCTACTCGCTGGACGAGAACAACGCCGACCTGATCACTGCCGATATGCAGACCACGGTTGACGAGCTCTCGGCTCAGATCCAGTCCGGTGCGCTGGTCGTGCACGACTACACCACCGACTCAACCTGCCCGCTCTAAGCCCAGCTAGATGAGCCAAGACGACTCAATGAACTCGCAGCGGCCGGAAACGGCCGCTGCATCCGCCCCGGCCAATGGCTGGGCAATTCAGCTTGAGAAAATCAACAAGCGATTTGGCGCTGTTCACGCCAACAAGGACATTGACCTCCAGGTCGCGCGGGGCTCCATCCATGGTATCGTGGGCGAGAATGGCGCTGGCAAATCCACGCTGATGTCCATCCTGTATGGCTTCTACACGGCCGACAGCGGCACCATCCGCGTCAACGGCACCGAGCAGGAAATCACCGATAGCCGCCATGCTCTGGCACTGGGCATCGGTATGGTGCACCAGCACTTCATGCTGGTCGATAATTTCTCGGTTCTCGAAAACGTCGTTCTGGGCGCCGAGGACTCCGGTTTCATCAAGCCCAGCCTTGACCGCGCGCGTCAGGAGCTCAACCGGCTCGAAACCGAATATGACCTTGAGGTCGATCCCGATGCGATCATCGAGGACATCTCGGTCGGACAGCAGCAGCGCGTCGAAATTCTCAAGGCGCTCTACCGCGGCGCTGAAACCCTGATTCTGGACGAACCCACGGGCGTGCTGACGCCAAGGGAAGCCGACGATCTGTTCCGCGTGCTGGAAACACTGCGCGCTCAGGGCAAGACAGTTATCCTGATCACGCACAAGCTGCGTGAAATCATGGCGATTACCGACAGCGTGTCGGTGATGCGTCAGGGCGAAATGGTGGCCACCCTCAAGACCGCCGACACCAGCCCCGAAGAGATCGCCGAACTGATGGTCGGTCGCCACGTCTTGCTCGAAGTCGAAAAAGGCCCGGCCAAGCCCGGCGAAAAGCTGCTCGAAGTGCACAATCTCGTCGTCAAGGACGACATGGGTGTCACCCGGGTCAAGAATGTCAGCTTCTCGGTACGCGCCGGCGAGATCGTCGGTATTGCCGGCGTTTCCGGCAATGGCCAGAGCGATCTGCTTGAGGCCGTCAGCGGCATGCGTGACCAGTCCGCGGGCGATATTATCCTCAAGGGTGTCACCCTCTCGCTGGCCGGCGATGATGGCGCTTCGCGCGCCCGCGCCGCGGGTTTGGCGCATGTGCCCGAGGACCGTCAGCGCATGGGTCTGGTGACCCAGTTTGCCGAATGGGAAAATGCCATCCTGGGCTACCAGAACAGTCCCGAATACGGCATCAACGGCTTCCTCGACATCAAGGCCGCCAAAAAGCGTGCTGCCGAACATGTCGAACTGTTCGACGTGCGACCGGCCAATATCAATCTCAAAACCTCGCTGTTCTCCGGCGGCAACCAGCAGAAAATCGTGCTGGCACGTGAAATGGAGCGCGACCCCGATGTGCTGGTCGTTGGTCAGCCCACGCGTGGCGTCGACATCGGGGCCATCGAGTTCATCCACAATCAGATCATCAAGATGCGCGACGAGGGCAAGGCGATCCTGCTTGTCTCGGTCGAGCTAGACGAAATCCGCTCTCTGGCCGACCGCATCCTGGTGATGTTTGACGGCCAGATCGTCGGTGAAGCCGATCCAGCCACCGCCACTGAAGGCGAGCTGGGCCTTATGATGGCCGGTATCGGCAACGACAAGAAGGCCGCCCAATGAGCGCCCGTAGACCTCTTCCGCGCTGGGCTGATGTGGCCCTGCTGCCCGCGATCAACCTGCTTCTGGCGTTTTTGGTGTCCGGTCTTGTGGTGCTGCTGGTGGGTGAAAATCCGCTGCACGCCATTCAGGTCATCATCTACGGCGCCTTCGGCTATGGCGACGGCTTCGGCTATACGCTGTACTACACGACCAACTTCATCTTCACCGGCCTGGCCGTGGCCGTTGCCGCCCATGCCGGACTGTTCAATATTGGCGGTGATGGACAGGCCTATGTTGCCGGGCTTGGCGCCATTGTTGTCGCGCTGGCGCTTGATCAGACCCATTGGCTGATCGCCATGCCGCTGGCCATTCTGGCCGCTGCGGCCGTTGGCGGCTTCTGGGCCTTCATTCCCGGCTATCTGCAGGCCAAGCGCGGCAGCCACGTCGTGATCACCACGATCATGTTCAACTTCATCGGCGCCGCGCTGATGGTTTACATGGTCAATCGCGTGCTCAAGCCTGCCAGCAGCATGGCACCTGAATCCGACACCATCGAGATGGGTGGCCGCGTGCCGCAGCTGCGCGAGTTCAGCTCATTCTTTGGCTACTCGCCGGTAAACCTGTCCATCGTCATTGCGGTTTTGGCCCTGATCGGAGTCTACATCCTGATCTGGCACACCAAGTTCGGCTATGCCGTACGGGTACTGGGCGCCAACCCGACCGCCTCCCGCTACGCGGGTATTTCAAACTCCAAGATGATCATGATCACCATGGCTATTTCCGGCGCACTGGCCGGGATGGTGGCGATCAACGAAGTGATGGGCGTTCAACATCGGCTCGTGCTCGACTTTGTCGCAGGTGCCGGGTTCGTGGGCATCGCTGTGGCCCTGATGGGCCGCAACCATCCCATCGGCATCCTGCTTGCATCGCTTCTGTTTGGCGCCCTCTATCAGGGTGGTCAGGAGTTGCAATTCGTTATTCCCGCCATCACCAAGGAAATGATTGTCGTGATCCAGGCGCTGGTGATCCTGTTCACCGGTGCCATGGAAGGGCTGTTCCGCCCCTCTCTGGAGCGCAGCTTCATGCTGTTCTCACCTGAGCAAAAGTCTGAAGCCATCGAGCGGGAAACCGCCAAGACGGAGAGCTGACCGATGGATCTTTCAGCAACCCTTTCCATTCTGGACGCGACCATTCGCCTGTCCACCCCGCTTCTGCTCGCCTGCCTGGCTGGTATGTATTCCGAACGCGCTGGCGTGTTCGATATTGGTCTTGAAGGCAAGATGCTTGCTGCCGCGTTCGCAGCTGGTGCCGTCGCCGCCGTTACAGGCTCGGCCTGGCTGGGCCTTGCAGCCGGCATGCTCGTCTCATTGGCCACCGCACTGTTGCAGGGTTTTGCCGCAATCTCGCTCAAGGGCAATCAGTTGATTGCCGGCGTTGCGATCAACATGCTGGCGGCTGGTCTGACGACATTTCTGGGGCAAACCTGGTTCCATCAGGGCGGGCGCACCCCGCCGCTGGGCGATGGCGGCCGCTTTGAGCCGATCACCCTGCCATTCGCCGAACAGCTTCAGGGCGTGCCCGTGCTCGGGCCAATCTACTACGACCTGCTATCGGGCCACTACCTGCTGGTCTATATCGCCTTCATCATGGTGGCGGTAACCTGGTTCGTGCTGTTCCGTACCCGGTTTGGCCTGCGGCTGCGCGCTGTGGGTGAAAACCTCAAGGCCGTCGATACCGCCGGTATCTCCGTGGTCAAACTGCGCTTTCAAGCCGTTATCATCACCGGTCTGCTGTGCGGGCTGGCCGGCGCCTATTTCTCCATCGCCCAAGGCTCGGGCTTCGGCAATAACATGACGGCGGGTAAGGGCTTTATTGCTTTGGCCGCGCTGATCTTTGCCAAGTGGAAGCCTGTCCCGGCCATGTTTACCTGCCTGCTGTTCGGCTTTCTGGATGCAATGCAGATCCGTCTGCAGAGCGCAGAGCTGTTCGGTATCGAAGTGCCCGTACAGGCCATTCAGGCGTTGCCCTATGTGCTCACAGTGGTTCTGCTGGCGGGCTTTATCGGCAAGGCTGTAGGCCCCAAGGCTGGCGGCGTCCCCTATACCAAGGAGCGCTAGCGGCTACGCTGGCGTCAGACAATGACACACACTGCAACGGACAAGGCCTTGTACGAGGCCGCGGCTGCTATTCGCGCTAAATCTTACTCGCCCTATTCCAACTTTGCCGTTGGTGCAGCGATCTTGGCTGATGACGGTCAGATCTACGCCGGCTGCAATATCGAGAATGCGGCCTTCCCGCAGGGCAATTGCGCCGAGGCCTCCGCCATTTCGGCGATGATCGCGGCGGGTGGCAAACGCATCAAGCGCATCTATGTGATCGGCACGGGCGCCGCACCGGTCACCCCTTGCGGTGGCTGCCGCCAGCGCATCCGCGAGTTTGCCGATCTTGATGTGGAGGTGATCTCCCACGGTGTCGACGGCGATCCGCTTACCTGCACGCTCGACTATTTGCTGCCGCATAGTTTCGGCCCGGAGTATCTTTCGAAATGACCAAGGCATCCAAGACAATCCGCAAGATTGCCGGCGATCAGCCCATCGACGCCGCCATTGTGCTCGGCTCAGGGCTGTCGGCCATCGGCGAGCTGCTGACAGACAAGGTGACCATTCCCTATTCCGAGCTCAAGGGGTTTCCCGGCGGGGGCGTGTCCGGGCATGGCCGAGACTTGCTGATCGGCACCATGGGGGGCAAGCGTGTTGCCATCCTGACGGGGCGCGAGCACTATTACGAACACGGCAATGCCGCTGCCATGCGCCCCGCGCTTGAAGCCATGACAGAGCTGGGCGCCAAGACCCTTCTGCTGACCAATTCGGCTGGCTCGCTCGACGAGCGGTTTCAGCCCGGCGATCTGATGCTGCTCTCCGATCACATCAATTATGCTGGCATGAACCCGCTGATCGGTGAACCAACTGAGCGCCGTTTTGTGAACATGGTCGATTGCTACGACCCCGCTTTGCGCGCCAAGGCGCATGCCGTTGCGGACCGTTTCGACATCAAGCTCGGCGAAGGCATCTATCTCTGGTATTCTGGCCCTAGCTTCGAAACGGTGGCCGAAATCCAGATGGCCGTGCGCCTGGGCGCCAATGCCGTCGGCATGTCGACGGCACCAGAAGTCATTCTCGGGCGTTTCCTGGGCATGAAAGTTTGGGCCTGCTCCTCGATCACCAATATGGGTGCCGGCCTGTCGAGCGAAAACATCAGCCATGAGCATACAAAAACCATGGCGGTACAGGGCGCGGCCAAGCTGAAACAGCTGATACCCGCGCTGGTGGAGGAACTATGAGCCTGCGCGTCGTCGACAACAGCCAGCCCCACATTCCGCACAAAAGGAATCCCGGTTTTCCGCTCGATCTCGATTGGGTCGAACGCGTCCGCATGAACCGTTCGGCGCTCGAGCGCCGTGCCGGCTCTATCGGTGCGCGTCGCACGGTCAAGAAGGACTATCAGCTCGCATGGTTGCTCAAGGCGATCACCATGATCGACCTGACCACGCTCAATTCTGACGATACCGATGGTCGCGTCGAACGGCTTTGCGCCAAGGCCTTGCACCCGCTGCGTCAGGACATTCTCGACCAGCTTGATCTGGGCGATCTGCGTATCCTGCCCGGCGCGGTCTGCGTCTACCACAGCTTCGTCAAAACGGCTGTCGACGCGCTGGAAGGCTCGGGCATTCCCGTTGCAGCTGTCTCCACGGCTTTCCCGCATGGTCTGGCGCCGATCGAAACCAAGCTCAAGGAGATCGAGATGTCGGTCGCCGATGGCGCGGCCGAAATCGACATCGTCATCGAACGCGGCATGGTACTGCGCAATGACTGGCAGGCGCTCTACGATCAGGTCCGCGCCTTCCGCAAGGCGTGTGGCAACGCCCATATCAAGACCATTCTGGGCACAGGCGAACTGGCTACCCAGACCAATGTCGCCAAGGCGAGCCTGGTGTGCATGATGGCCGGTGCCGATTTCATCAAGACCTCGACCGGCAAGGAAAAGGTCAACGCCAATCTGGTCACCAGCCTGACCATGATCCGCATGATCCGCTGGTTTGCCGAAGAGACCGGCATCGAGATCGGCTACAAGCCCGCGGGTGGCATTTCCAAGACCAAGGATGCGCTGACCTATATGGCGTTGATGAAGGAAGAGCTGGGCACCCACTGGCTGCAGCCTCATCTGTTCCGCTTTGGTGCTTCAAGCCTGCTCACCGACATCGAGCGCCAGATCGAACATGGCCTGACCGGTCACTATTCTGCCGATTATCGGCAACCCATGGTTTAGGCGCGAGGCGCGCCGCGTCCGCTCCAAAGGAACGGGCAGGGAGGAGGTCCAGTCGATCTCCATGAGAAATACCGGCACTCTGAAGGAGGCCACACATGAACAAGATCGCTCAGATATTCCAGTCGCTCGATTATGGTCCGGCCCCTGAAGGCCCCGATCAGGCCATTGCCTGGCTCGATGCCCATGACCGTAAGTTCGGTCACTTCATCGATGGCAAATGGACCAAGCCGGGCAAAACCTTCTCATCAGACAATCCGGCGACTGGCGAAAGCCTGGCGCAGATTACCGACGGCACTGCCGAGGACGTCAACGCAGCAGTCAAAGCGGCACGCGCCGCCTTCAAGGGCTGGAGCGCATTGTCGGGCTATGAGCGCGGCAAATATCTCTACGCCATTGCCCGCGCAGTGCAGAAGCATGCCCGTCTGTTCGCCGTGCTCGAGACCATGGACAACGGCAAGCCGATCCGCGAAAGCCGCGATATCGACATCCCATTGGTCGCTCGCCATTTCTACCACCATGCTGGCTGGGCCCAGCATCTGAACCGTGAATTCCCCGATGCCGTGCCCTATGGTGTGTGCGGACAGATCATTCCATGGAACTTCCCGCTGCTCATGCTGGCCTGGAAGATTGCCCCGGCGCTGGCCGCGGGTAATACGGTGATCCTCAAGCCCGCAGAATTTACCTCGCTGACCGCACTGCTGTTCGCTGAAATCTGCGAGCGCGTCGGCCTGCCCAAGGGCGTGGTCAATATCGTCACCGGCGAAGGCGGCACCGGTCAGGCCATCACCGCCCATGAGGGGATCGACAAGATCGCCTTTACCGGCTCGACCGATGTGGGCAAGGCCATCCGTGCCGTCACCGCAGGGTCGGGCAAGGGTCTCAGCCTCGAGCTGGGCGGCAAGTCGCCCTATATCGTGTTTGAAGACGCTGATATCGACAGCGCCATTGAAGGCCTGATCGACGCGATCTGGTTCAATCAGGGCCAGGTCTGCTGCGCCGGCTCGCGCCTTTTGGTGCAGGAGAGCATTGAAGAGCGCTTCATCACCAAGTTGAAAAAGCGCATGCAGACCTTGCGCGTCGGCGACCCGCTCGACAAGTCCATCGACATCGGCGCCATGATCGCCCCCATTCAGGTCGAGCGCATCAAGGATCTGATGAAGCGCGGCATTGCTGAAGGCGCAGAAGTCTATGAACCCGATGGGCAGATGCCTGCGCGCGGCTGCTTCCTCAAGCCCGCACTGGTCACCAATGTTTCGCCCGCCAACACCCTGGTGGCCGAGGAAATCTTTGGACCCATTCTGGTCGCCATGAGCTTCCGTACGCCCGAAGAGGCCGTGCAACTTGCCAACAATACCAAATATGGTCTGGCTGCCACCGTCTGGAGCGAGAACATTAATCTCGCGCTCGATATCGCGCCCCAGATCAAGGCAGGCGTGGTCTGGATCAATGGCACCAATAATTTCGACGCCGCTGTTGGCTTTGGTGGCTACAAGGAATCCGGCTACGGCCGCGAAGGCGGTCGTGAAGGCATGAGTGCCTATCTCAAGCCAGCCTGGGAAAAAGACCTCAAGCCAGCGCCAGCCCCCAAGATCGCTGCGGCCAAGGCGACAAACCCACTCGACAGCGGGCATCTCGACCAGACCGCAAAAATGTATATTGGCGGCAAGCAGTCGCGCCCCGATAGCGGCTATTCCCGTGCCGTGTACGATCCGTCCGGCAAGCTTGTTGGCGAAGTCGGCGATGGCAATCGCAAGGATATCCGAAACGCCGTCGAAGCCGCGCGCGCGGCGCTCGGCTGGTCCACGACTGCAGCCCATAGCCGGGCCCAGATACTCTATTTCCTGGCAGAAAATCTCGACTACCGCCGCGACGAATTCGCTGATCGCATCAAGGCACAGACTGGTGAGAACGGTGTCGAAGAAGTCGCGCTTTCGGTAGAGCGTCTGTTTGCCTTTGCCGGCTGGGCTGACAAATATGACGGTGCTGTGCACAATCCGCCACTGCGCGCTGTGGCGGCTGCCATGGTCGAGCCGCTGGGTGTTATGGGTATTGTCGCCCCACCATCGCGGCCCTTGTTGGGCTCGATTGCCTTGATCGCCCCGGCGCTGGCCATGGGCAATCCGGTTGTGCTGGTACCTTCGGCGCAGTCCCCGCTGTCCGTCACCGACCTGTATCAGGTCATTGAAACTTCTGACGTGCCCAAGGGCGTCATCAATATCGTCACCGGCGACAGTGTCAGCCTCGCCAAGACCCTGGCCGAGCATGATGGCGTTGACGGACTGTGGTATGCTGGCGATGCAGAGAGCTCGGCCATGGTCGAGAAGGTCTCGATCACCAATCTCAAGCAGACCTGGACCAGCCGGGGTCTTTACTATGATCTCGCTGACCGCCGCTTTGAGGGCGACTACTTCCTTGCCAAGGCGACCCAGGTCAAGAACGTTTGGATTCCATACGGAGCCTGATCATGGACGACAAGATGGACGTCGAAAACGTCGGCCAACCCGGCAAGACCTATCGTGTCGATGCGGCCAAATACACGGCCATGCGCGACGCGATGCTCAAGGTTCTGTCCACTGAACCGCCGGGGCAAACTGTTGCCGACGTCATCGCTGCCGTCAAACCGCACCTGCCCCAGGACCTGTTTCCTGGTGGCGACACCGCAGGCTGGTGGGTCAAATGCGTGCAACTCGACCTCGAAGCCAAGCGAGTCATCGCTCGCACGCCGTCGCCCGTCCGTCTGTACCGAGTTTCGTCAGGACACTGAATGGTCTTTCTGCCCCAAGAGGTTATCGCGCGCAAACGCGACGGCCACACGCTCAGCAATGATGAGATAGCCGCCTTTATCGCAGGCTTTGCCAAGGGCAGCGTCTCGCATGCCCAGGCCGCAGCCTTAGCCATGGCGGTCTATTTCAAGGATATGAGCATGCCTGAGCGCGTTGCGCTCACCCTGGCCATGCGCGATAGCGGTGAAGTGCTCGACTGGTCTGATCTCGAAGGCCCGGTGGCCGACAAGCATTCCACCGGCGGTGTTGGCGACAATGTCAGCCTGATGCTGGCGCCAATTCTGGCAGCCATGGGCATTTACGTGCCCATGATCTCGGGCCGTGGCCTGGGCCACACCGGCGGCACGCTCGACAAGTTCGATGCCATTCCCGGCTATCAGACCCAGCCTGACAACTACCTGTTCCGTCAGGTCGTGCGGCAGGCCGGTTGCGCCATCATCGGCCAGACGGCAGACCTCGCGCCTGCAGACAAGGCGCTCTACGCCATTCGCGATGTCACTGGCACAGTGGAATCCATCGCCCTGATCACCGCTTCTATTCTCTCCAAGAAGCTTGCTGCAGGCCTTGGCGCGCTGGTGCTCGACGTCAAGACAGGCTCGGGTGCCTTCATGCCGACGCTGGAACGCTCGCGCGCATTGGCACAGAGCCTCGTTGAGGTCGCCAATGGCGCGGGCCTCAAGACCGGTGCTCTTATCACCGATATGAACGAACCACTTGCCAGTGCTGCAGGCAATGGTCTCGAAGTCCGCAACGCAGTCGACTTCCTCACCGGCCGCCATCAGGACCCACGCCTGCGCGAGGTGACCCTGTCCCTGTGCGCCACCGTCGCGGAAATGACTGGCGTTGCTGCCACGGTTGATGCTGGTCGCATGCTGGCCGAATCCGCGCTCAATAGTGGGCGCGCCACCGAGCGTTTCGGCATCATGGTGCATGCTCTGGGCGGACCGGGCGACTTTATCGACAACATCGACAGCCATCTGGCGGTGGCGCCGATCATCCGCGACGTGTTTGCTGATGAGCCTGGCGCCGTTTCGGCTATTGATACGCGCGGCGTCGGCATGGCTGTTGTTGCACTGGGGGGCGGCCGCGCTATGCCCACCGACAACATCGACCACCGCGTTGGCTTTGATCGTCTGGCAGGCCTGGGCGCCATGCTCGACAGCAACACTCCCATCGCCCGTATCCATGCGGCCGACGAAGACAGCGCTGCTGATGCCGAAGCCCGCATCAAGGCTGCCTATACACAGGGTGGCGAGCTGACGCCCCACGAACTGATTCCCGATAGCGTGCCACACACCACGGCCCAGGAGGTCTGACCATGCCACGCGCTATTCTGTGCATTCTTGATAGCGTCGGTATCGGCGGTGCCCCCGACGCTGACAAATATGGCGATGTTGGCTCCAATACCTTTGGCCACATCGCCGAATGGGCCCATGCCGGCAAAGCAGATCTCGAAGGCCTGCGTTCCGGACCACTCAATGTGCCCAATCTGGATGCGTTGGGAATCGGCGCGGCCATCAAACTTTCGACTGGCACATTGCCGCCGGGGCTGTCAGCCACTGCCAAAGGTGGCCGTTTCGGCGTAGGCCGCGAGGTCAGCAACGGCAAGGATACGCCCTCGGGACATTGGGAAATCGCTGGCGTGCCGGTACCGTTTGACTGGGGCTATTTCCCCCACACCGAGCCGACTTTCCCGCCTAATCTGATCGAAGAATTCATCAAACGTGCCAAGCTGCCCGGCATTCTGGGCGACAAGCACGCCTCGGGCACCACCATCATCGCTGAGCTGGGCGAAGAGAGCATCCGCACCGGCAAACCCATCTGCTACACCTCGATCGACTCGGTATTCCAGATTGCGGCCCATGAGAGCCATTTCGGCCTCGAACGCCTTTACGAGATATGCCAGATCGCCTTTGAACTGACGGCGCCATTGATGATTGGCCGTGTAATCGCCCGGCCATTCGTGGGCGAAGACGCTGCGAGCTTCAAGCGTACCGGCAATCGGCGCGACTTCGCCATTGCCCCGCCCGAGCCGACCCTGCTTGATCGTAATCAGGCGGCGGGTCATCAGGTTTATGCCATTGGCAAGATCTCCGACATTTATGCTGGCCATGGTGTTACCCACAAGATCAAGGGCACAGGACTGCCGCAGCTCTTTGACAAGACCCTTGAGGCCATGGAAATGGCTGCCGACAACGCTTTTGTCATGACCAATTTCGTCGATTTCGACTCCGAGTATGGTCATCGCCGTGACGTGCCAGGCTATGCCGCTGCACTCGAATACTTTGACAGCCGCCTGCCGGAAATGATCGCAGCCTTGCGCCACGATGATTTGCTGGTGCTCACCGCTGATCATGGCAATGATCCGACCTGGACCGGCACCGATCATACCCGCGAACAGATTCCCATCCTTGTCTTTTCCCCAAGCCTGGGGCAGTCAGAGATTGGCATTCGAACCACGTTCGCAGATATTGGCGAAAGCATAGCCCATTGGCTGGGTCTCGTGCCCGGCAGCCACGGCAAGAGCTTTCTCTAGTACAACAATAAGGCAGGTGATCTCATGAACCCAGTGCGCGGCAACGTAACCGTCATCGATCACCCCCTGATTCAGCACAAGCTGACCATCATGCGGAACAAGGAGACCTCGATTGCGGGTTTCCGCCGCCTGTTGCGCGAAATCGCCCATCTCATGTGCTACGAGGTCACGCGTGATCTGGAGCTCGAGATGATCCCCATCGAGACGCCGATGGCGCAGATGGATTCGCCCACCATCAAGGGCAAGAAGCTGGTATTCGCCTCCATCCTGCGTGCTGGCAACGGTCTGCTCGATGGCATGCTCGATCTCGTGCCCGCAGCGCGTGTGGCCCATATCGGTCTTTATCGCGACCATGAAACGCTGCAGCCGGTCGAGTACTATTTCAAGGCACCATCCAACCTCGAAGATCGCCTGATCATCGTAGTCGACCCCATGCTGGCGACTGCCAATTCGGCAACTGCTGCTATCGAAAAGCTCAAGGAACGCGGCGCCAACAATATCCGCTTCCTCTGCCTGCTGGCTGCGCCCGAAGGTGTCCAACGCTTTACCGAAGCTCACCCCGACGTACCGATTTTTACCGCCTCCATCGATGAGAAGCTCAACGAAAAGGGCTATATCATCCCCGGCCTCGGCGATGCTGGCGACCGCATGTACGGCACCAAATAGGATCCCTCGCCATGGCCAAGCTTGTCCATTCGATGATCCGCGTCCTCGACGAGGCGCGGTCGGTCGAGTTTTATCACCGTGCCTTTGGCCTGCAGGTCGTGGATCGCGTTGCTTTTCCCGAGTTCACCCTGATCTATCTCAACGACCCGGAAACGGGCGGTTTTGAGCTAGAGCTGACGGTCAATATCGGCCGCACCGAGCCCTATGATCTGGGCGATGGCTATGGCCATCTCGCTGTCGTGGTCGATGACCTTGATGCCGAGCATGAGCGGCTGGACGCGGCTGGTCTCAGCCCGCGCAAGCTGGTCGATTTCAGGAACGGCGAAGAACTGGTGGGGCGTTTCTTCTTCATTGCCGACCCCGATGGCTACCAGATCGAGGTCATCCAGAAGGGTGGCCGCTTCGGCTAGGCCGATAGACACAAAACCCCGGATCGCTCCGGGGTTTTTCGTTTGTCCTATTTCGCTTTGAGCGGCAGCCCCAGCGTAATCAGTTCCTTGCGCAGCATGATCGGGTCCTTGAAGTGGATGCCATGCATGCCGAACTTGCGGGCCGAGATGATATTGGGTTCGCTGTCATCGATGAACACGCAATTCTCTGCGGCAATGCCATATCGCTCGCTGAACACGCGGTAGAGCCGCGGGTCCGGCTTGACCAGACCCTCCAGACCCGAGACGATCACCCCATCGAATTTCTCGAGGAACGGCCACTCAGGCAGGCAGCTCACCCATTTCTCCCACGAAAAATTTGTAATCGCAAAGGTCGGGATTTCCTGCTCGACCAGTTCATCGTGAATGTCGATCGTGCCCTGGATAAAGCCGCCCAGGGTTTCTTTCCAGCGCAGGTCATAGGCTTGGATTTCGCGCCAGTATTTGGGAAAGCGCGTGATCAGTTTGGCCACGCCTTCAGAGTAGATCTCGCCGGCATCGAATTCCAGATTCCAGTCCAGCGTGCAGACATTCTGTTGGAACCATAATGCATCCTCTTCAGTCTCGAAGAGCTTGCGGAATAGGTACATCGGGTTCCAGTCGACGAAAACGCCGCCAAGGTCGAATACGGGAACGAGCGTATCGGTCATGCTGAATCTGCCGGATGGAGGGATCTTGCCCGGCTTGTGACACGCACTCAGGGACGGTGCAAGTGCACTAGTTCAGCACGATCCGTTCACGAAACCGCGGCATGAAGAAGTTCTCTCGTGACAGATTGACCGCTGTGTCAAAGACGATGCCGTACAGTGGCGAGTAGGACAATGCCGCCTCGGTCACGATCACATACTGCCCCTTGGCGATTGCAAGGATTTCGGGAGGCAAGGGAATGCTGGATCCAGATGCATGCGCACCAGACGCCTTGGGGGTCTGGCCGAGATAGCGCTTTGACCAATCCACGGTGACCTGGCCGCTATTGTTGACGTATACCTGTGAGACGATCTGCTCCAGATTGTCGACCGGGTAGGGTGTCATGATTCCGCTGGCGATCTTGACGTAGTCGTTGAGCATGCTCGCGCTGATATTGCCATCAATACGGGCCACCAGATCGCCCACGGCGCCCGATACCGTCTGCACCTTGCGGTCCATAGAGATCAGGGTGCTGCCCTCGACCATGCCAATATAGAGCATCAGCATGATGGGCAGGATCATGGCGAACTCAACCGCAGCAACACCGGCTTCGGCGTGCTTGAATCGGCGGAGGCGCTGCAGCAGTTTTGAGCGAACACCCATTAGCTGTACGGCTCGCTGCGGAACACGGTGGATGTCGCCAGCAGGCGTTTCTGCCCGGGCAGATTGGCCAGGCTCATCTCGCCCAGTGACAAAAGGATGGGCCATTTGTAATAGACCTGCACCACAACGATGCTCGATCCTTTGCCTGCCACATAGGTCTCGGGCCGGCTCCAGGTGCAATCGACTTCGCAGGTCCAGTCCACGGGCGGTGAAATTGCCGCCGAGGCGAAATCGTTGATGGTCGAGACTTCGACATGGAGACCACTGCAATCGCCATATAGCCCAAATAGGCGATCGCAGACCTTGGTCTTGAATTCAGCGGCTGTGGTGATGGTGCCTTGGGACCGGCCGGTGCGAATGAGTCGGCTAGTGTCCTGAACCGCACTTTCCAGCACTTGGCTGGACAGGAACACCACCGAGGTCTCCAGAATAGCACCGATGATCATGAAGAAGGGCAGGCCGAGCAGCGCGAATTCCACTGCGGTGGTGCCGCGCTCATTGCGCAGCAATGCAGCGCCTGCCTTGCGACGGCAAACCCGTCTGATCAATCTTCCCAATAGAGTGGCCATTAGCCGTGCCTTCTTGCTAGAGGGCAACGCTAACGGTGCATGGCTAACTGAAGGTTAGGAGTGGGGCCGAAAGGGCTGACAACTGCGTATGCGGTTAATGTCCGGTTAAAGCGCCCAGATCAGTTGCCCATGGCTTCAACCAGGCTAGACGAAGCTACCGCCTGGCCCGAGAACCCCGGGTCGTCGCCCATCATGATGATGTTCTGACACACCGGCGCACATGCGAGGCTGGTGCGTGCCAGACCCTGGTAAACCGTGGTCACCCCCGCCTGCATCTGCACCACTTCGATCATGGTGTCGGCAATTGGGTTACCGACGCTGTCCAGCACAATCAGATTGGTCTGGCCATAGCTCTTGCCGGTCAGGATCAGTGTCTGGGGGTCCTGGATCGTGACGTCAGCAATGCCGGGATTGCCGACGATCACAGTTGCTGCTGAAGCATTAATACGCAGAATACGTGCCATGTTCACGTTTACATTGATGGCTGCCCCATCTACCGCCAGCGCAGGCGCCGTGCTCAGAGCAGTTCCCAATGTCATGCAGAGGGCGACGACGGCAGCGAGATGGGGGCGCATGGCTTCTTCCGGCAGTACTGATACTCAATGGGGCCATTTTCCCCCCGAATGGTGAATAATTGGCAAACAACGCTGGAGCGTCATACGCCAGCATAAACTCCAGCCGCGACAGAGGCTGACATCACCTTATCAAACAGCGCTTGGAGCAAGTTGTGAAAAGAAGAGGCGTGTTTAAATATACAGCAGAAGATATGCGTAATTATATTGTTGCAATACAATATAAACCGTTAAATATCTGGTAACCATAAGCTGTTTGCATGGCGGTATCTCGGGATTGCTGGCCCGGATTAACCTATTTTCAAGGACTACGGCCTAGCTTCGCCCAATGTTCGATGTGTGACGTGTCGAACGATGGCGTCTCTTGATGACGTAATAAATGGAGTCTGGGAATGAACCTCTTCGCACGTTTCGCGCAGGACGAGTCCGGCGCGACCGCAATTGAATACGGCCTTATCGCCGCTCTGATTTCTGTTGGCATCATCGTTGCCGCTACCGCTCTCGGCGGCAGCCTTGGCAACCTGTTCAACGGTATCTCGAACGAGCTCGGCAACAACCTGCCATAAGCGGTCGCGATGACCGCTGACGGGTAAGTCAGCTACCAATATTCGGACGGGGAGGGTGCTTGCACTCTCCCCGTTTTCTTTTTTGAGCTTTCTTAACGCCCATTCGACAAGTTGAGCGCGCAGGGCGATCGCCCACCAGGAGCGCTTCATGTTGTCCACCATCGCCCTATTGCTGTTTCCCACCGGTATGGCGCTGGCCGCGTCGTCAGACGTTCTCACCATGAAGATCTCCAACAAGCTGGTGCTGGCAATCACCGCGGCGTTCTTCATCATTGCTCTGGCTGTGCAGCTTCCCCTGCAACTGCTGGGGATGCATGTCATGTGTGCACTGGCGGTGCTGTGTGGTGGCTTTGCCCTGTTCGCCCTCGGCTGGATTGGTGGCGGCGATGCCAAACTGGCCGCAGCAACGGCGCTTTGGCTCGGATTCGCGCTGATTGTCCCCTATCTTGTCTATTCGGCGCTGTTTGGCGGGGTGCTCACCTTGATGATTCTAGGACTGCGTCGCTTGCCGCTCATGCCAATCTTCACTCGCTATGCTTGGCTCGAACGTCTTCGTGACCCCAAGTCGGGTGTTCCTTATGGTGTCGCGCTGGCCCTTGCAGGGCTGATGACTTATGCCAACTCCGCGATTTTCGCACTGTTGGCCGCCTGATTACTTCATTTTTCAAATTTGAGCGTGTGGGTATAAAGTATCCGCCGCGTCTTGCTGCGTGCTTTTCGTAAATCGGCAAAATTTACTTATTGTTAACTGAGTTCGCAAAGCTCCGATTAACCAAACTTTGACCCTTTGGGCGCAAGGTTCACTCGGTCGAATTGGGCATTGTTGCCCTGAGTACAACCGGAGTGAGTCATGAAGCCGGCGCGTATTATCTTGTTGCTAGTAGCCCTTGTGGCCGGCGGCCTCGCTGCCTTTTTGGTCACGCGTGGCGGTGGTCAGGCGCCCGAGCCGCAGCAGGTCACCCAGGTTATCGAAGAGGCCAAGACTCAGGTTCTGGTCGCCAAATTGCCGATCGGCGTTGGTGAAAGACTCAATCAGGAAACCGTGGAATGGCAGGATTGGCCAGAAGGCGCCCTGCGCGCTGACTATGTGACCATCTCGGCCATGCCCGATGCCCCGGCAGACCTGACCGGCGCCGTGGCCCGTTACGAATTCTTCCCCGGCGAGCCTATCCGCGAGGCCAAGCTGGTCAGCGCCGATCAGGGTTACCTGTCGGCGGTTCTCTCGCCAGGCATGCGCGGTGTCTCTGTGGGTGTCAGCGCCGTATCGAGCGCCGGCGGCTTCATCGTACCAAACGATCATGTCGATGTGGTTCTCACGACAGCCACCGAAGTGGGCGAGCGCTCCGAGGTGATCCTGGCCAATGTGCGCATCCTTGCCATAGGCAAGCGCCTCGGCGAAGTGGGTGCCAGCGGCGGCCAGTCTGAGGAAAACGTTGCGGCTGGCGGCACGCCACAACCCATCACTTTCGATGATGGTGCGATCGCCACAATCGAACTCAATCCAAGTCAGGCCGAAACCCTGATCAATGCAGCAACCCGGGGCCAACTCTCCCTCACGCTGCGCTCAATCGCAGATTTTGGGGAAGATGCCCTGGCGCAGCTCCCCAGCAATAACCAGACCGTGCGCGTTTTCCGCTTTGGCAAAGAGCAGAGCGTGATGGCAGGCAGCGCCGGACAGGTGCAGCTCGCCGAGACGGGCAATCAGTCCGAGAACGGGTCCGAGTAGGGTGGAGAAGAATATGAAGACGTTTTTGAACCATCTCCCCCGTTCCGCGACCAGCCGGCTCATTGCACCAGCCTTGGCAGCACTGCTGGCAGGGGCTGCAATTGTGACGGCACCTGTAACGGCTGGTGAGACCCAATTGACGATCTCATCTGCTGCCTACGGCGCGACCCGGTCGGTGGAAATTGAGGTCAACAAGTCCATGCTGGTGGACCTGCCCGCCGGCGTAGCCGAAGTGGTGGTCAGCCAACCCAACGTGGCGGCCGCGATCATGCGCACCCGCACCCGAGCCATTCTGCAGGGCGTACAGGCCGGCAGCACCAATGTGTTCTTTATCGATGATGCCGGCCGCACCATCTCGGTGCTCGATCTCGATGTGCGCGAACCTGCTTCCGAGGTGGGACGCGCGTTGGAATCCACGCTGGCCCGCGTGATCCCTGGTTCCAATATCAAGGTTGAGACGCTCTCCAACAACGCCATTAATGGCGTCACCCACTTTGTGCTCACCGGTACGGTGTTGACGGCGCAGGACAAGGCCGTGGCGGAATCGCTGGCCGCTGATCTGTCCGACAAAGATGGCGGCACGGGCAGCCTGATCAATGTCATCGGCCCGCAGCAGGTCATGCTGCAGGTGACAGTGTCCGAAGTGAAGCGCGATGTCGCCAAGCAGTTCGGCATCAATCTCTCGGGCACGCTGAGTGTGGGCAACGCCAATCTCAGCTTCAACAACACCTCCACGCCATCGACCTTCACCGGCAACGGCGCTTCGGGCAATTTCGGTATCGGTGATCTGCAGATCGACGCTGCGATCCGTGCGCTGGAGTCGCGCGGCGGTCTGCGCATTCTCGCACAGCCCACGCTCACGGCGATTTCTGGCCAGCCAGCTGAGTTCCTCGCCGGTGGAGAGCTGCCCTATTATACTTATGATCCCGCCAGCAATACGCGCTCTGTGCTGTTCAAGCCCTATGGCGTCGAGCTCAAATTTACGCCGGTCGTGAAATCCAACAATGTCATCGCGCTCAAGATCGATACCTCGGTATCTGATCCTCAGACTGATGGTTCGCTGACGCGGCGCCAGGCCAATACTTCGGTTGAGCTGCCTGCGGGGACGACGCTGGCCATTGGTGGTCTGCTGCAGGAATCTTCCCGCCAGCAGATCGATCAGCTACCCGGACTGGGCAATATTCCCATTCTGGGTGCACTGTTCCGCTCACGCGATTTCCAGACTGAACAGACTGAACTGGTCATTTTGGTCACGCCCTATCTGGTCAATCCAAGTCCGGCTAACTCCATCCCGGTTCCGACCGACAACTCGGTTGTGGCCAGTGATGCCGAGGGCATTTTCCTGGGACGCATTGAGAACATTTATGGCGTCGCCGGCAGCGGTGAAATGCGCGGCAGCTTCTCGGGTTCAGTGGGCTTTGTGCTCGATTAGAGCTGAGGTGGGAAGAGTGAGTATCGATTTCAGCACGACGCCCTGCGGCACACAATTTGGACGAGCCGTTGATCCGACACAGTCAGGTCAGCGGCAACGGGGACAGCGTACCAGCCCCGGTCAAGGAGAGTAGATTCGATGAGTTTTCTGACCCCAGATTCCAAGAAGGCAGATGAGCCGGCAGCAGAGATTGCGACCGGTGCTCGGCTCATTCCGCGCATTACCATCCAGGCATTCTGCGAACACTCCCAGACTGCCCAGCTGGTCGAAAGCGCCATTCATGACCGCCGCATGTCCAAGGTCGCACTGACCACGCACAATGGTGGCATTGACGGGGCCGTCGAAACCTACAAATCCAACCCCACGCCCAATCTGATTGTGGTCGAGAGCACGCTCGCGCCCGACATGATGCTCGGCGCCCTCGAAAAGCTGGCTGAGGTCTGCGATGCCTCAACCCGTGTGGTCGTGTTGGGTCACGTCAATGACGTGCTGCTCTATCGCGATCTCGTCCGGTCGGGCATTTCCGAATATATTGTGCTGCCGGCAACGGCCAGCCAGATCGTGTCGGCCATCACCGAGCTGTTTGCCTCCGAGAATGCTGCCCCTATCGGACGCACCGTGGGCTTTGTGTCGGCCAAGGGTGGCGCGGGTGGTTCAACTGTCGCGCATAATGTGACCTGGGCCATCGCAACCGCGCTACGTCAGGACAGCCTGATCCTCGATATGGATCTGGCGTTTGGCACTGCCGGGCTCAATTTCAATCAGGACCCGCCACACGGGCTGGCCGATGCCGTAACGGCCAACCAGAAGGTCGATCAGACCATGCTGGACCGCCTGATGAGCAAGGCCGCCAGCCATATCAACCTGCTGACCGCACCCGTCACGCTCGACCACACCTTCGATTTCGAAGAGCGCGAGTTCGAGCAGATCATCGAAATGTGTCAGAACACCATGCCGGTCGTGGTGCTCGATATTCCGCACGCCTGGAACGCCTGGGTGCGTCATACGCTGGCGACCATTGATGAAGTTGTCATCGTGGCCGAGCCCGACCTGGCCAATCTGCGCAATGCCAAGAATCTGGCAGACACAATCAAGGCGCTGCGGCCGACCGAGAATCCGCCTTCGCTGGTCCTCAACAAGGTCGGTCTGCCACGTCGCCCCGAGATCAGCCCTGGCGAATTTGCCAGCTCGATCGAATGCGAACTGATCGGTCAGCTGCAGTTTGACGCGGCCCTGTTCGGCACGGCGGCCAATAATGGTCAGATGATCGCCGAGGTCGCTGCCAACAACAAGATCAACGAGATTTATCGCGCCATCGGCATGCAGGTAACAGGTCGGCAGGCGGCGCATGTCGGAGGCAAGTCAGGAAGCCTGATGAAGCTGCCTTCGTTCCTCAAGAAGCGGGCCTGACCGACCATCGGCAGCCTGAAACGGTAGGATGACTATGTTTGGCAAGCGCACCAGTTTTGGCGGCAACACCCCCGGCGTCGGCGAAGCCGCGCGTCCGGTGCAGAGCCCGCCGCCACGGGCCGAAGTTCCCGCGGCACCGGCGCGCCGGTCAGCTGATAGCGACTCCATGGCCTCGCGCCTGCGCGGGGAAGAAGTCGTTGACGTGCGCGCACCTGCCGAGGCCCAGCGCGACAAGGAGTATTTCCACACCAAGTCGGCGATTTTCAATGCGCTGATCGACAGTATCGATCTCAGCCAGCTTGCGACCATGGATCAGGTCGCCGCGCGCGAAGAAATCCGCGATATCGTCGCCGAAATCATCGCGCTCAAATCCATCATCATGTCGATTTCCGAGCAGGAAGACCTGCTCGAAGACATCTGCAATGACGTGCTTGGCTATGGACCGCTCGAGCCTTTGCTGGCCCGCGACGACATCGCCGATATCATGGTCAATGGCAGCCAGCGCTGTTACATCGAAGTCGCGGGCAAGGTGCGCCTGACCAATGTGCGCTTCCGCGACGACGCGCATCTGATGAATGTATGTCAGCGTATCGTGAGCCAGGTCGGCCGTCGCGTGGACGAAAGTTCACCCATATGTGACGCCCGTCTCCCAGACGGCTCTCGCGTCAACGTCATTGCGCCACCGCTCGCTATCGATGGCGCAGCACTGACCATTCGTAAGTTCAAGAAAGACAAGCTGACCCTCCAGCAGCTGGTCAAATACAACTCCATCTCGCCCGAAGGCGCCGAAGTGCTGCGCATTCTGGGCAAGGTGCGCGCCAATGTGCTGATCTCAGGCGGTACCGGTTCAGGTAAGACTACTTTGCTCAACTGCCTGACCGCGTTCATCGAAAAAGACGAGCGCGTCATTACCTGCGAAGACTCCGCCGAACTCCAACTGCAGCAGCCCCATGTGGTTCGCCTCGAAACCCGCCCGCCCAATCTCGAGGGCGAGGGCGAGATAACCATGCGCGACCTGATCAAGAACTGCCTGCGTATGCGGCCTGAACGCATCATCGTGGGTGAGGTACGTGGCCCCGAGAGCTTCGATCTGCTTCAGGCCATGAACACTGGTCACGATGGCTCCATGGGCACGTTGCACGCCAACAGCCCGCGCGAAGCCCTCTCACGTTTGGAATCCATGATCACCATGGGCGGTTATTCGCTGCCCAGCCGCACCATTCGCGAAATGATCACATCGTCCATTGATGTTGTGGTGCAGGCAGCGCGTTTGCGCGACGGTTCGCGCCGCATCACCCACATCTCCGAAGTGCTCGGCATGGAAGGTGATGTGATCGTGACACAGGACATTTTCCTCTACGATATCATGGGTGAAGATGCCAATGGCATGCTGCTGGGGCGCCACCGCTCCACCGGCATCACCAAGCCGCAATTTGCCGAACGCGCGCGCTACTTCAACGAAGAGGCCAATCTGGTCGAGGCGCTCGAAAAGTCCAACACCGAACATCAAGAACTCATGGGATCGTAGAATGCTTGGTCCCCTCGTCATTGCCATCCTTGCCATGATCGTCGTGGGGGCGGTCGGCTTTGCGCTGGTGCCCTCGGCAATTGGCGGCGGCCGCGCCGAACAGCGGCTAAAGTCGTTTCAGGGTGATATTCGTGTCAATCGGCTCGAAAATGACGCCGCGCGTACGCGCGACCAGCGTCGCAAGGAACTTCAGCAGACGCTCAAGAGCCAGACGGCTGCCCTCAACCAGAAAAAACGGGTCAGCCTCAAGCAATTGCTGTTTCAGGCTGGCATGACCATCAAGCCAGCGGCTTTTATCCGCAACAGCGTCATCTTCGGCGCCGTGGCGTTTGTCATCCTGATTATTGTGCAGGTGCCTGTCTATTTCGCGCCGGTGTTTGCCGTTGCCGCCGCCTACCTGCTGCCGCGCATGTATGTGAACCGCAAGCGCCGCATCTATCAGGACCGCTTCCTTGATGAACTGCCTAACGCCGTCGAAGCCATCGTGCGCGGCGTCAAGACCGGTCTGCCGCTCAACGATTCCATTCGCGTAGTGGCCAAGGACGCCAAAGAGCCCGTAAAATCTGAATTCGGGCGCGTGCTGGATCAGCAGGCCTTCGGCATGAGCATGACCGAGGCGGTCGGCGTGTTGCTGGATCGCGTGCCGCTGCCCGAGGTGAACTTCTTTGTCGTGGTCATCACCGTGCAGCAGCAGGCAGGCGGCAATCTGTCGGAAGCGCTGGGCAATCTGGCCAAGGTGCTGCGCAACCGCAAGAAGATGAAGCAGAAGATCAAGGCCATGTCCTCCGAAGCCAAGGCCTCGGCTGGTATCATTGGCTCACTGCCATTCGTGGTGGGCATTCTGGTCAGTCTGACATCGCCTACCTATCTGGCTCCCCTGTTTTTCACCACGCTGGGCAATATCTGGCTGGGCATTGGCGTCGTCATGCTCTCTGCCGGTATTTTTGTCATGAGCAAGATGGTCAAGTTCGACTATTGATCGCGCGGGGAAGCACCAATGATTATCTTTGAACTTCTCGCCAAGCGCGAATTTCTGATCGCCGTCCTTGCCGCCATCTCGATGGCGGCGGTGGTCTTCACCTTCGGCTCAAGCTTCATCGTCAAGTCCGAGATGAAGGACCGCATCAAGCGGGTCGCGCTGGAGCGCGAAAAGATGCGCGCCGAAGAAATGGCCCGTCTGCGCGGTAATGGCAGCGCAGTTGTTGAGGGGCGGGGCATCCGTCGCACCGGCGAAACCAAATCCTACATGAAGAACGTGGTCGAAAAACTCGACCTCAAAAAGGCATTTCAGGACGATGCCACCGTCGACAAGCTGGCTATGGCGGGCTTTCGTGGCCAAGGCCATCTGACCACCTTTCTGTTCATGCGCCTGTCTACGCCCATCGCCATTTTTGCCATCGCGGCATTCTACGTGCTGGTGCTGTCGCCGGGTGACCGGCCGCTATACCTCAATCTGGTTTATGCGATCGGCGCCGGCCTGCTTGGCTCGTTCCTGCCCGGCATTCTGCTCAAGAACACCACAACCAAGCGCCAGCTTTCGATCCGTTCGGCGTGGCCCGATTGCCTGGATCTGCTGCTGCTTTGTGTTGAATCGGGCATGTCGATGGAACATGCCTTCAAGCGTGTCGGTCGCGAAATTGGCCATCAGAGTGCCGAACTTGCCGAAGAACTGGCGCTCACCACGGCCGAACTGGCCTTCCTTGAGGATCGTGGTCGCGCCTATGAAAATCTGGGTCGCCGCAGTGGGCTCGACGGCGTCAAATCCGTGATGACCGCCCTGATCCAGGCTGACCGCTACGGTACCTCCGTGGGGCAGGCGCTGCGCGTCATGGCAGAAGAAGGTCGTGAGCAGCGCATGATGGATGCCGAAAAGAAGGCTGCCGCCCTGCCGCCCAAGCTGACCGTGCCGCTGATCCTGTTTTTCCTGCCAGTATTGTTCATCGTCATCATCGCACCCGCCCTGATCAAGGTATTCGGTCCGGGCGGCGTCGCCGGCGGCTAATGTGCTCAGCTGCGCCGCACCGGCTGGCGCGAGACAACCTTGCGGCGTTCCGGCCCGACTCCAGTCGTCGATAGATTTTGCGATAGGCGCCACAAGCCACCAGATTGTGCTCTGGCAGGACGTGGCCAAGAAACCTGCCCAGCAATGGAGCTGCCTAAAGGCGATCAGCCGTGGCGAGGCCGGACGTTCCGAGTCTGCGATTGTCAGGAAACTTGTGTGAACTCGCCTATCCGCGCGACAGGCCTAGCTCTTGGCGATCATGTCCCAGCGGTTCTGCTGAGTCAGCAATGCGCGGACATAGGCCATGTTGTTGTTGACCTGGTCAGGCGGCAGTTCGGCCGCATAGAGCGCCCGGCATTCGTCAAAGCGACCCTGCAGCCCGACAACCAGCGCCAGGTTCTGCCTGATCTGGCTGCTGGCGCCGCGCATCTGCACGGCACGGCGCAGGTGATGCTCAGCTGTGGTGAGTTCATTGGTCATCGCATAGCTCAGACCCAGATTGGCTTCGATCGAGGCTTCGCTCGGTGCAATTGTCAACGCCTGAGTGTAAAGCTGGCGAGCCTCGCCATTACGGCCGAGCTGGTCCAGGGTTGCGCCCTTGACCAGCAACGCATTCCAATCAGGCACGTCGGGACGGATGACGTTGTCCAGAACGGTCAGCGATTGGTCGAACCGGCCATCGGCCGTCAGCGCCTTGGCATAGGCAACCGAGATATCGGCATCACCGGGATGTAGGTCGATGCCTACTTCAAGGACGGCAATGGCTTGCTTGGGCTGGCCAACGGCACGCAGTGCTGCGGCATAGTGGATAACCACATTCTTGTCGCGCGGATTGGCTTTGTAGCGGGCAGCCAGTTCGCCCAGGCTAGCCTGACTCTGGCTGGCGGAAAGGCCCGAATAGTCGGGGGAGGGCGCACTGCCCCGATTGGATGCGCAGCCGCTCAACGCCACAATAGCCACACCTGCCAGCAGCAGCGGACGCAGGGCTTTGAAACGGGTTTTGCGGAACGTCACGGGCGGCTCCCAAGGCACGGTCGGGCGCGCGAAAAATTCGCCAATGCCGCCATGCGAAAGTCTGTCTTGGGCTTTGGCCCATTGCGTTCAAGCAATAAAACATTAACCCTAACAGCCGGTTAAAGCTAAGGCTCGGCTGTTGCCGTGCCTCTGCCTGATCGCTACAAATCCACGTCAATCAGTTGCGGAGCACGCTCATGTCCAAGCCAATTCCTGTCGTTTGCGTGCAGGAGGGTGAACTGGCCTCTGCCGGTCTGTCGCCCGCGCAATTGGCGTGGGCACAGGCCAGCGATTTCTCCGGACAGCGCGGCCGCCTGTTGCCTGTGCCCGATGCGCAATTTGCACTGACGAGTTATCTGTTCGGGATGGGCGCTACCACCGACCGCCCCACGCTGGTCACCGGTCTGGCTGGCACGGCGCTGCCCGCAGCCCACTACTGCCTCGAGGGTGCCTTTGGCGACCCGACCATGGCGGCCATTGGCTTTCGCCTGGGCGCCTATCGCTTCGATCGTTATCGCTCGGCCAGGCCTGCGCCGACATTGAGCGCGCCTGACGGCGCTGATGCCGCCGAGATCGACCGACTGGTCGAAGCCGCCATCATTGCCCGCGACCTGATCAATACCCCGGCCAATGATCTGGGGCCCGATGCCTTTGAGGCTGCGATCCGCGACTTCGCCAAGGCGCGCGGCATGGATATAGCCGTGACTGCTGGGGATGATCTTCTCAAGGCCAATTTCCCGTTGATCCACGCCGTAGGGCGCGCTGCGGCCGAGCCGCCACGTCTGATTGACCTGAGTTGGGGTGATCCCGCAGCGCCCAAGGTGACCTTGGTCGGCAAGGGCGTCACCTTTGATACTGGCGGTCTCGACATCAAGGGTGCCGCCGGCATGCTACTGATGAAAAAGGATATGGGAGGCGCCGCCAATGTGTTGGGTCTGGCCCACGCCATTGTCTCAGCGGGCCTCAATTTGCGCCTGCGCGTGCTTATTCCAATCGTAGAAAACGCCATATCGGCCGCGTCTTTCCGACCTGGCGATGTACTGCCGTCGCGCAAGGGACTGACAGTGGAAATCGGCAATACCGATGCCGAAGGACGTTTGATCCTGGCTGATGCACTGGCCTTGGCGGACGAAGAAAGTCCCGAACTTCTGCTGGATATGGCAACACTCACCGGCGCGGCTCGCGTGGCACTGGGTCCCGAACTGCCGCCACTTTATACGGCCGATGACGAACTGGCGCGCTTGCTCATGGAGACCGGCCTGGCATCCGACGACCCGCTTTGGCACATGCCGCTCTGGTCGCCCTACGACACCATGATGAACAGCAGAATTGCTGACGTGAACAATGCTGGCGCTGGCGGGTTTGCTGGCTCGATCACCGCAGCCCTGTTCCTCCAGCGCTTCGTCACCAAGGCCGCCGCCTGGGTGCATCTGGATATCTATGGCTGGTCGCCCGAAGCGCGGGCTGGTCGCTCTCATGGCGGGACCGATCAGGCCATTCGAGCGGTCTATGGCGTGCTCAAGCAGCGGTTTCCAAGATAGTTGACTTTGACAACTAACTAGCTGACAACACCAAGTGTCAGCTAGGGAGGCCGTCATGTCGGTAAGAGCCGAGGACATTGCGCAGGTGCGCGCCTTCAACCGGTTCTACACGCAGGTGATCGGTCTGCTTGCCGAGTCAATGCACGAAAGCCCATTCACGCTCGCTGAAGCGCGGGTCATCTACGAACTCGGCCGACGCAACACGGCGACAGCATCTGCCATCGCCGAGCATCTGGGCATGGATCGCGGTCAGATGAGCCGACTGGTACTAAAACTGACCGATCGGGGTGTAGTGGCTTTGCTGCCGCCTGGTCACGACAAGCGTGCCGCGCCCTTGGCGCTGACGCCTGATGGCGACACGGTGTACCGCCGCTTCAACGAAATGAGTGACAGGGCCGCAGCCGATACCCTGCTTACGCCGCTCGATGAGTTCGAGCGACGTGATCTGGTCAGCTCAATGCGGCGGATTCAGGCCATGCTCGCCGAGCCCGATGACAGCCCGTTGACCCTGCGGCCGCACCGTATTGGCGATCTCGGCTGGCTTATCCATCGTCAGGGTCTTCTCTATCACCTTGAACAGGGCTGGAACGGGGAGTTCGAGACCCTGATCACCAGACTATATGGTGAGTTTGCTGATGCCCCCGAAACGCCGCCCAAAGCGCTCTGGATCGCGGAGCTGGGTAAGGAAGTGGCCGGCTCGGTCTACATCATCCCAGCCGCCGCCAGCGAGGGTGAAGGCACTGCCCAATTGCGTATGCTCTATGTCGAACCAGCCTTCCGGGGCCGCGGAGTCGGCAAGCAACTGGTTGCAGAGGCGATCAGTTTTTGTCGTTCCGCCGGTTACCGCCGCGTCATTCTATGGACGCAGGATTGCCTGAGTTCTGCGCGGCGCATCTATCAGAGCGCAGGCTTCGAACTGGTGCGCGAGGACCGGCACCATTCATTTGGTGTCGACCTCAACGGCCAGTATTGGGCGCTGCAGCTATAGCGTGTTCTAATAGCCGCGGCGGCGATCCACGACATTGACCAGCGCCTCGCCGGCTTCATGCCGCTTGATGATGTTAGTGAAGTAACGCACACCGGTGGCTTCATTGCTGATCGCCGCGATGTGCGGTGTGATGTAGCAGTTTTCGATATCCCAAAGAGGGCTGCTGGCGGGAAGTGGTTCGGTCTCGAACACATCAAGGCTTGCAGCGCCCAGTGTGCCATCACGCAACGCCGCAACGATATCGCTCTCGCGCTGATGCCCGCCGCGGGCAGCATTGACGATAACCGGGCCACCAGCCAGCCGGTCCCGGCGCAGCTTGGCAAAGGTCTGTGTGTTCAGAATGCCCGTGGTCTCGGGCGTCAACGGCAGCAGATTGACCAGAATGTCAGTGCCGGCCAGAAAGGCGTCGAACTGCTCGGCGCCAGCAAAGCCCTCGACACCTGTCATGTCCTTGGACGTCCGGCTCCAGCTGCGTAAGTCAAAGCCCAAAGGCTTCAGTCGACTGGCCGCGTCCTGACCCAGTACACCCATGCCCATGATGCCCACCGTGGTTTCCGAGGCGGCGGGTGGATAGAGTTGGCTCCAGCGCTTGGCCTTCTGGTCGGCCTGGAAGCGGGTATAGAGCCGATGGTGCATGGTGACATGGGCCACCACATAGTCGCTCATGCGCTGGCTGAGGTCCTCATCGACGAAGCGCACAATGGGCGCGTCGGGCAGGGCGGGATGCTTGAGCAGGGCATCAACGCCCGCGCCTAGAGAGAGGATGGCGCGCAGACCTGTCAGCCCGTCGAAGGCCTCCGGCTCGGGTTTCCACACAAAGATATAGCGCACATCTGCCGGATCGTAATCCTCGCCGCGGCGCACGACAGGATAGTCGCCCAGGGCAGCACGCAGCGCTTCGGCCCAGCTCGCTTCATCGACATCGGACAGGTGCAGCAACAGCATTTAGATTTCTCCAGACAAAAAAGAGCCGCGCCATTGTGGGGCGCGGCTCTGCAATTCACGTCAACTGGCGACGGCCTTACTGGGCAGTCGTGGTTGGTGTGCCTTCAACCGGCGTTTCGGTCGCAGTGGTTTCTGGCGTCTCAATCACCGCTGCCGGAGCAGGCGCTGGCGCCTCTGCGGCAGGTGCGGCTTCAGCTGGAGCCGGTGCGGGGGCGTCATGACCAGCTTCGCCGGTTGCGGCGTGATCGTCAGCGGCAGGTGCCGCTTCGGCTTCAACGGCAACTGGCTCAGGGAAGGCCACGGGCGTACCCGACAATGTCTGCAGATAGGCCAGGATATTGGCGCGCTCTTCTGGCGTGCGAATACCGGCAAAATTCATCTTGGTGCCCGGTGCATACTCGCTGGGCTTGGTCAGGAATGCGTTGAGGTTCTCGTAGCTCCACACATCGCCAGCGGCATTGTGGGCCAGCAGCGCGTCGGAATAGGCAAACCCATCGACGCTGCCTTCAAGCCGGCCGACCACATCATAAAGATGCGGACCCTGCTTGTTGGGCTCACCCTCGCCGAAATTGTGGCACGACTGGCACTTCTTGACCGAGTTGGCGCCCTTGGAGGCGTCAGCACTGGCCAGCAACACGCCAAGCGGCACTTCTGGTTCAGCTTCGGCCTGCGCGCCGCCATGCGTTGCCTCAGGCTCAGGCAAGGCATAGCCCGGCCCGTTGTCTTCGATCGGATGATAGATGGCCTCGGCGACAAAGCCGGCACCCATGACGAACAACAGCGTGCCCAGCACGGCGCCCATGATCTTGTTTAGCTCGAACAGAATCCATTTGGTCTCTCTGCCAGTCCATCCCCTGCGGACGATAGTCGTACCCGTCTCAAATTTCGATAGTCCCATAGGGAAATCGCCTCAACGGAGGGGCACGACGCGGGCGGAAGATAGTCGCAAGGCTGGCAAGGTGCAACCATGCAAACCCGCTCTGCGACAATTCCCCACCGCTGGCATGTCCGCGATGGCGGTCGAGCGCGAATTGACTCCGCTCCCCCTCGGGTCCAAAAGCCTTTGCGCCAACAGCAATTGGACCCGCAGATGACCAAGAAGATCGCTTTTCAGGGTGAGCCCGGCGCATTCAGCCACGCCGCCGCCAATAATCTTTTTCCCGGTGAGGATGCGGTTGGCTGCGTCACCTTCGAGGAGACGATCAACGCGGTACAGTCCGGCAAGGCCGATTTTGCAGTCGTCCCGGTTGAAAATTCGCTCTATGGCCGCATCACCGACATTCACCACTTACTACCCGAAAGCGGGCTGCACATTATTGGTGACCACTATTTGCGGGTCGAGATGACCTTGCTGGGTGTGCCTGGCGCCACGCTGGACGACATCAAGGCCGTGCAATCACTCTCTGTCGCGCTGGGCCAGTGCCGCAAATTCATCACCGAGCACGGTCTGCGCACCATCAATGCGGTCGATACCGCCGGCTCGGCCCGCGAAATCGCCCAGAAGGGCGATAAATCGGTAGCGGCCATTGCTTCGCGCTTTGCGGGTGAGACCTATGGGCTGGATGTGCTGGCTTCCAATATCGAGGACGCCGACCACAATACCACGCGCTTTCTGGTTCTCTCGCGCGACGAAAAGCATGCGCCCCAGGGGGGCAACGTCAAGACAACCTTCGTATTCCGGGTCCGCAACGTGCCCGCCGCGCTCTACAAGGCCATGGGCGGTTTTGCCACCAATGGCATCAATATGACCAAGCTCGAAAGCTATATGGTCGGCGGCGCGTTTACGGCGACCCAGTTCTATGCCGACATTGAAGGACACCCAGACGATCAGGGCGTCATTCATGCCTTCGAGGAACTGGGCTTCTTCACCGACTATTTTCGTATTCTGGGCGTCTATCCCGCCGCCAGCGGCGAATAGCTCAGCCGTCCATCAGGCCCGGTGGCAGCGAGCCGATGCGCAGGATGACGCGCGGCTCATCATAGGCGTCGGTCTCGATGTCGACTTCTTGCGAAAACACCAGAACGCCTGCGCGCATGGGCGCCAGCCGTTCCGCCGTGGCAATGGCCTTTTCTTCGCTCTTGGCTTGTTGCACCGGGTCTGCGATCAGTTTTTTGCCGTTCAGTTTAAAGGCTTGCACGAGATACATCGTCGCCATGGCGCTCTCCAGAGGTTGGTGTGGGCCTATCACCTCGTCGCGCCATTCCCTAGCCAATTGACACCCCTTACTGTCTCGCTATGGTCCGCGCGCCATATTCTGAGGAACCAGCCATGTCTTATACCGATCTCGCCAAGACCATTGATGACGCCTTTGAGGCGCGCGCCTCGATCGGTTTCGACACCAAGGGTCCCGTTCGCGAGGCCGTGGTCGAGGCCCTCAACCTGCTCGACAGCGGCAAGGCGCGGGTCGCCGAAAAGATTGATGGCAGCTGGCAGGTCAATCAATGGCTCAAAAAGGCCGTGCTGCTCTCCTTCCGCCTCAACGACAACAAGCTGATCGAAGGTGCCCCCGGTGGCTCGTCCTTCTGGGACAAGGTGCCCACAAAGTTCGAAGGCTGGGGCGAAAGCCAGTTCCGTGAAGCCGGTTTCCGCGCCGTGCCTGGGGCTATCGTACGCCACTCGGCCCATATTTCGCGCAACGTCATCTTGATGCCCAGCTTCGTCAATCTGGGTGCCTATGTCAGTGAAGGCACCATGGTTGACACCTGGGTGACCGTCGGCTCCTGCGCCCAGATCGGCAAGAACGTGCACATCTCGGGCGGCGTCGGCATTGGCGGCGTGCTTGAGCCGCTGCAGGCCGGCCCGGTCATCATTGAAGACAACTGCTTCATTGGCGCCCGTTCCGAGGTTGTCGAAGGTGTCGTCGTCGGCGAAGGCGCGGTCATCTCCATGGGAGTGTTTATTGGCGCGTCCACCAAGATCATCGACCGCGCCACGGGCGAAATCCATATTGGCAAGGTGCCGCCCTATTCGGTGGTGGTTTCCGGTTCGCTCCCCGGCAAGCCGCTGCCCAATGGCGAGCCTGGCCCAAGCCTCTACTGCGCGGTGATCGTCAAGACGGTCGACGCCCAGACTCGCTCCAAGACCGGCATCAACGACCTGCTGCGCGACTAGACCCGTTCTGGTGCAAACTACACGAGTCGCCTAACATGCGGCATGTCGGAGATTTCGGCATGCCGCGTGCTGATTTTTTGAGGGAAAATCATGGACACTCTCGTGCCACTTCTGACCACGACCGAAGGGCGTATCTCCCGCAAGACCTGGTGGTTTGGGGTGATGATCCTGCTGATCGCCAGCATTCTGCTCAATATCGTCCTGCGGACATTGGGGCTGAATGATGCTTGGGGACAGTTGGTCGCCTACGTGATCATGTTCGTGCCAAACTGGTCGCTGGGCATCAAGCGCCGCCACGACCGGGACAGCGGCGCCAAGGACTTCAAGATATTCATGGGGCTTTCGGGTGTGCTCGCGCTGGTACAGGCTCTGGGGATCGGCATGAGTAGTAGCGATGTCGCTGGTACGACGATGTCGACGCCGAGCTTTCCGCTGGCGATCGTCTTCTTCGCGGCCGCAATCTACGGCCTCTATATCATCATTCAGCTGGGCTTTCTGCGCGGAACGACTGGCAGCAACACATACGGCCCTGATCCGCTCGACGGCGCGGCCTGAACCAACAAGAACGGGATTACCTGGTGACCAAAAGCGTAGCGGATGATCCTGCTCGACTTCTCAAGGATCTGATTGCGTGTCCCTCGGTCACCCCCACCGAAGCCGGGGCGCTCGATCTGCTCGAGATCACGCTCAAATCCATTGGCTTTGAAGTCACTCGGCTGGTCTTTGAGGGCGATGGCTCCTATCCGGTAGACAATCTGTTTGCCACCCGCGGCACGGGGGGCGCCGTCTGCTGTTCGCCGGACACACCGACGTCGTGCCCCCCGGCGATCTGGCCAACTGGACCGCCGACCCCTTCACCCCGCGCGAAGCTGACGGCAAGCTCTATGGTCGCGGTGCAGCAGACATGAAGTCGGGTGTTGCTGCCTTTGTTGCCGCTGCTGCAGCCATGCCTGCCGATGCCGGCACCATCATGCTCGCCATCACCAATGATGAGGAAGCCGACGCCATTAACGGCACCGACAAGCTGATGAAATGGGCCGAGCAGAACCAGCACCACTTCGACTTCGCTATTGTGGGCGAGCCCAGCTCTGCTGCAACCCTGGGTGACAGCATCAAGATTGGCCGCCGCGGCTCATTGTCCGGGGTCATCACCGTAGCGGGCACACAGGGCCATGTGGCCTATCCCGACAAGGCCAACAATCCCATGCCGGCGCTGGCGCGCGTGGTCACGGCCCTAGACACGACCATCGACACCGGCACCGAGCATTTTCCAGCGACCAATCTCGAAGTCACCTCGATTGATGTCGGCAATGCCATTTCCAATGTCATTCCGGCCGCCGGTACCATTCGCTTCAATATCCGCTATAATGACCTGTGGACGCCAGACAGGCTGACGGATTGGGTGCGCTCCCGCATCGCCAGCATAGATCCAGCTGGCGCCAGTATCAGCTTTGAACTGGCTGGCACGCCCTCGCGCTCCTTCCTGTCACCCCTCAGTGACGATGTGCAAACCCTCTCGGCAGCCATTGCGGCCATCACGGGCCAGCCACCGGCGCTCTCGACGGGTGGTGGCACCTCTGACGCCCGTTTCATCGCCCAATATGGGCCAGTGGTGGAATGCGGTCTTGTCGGTCCCTCCATGCACAAGGCAGACGAACACATCGCCCTGAGCGACCTCACGGGGCTGACGGATATATATCGCCGTTTCATGCTTGGCTTTTTTGGAGTGGCGTCATGAAAATCTGGTCGGTCCTGAGCGACGCGACAAGAGGTTGGCAGATGATCATCCGCGGCCAGCCCGGCTGGCGCGATCGCTTCACTCTGAGTGGTGCCGGCCTGGCAACGGCGCTGTGCGTCTTTGCCTTTTTCGCTTTTCTGGCTGTGGCAATCGCCTCGATGAGCATCGGCATGCCTGCAACGTTCGGCGTACTCGCCGCCATGGTCATTCTGGCCTTGCCGGTCATTTCGCTGCTGGTGACGCTGGTCACCACGCGCAATATCCTCAAGAGTGAAGCGCCCATGCTGCCAGTGCTGGTGCCCGGCATCTACGCCATGACCGGTTTCCTGCTGATCGAGGGCCTGCTGGCCATGATCGGCGGTCCCGTCGTCATGATGGCATGGTTCGCGCTGGGATTTCTGCTATATCGTCTTGCCCGTCAGGCATGCGATTGGAGCCTCGGTACTGCGGCCGGCTTTGCTGTTTTGACGGTCCTGCTTCTTGTGGCGATGCGTTATGCGCTCTACATGCTGTCCAACGCCCCCCTCTGACCGATCGAGACGCGCCTTGGCCCAATCGACCCCGACCTTCTTCGACGAACTGGTTGCCGCCGCCCAGGGCAGCTTTGCCCTGCTTACCGGAGATCGCAAGGCGCCGACCTATTTTGACTTCGGCCAGCGTGGTCTGGTCAGTAGCTTTATCGCCTTTCTGATTGCCGGTGCACTGTCGGCCTATGGCCCGCGACTGCTCGGCTTCTCCATGGAGTCGGGTGCAGCGTCGACAGGGCTGTTCATGAGCGCCATGCTCTATGTGCTGCAGGCTGGTGCTGGCTGGCTGGTGCTGCGCCAGTTCGGTCGCCTCGACGGTTTTGTGCCCTATATCGTGACCTTTAACTGGATCAACCTGTTCGCCTCGGTGATCACCCTGATCCTGCTCATGGTCGGGGCCGGTCAGTTCGCCACCATTCTGGTGGGCGTGGCCGCACTGGTCGTGGAGGTCAATATTGCCCGCCTGATCGTCACCCTGGCGCCACTGCAGATCGTGATCTTCATCGTGGCCAAGCTGATCATCCAGGCCGTGGCCATGGGACTGATCATCGCCATGGTCGCCCCCGACATCTTCATGCCGGCGGTCAGCTAGTAGTCGACTTGCGTCAGGTATAGTCCGGCTGATGGCGCCATCGCGCGGCACGCGCTGCGGTCTCTGGCGTCAAGCGCCGCCCGGAAATCGGCTGGCGTCCATTTGCCCTCGCCCACCAGCTTGAGACAACCCACCATCGACCGCACCTGATGGTGCAGGAAGCTGCGCGCGCTGGCATTGATGACGATATGATCGCCCTCGCGCCGCGCATGCAGCACGTCCAGCGTCTTCATCGGCGACTTGGACTGACATTCCGATGACCGGAAGGTGGTAAAATCATGATGCCCTAGAATCAGCTGGGCGGCCTGATCCATGATCTCGGCATTCAGTGGCTTGTGCACATGCCACACATGATTGCGCTCCAGGATCGCTGGCGTACGGCGATTGAGGATGCGGTATTCATAGTGGCGCGCAGTTGCAGAGAACCGCGCCTCGAACGTCTCGTCTACTCGCTCGGCCGCGATGATCCCAACCGGGTTGGGTCGCATGAGATGGTTCAGCCCTTCGCGGACCTGGAACGGGTCCCATTCTCGGGTCAAATCGATATGAGCCACTTGGCCCAGCGCATGCACACCCGCATCGGTGCGACCTGCGGCCTGCAGCGTGAGCGTCTCGCCGGTCATCTTGAAAATGGCATCTTCCAGCGTCTGCTGCACACTCGGCTGCGTCTTCTGCCGCTGCCAGCCGGAATACGGCGTGCCGTCATATTCGATGGTGAGCTTGAAGCGGGGCATGCCTAGCGGACAGCAGCCGGCAGCGTACCCGCACCACGCAGGAAGGTGGCGGCATCCATTGCGCCCTTACCCTCGCGCTGCACCTGAGTCAGCCGCACCGCACCGTCACCACAGGCGATTGTCAGGTCGCCCAACAGGGTTCCGGGGGCACCGGTGCCCTCACCCAGGCTGGATCGCAGTGCCTTGACCCGCACCGACTTGCCACCCAGGTCGATTTCGAACCAGGCGCCAGGAAAGGGTGACAGCCCCCGAATGTGATTATGGACGTCCGCGGCGGGTCGCGACCAGTCGATGCGGCTCTCAGCCTTTTCGATCTTTTTGGCGTAGGTGGTGCCTTCTTCAGGCTGTGGCGTGAACTCCAGGCTATCGCGCTCCAGCGCGGCAAAGGCCCGCCCCATCAGATCGGCACCAACCCGCATCATGGTGTCGTGCAGTTCGCCTGCCGTCATGTCGGGGGCGATGGCGATGACTTCGCCCAGACCGACCGGGCCCGTATCGAGCCCTTCTTCCATCTGCATCACCTGCACGCCGGTCTGGCTGTCGCCGGCCATGATCGCGCGCTGGATCGGTGCCGCGCCACGCCAGCGTGGCAGCAGCGAACCATGCAGGTTCAGGCACCCCAGGCGGGGCGCATCAAGCGCGGGCTTGGGCAGCAGCAGGCCATAGGCGACCACAACCGCAACATCGGCATCATGGCTGGCAAAGATGATCTGCTCGGCCTCGCCCTTGAGTGAGCGTGGTGTGAACACGGGAATGCCGAAACCTTCGGCCGCCATGTGGACGGGCGATTTGCGCTCTTCCTGTCCCCGGCCAGCCGGCTTGGGCGCGCGGGTATAGACCGCCACCACTTCGTGACCGCTGGAAACAAGTTCTGTCAGGGTCGGCACGGAAAAATCGGGCGTACCCATGAAGACGACACGCATTGTCCGACCTTCCTTGATGGCCTGGCCCACACTGGGGCCGGCGCAATTCTAGCCAGCGGCGCGCTTGGCAGCCTTGTCGAATTTCTTGATGACCCGGTCGCGCTTGAGGCGGCTGAGATAGTCGATATAGAGCACGCCATCGAGGTGATCGAGTTCGTGCTGAATGCACACGGCCAGCTTGCCCTCGGCTTCCTTGGTGACTTCCTTGCCCTCAAGATCGGTGTACTTCACCACCACATCATTGGGACGCTCGACTTCGTAATACAGTTCGGGGATCGACAGGCAGCCCTCTTCGGTCACCTGCATCTGCTCGCCGAAATGGGTGATTTCGGGATTGATCATCACCAGCGGCTCGGGTTTCTCATCTTCCCCAGCCAGATCCATTACCACGATACGCTTCATCACCCCGATCTGCGGCGCAGCCAGACCGATACCGGGCGCGTCATACATGGTTTCAAGCATGTCGGCGGCCAGGGTCTTGATCTCCTCATCGACCTCGATGATCGGATCGGTGACAGCACGCAGGCGCGCATCGGGAATGACGAGAATGGGGCGAATGGCCATGATGAAGGTCCGGCAATAAGGGAAGTGCCTCTCGATATGGTATTTTCGCGCGTGAGGTCAACTCTTGTGGCAGTCGCGATGGCGTCATCGGCGCATTGGAACATTATGGCAACGCCTCGAATCGGCTAGAACTCCACCCATGGACACACTGCTTTTTACACTCGGCGACTGGCCGGTCTCCTACCTCACCGCGGCAATTCTGGGCGGGGTGTTACTCGTTCTGGTGCTGGCCGCTATTGTGGTGGGCGCCATGCGCGCCAGCGCCGCGCGCGCCGAAGCGGCTGCCCAGCAGGCGTCCGAGCAGTTGCGCAGCAATTTCCTGGCTCAGATTACCGAGCGCGACAGCCGCATTCAGGAACTGGACCATCAGCTCGCCCAGGAGCGAGAGCGCGGCGAAGAACTGCTCGACATCGAACGTGAGAAGGGGTCGTCGCTGCTCTCGGAAGTCTCGGGCCTGCGCGCCCGCATGGCTGAGCAGGTCAAGCAGGCCGAAGAGAACCACAAGCGCTTCCTTGAGGCGCGCCAGCACATGACCGATGAGTTCAAGGCCATTGCCGGCGAAGTGCTCAAAAGCCATGGCGAGACATTTTCCAAGCAGAACCGTGAGCAGGTCGACGTGCTGCTCAAGCCGCTCAACGAGAAAATCGTCGAGTTTCAGGGCGAGTTGCTGCGCGACCGCGCCACCATGAGCGAACAGATCCGCGCTTTGGCAGCCAGCAATCTGCAGATCACCACCGAAGCGCAGAACCTGACCCGGGCGCTAAAGGGTAATTCCCAGACTCAGGGTGCCTGGGGCGAAATGATCCTCTCGACCATTCTGGAAGGCTCAGGCCTGCGCGAAGGCGAAGAGTTCATCACCCAGGCCAGCCACACGGGCGAGGACGGTGCACGAGTGCGCACTGACGTTGAAGTGCTGATGCCCAATAATGACCGTCTGGTCATCGACTCCAAGGTGTCGCTCACCGCCTTTGAGGCCTACGTCAATTGCGAGGATGACGCCAAGAACCAGTATCTGCAGGCCCACATTGTCTCGATCCGCAGTCACATCAAGACCCTGGGCGGCAAGGAATATCAACGCCACGCCCGTAGCAGCCTCGATTACGTGATGATGTTCGTGCCCATCGAATCGGCGCTGGCCACCGCTATTCAGGCCGATACCAAGCTGGTCGAATATGGCATGAGTCAGGGCGTGATGCTGACCACACCCACCACGCTGATGACCGTGCTGCGCACAGTGCGCAATGTCTGGGACATCGAAAAGCGCCACCGCAATGCCGAAGAGATCGCCAGCCGTGCCGGTGCGCTCTACGACAAGGTGGCTGGGTTCCTGAGCACCATGGACAAGCTCGATGGTCATCTGGGCAAGGCTCGGTCAAGCTTCGACGACGCCAAAAAGCAGCTGTCCTCAGGCAATGGCAATGTGGTGCGTCAGGTCGAAATGCTGCGTGAACTCGGTGCCAAGTCCAGCCGGGCCATTCCACCCGACTGGGATGGCGTTGATGGCGATCAGAGCGATCCTGAACCGACGTTGCGGCTGGTGGTCGACGATCCGGGCGACCTGGCCTGATCACGATTGCTCTGTCGGTCGAACCAGTTTCGCACCGTCGCGTTTCTCCCCGCAAAACCAATTGCAGGAGGCCGTCTTGGCACAACATATCGATCACCCCGGCACATTGCTGCCGCAGGACACCAATTTCGACAACGCCGATCAGCCCGGCATCGCGCAGCCCTATAGTCAGAGCGAGGTCGAAGACCTGCGCTATGGCGCAGACCGTCCGGCCAGCGAGCGTCTGGCGCGGCTGCGGGAACTGCGCGACGAAAGCGCCGCACGTGAGAGCGGCGACTGGGGCGAGGAAGACCCGGCGGCTCTGCTCGATGAGGTGGACCGCGCCATTGAGGAGCTGAGCGGGTCCATGGAGAATGTCGACGATAATGCCGACTTTACCGGTCTGGGTGCCCCGCTCGAAACCGGTCAGGGCGATCGCCTCGACACCCTGTCACCCGATGATTTTGACGCCCGACAAGCCATCGAGCAGGGCAGCACCGCTGACGATGGCGTTGCCGAAGAGGCAGAAGATACCGAGGAGGCGGCCGAGGATTTGGACGCCCAGACCCACTAGACACCTAAGACGACTAGATCGCGGTACGCGCTTTCAGCGCCTGGCTCAGCGTGCCTTCGTCGAGATAGTCCAGCTCACCGCCCACGGGTACGCCGTGGGCCAGGCGGCTGACCTTGATTTCGGTCTCGCCAAGTCGGTCCATAATGTAGTGGGCTGTGGTCTGTCCCTCGACGGTTGCGTTGACCGCCAGTACGATCTCGCGGAACTCATGTGCCCGCGCGATCAGCTCATTGATGCTGATATCATCAGGGCCTATCCCATCCAGCGGCGACAGGACGCCGCCCAGGACATGATATCTGACCGCGCCAACACCAGCGCGCTCCAGCGCCCACAGATCGGCCACGTCTTCCACCACAATCAACATGCCGCTATCGCCCCGGCGCGGATCCGAACAGATCGAGCATGGGTTGATGGTATCGACATTGCCGCACACTTCACAGGTGCGCACAGCCTCGACAGCCCGATCCAGCGCCGCCGATAGCGGGATCATCAACTGCTCTTTTTTCTTGATCAACTGCAGAACGGCCCGACGAGCCGAGCGCGGTCCAAGCCCCGGCAAGCGTGCCAGCAGCTGGATCAGTTGTTCAATCTCGGGTCCACCATTGGCCAATTGCAGAATGGCCTAGAACGGCAGGTTCATGCCGGGGGGGATGGGCAACCCGGCGGTGACTTCCTTCATGCGCTCCTGCATGGCCGCTTCGCTCTTGGTCTTGGCATCAGCATGAGCGGCGATGATCAGATCCTCGAGGACCTCGACATCATCTTCCTTGAACATGGAGGGGTCGATCTTGACGCCCTTCATGTCACCCTTACCGGTGAGCGAAACCACGACCATGCCGCCGCCGGAGCGGCCTTCAACGACCAGCTCGGCAAGCTCGGCCTGCATGGCCTCCATCTTGCCTTTCATCTCGCTGGCGGCCTTCATCATGCCCATAATGTCTTTCATTCGTCGTCATCCTCTTCAACTGGGGGTGGGGGAACATCATCAACGACAGCTGCGTCATCGCGCACCTTGACGTTGACCACCTTGGCCCCCGGAAATGTCTCTAAAATGGCTTTGACCAAAGGGTCCTCATGCGCCGCGGCATGGTGAGCCTGTGTGCGTTGCTCGGTCTCCTGACGAACCGTCAGCCCCTCTGGCGGTTTGGTTGAAACCATCACCAGCCAGCGCTCGCCGGTCCACTTCTGCAAGCGCGCCGATAGCGTGGCAATGATGCCCGGGTCGGTGCCGTCGACCAGCGCGACCTCAATCCGGCCCTGCTCGAACGACACAGGTCGCATGGAGCCTTCCAGGGCGAGCTTGACCAGAACGTCGCGCTTGGCGCCCGCCAGGGCGATCAACTCCTTGTAGCTGGCCACAGTGGCCAGCGCGGGCTGAACCTGCGCCTGCGGTACCGCAGGCTGGCTCGCGATGGCTTCAGTATCGATAGGGCGGGGCTGCTCAACGCGCATGGCCGAGGAGGCGCCCGAAGACCCGCCAGAGGGACCGCGCGGCATCGGCATCATTGATTGCTGGCCGGCGGCCGGCGCGGGCTGATTGGCCAGCTTGGCAATCAGATCGTCCGGGCTGGGCAGATCGGCGGCATAGGCCAGGCGGATCAACGCCATTTCGGCAGCCTGCAGGCCATTATTGGCCCGCGCCACTTCGTCATAGCCCTTGAACAGGATCTGCCAGGCCCGTGTCAGCGCCCGCATGGGCAATTTGCCCGCCAGATCGGCGCCGCGTGTGCGCTCATCAGGTGTCAGCGACACATCATCAGCTGCGGCGGGCACAACCTTGATGCGCGTCACCAGATGGGTGAAATCGGCCAGATCGGCAACCAGCGTCTGTGGATCGGCACCCATGTCATACAGGCTGCGCATCGTTTCGATGGCTTCGCCAATCCGGCCACCCATCAATTCTTCGAACAGATCGATGATCCGCGCCCGGTCGCCCAGCCCCAGCATGGCCTTGACCGTTGCGGCGGTGACCGTGCCATTGCCATGGGCAATCGCCTGATCGAGCAGGCTGAGATTGTCGCGCGCCGAGCCTTCGCCGGCCCGCACGATCATCGCCAGTGCTTCAGGCTCAAAGCTGATGCCTTCCTGGCTCAAGATCGACTCGAGATAGGCCGACATGATTTCGGGCGTGATGCGGCGCAGATCGAACCGCATGCAGCGGCTCAGGATGGTCACCGGCACCTTGCGGATTTCGGTCGTGGCGAAGATGAACTTCACATAGGGCGGTGGCTCTTCCAGCGTCTTGAGCAGGCCGTTAAAGGCGGCCGTGGAGAGCATGTGCACTTCGTCGATCACATAGACTTTGTAGGGCGCCGATGACGGCGCGTATTTGACCGAGTCGATGATCTCGCGAATATCGCCAATGCCGGTATTGGAGGCGGCGTCCATTTCGATCACATCGACGTGGCGGCCTTCGATGATCGCGCGGCAGTGCTCGCCCTCAACACTCAGGTCGAGCGTCGGGTGCGGTCCGCTGGCATCTTCATAGTTGAAGGCACGGGCCAGAATGCGCGCTGTCGTGGTTTTGCCCACGCCGCGCACTCCGGTCAGAATAAAGGCGTGGTGAATGCGGTTCTGCGCGAACGCATTGCCCAGCGTCTGTACCATGGCATCCTGGCCAACAAGCGTTGTGAAGTCTTGTGGCCGGTATTTGCGGGCGAGGACGAGATAGGGCGAGGTCGTAGCGTCAGCCATCGTGCCCCTCTAGGTCAAGGTTCGGGAATCTGCCTGTGGTCATGCGACCATCATAGAGGCAAGTAGGAGGCTGGCAACGACCCGTGAAGGTCTCGTTGGGGCTGCTTCCTTCCGGACCTGACCCGGTTGGCGAGGAACACGTCCGCGCCAACCTCCCGGTGCGCTATATGCGAATTAATTGCGTCGATGGCAAGGCCTCGGCGCAAACTGTGACACATGCGCCGCCTGCGTTGCGATCACTCCGCCCATCGGCTAGACGGGTTGGAGCACAGGAGATCGCATTCATGGCCAAGCGTCGTCAAACTTCACTGCGGACGTCCAAGGAAGATATCGCTTCCGCCAAGCTTGCTCCCAGAACGCCGCAGACCGAGTCATCGGCCTTCCGTCTGGCCTTTGCCGATGACGAATTCCTGACCTCCGAAGACACCCGCGGAATTCGTTTCCAGCTTGAATATCTCAAGCCCGAATTCGTACTGCGCGAACGTGGCATCAATTCGACCGTGGTGCTGTTTGGTGGTGCGCGCATTCCCGAGCCTGGCAAGGATGCCTGGGCTGCCAAGAATGATACCCAGCGCAAAAATCTGGAGGCGGCCTCGCGCTATTACGACGAGGCACGCCGCTTTGCGCAACTGGCCTCCACAACCGCCAAGGCCATGGACAACAAGGAATATGTCGTGGTCACCGGTGGTGGTCCAGGCGTCATGGAGGCGGGCAATCGCGGTGCCACCGATGTCGGCGCCCCCTCGATCGGCTTCAACATCGTGCTGCCCCATGAACAGGCGCCCAATGTCTATGTGTCGCCCGAGTTCAGCTTCAATTTCCACTATTTCGCCACCCGCAAGATCCACTTCCTGCTGCGGGCCAAGGCCGTGGCGGTTTTCCCCGGCGGGTTTGGCACGCTCGATGAATTTTTTGAGACCCTGACCCTGATCCAGACCGGTCGCATGGATCGCGTGCCGCTCCTGCTGTTCGGCAAGGATTTCTGGGGAAAGGTGCTCAACCTTCAAGCATTGGCGGACGCCGGCACCATTTCGCCAGGCGATCTGGACCTGTTCAACGTTGTGGATACCGCCGATGAGGGGTGGGACGTGGTGCGCCAATTCTACAATCTGCCCGAAATCGACGAAGTGCTGCGCGGCGACTGATGGCTCCGCCGGCCATAGCCGCAATCATGTCAGACAGCACTTGCGCGCGCGGTGTCTCAAACCGCATGGTCGCACGGGTGCGGTTCGATTGAACCCTTGGCAAAGCCACCCGTTGGGTCGGCAGTCAGTATGCACAATTGCGGAGGTCGACCATGTCGGATCAGTTTGATGCCATCGTTATCGGGGCAGGGCAGTCCGGCCCGTTTCTGGCAGCACGTCTGGCTGGCGAAAACAAAAGGTCGCCCTGATCGAGCGCGAACATATTGGCGGCACCTGCGTCAATGATGGCTGCACCCCCACCAAGACGCTGGTCGCCAGCGCCCGCGCTGCCTGGATGGCGCGCCGTGCCGGTGACTTCGGTGTCGCCGTCAAGGGACCAGTCAGCGTGGACATGAAGGCGGTCAAGGCTCGCAAGGACGCTGTCGTCGGCGCTTCGGTAGAGAGCCTGACCGAATGGCTCGGCGGCATCGAAGCGCTGGAGTATATCGAGGGCGAGGGGCATTTCCTCTCCCCCAGCGAAGTCCAGATTGGCGAGCGCACCATCACCGCGCCGCAGATATTCATCAATACTGGCGCCCGCGCTGCTGTGCCAGATTGGCCCGGGATCGACAAGGTGCCCTATCTGACCAACAGCTCGATCATGAACCTTGATACCCTGCCGGGGCATCTGGTCATTGTGGGGGGCAGCTATATCGGGCTGGAATTCGCCCAGATGTATGCCCGCTTTGGTGCCAAGGTCACCGTGATTGATCGTGGTGACAGGCCCGCATCGCGTGAAGACGCCGATATCTCGGCCTGGATACGCAAGATTCTTGAAGCCGAAGGCGTGACCTTCCTGTTCAAGACCACTGTAGAATCGGTGACCCGGGCTGGCGGCGGCGTGCTGCTCTCGCTCAAGACCGGCGAACGCCGGGCCTCGGTGGAGGGTAGTCATCTGCTCATCGCCCTGGGGCGCACGCCCAATACCGACGCGCTCAATCTGCCTGCCGCTGGGGTCAAGACCGACAAGCGCGGTTACATTGTCACCGACGAACATCTGCGCACCAGCGCGCCGGGTATCTGGGCCATGGGTGACGTCAATGGACGCGGTGCCTTCACCCATACCTCCTATAATGAGTTTGAAATCGTCGGCGACAATGTCATCGACAAGGGCGACCGCTCCGTCGCCGGGCGCATTCCCGTCCATGGGCTGTTCATAGATCCGCCGCTTGGCCGCATCGGCATGAGCGAAGATGAAGTGCGCAAATCGGGTCGCAAGGCATTGATCGCCACCCGTCCGATGTCGCGGGTCAGTCGCGCCAAGGAACGCGGCGAGACGCAGGGCATGATGAAGGTGCTGGTTGACGCTGACACCAAGCAGATCCTGGGCGCGGCGATACTGGGAATTGGCGGCGACGAGGTGGTTCAGGTGCTGTTGCAATTGATGGCGGCGCGCACACCCTACACCACGATGGTTGAAACCGTACACATCCATCCCACGGTCAGCGAATTGCTGCCCACCCTGCTGGGTGATCTAAAGCCGCTCGACTAGATATCCTTGAATTGCACGGCCATGCCGCGGCCGCGGGCCTTGGCGGCATAGCAGGCGGCGTCTGCCTCCCCCATGAATCCCAGTGGCGAGGCAGGGGTGGCGGTGATGGCCGTCATGCCAATGCTGGCGCCGATCTTGTAGGTGCGGCCAGCCCAGTCAAACAACAAGGCGGCAATGGCGCGCACCATTTTGTCGGCGATGGCCTTGCCGCCCGATGCCGGGCAATCCTGCAGCAGCACGGCGAATTCATCGCCGCCAATGCGCGCCGCCATGTCGTGGCTGCGACAGCTGCCGCGTATGGTCTGGGCCACCTGTTGCAGCAATGCGTCGCCCGCAGCATGTCCAGCCGTGTCATTGACCGGTTTGAACTGGTCCAGATCGATATAGAGCAGGCAGTGCTGGTGCTGCCGGTCAGCTGCAGCCACAATGGCGTTATTGAGCGCGCGATCGAATGCGGCGCGGTTGGGCAGACCGGTCAGATCGTCATGATTGGCCGAATGCGCCAGCTCGCGCTGCAGCGTCCGGCTTTGCGTCACATCCTGAAACACCAGCACGGCGCCCGTCAGCTTGTCGCCCTGCGTGCGGACCGGCGAGGCCGTGCAGCGAATTTCACGCTCAATACCGGTGGGCCCGATCAGGATCATGTCATCGTCAAGATTGGTCACGGTATCGGTGGTCAGGCAGCGCGCAACGGGACAGGCCTGGCGTTCGCCTGTCTCGCCAGCAAACAGCGCAAAGATATCGCGCACCGGCCGACCCAGTGCATCGGTGCTGCTGTGGCCGGTCAACAATTCAGCCGCCGGGTTCATGAACACCACATGGCCATTGGTGTCAGTGGAGATCATGCCGTCCGCAATGGCTTCAAGCGTCACGCGCAGACGCTCTTTCTCAGCAGCCAGCTCCAGCTCGACCGTCTTGAGCTTGGTCACATCAGTGTCGGTCCCCAGCGTGCGTACCGGATTGCCATCGGCATCCCATTCCACCGGCTTGCCGCGGCTCAGGATCCAGACATAGCTGCCATCGCGCTTGCGCTCGCGATATTCCAGAGCGTCGAAATCCTCGTCGCCCTGATCCTGCTTGTAGACATTGTCGAGCACGTGCTGCAGATCGTCGGGGTGGATACGTGCCAGCCATTTCTGCTGGTCCCCATCCACCTCCTCATCGGGCGGAATACCCCGCATGATGCGCCACATGCGCGAATAGAACATGGAGTCGGTACGGATGTCATGGTCCCAGACACCCTGACCGGCGCCTTCGAGCGCAAAGTTCCAGCGGCTCTCCGAATAGGCGAGTGCTTCTTCGGCTCTTTTCTGCAGCTCAATGCTGGTGATCTGAAAAATCAGATAGTCGGGTTGCGCGGGTCCCTCGCCCCGCAGGGCAGACGCGGCCACGCCCATCCAGAGCGCGCTGCCGTCGTTGTGGCGCAGCCGGTGCTCGCCCCGATAGTCATCGGTCTCACCGCGCATCAGGCGCTGCACATGCTGGCGCCCGGCGCTGTCATCGTCTGCGTGCACCAGATCGACAATGCTCAGGTTCTGATCGGGGCCATATCCCAGCATCTTCTGGAACGCATGATTGGCATAGGCCAGCTGGCCAGACATGTCGCACACCACCATGCCCACGGCAGCGCGATCCACAATACGTGCCAGCGTCGCATCAGATTGTGCGAAGCTGGCTTGCGCTTGTGCCGAGGACTTTGAGCCAGTTGCCATCAGAGCAGTGTGCTACAGATCCGTTAATATACGCCTTAATGGCACCTAGACATCGCGCGACAGGATGAAATCGCGCTCGACCCCCAAACCGTGCCACTCATTGGGAATCTCGCTGTCAAAGATCAGCGTATAGGGGCCCTTGTAGCCAGCCTCTTCGGCGAGCGCGACGCATTGGCCATAGTCGGATTCATCGAGATCGCCATCAATGAAGCTGGCCTTGGCGTGGCACAGTTCGGCGCGGCCAAAGATCGACTTGAGGTCGGCATATTTCTCCGGCCCACTCCAATTCCCGAAGTCACCCAGCAGGCCGATGCGGCCATCGAGCTTGTCGAGCAGAAAATTGACATGGGCCGGCTCGGCCAGCAGATCGAACCAGTTCTCGGTGACCAGTCGCACATCCGAGCCCGCATTGCCGTCAGCCAGCGCTGTCAGTGCCTTGACCGAGCGGTCCAGCGCATCGCGCGTCGGCTTCTGCTTGCCAGCGATGATCCGGGCGTTTTCTGCACCCAACTCATTGGCAATCTCGATCCAGCTGGCGATCCAGGCCTGATCGCGGGCGCCATGCTCGGGATCGCTGATATCGCCGGCATCGATCAGCAATGTCTGCAGCTTCACATTGGCAATCTTGAGCTGGTCCCGCAGTTCGCCCAGATAGACCGGATCGCGGCTGCGCAGATGGAACGAGACGATTTCCAGACGATGATAGCCATGATTGGCCAGCACTGAGGGCAGGCCAAGCAGCGATTCATCGCCCTCGCCATAGGTCTCCTGCATCGGCCCGATCTCGGTGGTGCTCAGATCATGAGGGTAGGTTGTGCCCAGCAGACGGTGCAGCGACCAGGTCGAAACCGCGATGCGGTCAGCGCTAATTTGAGCCATTGTGAAGGTCTCCTTTTGGGGCGGACACTTCCATGCTGGGGCGCTGGGTTCAACCGGTATTATCGTTTAGGCGATCACGCTTCGCCGCTGCGCCAGGTAGATGTGATCGCAGGCCAATACAGTCTCGCCGCGCTGGTTGAGCACACGCACCTGCTCGGTAATCCGACCGTGATCGGCACGCTTTGGGTCAGGCTCGAGCCCGGTAATCGTCAGCTCGGTATGGATGGTGTCGCCAATAAACACCGGCTTGGGAAAGCGCAGGCGTTCATAGCCATAGGAAAAGGCCAGGGGATTGATCTCGCTGGCAGTCAGCCCGATGCCGATGGCAAAGGTCATCGTGCCATGCGCAATGCGCTGCCCCCATGGCGAGTCCTTCATCGCCTCGGCGTCCATGTGGTGGGGAAAGAAATCCCCGGTATGGCCGGCATGGACTACGAAATCGGTCTCGGTAATGGTGCGGCCATAGGTCTTGCGAACCTCGCCCAGCACGTAGTCCTCAAAGTGACGAGGGCGTTCCATCAACGGCTCTCCCTGAATAATGCGTTGAGGGCGGCAACGATGTCACTTGCCGCCTCGCGGGCCTGCAGGCCCGCATTGAGGCGCCGGGCGGCGGCATCCTGAAATGCCATGTAGCCGTCATGGCGGGGTCGCAGCCAACCGCCCTGCATGCTGGCGCGCGTGGCGCGATAGAAATCGGCCGTAGCGGCATTGATCGCGTCATCTTCCCACGCCAGTCCATGACCGGGCTGGCCACCCGCACCAGCATAAATCGAGCGCTGGGTCGCTTCGCTGGCCACCCAATAGGCGTAGCCGATAGCGGCCTCCTGATGGCTGGAGAAAGCCGATACGGCAATACCGGTGCCGCCTACCGCCGAGCCAATCGGCCCGCGCGATCCGGCGACCGGGATATCGGCAAATTTCAGCTTGTGCGGCCGGAAGCCGTCCAGGGCGTAGCTGACATAGCCATAGCCCAGCGGCATCAGCGCAAACTGATCGCCGCTTGTCATGGCCTCTGAAGCGGCGATGGGGTCCATCGCATACTGGTCCGGCGCGATATGGTCGGTGACCTGGCGCAGGGTTTCGATCACCCGCACGCCGTCCTTTTCCGGAATGAGTTCGTCGCCTTGCGTCGCGCAGGGCGTGCCCAGATTGCCGGCCAGGGTATAAAAGCTCATCAGCGAATGCGGCGCCCGCATGGGCAGAATGACACGACCGGCCTTGGCCAGTTCGACTACCTCGGTCCAGCTCTTGGCGGGTCCGTCCAGCAGGTCGGGGCGATAGGCCTGAACCTGCGCCGCCGCATCGATCGGGAAGGCCCATTGGTGCCCGGCATAGTCGTAGCTGGCAAAGGATGGACCAACGCTGTGGCTGGCCATGGCGGCCCTTTCGGCCTCGCGGCCGGCAACATCCAGCGGCGCCAGGCAGCCTTCCTTGGTGATCTGCCCGACATGGGGATGATCGATCACGATCAGATCATATTGCCGCGCCAGTTCCTCGACGGGAAAGGACTCGAAATCCTGCAGGCTGCGCTTGTCCCAGACGATCTGCACGCCCGTCTGTTCCTGCCAGGCCCTGGCGGTGGCGACCATCGGATCAAAGCCGCGTGGATGGTCCCAGGTCATGCCCTTCAAAGTAATCAAAGTCCGAACTCCGCGCGGATCTTGGCGCTCTGCTCACCGATCAATGGTGCAGCGCGATGGGTGCGGGCCCGCTGACCATTGACCCGTAATGGGGAGCGCGTGGTGGTAATGGAAACATTGTCTTCGCGCGTGACCGTCTGCAGCATGTCGAGGGCCTTAAAACCCTCGCTGGCCAACAGTTCGGGCCAGTCCAGCACCTTGGCGCACCAGATATCGGCGGGCTCAAGGATACTCAGCCAATGCGCGGTGGGTTGGGTGACCAATTGGTCGGCGATGATCTGCTTGATCGCGTCGCGCTGGCTGAACCAGCTCTTGGGATCACTGAACTGGCCCAGCGCCTCAATGCCCAGCAGGCTCTGCAATCTGGGCAATGGCGTCATGGCGATCGCCAGATAGCCGTCAGCGGTTGGGTAAACTCCATAGGGCGCCGACAGATAGGCATGGGCCGAACGATATTCGCTGCGCTTGGGCGTGCGCCGACCGTCATTGAGATGGGTGGTCAGCACTTCGAACTGGAAGTCCACCAGCACTTCGAGCAGGCTGGTTTCGATGTGGGCCCCCTGACCATTCATGCCCCGCCGCACCAGCGCAGCCAGAACGCCCTGCGCCACGGCGGCGCCAGCCAGCATGTCGGCAATCGCTAGACCAAACGGCACCGGGCCCTGATCATCATCGCCATTGAGCCACATCACGCCCGAGCGGGCCTGCGCCAGCAAATCCTGGCCCGGCCGGTCGACCCATGGACCTTCCCCGCCATAGCCGGTGATCGAGGCGTAAACGATGGCAGGGTTGATCGCCTTGACCGCCGCATAGTCCAGCCCCAACCGCTCGATCACGCCTGGCCGGAAGTTCTGCATTACCACATCGGCCTTGGCCAACAGCTTGCGCAGGGCGGCGACATCGTCGGGGTTCTTCAGGTCGAGCGACAGGCTTTCCTTGGACCGGTTGATGGCGTGAAAGATCGTAGAATCGCCGCCGATTTCGGTGTCGCTGAGATAGAGCCGACGGCTCAGATCGCCGCCATCGGGGCGTTCGATCTTGATCACTCGCGCCCCCAGATCCTGCAGCCGCAGGCTGGCATAGGGGCCCGAAAGGAACTGGCACATATCGATGACCACAAGGCCATCAAGCAGGGGAGTTTCGGTCATGGTCACTCCTTCGTCTGGCCGACGAAGTCTTCCGGTTTGCGGTACTTGACGGTCTGGATATGTTCGCAATAGAGCACCAGCTCACCTTCGCCCTTGAACACCTCATAGGACGCTCGGCACAGGCCCAGCTCTTTGTATTTGGGGTGTTTTTCGAGATTGGTGCGGATGGTGTAGATGGTGTCGCCGATAAAGGTCGGCTTGATGAAACGCAGCTTGTCATAGCCATAGCTGAAGGCGTTCACGCAATTGGTCGCCACCAGCCCGAGCCCGGCCGAGAAAACGAAGGCTCCGGCCACCAGCCGCTTGCCGAACTGCCCTTCACTGGTCGCGAAGATATCGTCGGCCACATAGGGGTGCATGTCGGTGACCAGAGCGTTGAACGTCATGCTCTCGCCCTCCGAAATGGTCCGGCGCAGCGAGCGGATCTGATGACCCGTTTCCCAGTCCTCGTAGAACCAGTTTTCGCTGTTCCACACCGGGATGTCGGCATGCTCGGCCGGCATCGTCGTGGGATGGGTTGAGGAATGGCCGATGGTGCTCATGGTGTCGCCTTGATTGGCGTCGCCGGGCTGGCGGCGGACTGAAAGGCGGCTTCAACCAGCGCCATGGTGTGCCAGGCGTCTTCCACCGAGGTCAGGAGTGTTTTGTCCTCGCCGGCTGCAAAGCGCTGCAGATTACTCATCGTGCCGATAAAGGCATGCGGGAACCAGCCGCCGTTTAGGCTAACCTGTTGCCAGTCTTCGCCCTTTTGGACGATCCACAGCTCGTCGGTTTCGCCTTCAGGGTAGTTCAGCAGCAGGCCCAGCTTGATCATCGCGGCGCCTCTGGTGCCCTCGAAGCGGAAACTGGCATCCTGGAACTTGCGACCAAAACCGTGGTGATGATTGATGCTCAGCGTGGTGCGGACGCCATCATCAAAATCGATCAGTGCGCTGGTGCGCGTCTGCGCCAACTCGGTCGAGGGATGGCCCATGGTCCGCGCGTGAATGCCGCTTGGATTGCCCAGAAATGCCCGGATCAGGTCGAGATAATGGATGGAGTGCACGGCGATCTCGACCCGCGGCATGCCATTGAGAAACGGGAACAAATGCCAGGGCGTCACCAGATTGAGATGCACCTCGGTATCGATCAGATCGCCCAGATAGCCGCGGCTTATGGCGTCGCGCACCGCCAGCATCATCGGCGCAAAGCGCAGCTGGAAATTGACGGCCGCCACGAGATGTTTGTCGCGGCACAGCTTGAGGATGGCGCTGGCCTCGGCCAGATCGCGGCCCATGGGTTTTTGCAGTAGCACGCTAGCGCCGTCGGTCAGCTTGGGCAGCACGCTCAGATGGGCGGCGGGGGGCAGGGCCAGGTCATAAACCGCATGGGGCGTTGCGATGGCCTCGTCCAGCGTGGCGAAGGCGGTAATGTTCCATTTGGCCGCCAGAGCCTTGGCCTTGTCCCCGTCAATGTCGAACACGCCAGCGACCGTGAAACCGGCCATCTCATAAGCGGGTAGATGGGCATCATTGACGATGCCGCCCGCCCCGATGATGACGATCGGGCGTGGCGCGTTCGGTTTTGGCCAGCTTTGCTGCAGGCTGGAAACATCGATGGGCACGATTGCCCTCCCCCTCGCGACGCACTTAGCGTCATTCTTATGTGAATATTCTTTTCACATGCGAGTTGAAGTGACAAGTCCGGATGCCAAAGCTCACCATCATTGCGCTGCAGATCTGCCGTCTGCGCCGCCCCAGAACGGCTAGTGAGCTATCCCCCTTATCCCCCTGGCCCCCAAAAAAAGCATCAGCGGTGCCGGGGCTGCCGCCGACGTGGTGCTCAGTTTGATCCAGGATCAGTCGAGGTGGAAAACTTCTTCGGTGCTGGCCCACCAGTCGCCCTCGGCCCGGCTCTCCAGCGGGGACTGCATCGGCATGCAGACGGCCCACCATTCCTGTGTCCGCGGATCGGCCGCCATGGCGGCCATATCGGCGTCGTGGTCGCTGCCGGAATATTCGTAATAGGCGAACAGCAAATTCTCCGGTTCGCGCAGGAAGATCGAGTAGTTCGAGATATTGCTCGCCTTGATCTGCGCCAGCACATCGGGCCAGACCGCGGCATGCACCCGCCTATATTCAGCGATCTGTTCGGGCTTGAGCCCAATAACGGCACCATAACGTCGCATTGTTTTGACCTCCTCCATTCGCGCGCCGTGGTCCTAGACCTTGTAGATCCGCTCAGCATTGAGGTGCAGCAGCCTGGCCTTCTCGTCGTCGCTGGCACCCTTGATGATCTCGTGGGTAGCCTGGACCCAGCGGGTCAGCGAGCCGGTCAGCGTCACCACAGGATGGTCGGACCCCCACACCACGCGATCCCAGCCGAAGCTTTCAATGATGTGCTCGACATAGGGGCGGATGGTGTCGACGCTCCAGTCGGCCCCCGAATAGGCGACAATGCCTGAAACCTTGGCCATCACATTGGGCACCTTGGCGATATTGCTGATGTACGCGCGCCACGGGTCAAGCCCGCCGCCAGTCACATCGGGCACGCCGCAATGGTCCAGCACGAAGGTTACGTCAGGCGCCCGCTCGGCCAGCATCTGGCCAATCGGCAACTGGTCGGCGCGCACGCACAGATCAAAGCTCAGATCGTAATCGGGCAGATGGCGAATGTTCTCGACGAACAGGTCGGACTGGCTCAGATCGTCTGGCATCTGATGCAGGATGCGGCGCACGCCCTTGACGTGAGCATGTTCGCTAAGCTGCTCAATCTGATCGACAAAATTCATGTGCTCCGGGCGGCAGCCGGCAATGGCGCCGACCACGCGGGGCAGGGTGAGGACGAACTCGCTCTCGCCCAGCAGATCGGCCTCAGCGACATCGACTTCCATATGCAGCGCCGACTCGATGCCCAGCGGGAGCGCTTCGGCGAAATAGTCCTCGACCGTCCAGGGCTTGTTGATTGCCGGCGCATCCGAAAGCCAAGGGTAGTCAAAACGGTCGGGATAGACCAGGTGCAGATGGGTGTCGAGAATGCGCATATCGGGTCCTCCTAGGCGCTCAGCGTCGAGCGCTGTGAAATTTCGCGGCTGGATTGCAGCAGCAGCGAGAGTGTCTGTGGGACATGGGGTACATCGAGCTTGTCCAGCCGTTGCGAATAGGGGCAGGTCAGCACCGCAATGACGCCCCCGAGCGGCCCAAAGATCGGCGCTGACAGATTCTGGACGCCAGCGGTCTGGGCGCTGGGCATGTTTTCATAACCCTGCTCGCGCACGCCCTCGAGCCGCGCCTCGAGCCCGCGTGGCATGGTTTCGACACTGCCCAGCCGCCGTTCTTCCAGCATCAGCGCGCGTTCTTCGGCGCTGGCATAGGCCAGAAAAACATGACCCGAGCCGGTATTGATCAGGCTGATGCGGCTGCCAACACGGATCGACACGTTCCAGTAGCCGGGCCCGTCGACCTGCGCGATGACCACCAGAATATTGCGATCCTGCACCACCAGATGACAGGCCTGTTCAGCCTGCAGCGCGAACCGGCGCATCACCGGCATGGCCTGGCTGATCAGCCGGTGCGTGGGGGGCGCGCATGGCCCAGCTCAAACAGCTTGAGCGTGATTTCATAGCGGTCTTCGGGGGTGCGGCGCACATAATCGCGGCGCACCAACCGGTCCAGCATGCGGTAGATTTCATTGGGCGTGCGGTCGAGCGCCTTGGCGATTTCAGCCTGGCTCAGCCCGTCGGCCGTTCCGGCCAGCAGCTCAAGGATATCCAGCCCCTTGTCCAGCGCCGGAGCGCGGTAGCGGTCCCCATCATCTTCAGTCGCCACGCCTCACCGCCCTTTCGCTCTCTTGTCGCATCCTGGCCCCACTGGCTAACACACTGTTAGCACCGAGCGGCACCTTTGGCGCCTTTGTCGTGCTTTTGACCACCAGCTTTGAAAGCGTCCTGCCGAGCCCTGCCTCAACCCGCCAGACGATACTTTACGCCGCGCCAGCCGGTTGACGACCCCGCGAGCTTCGTGCTTACCTACGAATAGACTTTTCACATATGGATGATCAAGCCGCAAAACGGGGCACCATCTGAAAGGTCCTTGGAGGAAAACAATGGCAACCAAGTTTCTGGCCAGGGCGCTCCTGGCATCGTGCGCGTTGGCGACCCTGTCGGGCGCGGCGATCGCTCAAGACTTCGACTACGGCTCGTTCCCCGATTACACCCTCAAGGTGAAACTGATCGGCGGCACGCAGTACGAAAAGCTCTACACGCGTATTCCAGAGTGGGAGGCGCTGACAGGCGCCAAGGTCGAGATCGTCTCGTCCAAGAACCACTTCGACCTTGATCGCGAGATCAAGCAGGACATCGCCACCGGCCAGATTACCTGGTGCGTCGGCTCCAACCACACCAGCTTCGCACCACAATACGGCGATCTGTATGTCGACCTGTCGACCATGATCCCGGCTGAAGAACTGGCCAAATACGTCCCGGGCACCCTCAAGTCTGCCATGGTCGATGGCCGTCTGGTGCAACTGCCCCGTGTGACCGACGTGTCGAACCTGTATTACCGCAAGGACCTCTATGAGGACCCGGCCAATATGGAGGCCTACAAGGCCGAGTTCGGCGCCGATCTGGCACCGCCCAAGACCTTTGAGGAGTTCAAGCAGCAGATCATCTTCTTTGCTGATCCGCCAAACCTGTACGGCACGGCCTTCGCGGGCAAGGACGAAGGCATGTCCGGCCGCTTCATGGAAATCCTGCGCGCCAATGGCGGCGATCTGTTCGACGCCGACTGGAACCCGATCTTCAATTCGCCAGAAGGCGTTGATGCGCTCAACTGGTTCAAGGACATCTATGATGCTGGCGGCGTGCCAGCCGGTACCGTGAACTACACCTGGGATGATATCGGTCAGGCCATGGCCGCTGGCCAGCTGGCGGTCGATCTTGACTGGCCGGGCTTTGCCGGCTTCTACAGCGATCCGGCCGCCTCCAAGATCTCTGACGTGCTCGGCTTTGCCGTGTCGCCAGTTGGTTCTGCCGGCGTGCGTGGCGGCTGGTCCGGTTCGCACTCCTTCTCGGTCACTGAAGCTTGTGACAACAAGGAAGCTGCGACCTCACTCGCCGTTTTCCTGACCAATGACGAAAGCGAAATGATGGAAGCTCAGGCCGGCAATCTGCCGACCCGCTCCAAGACCTTCGACGAAGTCATTACCTATTTCAACGAGAACGGCAAAACCGCTCTCGCCGAAATGTTCCCGATCTGGCAGGCCAGCCTGGCCGATGCCCGCACGCCACCACTGATCCCCCAGTGGATCGAGGTGTCCAACGTGCTCTGGCCACAGTTGCAGGCTGCCATCGTGGGTGAGAAGACCCCACAGGAAGCCCTCGACAAGGCCGCCGATGAAGCCCGCATGATCCTTGAAGATGCCGGTATCCTCTAGCTGACTCTGTGCTGCCCGGTTCGCCGGGCAGCATCCCTCCCGAGTCTGGCTCGGGACCCGGGACCCGCAAGGCCCTTGCCGTAAACATGTTCAGCCAGATGCTGGCATGCATTGTTCTGGTTTGTTTATTTTAGTCGCCTTCCCCCGCGGGGGGAAGCAAGGGTGGGGGTCCTTTCCGTGGCTACCGACGTCCAAATACCGCCACGTGCCCGCTGGAGCGAAGGCTTTGCCGCCTTTTTCCGTTCGCCGCGCGCCGTGCCCTATCTGCTGCTTCTGCCAGCCATCATCGTCATTCTGGCGGTGGTTCTGGTGCCGCTGCTGGTCTCGTTCTGGACCAGTTTCACCAGCTACAATCTGACCAAGCCCGCCACGCTGTTCAACTTCGTCGGTCTGCGCAATTACCAGCGCCTGATGGGCAATGAGGATTTCTGGTGGGCATTCGGCCGGACCTTTATTTTCGTGACCATCACGCTGAATCTGGAAATGCTGCTCGGCCTGGGCCTGGCGCTGCTGATCAACAAGATCACCTGGGGTCAGCGCACGCTGCGCACCATCATGATGTTTCCCATGATGTTCTCGCCCATTCTGGTGGGATTCCAGTTCAAGTACATCTTCAACGACTCCATCGGTCTGGTGAACAACGCCCTGTTCGATCTGGGTCTGATCACCCAGCCCATTCCCTGGCTGGTCGATGGAACGCTGGCCAATTTCTCCATAATCTTCGCCGAAATCTGGATGTCGACCTCGATCTTCGCCATTCTGCTGCTGGCCGGATTGATGGCCCTGCCCAAGGATCCCATCGAGGCTGCCAAGGTTGATGGCTGTAATCCCCTGCAGGTGTTCCAGCACATCACGCTGCCCTTCCTGATGCCCTTTGTGTACATCGCCATGACCATCCGCTCGCTCGATGTGGCGCGGGCCTATGACATGGTCCGCATCATGACCAATGGTGGCCCGGCTGGCCGCACCGAGCTGATCTGGACGCTGATGACCCGCACCGGCTACCAGAACAGCCAGATGGGCATGGCCAATGCCATGGGCTATGTCTCGATCCTGCTCTCGATCTTTTTCACCGTGTTCTTCTTCCGCAAGCTCACCGCGGCGCGCACCTTCATGGGAGGCGCACAATGAGCCGTTTGAGCATCGAGAAGCCCTGGCAGCGCTGGCTGATCCGCTTTGGCGTCTTCGTCGCCATGGTGATCCTGACCGTGCCGGGCCTGTGGGTGGTGCTGACCGCCTTCCGCCCCAATATCGAGGTATTGGCGCGCCCGGCCGTCTGGATTCCCCAGCAGTGGACGCTGGACAATTTCGCCCGGCTGTTCGGTCTGTCCGATGTCCAGCAGGGCCTGCCGGTGGCGCAGTATTTCATCAATTCGCTGGTGATCTCGCTGACCTCCACCATGATCGCGGTGGTGATCGGCATGGCCGGCGGCTACGCCTTTGCCCGCTACCGCTTCCGCGGTAAGGCCACGCTGTTTCTCGCCTTCATGCTCAGCCGTACCGTGCCGGGTGTGGCGCTCAGCCTGCCGCTCTTCATCATCTGGGCCCGCCTGGGCATTATCGACACCAGCTTCGGCCTGATCGTGGTCTATCTGGCGGTCAACATCCCCTTCACCATCTGGCTGACAGACGGCTTTTTCCGGCAGATCCCGGTTGATCTGAGCGAAGCCGCCCAGATCGATGGCTGCACCGCATGGCAGGCCTTCTGGAAGATCGAATTTCCCCTGGCCCGCTCGGGACTGGCGTCAGCTGCGATCTTTGCCTTCCTCACGTCGTGGAACGAATATGCGCTGGCCAGCCAGCTCACCCGTACCACCGCCAGCAAGACCATGCCGGTCGGGCTCATGGACTTCACCGCCCAGTTCACCGTGGACTGGACCGGCATGAGTGCCATGGCCGTGCTCATCATCATTCCCGCTCTGGTTCTGACCTTCATCGTGCAAAAGCACCTGATCTCGGGTCTGACCTTTGGCGGCGTTAAATAAGGAATATTTCGGTGGCACAGGTTCGTCTGGACAAGGTCAGCAAAAGCTATGGCAAACTGGAGACGGTGCACGCCATCGATCTAGAGATTGCCCACAACGAATTCGTGGTTCTGGTGGGGCCTTCGGGCTGCGGCAAGTCCACCACGCTGCGCATGATCGCGGGGCTCGAGGAAATCACCGGGGGCACGATTTCGATCGGCGACCGGGTGGTCAACGACCTGCCGCCGCGTGCGCGCAACATCTCCATGGTGTTCCAGAGCTACGCGCTCTATCCGCATATGACGGTGCGCGACAATCTCGGCTTCGGGCTCAAGATCGCCAATATGGGCGAGGCCGAAATCACCAAGCGCGTCGATGACGCCGCCGATATTCTCGGCCTCGGCCCCTATATGGATCGCCTACCGGCCAACCTGTCGGGCGGTCAGCGCCAGCGTGTCGCCATGGGCCGCGCCATTGTGCGCAATCCCGATGTGTTCCTGTTCGACGAACCGCTTTCCAACCTGGACGCCAAGCTGCGCGGCCAGATGCGTGTCGAGATCAAGAAGCTGCACCAGCGGGTCAAGACCACGGTGATCTACGTTACCCATGATCAGGTCGAAGCCATGACGCTGGCCGACCGTATCGTGATCATGCGCGACGGCGATATCGAGCAGATCGGCACGCCCAGCGAAGTGTTCGAACAGCCCGCCAATGTGTTCGTCGCCGGCTTTATCGGCAGCCCGCCCATGAACTTGCTCGATGCCGTGGTCAGCAATGGCAAGGCCCGGCTCAGCGATGGGCTCGAAGTGCCGCTGCCAGCGGGTCTGCCAGTCAGCCAATCCCAGCAAATCGTGCTCGGCTTCCGGCCCGAGAGTCTTGCGCCCAAGGGTCATGCGCTGCATGGCGATGGGGCGGCAATGCCGCTGCAGCGCAATGTCATCATCGCCGAGCCGCTGGGCACAGAGACCATCATCTTCGTCGAAATGGGCGGTATGGACGTGCAGGGCAAAATGCTCAATCCGCGCGTCGTCGCCCCCGGCGAGACGCTTGATTTCACCCTCGATCTGACCCGCCTGCATGTCTTTGACAAGGCATCCGGCAAGCGCGTGGTCGCCTAGTCATGGCCAAGATTGTCCGTGTCGAACTGCTCATGGTCGACCTCAAGCCCAAGGTGAAGCGGGTCGACGCCATTCAGAGCTTTGTCTCTCAGGAGACGCCCATGGTGCGCATCACCGACGCCGATGGCGTCGTGGGCACCGGCTATAGCTATACCATTGGTACCGGCGGTCCCTCGGTGATGGCGCTGCTCGAGCGCACGCTGGGCCCGGCTATTATCGGCCGCGATGGCTATGACATCGAAGCCATCTGGCGCGACCTGCTGTTTCTCACCCATGCCACCACGGTGGGCGCGCTGACCGCTATTGCCATGGCGGCCATCGACACCGCGCTATGGGACCTCAAATGCCGCAAGCTGGGCCTGCCGCTGCACAAGCTGGCGGGTGGGGCCCAGGCCAGCATCCCGCTCTACACCACCGAAGGCGGCTGGCTGCATATCGAGCAGCCCGCGCTGGTTCAAGACGCCCTGCGCGCCAAGGCCGACGGTTTTGGCGGCTGCAAGCTCAAGATCGGTCGGCCAATCCATGAAGATGTGGCGCGCATTGCCGCTGTCCGCGAGGCGGTGGGCCCCGGCTTTGAAATCTTCACCGACGCCAATCAGGCCTTTGCCGTAGACGAAGCCATTCGCCGCGCTCGGGCCTATGAGCCACTCGATATCGGCTGGCTCGAAGAGCCGCTGCCGGCCGACGATATTTCGGGCCATGTGCGCCTGAGCGAGCAGACCAGCCTGCCCATCGCGGTGGGCGAGAGCCTCTATTCGGTCAGCCATTTCCGCGAATATCTGCAGCGCCACGCTGCGTCCATCATCCAGGTGGATGTCGGGCGCATTGGCGGCATCACCCCCTGGCTCAAGGTGGCGCATATGGCCGAAGCCTTCAATATCAGCGTCTGCCCACATTTCTTGATGGAATTGCACGTTTCGCTGTGTGCAGCCGTGCCCAATGCGCGCTGGGTGGAGTATATTCCCCAGCTCGACAGCCTCACCACCACGGGCATGACCATTGAGCAGGGCCGCGCCATCCCCTCGGACGCGCCGGGACTGGGCATTGCCTGGAACTTTGAAGCCATTGATCGCCTCGCGGTCGAGGGCAGCCGCATAACACTACAATAGGAATTCAGGCATGGCCGACATTACCGGTAAGATCGTTCTCATCACCGCCGCTGCCCAGGGCATTGGCCGCGCCTCGGTTGAAGCCTTCGTCAAGGCTGGCGCCACCGTGATCGCCACTGATGTGAACACCGAAAAGCTCGCCGAACTCGATGGCATGGCCGGTGTGACCACCCGTCGGCTCGACGTGCTGTCGCCCGATGCCGTCAAGCAGGCCGTGGCCGAGATCGGCCGCATCGACGTGCTGTTCAACTGCGCTGGCGTGGTCCATTCCGGCAGCGTGCTCGAAATGAGCGATAGCGATCTCGACTTTGCCTTCGATCTCAACATCAAGGCGCAGATCCGCACCATCCAGGCAGTGCTGCCGCAAATGCTCGAGCGCAAGGACGGCGCCATCATCAATATGGCCACCGTGGCCAGCTCGGTGAAGGGCGTGCCCAATCGCGCAGCCTACACCATCTCCAAGGCGGCCGTGGTGGGCCTGACCAAATCGGTAGCAGCCGATTACACCACTTCCAATATCCGGGTGAACGCGATTTGCCCCGGTACGGTGGACAGCCCCTCGCTGCATGAACGCTGGCACGCCACAGGTGACTTCGAAGCAGCCAAGAAGGCCTTCATCGCCCGCCAGCCCATCGGCCGCATTGCGCGCCCGGACGAAGTGGCGGATCTGGCGGTCTATCTGGCTGGCGCGACCTATACGACGGGTCAGGTGCACATCATTGATGGTGGCTGGACGGCCTAGGCTGAAACGAAACAACCGGCCGAGGGGATCGGCCGGTTGTTCAAGGCAATCAATCTGATTGTGCTCTCAATAGCGCATGGCAGCGGTGACTGAACCCCAGGCGCCCATGCGGCCTTCGATGGACTGGGCTGCGCCGTGCGGGCCCAGGGCGCGCGATCCGGTGATGATCACCTGACCGGCCGTGAGCGGCAAGCCGCGTGCTGCGGCGTGGCTGGCGAGCCAGCCCAAGGCCGCCAAGATATCGGACCAGTTCGCGCCCGAGGCGCCCGCTGTAGACTCAACGCCGTCAAACAGCAGCGTGACGGACAGGGTGCTCAGCTCGGACTTGATCGCCCCATCAAGGACGGGACCGACCACGACCGCACCATTGCTTTGCAGATCGCCCAGCTTGACGTTATGGGCGATGGCATCGCGGTCGACAAACGGGCTCGCCACCATTTCGAGAGCCGGGTGCAGGCTAGCAATCGCTGCTTCAACGGCAGCCGCGTCTGATCCGGCGGGCAGGTCCTGGCCCAGGGTAACCGCCACTTCCACTTCGGGAAAGATGAAGCCGTGCCTGGTTGAATCCAGCGCTGCCCCATTGGCAAAATAGCGGTTGGCCGGAATGGGCGCACAAATTGGCTCGCCCTGCCCACCGGCCATGACCTTCCAGCCACCCACTGGACCTAGTCGGGCGATGATCAGATCCTGCATGGCGTAGACGCCAGCCATGTCGGCTGGGGTCAGGCTCTCAGCGACGGCGCTGATACGCGCGCCGCCGTCATGGGCTGCAATCAACTGCGTCACCAGTTCTTCCATGGTGTCGATCGCCTGGCCTGTCATCTGTGTGTCCTGGCTCAAAATGCCCACTCGCCCTTGCGCATGACGGGCTCGACAGTGCCATCGGCATGAACGCCATCAATGTCGATCTTGTCCGAGCCGATCATCCAGTCGATGTGGATGTTGGAGCTGTTGCCGCCGCGCTGGTTGATCTCGGCCTGGGACAGGTCCTTGCCGCCCTCAAAACAGTCCGAATAGCACTGGCCCTGCGCAATGTGGCACGAGGCGTTCTCATCATAGAGTGTGTTGAAGAACAGAATGCCCGAGGCGGAGATCGGCGAGGAATGCGGCACCAGGGCCACTTCGCCCAGATGACGGCCACCCTCATCGGTATCGAGCACCTTGTTGAAGATGTCCTGACCCTTGGAGGCCTTGAGTTCGACCAGTCGGCCACCTTCAAAGCGCGCCTGCATCTCTTCGATTAGTGTGCCGTTATGGCTTAGCGGCTTGGTGGCCGCCACGTGACCCTCAACGCGCGAGCGGTGCGGGGTGGTGAACACTTCCTCGGTCGGAATATTGGGATTGCAGGTCACCCCGTTCTTGGCTTCGGATGCGCCACCCTTCCAGCGATGACCATCGGCCAGACCAACAGTCAGATCGGTGCCCGGACCGGTATATTTCAGCGACGAGAATGATTTTCCGTTCAGCCATGTCCAGCGCGCCTTGAGATTGGCATTGTGCTCGGCCCAGGCGGCGATTGGATCATCGACGTCAACCCGGCTGGCCTTGAAGATCGCATCGGCCAGCTTGCCGACCGCGACCTCTTCGCTGTCATTGGGGAAGACCAGCCTGGCCCAGGCGGCGCTGGGGTAGGACACAATGTTCCAGTTGATATCAAAGCCGGTAATCAGCTGCAGCGCAGGCTTGTAGGCTGCCGAATTGGCGCGCTGCGCACGGCTGACCTTTTCGGGGTCCTGGCCGGACAGCATCATGGGGTTGTCGCCGGCAATCGCCAGCCGCGCCGCATTGCCTTTAAAGGCCTCGGCCATGCCCGAATAAAGCCAGCCGGCAGCTTTGTCGAAGCTGGCATCATTGGCGTATTTGTAGCGCGCCAGAGTGGCTTCTTCATCCGAATAGATGGTGGTCACGACACCGGCACCGGCCTTGTAGGCGTGCTCGGTGATCCGGCGAACCAGCGGCGCGGCGGTCAGCGGCGCGGTCATCACCAGATCCTGGCCTTCTTCGAGCTGCAGCCCCACCTTGATGGCAACCTGGGCGAGCTTGTCGAGCTTGACGGGATCAATGGTCATTTGGGCAAAAGCCTCTTGGTTTTGAATCGATTGGCGGGAGCCTAGTCCCGCCGCGACCTCTGCGCCACCCAGCGCAAGGGCAAAATTTATTGCGCTGAATCCAAAGTTTATTGACCTGAATCAAGGTCGCTGGCGCGGCCCGCTGGCAAATATGCGCCCGTTAGGACAGGAGCATAAAAATGGTCATCACTCTTCCCATCATTCTCAGCGTTGTCGTTGCCATGTTCGGCGTGTTCATGGCTGGTCTGGCCTATGCCGCCTGGTCAACCCGCAATATCGAACTGACGCCACAGCAGCACTAGAACCGCCACCACAGCCCGGTCTGGGCGCGGCCTGGCCGCCCCCTCCGGGCCCTTGTGGCTTTCCTGCATCACTTGCACCTTTGCCGTGCTTGCCCCGTTGGCAAGCGCGGTCGCTTTGCGTATCAATCGTGAACCGCTTCAGATCACCAACAAGGGAGGCGTTGTATGACAGTAACATTCATCGAACTCCCCGCAGGCAAGCACCGGGCCTAAGCCCATTGCCTTTCGCGGCCCGCCGAACCGGCCAGCCGCCCGCGGTATCTCCATCACAGCCCCCTTGATCTGACGGGATCATTCTGCCCCGTTCCGGCTGTGCCTTTCATCTTTGATGTTTTTGAGGGCCGGTCACCGGAAAACGGAACCGGGCTGCCATATGAGTCGCAAGAAACTCGATTTCCGGGCCGACGCGTTCCGCGATGTGCTCGGCTACACATTCAGCCATTGGGCCAAGCAGCCCCTGCGGGCCGCCTTCATTGCCCTGCTGGTGCTCAGCGCTACGCTGGCCGAGGCCTTCAGCCCGATCTTTGCCGGTCGTCTGGTCGATGCCGTCGCCTCGGGCAGCGGCACCAATGACGCGTTCTGGATTCCGGCCGTAACCGCATTCTGGACCATGGCCGGGCTTTATCTGTGCTCTGTCGTGCTGCGCCAGTTCATCTATTTCAACATCATCACCTTCACCCTGACCATGATGAAGGACATCATCGCCAGCGCCTTTCATCGTGTACAGCGCTTCTCGACCGACTGGCATGCCAACAGCTTTGCCGGCTCGACCGTGCGCAAGATCACCCGTGGTTCTGGCGCACTGGACCTGCTCAATGACACGCTGCTGATTGCTCTGTTGCCCTCGATCACCATGCTGGTGGGCGCCACGGTGATCCTGGGTGCTGCCTGGCCCGTCATGGGGCTGGTGGTGGGTGCCGGCTCGCTGATCTACATCGTGATCACCGTCTGGCTTTCCGTCAGCTTCGTGGCGCCTTCGGGGACACTGGCCAATGCCTGGGACACCAAGATGGGCGGCGCGCTGGCCGATGCGGTCAGCTGCAACTCGGTGGTCAAGGCATTCGGCGCCGAAGCCCGCGAGGAAGACATTCTCGAGCGCGTCGTCAGCAAATGGCGCAAGCGCACGCGGCGGCTCTGGCAGCGCGGCACGATCAATGGTGGCGCGCAGGGCCTGATGATGGCCGCCATGCAGACTGCCATTCTGGGCACGGCCTTGCTGTTGTGGCAGCAGGGACTGGCCACGCCGGGCGACATCACCTTCGTGCTGACCATGTTCTTTGTACTGCAGGGCCATCTGCGCGATGTCGGCCAGCACATCCGCAATCTGCAGCGCTCAGTCAACGATATGGAAGAACTGGTTGCCCTGGGCGATCAGCCATTGGGCATTGAGGATCATCTCGATGCCGGCACCATCCAGATCGGTGCCGGCGCCATCGCCTTTGACAATGTGACGTTCCAGTATGGCAGCCATCCAACGCCGCTCTACAAGGACTTCTCGGTCAAGATTGCCTCGGGCGAGCGGGTGGGTCTGGTGGGCCATTCGGGGTCCGGCAAGACGACCTTCGTCAAGCTGATCCAGCGGCTCTATGACGTCAATGACGGCGCCATCACCATTGATGGCCAGAACATTGCGCATGTGCAGCAGTCCAGCCTGCGCGGCCAGATCGCAATTGTGCAGCAGGAGCCGATCCTGTTTCACCGCACCCTGGCCGAGAACATCGCCTATGCCCGTCCCGGTGCCTCGCGCGCCCAGATCGAGCTGGCGGCGCGCCAGGCCAATGCCCACCACTTCATTCTCGACCTGCCCAAGGGCTACGAGACGCTGGTGGGTGAACGCGGGGTCAAGCTGTCGGGTGGCGAGCGTCAGCGCGTGGCCATTGCCCGCGCGTTCCTGGCCGATGCACCGATCCTGATCCTGGATGAGGCCACTTCGAGCCTGGACAGCGAAAGCGAGGCCCAGATTCAGGAGGCTATGGAGCGCCTGATGGTGGGTCGGACCACGCTGGTGATTGCCCATCGCCTCTCGACGGTGCGGGCACTCGATCGCCTGCTGGTTTTCGACAAGGGGCATATTGCCGAAGAGGGCGACCATCAGGCGCTGATCAAGCTCAAGGGCGGCATCTATCGCGGACTGTTCGAGCGTCAGGCGCTCGAGCTGACCAAGGGCCTCAACGTCGCCTGACCCAAACAAAGACGCCGGGGCCATCATGGTCCCGGCGTCTTGTATTTTTGGTGAGGCGCTAGACGACGTCGAGCGTCACCTCAAAGCCTTTGCGGCTGACTTCGCTATAGGGGCAGATGATGTGCGCCCGCTTGACAATGTCTTCGACCTTGGCCTTGTCCATCCCTGGAACATGGGCCTTGAGCGCTGCCTGGATCCAGAAACCTTCGCCATCGGGCCGGTCGCGGAAGCTGACTTCGGCGGTGACCGTCGCATCATCAGGGATGGTGTCGCCGGACTTGCGGGCCGCGCCCTTCATGGCGCCCAGAAAACAGGCCGAGTAACCCAGCGCGAACAACTGCTCGGGATTGGTGCCGCGCGCGCCGTCGCCGCCCATCTCCTTGGGCGAGGTCAGGGTGACATCGAGCACCCCGTCATCGGTGGCACCGTGGCCCTGACGGCCACCGGTTGAGGTGGCCTTGGCGGTATACATGATCTTGGTCATCTATTGTCTCCTGGTGGGGCCGGGCCCGGCGGGCACGGATCGTTGCATTGACCTTAGCGTAGCAGCGACTGGCCGCCATCGACATAGACCGGCACGCCGGTGATATGCCGCGCCGCGTCCGAGGCCAGAAAGGCAATGGTTTCGGCAACGTCCCCGCTCTTGCCCGGCTCGCCGCCTGTAAGCGGAATGTCCCCCTCGGGAAACTCGACCGGGATCTCGGCGGCGGCGACATTGCGCTTGTCGGTGTTGTCGTCGATCTGCGTGTCGATGGCCCCGGGGCACACAGCATTGACCCGGATCTTGTGCGGGCCCAGTTCGAGCGCCAATTGCTGGGCCATCGCCACCTGCGCCGCCTTGGTCGCGGCATAGGCCGTGGCGCCGGCACTTGTGAAAGTGCGATTGCCGTTGATTGACGACACGATGATGATGGCGCCGCCAGCCCGCTTGAGATGGGGTACTGTCAGATGCAGCGTGAGATAGGTGCCACCCAGATTGGTGGTCGTGGTCTTGTCCCACTCATCGGGCATCAATTCGTCGATCGGGGCCCAGACCCCGTTAATGCCGGCATTGGCCACCACGATATCGATCTGGCCCCAATCTCCCATGATCCGGTCGACCGCGGCGCGCATGCCATCGGGGTCCGATATATCGGCCGACACCGCCATGGCTTGCCCGCCAGCCTCCACGATCTCGTCTCGGGTGGCATTGATTTCCTCATCGGTCCGGCTGAGCACGGCGACGCGCGCGCCACCCTTGGCCAGCCGCAGTGCCGTGGCCTTGCCAATGCCCGATCCGGCACCGGTGACCAAAGCGACCTTGTCGGAAAACTGCATGTTTGGCTCCCTATTGCCTGTAACGCTCCTGACCCAAGTCATGGCGGGCCCCAAGGTTCCTTGGCCCGGGTGTTTCAATGCACTCTATCGTCCGCACTGTTCGTGGAATCGGCCCTGCTCTTTGCCACCGCAGGGGCCTATGTAAGGGTCAGGTTTCCCGGCAATGCAGGAGCGTGCCATGATTGATACATCCATGCAGACCAATGTGAAGTCTGCCCCATTGCTGCCGCTGACCACCACGCTGGGCACCGTCCATATCGCGGTGACCGACCGTGCCCGGGCATTGGCCATCTGGCAGGACGTGGTCGGGCTTGAGCTGCTTGCCGAAAGCGGTGGCGCCCTGACCATGGGCGCTGGTGGCAAGCCGCTGATCGTGCTCGAAACCGGTGCCACCGCGCCTGTGACGCCTCGCAGCATCGGGCTGTATCACGTCGCCATCCACGTGCCGCAACGCGCTGATCTGGCGCAAATGACCGTGCGCGCCATGCAGCGCAATGTCCGCATCTCGCCCACCGATCATCTGGTGTCTGAAGCCATCTATCTCTGGGATCTGGACGGTAATGGCATCGAGATCACCTTCGAGACGCCCTGGCGCGGTAGCCTTGGTGATCCCGACAAGGGCGAGACCTATGCCATCACGGCTGATGGCAAGCCCCATTCGGGGCGCGATCCGATCGATCTGGACGGCCTGCTCGCTGAACTGGGTGCGCAGCCCGTTCTTGCCGCCCGCATGCCGGCCGGCACCCGCATCGGCCATGTCCATGTCCATGTCAAAGACCTGCATCAGGCCATGGGTTTCTACCGTGACGTTATCGGGTTTGCCGGCTTTCTGCTGATCGATTCCTTCGGCATGGGCGATGTCGGGCTCGACTACATGCCCCATACCCTGGCCTTCAATGTCTGGTCGGGCCCCAATGCCACCCTGCCGGCTGCCGGCACGGCCGGTCTGCGCTGGTTCACCATCGTGTTGCCCGACGCCGCCACGCTCGATCAGGTCAGGGCGCGCCTGCAGCAGGCTGGTGCCCCCATTGAAGCGCTGGGCAACAGCATCGAGACCCAGGACCCTTCCGGCAATCGTATTCAGATCATGGTCAGCGACTGACTGACATGTTAGTCCTTCCGGTGAGTAATCGGGAGGATTTTTTCATGCGGGCCATTTCCTGCGCCGCGCCGGGTGAACTGGCATTGGTCGATATTGCAGCGCCGGCGCTCAAGCCCGGCTGGGTGCGGGTGGGCATTCGCCATATCGGCATTTGCGGCACCGACTATCATATCTTCGAGGGCAAGCACCCTTTCCTGCAATATCCCATCATCATGGGCCATGAGCTGTCCGGCGTCGTGCTCGACGCCAATGGCGCGGCCAGCCTGAGCGATGGCGACGCGGTGGTGATCAACCCCTATCTGCCCTGCTACCAGTGCCCCGCCTGCACCGAAGGCAAGACCAATTGCTGCGAGAGCCTGACGGTGATCGGCGTGCATGGCGATGGCGGTATGGCCGAAGAGATCGTCATCCCCGAGGCCAATCTCTACCCCGCCAAGGGGCTCAGCCTGCGCGATGCGGCCATGGTGGAATTCCTCGCCATTGGCGCGCACGCGGTGCGGCGTACCGAGCTCAAGCCGGGCTGGCGCGTTCTGGTGGTGGGCGGCGGTCCCATCGGACTGGGCGTGGCGTTTTTTGCCCGCATTGCCGGCGCTGAGGTGACCATTCTGGACGCTGCGGCCGACAAGCTGGACGTGGCGCGCGATTTCGGCTTTGGCGCAGTAGCGCTCGACGCTCGTGATGGCGCAGAGTTCAAGACGCGCATGGCGACCGGTTTTGATGCCGTGTTTGACGCCACCGGCGCCATCCCCGCCATGAACCAGGCGGTCGGCTATTGCCGCAATGGTGGCGCGCTGACGCTGGTCGGCGTGGTCAAGGGTACACTGGCCTGGGAAGACCCCGAAATCCACAAGCGCGAACTGACCATCCGCGCCTCGCGCAATGCCACGCGGGAAGATTTCGACCATGTCATGACCCACATCGCCAATGGTAACGTGCCCACCGACAGGCTTGCCACGCACGCCACCAGCTTTGATGATGTGCCCGCCAATATGCCGAAATGGGCCCATGACCGATCCGGGCTGATCAAGGCCATCATCACGCTCTAGGAGGCCCCATGCGCAACGCTCAGGACGTCATCGATTTCTGGTTTGTCCGCCATGGCAGCGACGACTGGTTTGGCGGCAAGGCCGAGTTTGACGCGGCGCTGGCCGCCGAGTTCGCCGAAACCCACGCCGCCGTGGCGCGGGCCGAGGCCTGGCAGTGGCGCGCAACGTCTGATGGGCGGCTGGCCGAGATCATCGTGCTCGATCAGTTTTCCCGGCAATTGCACCGTGGTTCAGCACAGGCCTTCGCACAGGACAAGATGGCCGTGGCGCTGGCCCAGGAGGCGATTGCTGCCGGGGCCGATCAGGGGCTCGATCAGGACCATGCCATGTTCCTCTACATGCCCTTCATGCACGCCGAGTCGCTGGTGCTGCAGGAGGAGGGCGTCAAGCTGTTCGCCAGCTTCAGCGAGAATCTGCAGAAATTCATGACCGGCCACCGCGATACCATCGCCCGCTTTGGCCGCTTCCCGTTCCGCAACAAGGCGCTGGGGCGCACCAGCACGCCTGAGGAACAAGCCTATATGGCAGAGCAGGGTGATCGGGTTTACTGAGACGCGCAACCCCTAGAGCGACACCAGCTTGGGATCAACCAGCGCGCCCTTCTGGCCGATGACGATGCCCGCGACGCGGTGGGCTGCTTCGGCAGCTTCGCGCAGCGATTTGCCGGCCAGGCGCGCCGAGAGATAGGCGCCATTGAAGCTGTCGCCGGCGCCCGTGGCATCGACAACGCTTTTGGCGGTAGGCGGCGCGACACGGACGCGCTCATGGGCGGTGGCGATCAGCGCTTCGCCCGCCCCATCCTTGACTACCACTTCTTCCACACCCAGTTCGAGATAGCGGTCCGCCGTCTCGTCGACATTCTTGTCGCCAAACAGCGGCGCTTCATCGGAATGGGTGGGCAGCACGATATCGCACAGACTTGCTGCCGCGGTCAGCACGCCCGCCATCACACGCGGACTGGTCCACAGGGCAGGGCGCAGATTGGTGTCGAAAGCGACCTTGGCGCCATTGTCGCGCGCCCGCACCACAGCGCCGAGCAGGCGGCCGCGGGCGCGGGGCGCCAGAATGGCCAGCGTGATGCCCGAAATATATACCATGCTGGCGTCTTCAACGGCCTTGGCCAGCGCGTCCTTGTCATCGGCCAGCAGCTTGGCAGCGGAGGTGTCGCGCCAATAGGTGAAGTGGCGATCCCCGTCGGCCTGATGGATCATGTAAAGGCCGGGACGGCGATCGGGCACGGTGCGAATATGGCTGGTGCCAATGCCATTGGCGTCGAGAAAGGCCTTGATGTCGGAAGAGTATTTGTCAGCTCCCAGCCCGGTGAAATAGTCGACCGACCAGTCATCGCCGAGCAGGGCACGCATATACCAGGCGGTGTTGAGCGTATCGCCGGCATAGCCGAGGCGATATTGGCGATCCTCGCCGCCACTCATTTCGATCATGCATTCACCGATGCTGACGAAGCGATGCTGTACCAAGCCCTTGCCCTCCTTGCGTGTGTCAGGCTTATGCCGGTAAAGCCCATTTGCCTGCAAGTCACTATCTTCCATACAAGATCAGAAGGCACTATGGTGCCGCCAAATTTGTTTCGCCGGAGATTTCCATGTCGCGTCTGAGCGCCAAGACCCTCAACAGCATTCCCGCCGGGGTGGCTGTGCCCAATTACGATCGCAGCACACTCACTCCCGGCATTGTGCATCTGGGCATTGGCGCCTTTCACCGCGCCCATATGGCGGTCTATGTCGATGATCTGCTCAAGGACCATCCCGATTGGGCCATTGTCGGCGCCAGCCTGCGCCGCCCCGATACCAAGGATGCGCTTGAACCCCAGGACGGCCTCTACACCATTGCGGTGCGCGACGCCCAGGGCACCCATCCCCGCGTCATCGGCTCGATCCTGAGCGTGCTCGACGCCAATACCCAGCGCGAAGAATTGCTGGCGCTGATGGCGGATCCAAAAATCCGCATTGTGTCGCTGACCGTCACCGAAAAGGGCTATTGCCACGATCCGGCAACGGGCGAGCTCGATGAACGTCACCCCGATATTGCCCACGACCTGGCCAACCCGACTGCGCCGAAATCCGCGCCGGGCATGCTGGTCGAAGCGCTGGCCCGCCGCCATGCCGCTGGCGTGCCGCCCTTTGCGGTGATGAGCTGCGATAATCTGCCATCGAACGGCGAGACGGTGCAGCGCATCGTCACCCGCTTTGCCAGCCTGCGCGATGTGATGCTGGGCGACTGGGTCATGCAGAACGTCGCCTTCCCCGGCACCATGGTGGACCGCATCGTGCCCTCCACCACCGATGCTGATCGCGATACCATTGCCGGTCTTATCGGGGCTGACGACGCCTGGCCGATCATGACCGAGCCCTTCACCCAATGGGTGATTGAGGACAAGTTCCCCCAGGGCCGTCCACCGTTTGAAACGGTCGGCGCGCAGCTGGTTGAGGATGTCGAGCCCTTCGAGCGCATGAAGCTGCGCATGCTCAATGGCAGCCACTCGACAATCGCCTATCTCGGCTATCTGGCGGGCCATAAATATGTCTCGCAGGCCATTGCCGATCCCGCCTTCCACAAGCTGATCCACGGTCTGATGACCGAGGAAGCCATGCCAACGCTGGACATGCCCGGCACCGATCTGGGCGCCTATCGTGACCAGCTGCTGGCGCGCTTCGCCAATCCGGCCCTGCAGCACCGCACCTGGCAGATCGCCATGGATGGCAGCCAGAAATTGCCGCAGCGCCTGCTCGGCACCATTCGCGATCGGCTGGCGGCCGATCAGCCCTTCGAGCGGCTGGCGCTCGGTGTGGCCGCCTGGATGCGCTATGTCGTGGGCATTGACGAAAAGGGCGAGAACATCGACGTGCGCGATCCGCTCGCCATGCGCATGATGGCCATTGCCGCCGAAGCCGGCGACGATGCCGAAGCACTCTATGTCGGTCTGGTGGCGCTCAATGAAGTGTTTGGTACCGATCTGGCCGACAACCAGGCCTTTGGCGATGCTGTCGTTACCCATCTCGAAGCCCTGTTCGATGATGGCGTGGTCGAGACGATCAAGGGTGTTGTGGGTTAGGCACCCCCACCCAGCCTCCCCTGAAGGGGGAGGAAGTTAGTTTGGTGTTTGGTGTGAGATAGCGCCCATGAGTGGAGCGGCCCCTCCCCCTCTCAGGGGGAGGTTGGGTGGGGGCTCCCCCTTAGACCCGGCCTTCCATGGCCCGATCAAAGATCTCCAGCGCCAGTTCCTTTGTCAGCTTGATCGGATTGCCGCCAGCCGTCGGATCGACAATGGCCATGTCCCCGATCAGCTCGCGCCTGGCGCTGTCGACGTTGAACTCGGCCAGCGTGTGCGGCACGTCCAGGCGCAGGCGCAGCCCGATCACCGCATGCTGGAATGCCTCAAAGGTTGGTGACAACCCCAGATAACCGGCCAGTCGGCCGATGCGCGCTTCAATCGCGGCTTTGTTGACGATCAGCACATAGGGCATGAATACCGCATTGGTCATGCCGTGATGGGTGTCATAAAGCGCGCCGACTGGATGGCTGAGCGCGTGAATGGCGCCGAGCCCCTTCTGGAAGGCGGTGGCGCCCATGGCCGCCGCGCTCATCATGTGACCGCGCGCCACAAGATCACTGGGATTGGCCACCACCTTGGGCAGGTTCTCCAGCACCAGCCGAATGCCTTCGACGGCAATGCCATCGGCCATCGGGTGATAGCCGGGCGCGCAATAGGCTTCGAGGCAATGCGCCAGCGCATCCATGCCGGTACCGATGGTGATAAAGGCGGGCATGCCAACGGTAAGTTCGGGGTCGGCGATCACAACCTTGGGCATCATCAGCGGGTGGAAGATCACTTTTTTGGTGTGCGTGGTCTCGTCGGTAATCACCCCGGCGCGACCGACTTCCGAACCGGTGCCCGCAGTGGTCGGCACGGCAATGATGGGCAGGATGCCGGCGGGGTCCGCGCGGGTCCACCAGTCACCAATATCCTCGAAGTCCCACATTGGCCGGGTCTGCCCCGCCATGAAGGCGATGACCTTGGCCGCATCGAGCCCCGAGCCGCCGCCAAAGGCGATGACGCCATCATGGCCGCCCTCGCGCAATTGCTTGATGCCCGCCTCGACATTGGCCGAGATCGGATTGGGTTTGACCTCAGCAAACACGCCCACCGGTATGCCCGCATCCTTGAGCAGGGCGATGGTGTTCTGCGTGACCGGCAGATTGACCAGCCCCGCATCGGTCACCAGCAAGGGCTTGGTTATCCCGGCTTCCTTGAGGATCTCGGGTAGCTCGGCAATGCGGCCGGGGCCGAACTTGATCGCGGTGGGGAAATTCCAGTTGGCTTTGGTCATGTCGATTACACCCGCTTCAAGTGGTAGGATTTTGGCTGGGTCAGATTGGCGTACCCGATTTCGCTCAGGCTGCCGCCCTTGCCGGTGTCCTTGACCCCGGTCCAGACCAGGCCCGGATCAAGATAGTCACAGCGATTGGCAAACACGGTGCCGGTTTCAATGCGGCTGCCCAGTTGCGCCGCGGCGTCCAGATCATTGGTCCAGATCGAGGCGGTCAGCCCATAGGGGCTGTCATTCATCAGCGCGATGGCTTCGGCGTCATCGGCCACCTTCATGATCCCCACCACCGGGCCAAAGCTCTCCTCGCGCATCACGCTCATCTGGTGATTGACCCCGGTCAGCACCTCCGGCGTCAGATAGGGCGAGCCGGGTACGTCCAGCTTGTGGCGGGTATTGAGCCGCGCCACCGCGCCGCCGCGTTCGGCCTCTTCGGTCTGCTGGCGCACATGATCGGCAAAGCTGCCGCGCGCCATCGGCCCTACCATGGTGTCGGCATCGAACGGATTGCCCAGCGTCCAGCCGCTGGCGGCTTCTACGAACTCATCGACAAAACGGTCATAGACATCGCCATGCACATAGATGCGCTCAATGCCGCAACAGCTCTGGCCAGAGTTGAAGAATGACCCATCGACCAGGCTTTCAACAGCATGCTCGATCTTGGCGTCGGCCCGCACATAGGCAGGGTCCTTGCCGCCCAGCTCCAGCCCCAGCGTGGCGAAGGTGCCCGCCGCAGCCTTTTCGATGCGACGACCGCCCTCAACCGAGCCGGTGAAATTGATATGGTCGATCTGCCCCGAGCCGATCAGCGTCTCGGTATCGGCATGACCCATCACCAGATTCTGGAACAGCCCGGCGGGCAGCCCCGCCTGCTCGGCGGCCAGCGCGAAACGCTCGCCGGCCAACAGGGTCTGGCTGGCATGCTTGAGGATGACCGCATTGCCCGCGACCAGCGCGGGCACGATGGAATTGACCGCCGTCAGGAACGGGTAGTTCCACGGCGCAATCACCAGCACGATACCCAGCGCTTCGCGGGTAATGTAGCGGGTGAAATTATCCTTTTGCGGCAGCGCGATTGGTGCCAAGGCGCTGTCGGCCAGCCCGATCATGTAGCGCGCGCGCTCTTCAACGCCGCCCTTTTCGCCGCCATAGCGGACCGGTCGGCCCATCTGCCAGGCGAGTTCGGGCACAATCTCGTCATTCATCAGCAGCAGCGCGTCGACCAAATGGCTGACGATCTTCTGGCGCTCGGCCAGGGTGGTTTCACCCCAGGCCCGCCGCGCCATCTGCGCGCGAATGACTGCGGTTTCAATGTCGACGCCGCTGGCCAGTGGCCGCTCGGCATAGACGCTGCCATCGACCGGCGAGATGATTTTTACGGTGTCAGTCATGTGTTCCGAACTCGTTCAACCCACAGTGTCATCCCGGCCCTGAGCCGGGATACATCCTGGAATTTCTGTCTTGCCGCGAGGTGGTTCGTTCGAGCGACCTTGCGGCGGCGGTGCGATCTCGGGATGGGCACCGGACTCAAGGCCGGGGCGACACCGAGTATGATCAGGCTTCTGTGGCAGCAGGGAGACCTAGCTGCGTTCGAACCCTCTTTTCAACTCCCAGTCGGTCACCCGGCGATCATATTCGAGCTGCTCCCACTCCGCGGTGTGCACATAATGGGCCACCACGTTTTCGCCAAAGGCCGATTTGAGCATCTCCGAGCGGCGCAGCCAGTCGGTGGCCTCGCGCAGGGTCTTGGAGATCTCGGGCAATTGCTCGCTGACATAGGCGTCGCCAACAAAGGCGGGTTTCAGCTCCAGCTTTTCCTCAATGCCCTTGATACCCGCAGCGATCAGCGCGGCCATGGCCAGATAGGGGTTGAGATCAGCCCCGCCCATGCGGCACTCGACGCGGATCGATTTGGAATTCTCGCCACATAGCCGGAACCCGGCGGTGCGATTGTCCGGCGACCAGATCGCCTTGGTGGGCGCAAACGTGCCGGCCTGGAAGCGCTTGTAGGAATTGATATAGGGCGCCAGAAAATAGGTGATGTCGCGCGCATAGGCCAGTTGCCCGGCCATGAAGTGCTTCATCAGATCGCTCATGCCGCGATCATCGCTGGAGTCCGGGAACATCGGCTTGCCATCCAGATCGGCCAGCGACATGTGGATATGGCTCGACGAGCCTGCCAGCTCGTAATGCCATTTGGCCATGAAGGTTACCGACTTGCCCTGAGCATATGCGATTTCCTTGGTGGCATTTTTCAGCACCACATGGCGGTCGGCCATGGTCAGGGCGTCACAATATTTGACGTTGATTTCTTCCTGCCCCGGGCCCCATTCGCCCTTGGAGGATTCCACCGGAATACCCGAGGCCTGCAGATGCTTGCGCAGCGCCCGCATCACCCCTTCTTCCTTGGTGGTCTGGAAGATGTGGTAATCCTGAATATAGTCGCCCGCCGTCTGCAGCTTGGCGTGACCCTTTTCGAGCACCGAGCGATAGGTCTCGTCGAACAGGTAGAATTCCAGTTCGGTCGCTGCATTGGCCGTGTAGCCCATGGCCGCCAGCCGATCCAGCTGCGCCTTGAGAATGGCGCGCGGGCTGTGCGGGATGGGCTCGTGATGGTGATGATCGCTCAGATCGCACAGCACGATGGCAGTGCCTTCGAGCCAGCTCGCCTTCATCAGCGTGGCCAGATCGGGCTTCATCACGAAATCCCCATAGCCCTTGCCCCAATTGGCGGCGGCATAGCCGGGCACCGGCTCCATGTCGATATCGTCGGCCAGCAGATAGTCGCAGCCATGGGTCTCGTCATTGGCCACTTCGAGGAAGAACTCGGCCTGAAAGCGCTTGCCGATCATGCGGCCCTGCATATCGGGAAAGGCGACAAGGACGGTGTCGATATTGCCCGCGGCAACGTCCTGTTTGAGGTCGGCCAGTGAATAGCTCATGCGCTCAGTCTCCCGGATGATGGGGCGCCCGGACAGGCCGGACGCCCGTTTGGCCTCAGGCCTTATGTTCGAGGGCGAATTCTTCCTCGGGCGACAGGATCAGCTTGTTGCGGCCGATCAGGCCAAAATAGGCGATGCCCACCGCGCACCACAACACCACCCAGATCACGCCCTTGAAGAAGTTGGGATCCTGCATCTGGTAGAACAGGGTGATCGCGGCAATGATGATAGTGACACTGGCCCCGCCAATGCCCAGGGGCGAGCGGAACGGACGCTCCATATTGGGCTGGTTGCGGCGCAGCAGGATGAAGCTGAGAGCCTGCATGATGTAGCTGAGCATGGCGCCGAACACGGCCATGTTGAGCAGTACGGTGCCGATGATGTCGTCACCCTGCTGACTATCTTCAGCCCCGCCGCCGCCATTGGCAAACCAGATGATCAGCATCACGGTCAGGCCCAGCGCCGCGCCACTCATCATGGCGATATGCGGGGTCTTGTGCTTGCCATGGGTAACCGACAGCGCCGAGGGGAAATAGCCCGCCCGGCTCAGCGAATAGACCTGCCGCCCCTGCGCAAACAGGATGGTGTGGAACGAGGCGATCAGCCCGATCATGGCGATCAGGCCCAGCACGACAGCACCACTGGTGCCATAGATGGCGCGGAAACCATCCAGCAGCGGTTCGCCCGACGAGCCCAGCGCAAAGGCACCGACCCCGATCACCGATGGATTGAGCAGCATGATCATGAAGGCCGAGATGATCAGCGTGCCCATGCCCAGCAAGATGCCGCGCGGCATGTCGCGCTTGGGATCAACCGATTCCTCGGCAGCCAGTGGCAATTGCTCGATGGCCAGGAAAAGCCAGACCGCAAAGGGCAGGCTGGCCAGCACGCCACCAAATCCGAACGGGAACAGTGAGCCGCCACCCTCTGGCAGTTCGCTGCCATCGGCCGCGATATTGAGCGCCCAGCGCGAGAAGTCGATATTGGGAATGGCGCTGATCCAGAAGGCGATCAGCACGGCCAGCGAGGCCAGCGTCACCACCAGTGTCACCCGGAAGCTGAGCGCCACGCCATAGATGTTGAGCGCCAGGAAAATGGCATAGAACACCACCCATATGATGGGTAGCCACGCCGCATCCAGCCCCACAATGGCGCTGAAATAGGACGAGATAAACGTCACCACCACAGCGGGGGTGAGCACATATTCGACGTTCTCGAACAGCCCGGTAATGAAGCCGCCCCACGGCCCCATTGAGGTGCGGGCGAATGAATAGGCCGCCCCGGTATGGGGCAGGGCGGGGCTCATTTCGGCAATGCAGAACACCAGCCCCAGATACATCACCGCGATGATGCCGGCTGCCACGACCATGCCGCCCCAGCCGCCGGTGGCGAAGCCAAAATTCCAGCCCGAGAAATGCCCCGAGATCACCGCGCCCACGCCCAGCGCCCAAAGTGACCAGATGCCCGCATAGCGGGTCAGGCCGCGTTCTTCGAAATAACTCTTGTCGCGTGTCGCATAGGCGACACTGCCAACCTTCTTGTTTCCAGCCATCGTCACGTCCCCCTGAAAATCAGCCCACGGTTTAGCCTAGACGGCCATTGCCCCGCCACGCGCCAGCCGCGCGGCTTCCAGACAACGGGCCAGCCGGGCAGACCATTGGTCCACCCCGACCGGTTCGAGAATTTCGTCATTGCGGATTTCGATCATGGTGGCGTCCAGCCCGCGCCCGTCGCCATGACGCTCCAGCGTCAGCGTCACCCCGTTGAGCGCCGCATAGGGCTCGTTCCAGCCAATATTGAGCGCGGGGTGTTCGGCTGCCAGTGCATCGCGCACTGCTGCGGTATAGCGCGTGTCCATCCCATGGATCACCCCGATCGGCCAGGGACGCGCTACCCCGTTATAGACCGGGGTAAAGGAATGCATGCAGATCAGGATTGTCTCCTGGCCCGCATGACGGCGCGCTTCAAGCAGCGTCTCCATCGAGGCATGGAAGGGCCGGTGGTAGTGATCGATCCGGTATTGCCGCTCTTCCGCGCTGATCCCCTCATTGGCCGCAATGCGCGTCGCCTCCGAGAGCGTCCAGATCAGGTCGGGCGCATCCAGGTCGCGATTGCAGTCGATGATCAGGCGCGACACGGTCGATTGCACCAGCGGCGCATCGAGCAGATCGGCCAGTTTCCGGCTGACCGCCAGGGCGCCAGGGTCCCAGGCAATATGGCTCACCCGTTCGGTCATGGTCAGGCCCAGATCGCCATATCGGGTGGGGATACGATTGCTGGCATGATCGCACACGATCACGAAAGGTGATGGCCCCCGCGCATTGGTCACCAGCACCGAATGTTGCTCCGTTCTGCTCACTTGGCCTCTCACGTGATGCTTCTGGATCGTCGCACTACTTGCCTAAGCGCGAAATCTGTCAATCTGTTTGTTGGGCGCACCACGGCCACGCCGACGCTCCCGGGCGGGGTCGTTGCAACGTGGCGATCGAGGCGATGTCTGGCGCGCCTAGTCGCTCTTGGACATTTTCAGGAAGTCGGGGCCGCGGAAGCGGATATTGTGGTCAATTTCGCCAATGGCTTTTTTGTCCTTGCCCGCATAGTCGAGCTCATCAAGCACGCTCTGGATCAGGGTGATCCGGCCCCGGCGCTTGTCATTGGTGCGGATAACCGTCCAGGGCGCATGCTCGGTATGGGTGCGCTTGATCATCTCGTCGCGCGCATCCGAATAATCGTTCCACCGGCTCAGAGCCTCCAGATCAATCGGGGAGAGCTTCCACACCTTGAGCGGATCGTGGCGGCGATCATGGAACCGCTTGAGCTGCATCTCGCGGCCAATCGACAGCCAGAACTTGAACAGGTGAATGCCATCCCTGGTAATGCGCCGCTCGAATTGGGGCGCTTCTTCCAGGAAATGTTCGGTCTGCTCGGGGGTGCAGAAGCCCATGACCTTTTCAACGCCGGCGCGGTTGTACCAGGAGCGATCAAACAGCACCGTCTCGGTGGCGGCGGGCATCCATTCGACATAGCGCTGGAAATACCACTGCGTGCGCTCGCGATCATTGGGCTTGGGCAGCGCCGCGATGATGTTGTAGCGCGGATTGAGATTTTCCATATAGCGCTTGATGGTGCCGCCCTTGCCGGCGGCATCGCGTCCCTCGAACACGATCATGATCCGCTCGCCGGTCGCCAGCAGGTGCGCCTGCAATGTCACCAATTGCTTTTGCAGATCGTACATCTGGGCTTCATAGATATCGCGATCCAGCTTATCCTCGTAAGGATAGCCGCCTGAGGTCATCGCGTTCTTTTTGATGGCCTTGGGCAGATCTGGGTCTTCAATATCAAAGCCGTCGATTGGATCAGTCACTCGTGTCGCTCCATTGTCATGGTCACCGTGCTACACAGAGCCCCCTTATGCAAGGGGCATGGCAACTGTCTGATTCACAGAAACAAATGGACCAAATCCACATCCACCAACCCGCTTCCCGCTTTGAGACGGCCCTGGCGCGCCTGTTCGAACAGGCGGGGCCGCTGGCCGCGATTGCCGGCGTGTTTGTCACGCTGACGATCTTTGGCGGTCTCGGCCTGGTAGGCGGGCTGGTCGGCTTTGTCGCTGTGAGCGCAGCCGTGCTGCTGCTGCCCCCCAGGGCCGATGCACCGCTTCCAGTACAGACCGTCAGCACCGTTCAGCCTGTTGTGGTTCCCGGCAGCACCGCCTCGGTATTTGCCGATGCGCTGATCGACCCCTGCATGGTGCTGGACCGTCGTGCGGTGGTGCTGCACACCAACCCGGCCGCCAAGCGCCAGTTTCCCAGCGTGACCAATGGCAATCCGCTGACTTTTTCGCTGCGCAATCCCGAACTGGTGCAGGCCATCGATGCGGCCATTCGCACCGGCGCCACGCGCAGTATCGAGCTGCATGAAACCCTGCCCTCCGAGACCTGGGACAAGGTGGTGGTCGCGCCGCTGACCCGGCCGGAGCTGGACTGGTTTGACGACGAGAACCGCCAGCTCATAGTCACCTTCCAGAGCCTGACCGAAATCAAGCGCGCCGAGGCCCTGCGCTCGGACTTCATCGCCAATGCCAGTCACGAGCTGCGCACACCCTGGCGTCGCTGCTCGGCTTTATCGACACCCTGCTGGGCCCGGCGGCCAAGGATACCGCGGCGCGCGAGAAATTCCTGGGCATCATGCGCGGGCAGGCCGAACGCATGAGCAAGCTGATCGACGATCTGCTCAGCCTGTCGCGCATTGAAATGCACCAGCATGTGCGGCCCACCGGCAGTATTGATCTGGCCGCCTTGCTGCGCGAAGTGCGCGAAGGGCTGATGACCCAGGCCAAGGCCGCCGATATCGAAATACGCTTCAGCCTTGGTGCCGGGCCTGCCACCACCATGGGTGATCGCGGCCAGCTCTATGAAGTGTTCGAGAACCTGCTCGACAACGCCATCAAATATGGTGCGGGCGGCAAGTTCGTCGAAGTCAGTCTGGCGCCTGCAGGGCGTGTCGGCTTCCAGCACATGGTCACCGTCATCGATCATGGCCAGGGCGTTGAGCCCGAGCATGTGCCGCGCCTGACCGAGCGCTTCTACCGCATCGACGCCGATGCCAGCCGCAAGAAGAAGGGCACGGGCCTGGGGCTGGCCATCGTCAAGCATATCGTCAACCGCCATCGCGGCCAGCTCTCGATCAAGAGCAAGCCCGGTGAGGGCATGCGCGTGGACGTGCTGCTGCCCTGAGGCAAGGATCGCCTCAGACTGCTGGTGGCGGTAAAGAGGCAGCTCAGATGATCGCCTGAAAGACTAAACCAACGGTGCCGTCGGACGTGGTCCGAGGGTTGGTCCAGACAATTGTGCAGCGTCAGACAACACGGCTCGCCAGATGCCGAACGCACGATGCACCATAAAACGAAAAAGGCGCCCGAAGGCGCCTCATTCTCAATCCGTGTCGAGTCGCCTAGCGGCGCTTTTTATCGACCTGATGGTAGGCCCGCTTGGAGTGGAACTCGCAATAGGGACCGCTTTCCAGGCTGTGCTGACCGCAGAAATAGAAATCCTTGCCCAGTGGATCCCCGATGGGCCACTTGCAGGTATCTTCGCTCAGCTGCAGCAGGCTCAGACGCTTGTCTTCGGGGATGAACAGCTCCTGTACGGCCGGCGCCACATAAAGCTGCTGATCCATCTGCGGGTCATGCGCCAGGGCCGTTGCGCCAACCGATTGTGGACGCGACATGGCTGGACGCGGCTTGGCCGCAGCACTGCCCATATGCGAGCTCATCCCCGCCGAGGGGCTGGCAACGCGGCGCGGTGCTGGCCGGGCAGCCGGACGCGCACGGGGTGTCGAATTGGTTGGCTTGGCCCGTGCCGAAAGCTTGAGGCGATGCACCTTGCCGATCACGGCATTGCGGGTCACCCCTTCGCCCAACTGTCCAGCAATCTGGCTGGCGCTGAGGCCTTCCATCCAGAGCTTCTTCAAGGTCTCGACGCGTTCGTCCGTCCAGCCTGCCGGTTGTGCTCCTGAAACCATCGTCAAAACAGAATCCTTCATTGTGCCGCCAAATAGCCTTGGCAACCATCAAACGCTAGGCGTCGTATGTTGAGTGGGTCCGCCACACGAGATATCGTGCTCCCAATGACGCTGAGTTTACGCCATGCGAGGAATCGGGATCAAGAGTCGGGCGAAAGTTTCCCCGTAAATTCACTGGTTAAAATTATGCTAACGAAGAATGAGTCAATTCATGGGCTTGCCCTGCGATCATTGACTTATCTGGGAAAATTAGCCTAAATCTGGCACCGAAACGCGCTGCGAGACAGGCGCGTTTTTGGTTTTTGTGGCGCTATTGTCACGCACCCCTTCTCGCCTCGTGAAAAACCCTGAGCTTTCAAAAGGAATACGACCCATGTCTGCGCTCTTTGGCACATATGCCCGCTCCGAACTCGCCTTTGAGCGGGGCGAAGGCATGCGCCTTTTCGATCAGCAGGGTCGCGACTATCTCGATTTCCATTCCGGTATCGCGGTCAACGCGCTGGGCCATGGTGATCCCCATCTGGTGACCGCGCTCAAAAGCGCCGCCGACAAGGTGTGGCACACTTCCAATGTGTTCTCCATTCCCGAGCAGGAACGGCTGGGCCAGCGTCTGGTCGATGCCACTTTTGCGGACTCGGTGTTCTTCACCAATTCGGGCGCTGAGGCGCTCGAATGTGCCATCAAGACCGCGCGGCACTATTACTGGGCCAAGGGCGAAACCGAGCGCTACGAAATCATCGCCTTTACCGGCTCTTTCCATGGCCGCACGCTGGGCACCATCGCAGCGGGCGGCAATCCGAGCTACCTCGAAGGCTTCGGCCCGGCCATGCCTGGCTTCAAGCACACAGCGCCGGGCGACCTTGACGCCGTCAAGGCGCTGATCGGACCGCAGACCTGCGCCATCCTGATCGAGACCGTGCAGGGCGAGGGCGGGGTGACCGCCATGACCCCCGAATACATGCAGGGCCTGCGCGCATTGTGTGATGAGCACGATCTGCTGCTGGTTCTCGATGAAGTCCAGTGCGGCTATGGTCGGACCGGTCGCTTCTTTGCCTTCGAGTGGAGCGGCATCACGCCGGACATCGTTGCTGTGGCCAAGGCCATTGGCGGCGGCTTCCCGCTGGGCGCCTGCCTGGCCAAGGGCGATGTGGCTGCCTCTATGGTGCCCGGCACCCATGGCTCCACCTATGGCGGCAATCCGCTGGCGACCGCGGTGGGCAATGCCGTGCTCGACCGCATTCTGGCGCCCGGCTTTATCGATCACGTCAACCAGATGGGCCAGAAGCTGGCCTGGCATCTGCAGCAGCTGGCGCAGAAATACCCCGACTATGTGCTTGAACTGCGCGGCAAGGGTCTGCTGGCCGGTATCAAGATTTCCCCGCCCGTGCGCGACTTCGTGGCCCGACTGCGCGATGACCATCAGATGCTGGCGATTGGCGCCGGCGACAATGTGCTGCGGCTGATCCCGCCGCTGATTGTCACCGAAGCTGACATCGAAGAAGCGGTCGGCAAGCTGGCCGCGGCCTTTGAAGCCATCGAGGCTGAGGCCGCTGCTGTTCCGGCCGGCGTCTAGTCATCATGAAGATCTGGCACGTCAGCCGCCGACGATGCAGCTTGTTCTCGCCGCCACAGGGCAGGTAACGACCGCCTGCACATTACAAAATCATAGCGACAAGAAAGAAACCGGCCCATGAACTCGACCGGCACTCCACGGCATTTTCTCAATATCGATGATTTCGACTACGCCGAACTGCGCGGCATGCTCAATGCTGCCACCTCGCTCAAGACCCGTCTGAAGGATGGCGACCGGCCCAAGCTGCTCGAGGACAAGGTCCTCGCCATGGTCTTTGAGCGTCAGTCGACCCGCACCCGCGTCTCGTTCGATGTCGGCATGCGCCAGCTGGGCGGGCAGACCATCATGCTATCGGGCAATGACATGCAGCTCTCCCGCGAGGAAACCCTGACCGATACCGGTCGGGTGATGAGCCGCTATGTCGATGCCATCATGATCCGTATTCTCAGCCACGCCGATTTGGTCGAGCTGTCCGAGGGATCCAGCGTCCCGGTGATCAATGGCCTGACCCGTCGGGCGCATCCGTGTCAGGTAATGGCCGATCTGCTGACCTTTGAAGAACACCGCGGCAAGATCAAGGGCGCCAAGGTCGCCTGGGTGGGCGACAGCAACAATGTGCTGCACTCCTGGGTCAATGCGGCCGAACTGTTCGAGTGCGAGCTGACCATTGCCGTGCCCGATGAGTATCACCCCGAAAAGGACCTGATGCTCGATATCGAAAAGGCCGGCAAATGGGTCAAGCTGATCGAAGATCCGCGTGAAGCGGTCGAAAAGGCCGATCTGGTGCTGACCGACACCTGGGTGTCGATGGGTGACACGGACGCTGCCGAGCGGCGGCGGGTCTTGAAACCCTACCAGGTCAACACCAGCTTGATGAGCTTGGCGAACAAGGACGCCCTGTTCATGCACTGCCTGCCCGCCCATCGCGGCGACGAGGTGACCGACGAAGTGATCGATGGTCCCCAGTCGGTGGTGTTTGACGAGGCCGAAAACCGCCTTCATGCCCAAAAAGCCATTCTGTGCTGGGCCTTCGGGGTCGACGTCAACTAGACGACACGACCGTTCGTCGCCTGTGGTAAAGTTACGGCGTCACTTCTGCCAGCAGCAGGAGTGGCGTTGTGGTTTTCTCGCGGTGCCCGAAGGATCGGCCCACTGAGAGCCAGTGACCCAAAATGACGGATAAGACGACCATGACCGACAACATGATGACCTCACTGGGGCTGGATCGACCAGAGAGCGGCGACGATACCGTGGTGCCCTTCACCCTGGACAAGCTCGATACCCGTGGCCGCACCGTGCGACTGGGCGATGCGCTGGACACCATCTTGTCGCGCCACAACTATCCCGCCCCGGTTGCCCGCCTTTTGGGTGAAGCCGTGGTGCTGGCCGCGTTGATCGGTTCCTCGCTCAAATTTGCCGGCAAGTTCATCATGCAGACCCAGACCGATGGTCCGGTGAACCTGATCGTGGTGGATTTTGACGCGCCTGACGGGCTGCGCGGCTATGCCCGCTTTGATCACGACATGCTGGTCAAGGCTGCCGAAGAAGGCCGCACCAGGCCCGCCGAATTGCTGGGCAAGGGCCATCTGGCCATGACCATTGATCAGGGCGAACACATGGAGCGCTATCAGGGCATCGTGGCGCTGGAGGGCAATTCGCTCGAGGACGTCGCGCACACCTATTTCATGCAGTCCGAGCAGATCCCCACCCAGGTGCGGCTGGCCGTGGCCGAATTCACCCAGAAGGGCGATCATCGTCCACACTGGCGCGCCGGCGGCATGCTGGTCCAGCATTTGCCCGAGCATGGCATGTCCCATATTCCGGACCTGCCCGGCGATGGCGATTTCAGCAATCCCGAAACCGCTGATCCGCATTTCGAGGAAGATGACGGCTGGAACGAAGCCAAGGCCCTGATGGCCACGCTCGATGATCTCGAACTGGCCGACCCCGAACTCAGCTCGGAGCGGTTGTTGTTCCGGCTCTATCACGAAACCGGTGTGCGCGTGTTCCCGCCCATGCCCGTCGTGGAGCGCTGCACCTGTTCGGCCGATCGCATCGAAGACATGTTGAGCACCAGCTTCACCGCCGAGGATCGCGAAGAAATGGCCGTCGATGGCGAAATCGAAGTGGTATGCGAATTCTGCTCGACCGCCTACCACTTCAATCCGCATCAATTCGACGTCAAAGACTGACTGTCAAACACGAGCGATGACTGCAAATAACTGTCGTCGCTCGTGTATTAAAGCCAGACCCGCCTTGCAAGTTGGCTAAATTTTGATCAGTATTTGATTTTTATATGTGTCCGGGCGGGGGGCATCTCAAGTGAACGCCGATCTGATGTCGGCGATCGCTGCAATCCAGAAACAGACAGACAGAGTAAGCATTGGCGCAGTCTTGCGCGACGCATTTGGTGGCTATGGCTTTGATCGCTTCATGATCGCCGGCCTGCCCGTCGAAGGCGAGGATGTGCGCTCTGCAGTATTGCTCTCGGGCTGGCCCGAGGAATGGTTTGAGCGCTATATGAGCCAGGGCTATGCCCAGATCGACCCGGTGGTGCGCCACTGTCTGAACACCACGTTGCCCTTTGCCTGGTCAGAAGCGCCGGTTGATCCCGAACTGGCGCCCCAGATTGCCGTGCTGGCCCGCGAGGCCGCCGCATATGGGCTTGAAGATGGTATCTGCGTGCCCGTGCATATCGAGGGTGGCCCCCGCGGTGGCGTGTCGCTGAGCGGGCGTGCGCAGACCGTGGATGAAAAGAGCCGGCTCGAACTGCACATGCTGGCGCTCTATGCCCACGGCCAGTTGCGCTACCTCACCGATCAATTGCCACAGACCCGCAGCATTACCGCGCGCGAAGCCGAAGTGCTCAAATGGGCCGCGACCGGCAAGACGGCCGCCGAGATTGCCATCATTACCGGGCTGACCGAGCGCACTGTCGCCCAGCATTGCGAAAATGCGCAGCGCCGCCTGGGCACCAGCAACCGCGTGCACACAGTCGTTGAAGCGATCCGCCACAAGCTGATCGCCATCTAAAGACGAGCCGGGCAAACCGGCCAGAACCGTGCCTGATCCAGACTGAATATCCACGCAGCTTTCGGGGGAGAGCGATGCAGGTATATCTCGTCGTCAGACCACACCATTACCGGTGCGCCTGGCGCATCGGGCATCAGCGAAGACCTAGGCCGCCGCGCTGAGCGGGCGGTCGGCACACCGTGTCGGACGCGCTGGACCTGATCAGGGCTGTGCTGGGCACGGCTTGCGTGGATGACGCGCAGGCGCGTACGCTGCTGGAAGATGCACTGCAAAGCGAAACCGATCCGCTGATCCATTGCGCCATCGTTTTCGGGATCAGCGAGGCCCTGGCCACCCAGCGCGCGGCGGACTGGGCCGGGCTGGCCTTCTTCGAGAAGGTGCCGCAGGGCCTGGTCGGCGAGATCGCGCCGATGCGACTGGAAAATCTGGCCGGGGTGCGCCTGTTCCGAATGCAGGTGCTGGACCGCGCGGTGGATTTCACCGCCCCCGACTTCCTGGGCTTTCTCAGGCTCAAGCGCCGCCTCAGGGAACGCCCGCTTCTGCGCCAGTCCATCTGCGTGCTACCGCCCGCCGCACTGCGCGATTATCTGACCAATCTCGCCGCGCCCGATCTGATCGTGGCCGCCCGACAGGGTCTGTCGCAGCGCTGGCCTTATGCGGTGGCTCAGATCGAACTCACCGGCCCCGCGCGCTGGAGTTTTGCCCTGGGCCTGTTGCTGCTGCTGACCATGGCCCTGTCGGCGCCCTTTATTGCCGAAACATGGCTCTTGCCGGTTGCGCTGGCCCTGTTGGTGGCGCCCGCAGCCATTCGATTGGCTGCGCTGAGCACGCCACAGCGTCCGCTGCCGCCGCCGCAACGGCCGCCCGACGAGGAACTGCCGATCTATTCAATATTGATCCCGCTGCACAATGAGGCCGCCATGGTGCCCCAACTGTTTGCCGCCATGTGGGCGCTGGATTATCCGGCCAGTCGGCTCGACATCAAATTCGTTGTCGAAGCCAGCTCTCACGCCACCATTGCGGTGGTGCAGGCACGGCTTGGCGATCCGCGCGTATCGCTGGTCACCGTGCCCGATGCCGCGCCCCGCACCAAGCCCAAGGCACTCGATTATGCGCTGCCGCTCTGCAAGGGTGAACATGTCGTGGTCTATGATGCCGAAGATATTCCCGATCCTGACCAGCTCTGGAAGGCGGCGCTGCGCTTTCGTGACGAACCTGATCTTGCCTGTCAGCAGGCGCGGCTGCTGATCGATAATGGCCATCGCGGCTGGCTGGCCGCCCTGTTTGCCGCCGAATATGCCGCGCTGTTCTCGGTGCTGCTGCCCGCTCTGGCGCGCTGGCGCCTGCCCATCCCGCTGGGGGGTACCTCCAACCATTTCCGTGTCGCCACGCTGCGCCAGATCGGCGGCTGGGATGCCTTTAATGTCACTGAAGATGCCGATCTGGGCATGCGGCTGGCGCGGCTGCTGTAACGCGCAAGATCGGATGGCACTTCTGGGAATAGGTGGAAACAGCCGCTAATTAATGGTTTCAGGCCCAAACAACCGGCCTTTGCCCACGCAACAGTTATGCACGTTAGCGCAACTTCGAATGGCAACTAGGTTTGAGTTGGGACTTCGGTGACAGAACACTTGGTGCATACACAAAGTGGCCGAAAGATCTGGAGCCTGCGGATTTCCAGAAAACATCCTTCGCAAACATGGCAGACAATCGTCCATCATCTCGCCACCTCGATCACCGCTACGCTGTCACGTCAGAGGGTGGTCTTAACAGCGTATACTGTTCGAAAAGACAGCCCCCGCTTCTCTAATTATTCACACAGCAACGGCGGCTCCGAGGTGAAACAAGACGTTATATAATGCCTTCCCACAACGACGACGGAACAGCACTAAATTCGTTCTGGAAAATATTACATAATTGTGGCCTCATGGAGTAGCAAAAAGACGCCCATTTGCAAAATTTCTCTGTTAACGAAAGGAATTACTATGCGAGCTATATTTAGAATAGAAGGTATTCCGAGCAACATTGGCGCGGGAGATGCAAAATCAGCTCACGAGGTTGTTCTAGAGCTTCCTGAAAAAAGTCAGATGGATTTAGCGCCAGTAATCGACAAAGATATTAATCTAATTCACAAGGCATTCTCCGAGAATGACGGGTTGCTTGGTGAATTGCTGCAGAAATTTGGCGAGCGGGATTTTGAAGGAGTATCTAATTTGCTTGATGCGCACGACATTTCGGAAACAAAATCCCAGGAAAAAGGCGGAGGAATAATACTTGCAGCGCTCGCGGTGGCATGTCTGGCAGCGGCGCCGATACTTGTTCTGATGAAATAAAAAAGACGCTGCAGGCGCCCTAAATAAGTAGAGATCATAATAAAAAGAATAATATCTATTGAATCAGCTAGTTATTTAGGGTGTCCGCTTGATAGCTATTGACGCTGGTCTCAAGCTCTAAACAACGGCATGGAGGAGCTGCCTGAGATGTTGCCGTTTGTTGGACGCTCGGCTAGGCTAAATCAGTTTGGTGTCCACTAACTCGGAAGCAGTCTATTTAGTTTAGATTGCTTTCTATCAAGCCGGCATCCGCTCAAAGAATGCATTCATTCGACAGGAGGCGCTGTCACCAAATAGAAATATGGCGCTGCGCAAATTCTCCGAATCCTGCTCTAATGCAATAAATTGGAGGGGAAATATGCCTAGTACGAACGGCGACGGCGACAATCCAGTCTTGAAGGCTCTGGAGGCCGGCTTGCCTCAATTGCTGTTGGGTCCCGCTGGTCATGCGATCAGTCGACTGGTTGGTGCAGCCGTCGAAATTCCCGCAAGTTGGCTTGAGGAAGTATCTCAGGCAAGCAAAGACAGGAAAGAGGGCCGAACGGTTATCATGCGGGCCGTTGCTCAAAAATCAGCGGAAATAGCTGCAGCCGACCCGTCGATATTAGATCGTGGCATGAACTCAATGCTAGGACGCGCGTATCGCGAGCAGGAAAATCGGGAGGCTGTAGCTAAGAAGACAATTGAGCAGTTGGCAGAGGATCCTGCTCCTTCGGAAAGCGCAGGGCCCTCGGACGACTGGCTCAACGTATTCGAAGACCAGGCAGCGAAAGCAAGTTCTGATGACCTCCGTAACCTTTTTGCCCAGATACTCGCGGGTGAGGTTCGGAAGCCGGGAACATTCTCGCTTTCTACTATGCAGTTAGTCGCAGTTTTGGATCGGCCAATAGCCCAGATGATGGAGGCGCTCGCACCTCTGGTTTGGGATGGGAAGACAGTGTTTAAAATCGCAGCGGACGAAAAGCTTAACTATAGTGAACTGCTTGAGTTGGAGGATGCCGGCATTGTAACTCTGGGAAGTGGCAACCTTCAGATGGAGAAGCCAATATCGCCTGACGGAATCATCGGCTTTAATCAGCGTGGTATCGTACTAATAGGCCGTTTCGAAAGAACTGGGAAAGTCGGTTTCCCCGCATACTCCATCACCCGAAAAGCTCGAGCACTTATGGAGATTTTGAACGCGCCGCCGGATGTCAGAGCTTCGGCAGCTGCGATGTGGAAGGCCGGTGCAACGCAAGTTCAGTTCGGGCATGCAGTGGCGGTTGAAGGTGGACTTTTTGGAGCAACCAATTTGGTCGACCTGGATCGGTCCTAACTTAACTAGCCAGCATCTGGTTAGAACCCATCGATTGGCGCCACTGCTGAAAGTCAGATTTTCGTCGCTACAGCTTCTGCCCTGCCCAAACGACACGTCCGGGTATGGTCAGTTTATCGAGCTGCTGACTATCAATGACCTCTTTTGGGTAGGCCGGGTTGTGCGAAATCAACTCAACCGTGCCGTCTACTCGCCGGTTCACTAGCTTCACCAGAACATCCCCATCCAGCACGACAATATAGAAGTTCCCTGATCGCACCTGCTGATCGGGACGAAGGTCGACGAGCATAAGCGCGCCGTCCTTGATGACTGGATCCTGGCTGTCCCCACTGCAGGTGAGAAGCCCGCAATACTTGGGCGATAGGCCCATGTCCCTTAGCCAGTCGGTTTTAAATGCCAGACGCTCGGTGATCTCTTCAGCCAGGGCGACCAGCCCGTGCCCGGCTGAAGCAGATACGCCAACGCGCGGCACCAGGGTGAAGTCCGTCACTTCGTCACCTTCATCAAAGCCTGCGGCTGCGGGCACTCTTGCATCATGTGCAGGAGCTCCGAACAACACCCAGTCCACCGATTTCCCCGCAGCTACAGCAAGTGTGGCCAGACCAAAGACCGGCGGCTTGACCTTGCCGTCTCGCCATTTGGCCACTGTCTCGTCAGTCACGCCGGCAATGGCCCCAGCGCGGACCAGCCCGCCGACCGATTCGATGATCGATTTTATTCGAGCTCCCACTTCCTCGGAGAACTCAACCGCCGAAGTGGGAAGGGGCTTCCCAGTTATAGGGCGCTCAGACATCAGCAGCTAACCTGCTGAATTGTCGAATTAATTCGCTATACCCAAACATCATCGCTCTAGTCTTATCTGGGAACCGATTTTAATCGTTGTTGAGGCGATTAAAATCGGTTACATTAGTGGCCACAAACGTAATTCGTGCGTTCGAACCAACCGCCCGGTGCAAACGGTCGGCTGATACGGGGATGGAAGATGACCGAGACAAAGCAGGTCGAATGGAACCTGCACCTCATCAAGGCCGCCATAGGCATGGCCGGACTGACCCAAACCAAGATCGCCAAGTCGGCGGGACTTCAGGCTTGGCAGGTCCGACACGGACTGCGCGGAAACAACCTCCAGGGGGCAAAGGCCATCGCCAAGGCGATCGGCGTCCCTTTCCGTGAGCTATTCCCAAACAGTTACCTGCGTGGCGATGTCGAACCTATCCGCAAGGCGACAGAGTCCACCAGTGCAAAACGGCATCGCCGCACAGACGCAATGCGTGGTGCAGCATGAGGGTTTGGTCAGAAAAGAACGGCAGCGTTGACGTGACCGTCTATGGCTTCAGCTTCATCGACAACCTGATTGTGGTGCTGGGTGGTCTGATTGTGCTGCTCGGATGCGTCGTTAGCTTGGCGGTGATCTCATGACCGAGACACTCCCAACTGCTCGGCGGGCAGATGCCTGCGCCGATAATCGTGAGGTCGAGATCAACCTCATCCAAAAGCACCCTGTGCTGGCTCCGTCGAAGCCATGGGAAAAACTCTCGGAACAATTTTCCCGGCTTAAGGCGAGCGAGCAGCGTCAATTCTTTCAGCTGCATGAAGACGCCATCGTTGCATGGTTGGCAGCCCGCAAATGAGCCGCAACCGCGACACCCGCACCGCCGACCTTTTGTCCTGGGAGCCTCCCCAGGTTGCGGTCGGCTATGCGGCTGATGTCGCGGGCAGAGGCGGTATCGAGAACCAGATCGCCAGGTTGCTGGCGCGAGCGTTTCGCGATGCCAAAGACGAAAAAGGGCTGAACCGGGCGACCATCGCCGGTCTCATGTCGCTCGAGCTTCATCGCAACATCACCGAGGCCCAGCTCGACAAATGGGCGTCGGAAGCCAGTGACGCTCACCGCATCCCGCTCGATGCATTTGTCGCTCTCGTCAAAGTCACTGAGGCCGAAGACCTGCTGGGGTTCATTCCCGGCATTCTCGACTTCGCAGTGGTCCCTCGAAAATACGCCGAGATCATCGAATTGCACCTGCTCGAAGAAAAAGAACGCGAGATCGCGGCTGCCAAACTCGCACTGTCCCAGCGCCTGAGGAGCCGGTCATGAAAGAGTGGATGACAGCCCGCGAGATAGCCGAGGCCGGGTTCCCAGACCTTCCAACGACCAAGCGCGGCATAGCCATGCTGGCGGCCAGTGAGAAGTGGGACGAACACCCGGCCTACTCGCGGCAGAGGAAGGGCAAAGGCGGCGGTGTCGAGTACCATTTCCGTCTACTCCCCACCTTGGCCCAGGTGCATTTTGCGCAACGGACAATAGTCGTTGGCGGTCCTGCTAATGATGAGGTTGTCCAGCAGCTTGTGCCCGATGTGTCGCTGAGCGACAGAGCGGCTCGCGAGCGTGATGCGCGTCTGGCCATTGTCGGGCAGTTCGAGAAGTTCTGCGCCGGTATGCGGCTTAGGCAAGCCGCATGCTTGCAGGTCTTCACTGACAAATACAACGGCGGGACACTGGCCGTGGAGGATTGGGTCAGGGAGATAGTTCCCCACCTCTCCAAGCGCACCTTGTTGCGTTGGAAGTCGGCCAAAAAGTCGGCCAGGCTGCAGCGCTGGCGGTCGATCGTGGACAGAGCAGGAAGGGCACTGGTGTTTTCGATCTGGCCGAGAACGGGCGGCTACGCGCTTTTGCCTTAGCGCTCATTATCGAGCAGCCCCACTTCGCCGCCAAACACATCAGAACGCTTTGCATCGACGAGTTCGGTGAGGCGGTCGAAGTGTGCGGCAAGCGTGTGGCGATGCCACCAGTCCGCACCTTTCAATGGGCCTTAAAGCAGCTGAAAACGGATAATCGCGTCCTCATTACCAAGGTCACCAACCCGGACAAATACCGCTCGACCATGCTGGCGTCTGGGACCGGCATGATGCGCCACATCGGCTTACCCAACGAGCTCTGGATGATTGACGCGTCACCGGTCGACGCCCTGTGTGTCGACGGTCGGCACTCGATCTACATCGCCATAGACTTGGCGACGCGCCGCATTGTCATCACTGTCTCGCGCACTCCCCGCGCATCAGCAGTGGGTCTAATGATCCGCAAAGCAGCCCTGGAATGGGGCGTGCCGCAACAGATCAAGACTGACAACGGCAGTGACTTTGTCGCCGAGGCCACAAAGCGTCTTTTCACCTTCCTCGACATCGAGCCAATCGTTTCGGCAAAGTACAGCCCCGCTCAGAAGGCCCATGTCGAGCGCGTTATCGGCACGTTCCAGCGCACCGTCGGTCCGCTGTTGCCCGGCTTCATCGGGCACGACGTGGCCGACCGCAAAGCGATTGAAGAGCGCAAGGCCTTTGCAGTGCGTTTGGGCACAACGGACGCCGCTGCTTTCGGCGTCCAGCTGACCGGCGCCGAGCTGCAGGCCAAGATCGATGACTGGGTCGAATACGACTACCAGCACCAAGACCACAGTGCGCTTGGCACCACGCCATTCGCCGCCGCAGCCGCCGCCGCATACACGCCCCGCATAGTCGATGCGCGTGCGCTCGATGTCCTGCTCATGGCGGTGCCGGGCACAAAGGGCCAGCGCCGGGTCACCCGCCAAGGAATCCGGATCGCGGACTATTACTACGGCGTCTCCGCCCTGCTGCCCGGCACCCAGGTGTTTGTCCGAATGGACCCCGCCGACATGGGGACGATTTATGCCTTCACGCCAGACGGTGCTGAGTTCCTCGGTGAAGGCACTTGTCCCGAACTCGCCGGTGTAGCACCCGCCGCCTTTTGGGCTGCAGTGCGGGAAGCCCACGCAGACGTGCTGCGCGAGGGTGGCAAGTGGATGGAGGCGGAGCGCCGCCGCATCAAGAAAGGTCCCACCTTCATCGACCGCTATTTGCGGGTCAAGAAGGCCCAGAACGGCAATATCGTCGCGCTGCCCAAGCGGACCGAAGAACATTCCACCCCGCAGATTGCGGCGGCATTGGAGGCCATCGGCCAAACACCCACAAAGCAAAACAGCGCTGCACAGTCGCAGGCGCAGTTCCAGGCGCAACTCATTTCGGAGCGCGCCAATGCCGCGCCCGAACCCACGAACATCCATCCCCTTCGCAATGAAGAAACCAACCATCAGCGGTTCAACCGCGCGCTCGATATCGAGCGCCGCTTGGCAGCTGGCGAGCCGGTGGAGGAGCGCGAAGAAGGGTGGCTGCAGGGTTATCGCACCGGCTCGGAATACCGGTCGATGCGGATGATCCATGACGACTTTGGCGGGCAGGCCAACCTGTAGCGGCAAAGAAAAACCCCGGCGGCAACCGGGGCTCTCGACGAATTTGAAGAGGACCAAAATATGACGACCAATAGTCAACCCGTCAACGCTCTTTCAATAGCGCCCCTGCGCAATGTCGTGGCGTTGCTCACCATGACGGACATGCTCCAGGCGCGCCCGGCGGGGCTTTCTGGGCTGGGCGTGTTCAGCGGCTTTTCTGGCTACGGCAAGAGCGTGGCCAGCCAGTACGTGATGAACAAGCTCGGCGCCAAGTACGTCGAGGCCCGCTCATTCTGGACCCAGAAGGCGTTTTGCGAAGCGCTGCTCAAGGAACTCAATGTCGACCGCCCGAAGGGCACCATCTCCAAAATGATGGACGAGATCATCGACATCATGGGCGACGACCCGCGCCGGCCACTGATCATCGACGAAGCTGACAAGCTGGTCGACAAGAACATGATCGAACTGGTCCGCGATATTCACGAGACCACGGGCGTTCCGATCATCCTGGTTGGCGAAGAAAACTTGCCCAACAAGCTCAAGGCGTTTGAGCGGGTGGACAACCGGGTTCTGGGTCGGGTGCTGGCTGAAAAGTGCGACACGGCCGATGCCCAGCATCTTGCCAAAATCCGCTGTCCCGGCATTGCGCTGGCGCCGGACCTCTTGGCGCACATCGTCACCCAGACCAAGGGCAATGCCCGCCGCATCGCCACCACCCTGCACAACGTCAAGGTGTTTGCCATCAACGAAGGGGTCCGTGAACTGGACTTGGCTGCCTATCGTGGCGGCGTGTTCACGGGCGAAGCCCTCAAGCGGGGTGTTGCCTGATGCCCTTCGTGCTTGAACTCGAACTGAAGACCGTCCGGCTGCGGGGTCACGACCATTACTGGGGCGTGATCCGCGACCTGGGTAAAGACGGCACTACCTTCACGGTCAAAGACGTCGTCGGCGCCACCACTGCGCACCATGCCACGGTCGATGACTTCGTTAAGCGCCTGCAGCGTGCCGGCATCATCATGGCCGCTGGTCTGCAGGGTGAAGGCCACTGGGCACAAAAGCAGTTCCGCCTGGTGGAAAGCCCCCGTGAAACGCCCTCGCTCCGCCGCGATGGAAAGCCCGGCGATTATGGCCGGTCGCGCCAGAACATGTGGAACATCATCCGGGGACCGCAGGGTCGCGGCGGTATCGCAGGCGATGACCTGGCAATGTTGGCCGCAACCGAGGAAGTGCCTGTCGCCATCAACAGCGCCAAGGAGTTCCTGCAGCGCCTGGCCAAGGCTGGCTATCTCACAGTTGTCCAGGCATCCGCGCATCATCGCCTGACCCGGTATCGGCTCAAGCCGTCGATGAATACTGGCCCCCTGGCGCCGAAGTTGCTGCGTGCCCGCATCATCTATGATCCCAACAACCGCACCGTCGTGGGTAACGCTGTTGCCGAAGAGGAAACCGCATGAACCGGGGACCTCAGACTGGCAAGGCGCGCAATGGCGCCAACGACCGCAGCTACATGGACAAGGCCACCGAGGCTTTCGACGGCAATCCGCCAGAGTGGATTGTCGCGCTTGCCGCCCGCGCTGATCTCACCGGCCTTGATGGCGCGGCTGAGGCCATCGGCTACTCCGGGTCGCTCGTCTCGACCGTGCTTCGCAACATCTACAAGGGCGATGTCGGCCGGGTTGAGGAGAAGGTGCGCGGCGCGCTCCTGGGCCTGACTGTGGACTGTCCCGTCATCGGCGAGATGAGCCGACACACCTGCCTTGATTGGCAGGGGAAGCCCAAGGCGGCGACGTCTGCCTTGCGCATGCGGATGTATCACGCCTGCCGCAACAACTGCCCTCATTTCCGCCCCAAGGGAGGCACCGATGCTGAATGAAGAAACTGTCTCGCGCCGCCTTCGGATTATGGCTGGTTGGGTTCGCGGCATGCGTGACGGATCACTTCCGTCCACTGACCGCACCACCCAAAACATGGTGACCATGTTGGGCGAATGCGCCGGCGAAGTTGAGCAGATGGAGGTCGAGCTGGGCACAGCTGATGTCCCGGCAAAGCTCCGAGCGGCGGGCAGCAATGTGGTTGCACTCAAGGCCGCTCTGCAGGGCGGGCGTCGGGAGCGGCAGGCATGAACGCGACCGCTCCTATCGACCCTGTCGCAGTGGCTCGCGCCATCATCGCTGACCCCCGCAAGAAGTTTACGATGTCGGTGCTGCAGATCACCGCCATCTGCAATGCCCTGGTCGAGGCCGAGGATAATCCCCAGCCCGCCATTTCTGACGGTCTTGCCGTTTCAGCACGCGCATTGATCGCGGTTCATGACGGCTTCGCACAGCGTGTAGGAACCCTCGGCACCGCCCAGGCGCAAGCGGTCAGTGATGCCGTTTTCAAGACCTTCAAAACCCACTTTGAACAGGAGTTTCCCAATGTCGACCATGATTGACACCACCAATGCCGAACCGATCGCCGCTGACGGCGTGATCCTGGTCAATGGCCAGGCGTGCAAGATCGATGCCCAAGGCCATTTCGTGCCGGTCAGCATGATCAAACCGCAGCACAGTCTTGAAGATGAGATGGTGCTCAAAGTCGTCGGCCACGCGCGCGACCTTTCGGCTCAGATCGGCCGTTTCAAAGGACACACATTCGAAGATCTGGGCGGTCTGGATGAGCTGTTGTCCCAAGAGTACGGGGTCAAGCGCGGCGGCAAGAAGGGCAATCGGACCTATTACAGCTTTGACGGGTTGCTCAAGGTCCAGGTGGCCATGGCCGACCTCGTCGACTTCGGCGCCGAGCTACAGCAGGCCAAAGCACTTATTGATGAATGCCTGGTCGAGTGGGTGGCCGATGGTCGTGACGAGATCCGCTCGCTGGTGACCCGCGCATTCAACGTCGAGCGTGAAGGGCAGATCAACAAGGCCGAGCTGTTCATGCTGCTGCGCCTTAACTTCACCGATGAGCGCTGGCTGCGCGCAATGGACGCTATTCGCGACGCCATCCGCGTCATCGGCGCCAAGCAGTATTTCCGGTTCTACGAGCGGCCAAACAAGGAAGCCTCCTGGACGGCGATCAGCATCGATCTGGCCAAGGTTTAGAGCGCGCCATGAACGCAATCGCCCGCCCTTCTGAAACCTGGTCGACCAACTTCTTCGTTGTCGATGGTCTCCTAGAAGCCCGCAGCCATGGTGAGCGGGCCACCATCCTGTTGCGCCTTTCCGATGCGGTCATTGCGGCCAAGGTTGAGCAGCTGCAGGACGCCTGTCGGGAGACCGGGTTTCAGGCGGGCGTGGACTTCTTGAGCCTCCGTCTGGCGCAGCATTGCGCCACTCGGACCAAGACGGGTGAGATGCCGAAGGCGCTCGTCGAGCAGTTGGAATACTGGCGCAACGGCATGGTCGCTATCGCGGGAGTCCAGTCATGAGCAGCTTCGACACCATTGTGGTTGAAGTGCAGGCCAAGGTTATTCGCGGCGCTGCCAAACCCGACACCTTCGGCTGGACCATCACCATTCCGCCCAATGACGATCCTGACCAGGTCAACGCCCTGATCACGGATGCATGTCGCCGGCTGCGTGACGAAACCCAGGGGAAAATCAAGCTATGAAAACCACTGCTGCAATCAATGTGGCCTGGAAAGCGCGGGGTCTCGACGAAGACACCGCCCGTGATGTTTACGAGCGGGTCACTGGCAAACGCCGCCTGACCCTGATGACCAGCACCGAGCAACGGTCCGTGCTGGCCGAATTCAACGGCACACCGGTGGCCGCTCGGGCCAAGGGTCTGACTGGACCATATGCCAAGAAGCTTCAAGCGCTTTGGATTGCCGGGTGGAACCTGGGCATTGTCCATGATCGTCGCGACAGCGCCATGCTCTCATTCATCAAACGCCAGACCGGCATCGAGCATACCGCATTCCTGCGCGCAGCTGCCGACGCTCGCAAGGCTGTGGAAGCGCTAAAGGGCTGGCTTACGCGTGCCGGCGGCGTCGACTGGAGTGCCTTTAGTGACGCGCAGGATTGCGTGATTGCCGCTCAGTTGAAGGCCCTCAGCCGGAGCCGGGACAGCGTTGGCTACAAAGCCACCGGTATCACCAGTGCTGCAGGAGCGAAGGCCGTCGACAGCATCGCCAAAGTGGCATTGATGCGATTGCTGGGCGAGCAGATCCGCGCCAAAGCAGCTGAAGCGCCGATAGCTGATCTTCGGCAGGTTGGAGCGAATTGATGCTGTCAGTGCAGCTTCGCTCTTGCGGCACTCATGTAGCGTCGCCACTCGCCAACGAGGACCGCGATTTTTGCGGCCTTGATGGGATGCGCCTCAGCGATGCTTTCGAGAATGGCGACCTCCTGGGTGAACAAAGCCAGGTTGCTGTCGATCGGCGTGGGGACACCTCCGGCCTGGACATACTTTGCCAGGGTCATTCGGCTCAACATTATTCGCTGGTCGGCTTCGCTCGCGGTCATGCCGCCAAGATTGAGCAGAACAAAATCGCGGTCAATCGCCCTGGTGGGGAGGCCGTGTGATGCCCTTCCCGACTGGGACGCTGTTCGACTGGCCCGAGCGCCAGAGGATCGCAGAGATCACGCGCCGCCGCGCCGAGATCGCCAGTCGCATCCCAACCCTTCGTCCACGTTCATTCAAACGCGTCCAGCTGCAAGGCGTCCTTCACGATCTGACCCAGCAGGAACTGGCGCTCGAAGCCCAACTCGCCCGACAGGAAACCGTCAAATGACCATGCGCGGCACCAAGCTCCCCAAGACCCAGACCGAGATCGCGGCACTCGCCGCCAAGCTGTTGCCGGGCTCTAGTTTCCGGCACCTGGTTGGCGATGGATACGCCCTCAGTGCTGGCAGCAGATGTTGGTCCAGCAAGCGTGGAATGACAGCCCGCCTAGTCTACCGCCAACGCGACATCGCTGCAGCTGGGGTCAGCACGATAACCCTCATTTTCAAAGGCATTCCAAACGACGATGTCTGATGCTAACGCTCCACTGCCAGCTGTCATTGCGGAGATCGCTGAGGTCGCCGGGATGGATGCTGCCTGGACGATCGCGCGGGCAAAGGGCGGCCGGCAGGTCTATATTCCGGCTCAGGCAGCAGCCGGTCATTGGTTGACCGAACTAGTGGGGCTTGAGGCGGCGCAAAAAATATGCGCCTTCTACCGAGCGAACAGTTCGGGAATGCAGCTACTGATCCCGATGGGCAGTGCGGTGCGGACTAAGACGGAGATTGCCAAGGCCATCGAGCAAGGTGGGTCGGCCAATCAACTGGCCGGCGAGTTTGGCAAGCATGAGCGGACGATCAGGCGACACCGTGCCAGGCTCCGCGACACCCGCCAAGGCAAGCTGTTCTAGGCACCCCCGGACATTTGTCCGCCCTGATTACGGGCCCCCGACCAGCCACAGTCCGACAACATTCACCGCGTCGGACGGCTTGTTCTATGACTTCTACTATTGTCGACCAGCTTGCCACCATGAAGGGCAAGAAGGGCAACCTGCCAGCCTTGCTCGAAGCCGCAGGCAAGCGCCTCAAGGTCCGTGTTGCGCTGCTGCAGGCCCTCGTCAATGTCGAAAGCGGTGGCCAGCCATTTGACGACAAGGGCCGACTGATCATCCTCACCGAAAAGCACGTCTTCTGGCGCGAGCTGCCCAAGGCGCTGCGTGAGAAGGCGCAGGCGCTTGGTCTGGCAACGCCGCGCTGGAACAAGGTCAAAAATTATGTCGGCCTAGGCAAGTCCGGCTCTGATGCGCGCTGGACGCGTTTGGCTGATATGGCGCGTTTGCACGAGACGGCCGCATTGCGGTCGGCCTCCTATGGTGCACCCCAGATTATGGGGTTCAATCATGCCCAGGCGGGCTTTCCCACCGTCACAGAATTCGTCCTTGCGTTCGCTGAACGGGAGGATGCGCAGATAGCGGCAATGATCGAGCTGCTGGTGAGCTTTGGCCTGGTGGCCGCGCTGCAGGCAGAAGATATCCAGGCCATCGCCCGCCGCTATAATGGTTCAGGACAAGCTGATGCCTATGCCGGCATGATCAGTGATGAGCTTGTGAAAATGACTGGTGGTGTTGGTCCCATAACCAATCCCAAGGTCGAGGCGATGCTGCGCCTTGGGTCCAAGGGTTATCGCGTTGAGGCACTACAGCAACGCCTGATCGAGCTGCAATACCATGTCGTCGCTGATGGAGACTTTGGCCCGGCTACCGAGCGCGCCATCGTGGCTTTCCAGAAAGCACATGGCCTGTTGCCCGATGGCCGGGTTGGACCGCTCACCGAGGCCGCCCTCGATGTCGCCGTGCCGCTGGCGCAGGAGCCTGGCAATAGCCGCGAGGATCTGACGGTCAAGGACCTGCGCAAGCGGGGATCGGAAACCATCAAGAGCGCCGACTGGCTGTCGCGCATTGGTGCGTTGTTTGGCGTTGTCGGCATTGCCGGAGAAGCTGGCAAGGGCACTGAGGGCTTTGCTGGGATCGAGTGGTTGAACGGGGTTTCAAACCTCATTCAAGCGGTCAAGAAACCGGTCGAGCCAATCATCGCGATATTCACGGCCAACCCCATCCTGGGCTTTGGGCTGGCAGGCATCGTGGTCCTGGTCATCGCCCAGCGCCTCAAGGCGCGCAGGCTTGAGGATGCCAAGTCCTGGAGGCATGTCGGCTGATGCGCGGACTCATTCGCAGTGTTCTTGGATGGTTTGGACTCGGCGGCGTTGCCGACTTCGCCGTGGGAGCGATCAACTTCGTAGAGCGGGGGCTGACGGGCGACGTCTCAGTTGAGCGAGCCGAGATCGATGCCGACGTGCAGAACCGCCGCACAGAGGCCGATCGGCAAAAGGCGCAATTCCAGTTCCCGATGTTCTGGGTGATCGCTGTCGTCTTTCTGGGTCCACTGGCCCTCAAGTGGGGCATGATCAACCTTTACGACGTGTTCTGGTGCCGGGGCTGCATGTTCCCCCAGCCTTGGACGATTGCCGCCTACCAGGCCCCGTTTGATGATTGGGCCCGTAGTGCCTTCCAATGGGTGTTTGGCCCGGTCGGAGCAGTCGGTCTAGCCGGTGGCGTTGGTATTGGCCTGGTGACGCGGGGCCGCAAGTGAATTTCTCGAACCGCGACTTTGACCTGGCCGACCGCCGCGCCGACCAGGAGCGTGCCGAAGGTCTGCGCCGCGTCATGTCCGCGATGGCTGGTACCGGCACTAACGACTGCATCGACTGTCTCGAAGCAATCGATCCCGCCCGCCGCAAGGCGATGCCCACCGCCTGCCGCTGCGCTGGCTGCCAATCTGACTTCGAAAGCAAAGCCTGATGGACATATCACTCCTGCAGACCTGGGTGCCAATCGGCATTGGCCTCATCAACCTGTGCGGTCTGGTATGGGCGATCTTGCAAAGTTCGGCCAAGAGCAATGCGGATGCCATCGTCAAATTGTCCGACGCGCTCGCCGCACTTGGAGACCGTCTTGTTGGCCGCATAGACGGCGTTGAAAAGCGCATCTCCACCCTGGAAGACGACTATCGCCACCTGCCCGACAAGGAGAGCATCCACCGGCTTGAGGTCAACATGACCGCCATGGCTGGGGACGTGAAGGCGATGGGGTCCGAGATGAAGAACGTCCGCGAGATCTCCGTAATGACACGCGACATGCTCTTGAAGGACACAGCCTAATGCCACCAATCGACCGCTCGGCCCTTGTACTCGCCAACATCCGTCTGATCATCCTGCGCGCCCTAGCCGAAGAGGATAATGAAAGCCTCAACGACACCATACTCCAGGTGGTGTTAGAGCAGTTTGGCTATAGTCGCAGCCGCGACTTCATCGCCAATGAATTGACCTGGCTAGAAAAGGAAGTTGGTGCCGTCCGCACCAGCCATGCCGGCAGTGCCATCATCGCCACACTGGTTGATCCAGGCCGTGATCATGTGACACGGCGCCGGGTGCTGCACGGCGTGCAGAAGCCCTCCAAAGCGCTGGACGATTGAGATGGGTGACCGCCAGACGCGTGGCCGGCTCTCCTCGATCGACCTTCTGCCCGAAGAGGCAGAGCTGATCGTTGCCTGGGCGGCAGAAGAGCTTGCAGACACCAAGCGCACCCAAATCGATATCTATGCCGAGTTCAAGGATAAGCTGATCGACCTTCAGGGTGAATTCGAGCTTGGGTTCGAGATCCCGTCCTTTTCCTCGTTTCATCGTCATTCAGTTCGCCTGTCGGCGCTGACCCGGCGCCTGCAGCGCATGAAGGCCGTCGCCTCAGCTATTGTGGAGCGCGAAGACGCTACCAGTGCCGACGATGTCACCATGGCCGCCACGCTGACCATCAAGACCCTAATCCTGGAACTGGCAGAAAAAGGCGGGGAGGCTGGGTTCAGCCCCAAGGATGCCAAGGCCATGGCGGATGCGCTGCGTTCGCTGGCTGCCGCAGAGAACGTCTCTACTGCCCGCCGGCAAAAGGTTGAGGCGGATCTCGCGCGCATGGCCGACAACGCAGAGACCGCGATCGAGACCGTGGGCAAGGAAGCCGGACTTACCAAATTGACTATCGCCAAGATCAAGCGCGAGTTCCTGGGCGTGCGCGACAAGCCAGTGGACCCGTCACCATGAGTGAGCAGGACCTCGAAACGAGCTGGTCTGATCCCATCCTGCCGCGCCAGCCCGAAAAGCTGCCGGCAGAACTGCTGCGCGGCGCCGATATTCCAGATGACCTCGACCCATTGGCCGAGGGCGTCCTTATGCGCCACCAGGCGGAATGGCTTGAGGACGAAAGCGACCTCAAACTGGGGGAGAAGGGGCGCCGCACCGGCATCACGTTTGCTGAGGCCTTTGATGCGACGTTCATCGCTGCGGCCAGGCGCTCGGCCGGCGGGCAGAATTATTTCTACATCGGCGATACCAAGGACAAGGGCCGCGAGTTCATCGGCTATGTTGCGCACTTCGCCAAGTTCGTCGCGTCTGAGCTGCTGACCGTGCAGGAGTTCCTGTTTGATGACGTGGTCGAGGACGAGCACGGCAAACAGACCATCGTCAAGATCCCGGCCTTCCGCTGTGCCTTCGCCTCGGGGTTCCGCGTCGAGGCGCTATCATCCCGGCCGGAGAACATTCGCGGCCTTCAGGGCACGGTGTGCATTGACGAGGCTGCCTATCACCGTGACGTCCGCGCCGTGCTCGATGCGGTGAACGCTTTGCTGATCTGGGGCGGCAAAATCCGGGTGATCTCCACCCACAACGGTGTGCTCAACCCGTTCAATGAACTGGTGCGCGAGGCCAACGCCGGCAAGATCCCGTTCTCGGTGCATCATATCCCGTTCAGCAAGGCCGTCGCCAACGGCCTGTTCAAGCGCGTCTGCCTGATCAAGGGCGAGGAATGGACCGCTGAAAAGGAGGCTGCCTGGGAGGCTAAAATCCGGGGCGCCTATGGTGTACGTGAAGCCGCCATGCGCCAGGAGCTGGATGCTATCCCATCGGAAGCCGCCGGCGCCGTGCTGACCCGCGTGATGATCGAGAGCTGCATGGTCAAGGGGATTCCAGTAGTGCGCTGGACGCAACCCGACAGCTTCAAGAACCTGCCAGAGCGGGAACGTAAGCAGATCGCGCTCGACTTCTGCCGGCGCGACCTGGCGCCGCTGCTGGCCGGGTTGGACCCCAAGCGCTCGCACGTCCTGGGCGAGGACTTTGCCCGCAGCGGCGACGCGACCGACATCATTCCGATGGAAACGGGCGTTGACCTAGTGCGGCGTGTGCCGTTCGTGGTCGAGCTGCGCAATATCCCGTTCGAGCAGCAGAAAGACATCCTGTTTTATATCGGCGATCGACTGCCTCGGTTCACCGGCGCGGCGCTCGATGCCACCGGCAATGGCGCCTATCTCGCTGAAGTGGCGGCCCAGCGCTGGGGCTCAAAGGTCAATGAAGTCCACCTCAGCCAGAATTGGTACCGGGTGCAGATGACGGCCTACACGTCCGCCTTCGGCGACAAGACCGTAGTGCTGCCCATGCACGAGGACGTTCTGCTCGATCACCAGGCCATCGCCTATGTCGGCGGCGTTCAGATGGTGCCCAGCGACTTCCGCTTCAAAGGCAGTGACGGGTTTGATCGGCATGGCGACACCGCCGTCGCCGGGTGCCTGGCCTATTTCGCCAGCCGCCAGGATCATGTCGCCCACAATGGCTATCAGAGCGTGCCGCCACCACGCAGCCGGTTTGAAGAGCGCGGCAGTGACGACAGTTGGAAAACACGCAGCGATGATTACGACAGCGGGTTCCGCATGGGGTCCATGCGCGGCAAAGGGAGTGGCTGGTAATGGCCGATTATTTCAAAGGCCTGGTCGACCAGTTCGGACGCCCGATCGCCAAGGCGAGCCTGACTAGCGAACAGGCCGGCCCGACGATCCGTGGGGTGCGCCAGCCCTATGGTGGACACCCGGCAGCCGGGCTGACACCGGGACGGCTGGCCAATGTGCTGCGCGCCAGCATTGAGGGGAGCCCGGAGCGCTATCTGGAGCTGGCCGAGGACATGGAAGAACGCGACCTGCATTACGCCGGCGTGCTGTCCATCCGCAAGCGCCAGGTCTCAGGCCTGGAGATCACGGTCGAAGCTGCGAGCGAGGATGCCGAAGACGAGAAGGCTGCCGAGCTGATCCGCGACCTGATTGGCCGTGATGAGTTCCAGGACGAGCTGATCGATATTCTCGACGCCATCGGCAAGGGCTATTCGGCCAGCGAGATCATCTGGGACACCAGCGAGGGGCAATGGATGCCCCAGGCCATCAAATGGCGCGACCCCAGACACTTCGAGTTCGACGATATCGCCTTTGATCGGCTGCTGCTGCGCGGAGATGCCGGCAATGAGGAACTCAAGCCCTTTGGCTGGATCGTGCATCGGGCCAAGGCCAAGTCTGGCCTGACCATTCGTGGCGGTCTGGCGCGCTCGGTTGCCTGGTCGTTCCTGTTCAAGACCTTCACGATCAAGGACTGGGCGATCTTTGCCGAGGCCTACGGCCAACCGCTGCGGGTCGGCAAGTTTGATCCCGGCGCCAGCGAGACCGACAAGGATACCCTGCTCGAGGCGGTCTCCAACATTGGCACTGACTTCGCCGCGATCATCCCCACGGCCATGCAGATTGAGTTCATCAAGGCCGATATTACCGGCAGCCATGAACTCTATGAAAAGCGCGCCGACTGGCTTGATCGGCAGGTCTCCAAGCTGGTGCTGGGCGCGACCGGCACGGTCGATGCCCCCACTGGCGGCGGCTACGCATCGAGTAAGGTGCATGACGGTGTGCGCGACGATATCGAAAAGGCCGATGCCCGCCAGCTTAGCGCCACGCTCAATCGCGACCTGGTGCGGCCCACAATCGACCTCAATATGGGTCCGCGCCGAAAATATCCCAAAGTCATCATCGGGCGGCCCGATGAGGTCGATCTCAAAGCACTGGTGGACAATGTCGTCAAGCTGGTGCCGCTGGGCCTGCCAGTGAGCGTTGCCACCATGCAAGACAAGATCGGGCTGCCGGCACCCGGCGAAGAAGAGGTTCTCCTGGTGGCAGCTCGGCAGGCGCCCGCGCCTGTCCAGTCGGACCCCACGCCCCGCAACCAGCAACCAGCCGAGCCCTTTGACCCTGCCAAGCCAGGCGCCAGTGCCGACCAGCAACCCTTTGCCATGCAGCCTACCGACGATGCCATTGAAACGGCCGTCACCGAGCTGCTCGCCGGCGACGACTGGCAACCGCTGGTGGAGCCGATCGTCAAGGGGCTTGCCGAGGAGATCGCGGCGGCAACCAGCATTGAAGAGGTCAAAGCAATCCTGATACGGCGCGCAGCGACCATCAGCGTTGGCGAGTTCACCGATATCCTTGCCAAGCTGGCCTTTGGTGCGCGCCTGGCAGGCGAGCTAGAGGAACCGCTTGATGGCAATTGACCTCAAGCCAGTCGCCCCCAAGGCCGCGATCGACGCCCTGATCACGCGCGGCATGCAGCTCTATCCGAGCTTTGCCTGGCAGGAGGTCTATGCCGAGATCCACGGCACCATGTTCACAGTGGCCAAGTCAGCCGGGTTCGACATCCTTGAAGAGATCTTCAACGGGCTTTTGGTGGCCCTTGAAGATGGGCAGACCTATCAGGACTTCGCTAGGGATCTGATCCCGCTGCTGCAGGTCAAAGGCTGGTGGGGGCGTCAGGCGGTGACCAATCCTGGTACCGGTCTTCCCGAGATCGCCCAGCTCGGCTCAACACGCCGGCTGCAGCTGATCTTTGATGTCAACATGCGGGTGAGCTACGCAGCTGGGCACTGGGCGAGCTTTCAGCGCAACAAAGCCGCGCGGCCATTCCTGCGCTATGTGCACCTGGTTGGCCAGGAGCACCCGCGCCTGCATCACCAGGCCTGGCACAATGTCTGCCTGCTGGTGGACCATCCCTGGTGGAATACCCACTTCGCACCCAATGGCTGGAACTGCCATTGCACGATCCAGAGCCTGAGCCAGCGTGATGTCGATCGCCTGATCGCCGATGGCGAAGTGCTGCGGTTTGAGGCGCCAGCCGAACAGCTGCGCGAATGGACCAACAAGGTCACCGGCGAAGTGCGCAAGATCGACACTGGCATTGATCCGGGTTGGGACCATAACCCCGGCAAGTCGGGCTGGGGACCGACAGTGGAACGTCTCGGGACCAAGCCTGACCCACTCAACATCCGATAAGCGGGAGCGCGAATATTCAGCGGGCAAGACTTTGTTCCGTGCAGCCAAAGACCCGGAGTAACCAGCAACGGGCGGCCAGGTTACCCTGGCTGGGGGCTCCAGTTTGGCGACCAAACCCCCAAGGTGCCGAAATCGTTCACCACACCCGTTGCGCCACGAGGGCGCCCCTACGGGCTAGAGCGAGTCCACCAGGAAACACCATGACCTCTGAGAGCTTTTCCCGTGCCGTTTCACCTACCAACACGCCGGCCGCCTATATCGGCGGCAAGCGCAACCTCTCCAAGCGTCTCACTGCTTTGATCGAGACCATCCCTCACCAGACCTATGCAGAGGCATTTGTTGGCATGGGGGGCGTCTTTCTCAAACGCCGATCGGCGCCGCCGGCTGAGGTCATCAATGACTATTCTGGTGACGTCACGACGTTCTTTCGCATCCTGCAGCGCCACTACACGCCTTTCATGGAAATGCTGCGCTACCAGATCACCAGCCGCCGCGAGTTCGAGCGTCTCAAAGCCAGTGATCCAGCGACCTTGACCGACCTGGAGCGCGCTGCCCGGTTTCTTTACCTGCAGCGACTGGCGTTCGGTGGGAAGGTCGCCGGTCAGAATTTTGGGGTCAGTCCAGGAATGGGCGGCCGGTTCAACATCACCAAACTCGCGGCTACGCTGGAAGACGTTCACGAGCGCCTGGCAGGTGTCATCATCGAGAACCTGCGCTGGCAGGAGTTCGTGGCGCGCTACGACCGCGCCAATGTCCTGTTCTATCTGGACCCGCCGTATTTCGGGAATGAGAAGGACTATGGCGCCGGCATGTTCGGGCGTGAGGAGTTCGCAGAGATGGCGGACATCCTGGGCGGGCTGAAAGGGCGCTTCGTGATGTCGATAAATGATCGACCAGAAGTCCGGGATCTGTTCGTCCGCTTCGAACTGCACGAGGTGGCGCTGACCTACACTGTTGCCGGCGGCAAGAATGCAAAGGCAGCCAGAGAGCTGATCATCGTGGGTTAGGAAGTGCCCGTGACAATTCAAGCGAGTGTCAATAACAGGGGGCCTTGGAGCGCCAGAGGCCCCTTCTGGGCACCAACCATGGCCAAGAATGGCCATTTGCTAACGCTGCCCCCTTTAAAACCCGTTTAATGGCCCAGCGTGGCCCGATGGTGGCAGCACCGTGGGATGTGCTAGCGCAATGTGGGGAACTGCCGCCTGGTGACCCAAATCTGCCCCTGACATTTGTCCGGGCGGTTTGGCTGCAGCGAATGCGTCAACTTGGCGGTCATGAGCAAGCCCGTCAACTCTCTCCTTTTTGGTTTCTCCGCCCTACAGACCGCAAGCGCGCCTGAGGGCGAAATCAATGCCGTCTGGCACAAGATCATGCCTGCAGGCCAGTTCCAGGGCCGCGACGGCCGTGGGCCGTTCGATGCCGGTGACAAGATTGCAATGCAGGCAATCGTTGATCGCTCAATGGCGCGCTACGCCGGCAGTGATCTTATGGTGGATTACGATCACCAGAGTTTATGGGCTGTAGGTCCGAACAAGGGCGGCCGCGCTGAAGCTTCGGGCTGGTTCAAGGCCTTTGAAGTCCGCGACGACGGCATCTATGGCCAGATCCAGTGGACGCCCGCTGCCGCCGCCAAGATCAAGGCTGGCGAGTATCGCTACATCTCCCCCCTGTTTACCGCACCAGATGGCAAGGTCGATCGGATCGACAACGCCGCCCTGGTCAATCAGTCGAACCTGCCGCTCGAAGCCATAGCGGCTGCGGCAGAGCATTTTTCACAACGGAAAGAGACAGACATGAATGAGCTGCTCGCCAAGCTCGCGAAAGCGCTTGGCCTCAAGGATGGTGCAGACGAGACAGCCATCGTCGCCGCCGCCAACGCCTTTGCGGTTGATCGCGGCAAAATCGCCGTCGCCGTTGGCATCAATGCCGATGCGACCACCGATGAAGTCCTGACCGCCTTTGGGGCCCTCAAGACCGAGGCGGAAAAGGTTGACGGCACCAAGGCCGTTGATGTCGATCCGACTAAGTTCGTGCCTATGTCCATGTTCAAGGACCTCGAAAACCGGCTCAATGAGACGGTGACCGGCTCGACCAAGGCCAAGGCCACCGAGGCAGTCGACAAGGCCATTGCGGCCGGCAAGATTACGCCTGCCAACAAGGAGTGGGCCTTTAGCTATGCCGAGCGGGACTTGGCAGGCTTTGAAGCATTCGTAGGCAACCAGCCGCAGCTGACCGCCCGCCAACTAACCCCCGCAAAACCCCAAGACGGCAAGCCCGCGCTTTCCGACCAAGATCTGGTGGCCATGAAGGCGCTCGGCCTATCCGAAGAGCAGTTCATTGCCTCCCGCCAACAGGAGGCAAACTAGATGGCCCCGCTGACCAAGGGGCGCACCACGCCCGCACGTAGTGGTGATATTCGCGAGCATGGCGTCCTGGCGGCCACCCATTTGTTTGCCGGGTCCCTGGCGGCAATCACGGTCGCTGGTTTGCTGGTGCCGATGTCGGCTGCCGTTGGGCTGCGCGGCCTGGGCCGCTGCGAAGGCGATGCTGACAACAGCGACGGCGCCGACGGCGCGATCAATGCCCGAGTGAGTGCCGGCATTCATCGTTTTGCCAATTCTGCCGGCGATGACCTGATCACCACGGCCGATATCGGCCGCGAGTGCTATGGCGTCGATGACCAGACAGTCGCCAAGACGCTTGGCAACGGTGCACGCTCAGTTGCCGGCATTGTCTATGATGTCGATGCCAACGGCGTCTGGGTCGACTTCCGGGCTCCGGCCAATCGCGCCACCGAGTTCGACCGGATCAATCTGCCCACGCTGACCGGCACGCCGGTTGTGCGCATGATCGCCACCCGCGCTGGCAAGATCAAGAAGATCACCTCGGTGCTGCAGGCCGCTCTGACCACGGGCAACGCGACCATCACTGTCGCCATCAATGGGGTCGCCGTTACCACTGGGGTGCTCACCATCACCCAGGCAGGCTCGGCCGCTGGTGACATCGACACGGCGGAACCCACGGCTCTGAACACCGTGGCCGCTGGCGACATCATCTCGTTCACCGTTGGGGGCACCAACGCCGCCGCAGTGGCGGCCAATCTCACCCTCGAAATCGTCCGCTAAGCGGCGCTGGAGCTCTCACCAATGGAAATTACCGGACCCGCTCTTGTCTCCCTGTTTACCGGCTATAGCGCCGCGTATCAGGGTGGCTTCAATGGGGTAACGCCCACCTATACCCAGATCGCCATGACGGTCACCTCGGTGACTCGTTCGAACGAATATGGCTGGCTGGGCAAGTTCCCCCGCATGCGCGAGTGGATCGGTGATCGCGTGATCAATGCGCTCGGCAAGCATGGCTACACCATCCGCAACCGCTCGTTTGAAAGCACTATCGCTGTCGATCGCGATGATATCCGCGACGACCAGGTCGGCATCTATACGCCAATCTTTTCCGAGTTCGGCCGTTCGGCTGCGGTGTTCCCAGATGAGCTGTGCTGGGCGCTGTTGCAGGATGGCGCTTCGACCCTATGCTTTGATGGCCAGAACTACTTCGACACTGACCACCCCGTAATCCTAGAAGACGGCAGCGAAGGCGTCTTCTCCAATGACCTGGGCGGCGCGGGAACAGCCTGGTATCTGGTCGACACAAGTCGCGCCATCAAGCCGCTCGTCTTTCAGTCTCGCGAACCATTCCGCCTGACTAGGATGGATGACGACACCAGCCCGGCTGTCTTCAGCAAGAAAGAGTTCCAGTACGGCGTTGATGGCCGCTGCAATGTGGGCTTCACCTTCCCGCAGCTCGCCATCCGGTCGCGCCAGACACTCAATGCCGCCAACTACGAAGCGGCGCGCGCGGCCATGATCGGCTTCAAGGCCGACCACGGCCTGCCGCTGGGCATCGTGCCGGACACCATCATCACCGGCCCAACGCTGGAAGGCGCGGCCAAGGCAATCGTCCAGAGCACCTTGGTCAATGGCGGCGAAACCAACCCGTGGGCTGGCACCGCCAAGCACATGATGTCGCCCTGGCTGGCCTAGCCACCCGCAATACCTTTCGCCAGCGCCCTGGGGCGCTGGCTGGATTTAGAGAAGCGACCAGCCGGCCGCTTCTGTAAGCCCCGAAACCAAGGAAGCCTGCATGCACTTCAAGCGTCTCATTGCCGTGGCCTTCGCTGCCACCATGCTGCTCGCCGCTCCGGCCTTCGCTGCCGCCGCGCCCGATATCCTCCAGCTGGGCCGACCCGAAGTCACTTTCGATGTCTGCTACGCGCCTGCCACGCCCATGGCCTCGATCGAAATCGTCGAAGCCCCGGCCCTTTGCCTGGCGAGCAATGGACCCATCAAGATCCGTGCGCCCAATCAGGTGCGCCTGGCACACCTGGTGGTCTTGATGGACGCCAACGGCCAACCGCCACTTGTGTCGTGCTCTCTCGCCCGCGCCTCCCCACCGATTTAGCCGGCGACTTCCTCCTGACTTTGACTTGCCGCCGGCTCCGGCCGGCGGGTTTTCCAAAAGGGGTCCGTGACCCTTTCTGCAAAACCCGAAAGGACCACCTTCACATGGACGATCTGACAACCCTCAAAGGCGTCGGTAGAGCGACCGAGAAGAAGCTGCTGGGCGCAGGGCTGGATAGCTTTGCCAAACTTGCTGGTGCCACTCCCGATCAGCTCAGTGCAGCGCAGGTAGCGGGCGGTCCCAGCGATTGGGTGGCCATGATTGCTGCGGCTGCAGAAATGGCGCCTACACCGACCGAACGGCAGATGACGGCCGAGGAGCTCTCTGACCTGGTACAGTCCTGGGTGGATGCGCGGGCCGAGCTGATGGCTGCCAGCGACGCCGTTGTAAGCATCCATTATCAACTCGACACCATTGAGGCTGGAACCGATCGCAGTCAGATCGAGGCCGACCTCGATGTGGCCAAGGAACTCGTGAAGGCCGTCGAAGGCAAGATCGCCGCCCTAGCACCGCTGCCAGAAGGCGTCGTGCTGCCCGATGCAAGCCAGACCAATGAACAGGCTGAAATACCAGCGGGCTCGCACATCGATGGCCAGGCACAGTCCAGCGCCGCCGCGCCGACGCCCGGCGCCACCGATGAAGGCCTCGGCGGGACAACCGCAGAGACGGCTCCCAATACCGCTGCGGTTGCGAGCGCAGCGGACACCAATACCACCCAGAGCGACGATGGCCAGGAAGGCGAGACCGGCAATGCGGCCGGTCTCGCCACCGATGGTTTGTCGGTCAACCAGGATGTTCTCGATCTTGCGGGCCTTATGCGTGCAGCACTTCAGGACCAGCTCACGACGGCGCTAGATTTGGGCGGCGACGAAGCACTCGACATGCTGACCAAAGCGCGATCAGAAGTGACGCTCATGGCTGCGCTGGCTGTCGAATTTGGTGCTTCCTTGGACGCCGAGATCGCCAAGGTGTCCACGTCTACAGGTGAGCGTGTCGCTGGTACGGTCAAGGTGACCGGCCCCGCTGCTGGTCGGTGGCGCATCGGCCACTACTTCACGGCCGAACCGGAGACCTTTGCGCCCGGCTCGCTGAGCGCGGACGAACTGACCCGCCTGCAGGCCGATCCACTGCTGACCGTTGCAGTGAGCGAATAAGTCATCATGACCTATTGCAGCCAACAGGATCTGGTCGATCGGTTCGGAACGACGAAGCTTGTTCAGCTCACCGACCGGGTCAACAAACCGGCCAGCACGATCGACGGCACGACAGTCACCAAGCGGATCGAGGACGCCGTCTCGTTGATCAACTCCTACCTCGCCAAGAAGTATGAGCTACCGCTGACCGTGGCGGTGCCAGAGGTGCTCACCACCTATGCGATCAACATCACCTGGTTCCTCTTGCATGGCGAAGCAGCCGGCAAGGATAGCCCGGTGCGTATGGCCTATGATGATGCCCTGCGTTGGCTCAAAGCAGTCTCCCAGGGCAGCGTCGTCATCGAAGGCGCGGGCGAGATCATTGCGGCCGCCGGTGGCGGCCAGATCAAGACCAGCACGCCCAACCGTGTTTTCACCCGCGACAAGCTGGGTGACTTCTGATGGCCGGGGTTTCCTTCTCGATCGACGATAGCGACGCGCTCGACGCACTCGGCCGTATTGAGCGGGCCGCCAGCAATCCTGTCGAGGCCTTTCACCGGCTTGGCGCTCACTTCGTGTTTTCGACCCACCGTGCCTTTGAAACCGAGACCGGACCCGATGGCCGCAAGTGGAAACCGCTATCGCCCCGTACGGCTGCCAAGCGCGTTGGCCGTGGCCGGCGCCGGGGCTTTGACCATATCCTGCGCCTGTCCGGCCGGCTGCAGCAGTCTGTCAGCTACGACGTCCTGCCGAACGGGCTGGAGTGGGGCAGCAACCTCGCCTACGCCCGCATCCACCAGTTGGGTGGCACAATCACCATGCCCGCGCGCACAGCCACGGTGCACCTCAAGAATATCCGGCGTAAGGGCAATCGCTTCGTTCGTCCGGGCACCAAGAATGCCCAAAGCCGGGTCGCTGCCATTGCGGGCCATAAGGTGAATATGCCGGCACGCCCGTTCCTGGGCATCTCTGCCTATGACCGCGAGCAGGTGCCGCTGATCATCGCTGACTATCTGCGCGAAGAGGCCGGCCAGTGAGTACGATCCCCGAGCTCAAGGCCCGCCTGGGCGCTGATGGCACGCCGTTCACCGTGGTGCTTGGCGCGACCTCATTTGCCCAGGTCAAGGATCGTCCGGCCGCAACCTTGCCGGTGGCCTATGTGTTCGTGTCCGAGGAAGAGAGCGCCGATAATGAGCGCATGACTGGCCCGGTGCTGCAGCGCGCTGAGCGCGACGTGACAGTGGTCTATGTCCTGGAGCATCTGGGTGATGCAGACGGTGGCGATGTGGCCGATCCGCTCGAAGTCATCAAGGCTTATGGCCGAGGCCGCCTGATCGGCTTTGTGCCCACCGATATGGCCGATCCCATTACCCATCTGCGCGGCGCCGTGCTTGAGGCAGCCGATGGCGTGGTGTGGTGGGCCGACACCTTTTCCGCCCCGATTTACCTGATGGAGATCGCCTGATGGCCAAGGCCACGACAGCAAAGACACCAGCGCGCGTGCTGCCCAGCAGTGGTGGCAGCTTGATCCGCGACAAGGCAACCGGTGCCCTGAGCCCGGCGCCAGCAACCGAAAAGACTGAACCGGCGGCTGAGACCGTCCAGGGAGACGAGTAACCATGGCTGAGAGCACCGCGCGCTTTGTGCGCAACATGGCAGCACTTGCCAAGATCGAAGTCGCCTATGGTACCGACGCTGTGCCAACCGGCGCAGCCAATGCCATGCAGTTCAACAATGTCACGGTTAACCCGATGGCCGGCGGCGAGGTCTCGCGAGATCTGCTGCTGCCCTATATGGGACACCAGGGCGTGATCCTGACCGGCACGCACGGCACACTGCAGGGGTCGGTCGAACTGGCTGGCGCGGGCGCTGCAGGCGATGTGCCCGCCTATGGCGTGCTGCTGCGCGCTTGCGGCATGGCCGAGGTCATCACCGCTCTGACCGACGTCGCTTACAATCCGGTTTCGGGCGGCTTTGAAGCGGCCACCATCTATTACAATCTGGACGGCGTGCTGCACGTCCTGCTCGGCTGCCGTGGAACGTTCAGCATTTCGCTGGTGCCCCAGCAGATCCCGCGCATCACCTTCAACTTCACCGGGTTGTCCGGCACGATCACCGACACGGCTCTGCCCACGGTGGATCTGAGTGCCTTCATCAAGCCGGTGCCGGTGAACAAGGCCAATACCACGATGTCGCTGTTCGGCTGGGCCGCGATTGCCGAGAGCATCAACGTCGATCTGGCCGCAACTATCGAGCCGCGTTTCCTGATTGGCGAGGAGAGCATCAAGCTTTCCGACCGCATGTCCACCGGTACGGCTGTCGTCCAGGCTACGTCGCTGGCGACCAAGAATTGGTTCGCCCTGGCCGAGGCCCACACCAAGGGCGCGCTTGCCCTGCAGCATGGTCTGACGGTCGGCAACATCATCGAACTGGCTGCTGATGGCGTCCAACTTGGCCGCGTCAACCAGGGCGAGACCCAGAAGATCGCTAATTACTCGCTGCCGCTGATGTTCACCCCGGTGGCGGGCAATGACGAGTTCGTTCTCACCATCCGTTAAATGGCCCTTTTGGGCCTCTTAGAAGCGAGCCTTCCATGAAGTTTAAACTGACCCGCGAGCATATCTACCCCTGGCCAGTGAAGGTGAACGTGCCTGACCCGGACAAGGCTGGCGCCATCATTGAGCAGCGGTTCAATATGACCTTCCGCGCCATGCCGCTCGATGAAGCCAAAAAGCTCGATGCCGAGATCGCGGCGCTCCCAGAAGCTGAGCGCAACGCACGCCAGCACGACATGCTGCGCCAGGTGTGTGTCGGCTGGGATGACCAGGTGATCGGCGATGACAACAAGCCGGTCGCGTTCACGCCGGCGCTCCTGGACGAGATGCTGGAACTGCACAGCTGGTATCGCATCGGCCTTTACTCGGCCTACCAGGAATCGCTGACCGGCCGGGCTGCCGAACTGGGAAACTGAAGGCTGCAGCGCGGGCCTGGGTCTTCGCGCTGCAGGAGCGAAATGACCCAGCCAAACCGGCCCCTGTCGACGTCAGTGGCTTTGCTGCCCTCAAAGTACCCGTCGCACCAATAGAGCAGGAGGAAGATTTGTTCGAAGTCTGGGACATCAATGCCGCTTCCCTCGATCTGTTCCTGGCTGCCCAGAGCCAGTGGCGGGTCATAAGCGTGGGCATGTCTGGTGTCCTGATCTGGCTTGGTCTGGATTACCAGGGTGTCGACGTAATCATGCGCCGGCGCGGCGCCCGCGATAACGACGATGCTCTGTTTGGCGATCTGTTGGTCATGGAGGGCGCGGCGCTGGACGTGTTCGGGGAGATCGAGCGCTAATGGCAAAACCCTTCGTCATATCGGCCAAGTTTACGCTCGACAGCAGCAGCGGCATCGCTTCGGCCAATCAGATCAGGCAGGAGTTCGGCAAGATCGAGGCCTCGGCGGGCTCGGCTGCTACCTCAATTGCGCGCATGGCCGAGCAGCAGCAGCGCGCGGGTACTCTGAGGGCATCGGGCGTCAATTCGGCGCTCGGCGTCCAGGACAATTTCAACAGTGCAGCACGATCAGCCGATATCGCCGCCTATGGCCGCGAACTCGACCAGTTGCGCGCGCGGTTCAATCCCGTGTTTGCCGCGCAGCAGCAGTTTGTAGCGCTGTCGGGCGAAATCCATCGCGCCCAGCAGCTAGGAGCGATCAGTGCGTCGGAGGCTGCGGCAGCGATTCGCCGTGAGGAAATGGCCCTTTTGGCGACAACCGCCGCCTTGCGCCAGAACAGCCAGGCAGCGAACGAGAACAAGGCCGCGCTGGCTCACCACTCAGCCGGCAGAAACAACTTCAACACCGCCAACGCCGCCGCCCAATTTCAGGACATTGGGGTCACGGCCGGCATGGGTATGGACCCACGGATGATCGGGCTCCAGCAGGGCACGCAGCTTGCCGCTGTCTTTGGCACCATGAAGCTGACCGATGCCGTCAAGACGCTAGGTGCTGCATTTGCCTCTGTGCTCAGCCCAGTATCACTTTTGACCATTGCCGCCGTCACGCTCGGTGCCACAGGTATTCAGGCGATGATGGGGTGGATCAGCGCCAGCGGCAAGGCGGCCAATGGGATTGACGGCGTCACCCAGGCGCTTGCCGAACAGGCCGCGCCAATCGACTCGATTAAAGCCAGAATTTCCGAGCTGCAGGGCATCACCGACGCCTATGCCAAGGCCATACGCGGCACCGCCAAGGACCAGTCGATTGCATCAGCAGCGATCATCGCAAACTCGGAGCGTGAGTTTAACGCCAAGAAGTCTCTACTTGAGCTGGAATTGAAGCGGCAGAAGGCGGCCATTGCCGTTGGCGAGGCTGAACTCACAATCGCTGGGCGCAATCTGGCCAAAGATGTGCAGTCCAAGACGCAGAATGGCGTTCTTGACCCGATTGCCGGCGGGTATGCCGATGATAGGGTCGGTCAGTTCGTTCGTTCGCCGCAGCAGGCCAACTTGCTCAAGACCACGCAGGATTTGATCGACGCCAATCCGATCAATGACCAGCTCAAGGAAATGCGCGCCAATCTGGAACTATCCAAGATCGCGACAGAGGGTCTTGATGACGCCCTGGGCACCACGTTCAGCGAAGGCGTTGCGACATCAATCGAACGGATTTCATCGACCGCCAAAGGTGCCAAAACAGGGGCCGAAAAGGCCGCCGAGAAGTATCGCGACCTCATACGCACGGCGCAGCAGCGGATTGGCATGGCCGAGGTTGAGGCCAGCGCACTCGGCATGACACGTGAAAGTGTGGCGCGTCTGACGATTGCGCAGGAGCTGCAGAACAAGGCCGTCAACGACAACATCAGGCTCACACCCAAGCAGATTACCGAGCTTGACCACTATGCGGCCTCCATCGCCACGGCCGAGGAGCGCACTAGGTCGCTCTCTGAAACCTATGAGTTCGGCAAGGGTGTCTTCGGCTCATTCTTCAGTGACCTCAAGTCTGGCGCCAGAGATGGCGCTGATGCCCTGACGGTTCTGGGCAATGCTGGCGCCAATGCCTTTGATCGTATCGCAGACCACGCACTTGCTCTGGCGGCCAACAGTGCCTTTGACCTGATCTTCAACGCCATCATGGGCGGCATCAGCGGCGGATTTGGCGGCAATCCATTGAGCCTTGGCGCGGGCGGTACCGGGTTCCTGGGTGGTGGTGCTTCGGCCTGGGGATCGTTCGACACCGGCGGCTGGACAGGCGGCACGAATGGACAGGTTCGCGGCATTGTACACGCAGAAGAATTTGTCGTTCGCGCGGGTCCTGCGGCGCAGAACCGCCAATTGCTAGAGACCATCAACAAGGGTGGCACCCTCAACATGGGCGGCGGTCAGTATTCGCTGCCTGCCACCTATAATTTTTACGGCTCCGGCTTCACCGAAGAACAGGCCCTTCGACTGATGGCAGACAATGAACGCCGCCGCATGGAAGAACTGCCAGCCGCCCTTGCCGATGTGCAGCGCCGGGCGAGGGCTGCCTGATGGCCGTCGATCTTCCCATCACCGGCTTTTCCGGTATCGGCGCATTGCCGGTGCTTGGCATCAACACCCAGCGTTCCGAAGGCGGTCTGGTCATCACCTCGCGGCGGGCCGATCCATATTGGAGCGGCCGATTGACCTCGGGCCCATTGAGCTCGAGCGGCGATAATGAACGCGCCAGCCTGATAGCCTGGCTCTACAATACGGTTGAGCTGAACCTGCGCGTTGACTGGGTTCATCCCCGGCACCGCATGCCACGCTACTATACGGCCGGGACCTGGCCGATGGTTGGCAATGCCAGCCTCGTCGATGTGCCCGATCTGCGCACCATTGTCCTTTCCGGGCTGACCAACGGCCTGGTGCTGCAGCGCGGCGACCGTCTTTCGATCATGCAGGGCGACATCATCATTCACCGCTGGATCTCGGCCGACCTTGTCGTTTCCAGCACGATCAGCCAGTCGATCGCCCTGACGCCGCGCTTGCCAATCGGCGTGCTGGCGCCTGCTGCGGCCGTTGTGCTCGAAGACCCGAAGATGCGCTTCATGATCGTCCCCGAAAGCTGGCGTGACAGTGCCGGCGAGAGCTACGGACCCAGTCCGATCGCCTTCGAAATTCAGGAGGCGCTGCGGTGAAGCCATTCGATAGCGAGCTGCTCGATATGCTCGACGCCGGCCAGGTCGATTATCGTGATGCCATCGAACTGGTGTTCGATAGTGGCGTCGTGCGCCTGTTCATTGGCGGCCGGGGGCAATTCGGCTGGGACGATACCCTGGGCGTACTGCCTCCCTGGGATGGCGAAGGCGCCCCTCCGGCCATCTTCTATGGTGGCGGCTCCCTGGTAAGCCTGGACGTGCCAGCAAATGCGCTCGGGCCGCAGAGCCAGGCGATCACTGCCCGCGTCTTTGAAACCTATATGGCCGAAGGCTCGGACGTGCCGGTCAACACCTTTGATGATGACGTGCGCGCCACGATCGACGAGGAGCCATGGCAGGGCCGCCCAGCCGTGCTGTCGATCTTCTGGATTGGGCCCAGCGGGCTGCCGATCTATCGCGAACAGGTTGCCGTCCGCGAAATGGATGCCATGCCGATCGAGACCGACCAGGAGGGCAACGTTGTGCGCTCACTGGTGCTTGAAGAGCCCGACATTACCCAGCGCGACGTGGAAGGCAAAACCGCCAACGCAGCCTTTCAGGCTTTGGTTGATCCCACTGATCTGGCGTTTGAGCACGTCGGCACCACCGTCCGGCAGATGCAGAAGATCAATTTCGGCCGCATTGAGGGAGCGGCGTGATGGTGAAGCGGTTGACTGCGCCGCGCCTGCCTGGCTGGGAACGGGCCTATGTCGAGATCATGACCCACCATGCCGAGCTGCCCTTCGGCTGGCACTCGTCCGACTGCCTGATCATCGCTGCGGATCTCGCCAGGGGTATGACCGGAGTGGACCCGATGCGTGGCCTGCGCCGCTATAGCACCGAAACCGGCGCCATGAAGTTGCTGTTAAAGGCCGGTTTTAGAACCGTTGAAGAGGCGCTAGAGGCGGCGTTTCCGCCGATCGATATCGCCTACGCGCGTCGCGGCGACTGCGGCGTCCTGGAACAGTCGGTCTATGGCCAGCCCTGGCTATCCACACTGATCGTTTTGGGTGATCGGGCCATGGGCAAGGGACCGCGCGGACCGGTCTATGTGCCGACCCAGCGTCTTAAGCGCTGCTTTGCGATCGGGGCAGTCTGATGCCAGCAGTTGCACCCATTATCGGCAACATCGCGATCAATCTGGCTATTGGCGTCGGGGCTTCGCTCCTGGCCAATGTATTCCGTCCGCAGCAGGCACAAAAGACCCAGCAGGTCACGGCCAGGTCCGGCCTTTCGGTTGAGCTAGAAGTGGGTGAGGCCGTTGCCGTTAGCGGTATTTTCGGTCTCGGCCGTGCCAGTGGCCAGCTGCTGTTCATCAACGAGTTTGGGGAGAACAATGAGTTCGTCCAGTTCGTCATCAAGACCGGCCATGGCTGGCACGATGGTCTCCAATACTTCCTGGTCGATGAAAAGCCAGTGACCCTAGCTGGGTCCAACGCCGACCCGCGTGGCCAGTCGGTGGCTGAGTTTACCCGTGAGGGCACCCCCTATCTCTGGGTCAAGCACTACACCGGCGCACCGGGGCAGACAGCCGATGCCGAGCTGGTGGCGCAGTCGAACCCTACCGGCCGCTGGACAGCGAACCACAAGGTCAGCGGCTGCGCCTATATGATCATCACCTGCCGCTATGATGAGACCTTCTTCGGCAACACGATTCCGCGCTTTGGCTCTGTCTGGCGCGGTCTGCGGCTGCACGATTGGCGCGTGCCAGGCGCGGTTTGGGGCGACCAGGCGACCTATGTGTTTTCCAGCAACCCGGTCGTCATCCGCTACAATTTCCGGCGCGGTATCTGGTCTAATGGGGTGCGCCTGCTCGGCCAGGGCTTCTCGTCCCTCAGCTGCGACCTGGCCGGCTATACCGCCGCCGCCAACCGCTGCGACGAAACCTTCTACGACCCGATCAGCGATACGACCTTTCCGGTCTTCTCCTTCGGACGGCAGATCTCGGACGATGAAGAAAAACTCGCCGTGCTGCGCCAGCTCGAGGATGCCTATTGCGGGTCTTCGTTCAAGCGCGGCGGGGCCGATGTTCCCTTGCCAGCCCAACAGATGGTCCCAGCATTGACGCTGGCCGATATCGACCGTGTTCTCGGCCAACCGATCCGTGCTGATCGCAAGGGTTCTGTCAGCCAGAAAAGGACAATGTGGCACGGCCAGTTCATCAGCCAGGATTTGGCTTGGGCCGAGGCGCCGTTCACCCCGCGCATCGATGTCGAACTGGAGAGCCTAATCGGCGGCCGGCGCGCGGCGGTCATGAACCAGCCTTACGAGCACGTCCAAACCCGTGCCCAACTACGCGCCGAGATTGCCTTGCGCCGGCAGCTCTACCCGGCCATGCGCGTCGAGACCTTCACGCCCAAGGCCCTGGTGCTTGAACCCGGTGATGCATTTACCCGGCAGAGCGAATGGGGCTCAACGCTCATGATCGTGGAAAGGGCCGATCCGCTGCCAGACAAGAGCGGGGTCACCATCACGATGACCGAATGGCATAATTCCATAGTCCCGGCCTCGGGCGACAGCTTTGTTGATCTGCCGGCCGAGCCCGGCGCCAGCCAATCGCCGGCGGATCGCACCATCGCCGTCTCCGGCCTCAATGTCACCGCTTATAGTCGTGAGAGCGGCGGCGCCGTGCTGCCCTTCCTCAAGGCGACCTGGACACCGATCACCGATCCCAATGTTGACCAGGTCATGATACGCATCTGGCCCGTGGCCGGTACCGAGGCTAATGACCGCGAGGACTTCTTTGCCAGCGCCAAGCTGGCATCGACCAGGCTGTGCGGCCCGGTGGCGCCGGCAACTGACTATACCGGCTACGCGCTCCCGATTCGACGAGATGGCCGGATAACCGTGCCGACCAATCCATTCTTGGCGACAAGTGGCGCCCTGACCGTGCCCCTCGATATCCCTGACAATAGCGTCGGGATTGAAAAGCTGGTGCAGGAGGCCCGCAATCGGCTCGACGGGGTTGTCGGCGACATTCCGGCGCGCATTGCCCAGCTGGAGCGAGAACAGGCCGAACAGGCCTCCGCAGGCTTTACTGATAGCACCACCAACCGCAAAAGGAGCCACGTACTTGCCGCCGCGATCGGCAAGTCGATTGCAGCGGTCATCCGTGAAGAAGCTGCACGCGTGGAGGACAACGCTGCCTTCGCAATGGCGCTGACCCAAGTGGTAGCGCAGATCGAGAACAGCCTAGCCACAGGCTTGATCTCCTTTGACGTGGTGGCCAGCGAAACAGGAGTGTCCTCGGCGATCGCGCTGATGACTGCCATCGAGCATGACGGTGACCGTGGCGAGGGCGGGCTCTATGTGAAGACCTATCTTGATGCTGGCGTGATCAAGCGGGACCTGCTGATCAACGTCGATCGCCTTCTGGTGACCGATGGCATCAACACCTCAAATGCCTTCCGCTTCGACGCAGCGACCGGTTCGCTGGTGCTCAAAGAGCTACGGTTCGAGCTGCTCAAGAGCCTGGACGGAACGACAGTGACCATCGACGGCTTGACCGGCATGCTCGATGCGGCCGGCGACTTCAGTTTCGGGTGACGGTATGAACAAGACCATCCGAAGCAATCTAACCACCAACGTCGTTGCCTGTTTCACCGAGACGGCCGGAGGGGGCAGTAAACGGGATATCAACGCGCCGCGTAATGCGCCCATGAAAGACCCGATCAATCATCTCGACAAGGTGACCTGGCACTCCACTTTTGATCAATTCGAGCTGACCGCAGATCCGACCGACGTCACCGTTGGCCATACACCCCTGGCAACCGCCACTACCCCCATAGGGGTCAACACCCTCATCATTCACGCTTCAAGCGGGGCGCGGACGACAGACATTCTCCTCTTTAACCACGGCCTGGGTTACAAGCCGCGAGCAAAGGTGACTATCGGTGGCGCGGTGATTAACGCCGGGCAAAAGATCCAGGATACGACCTCATATTGGCGCAGCGTTTCGGTCTACGTGACTACAACCGGAGTCTACCTTCGGGAGCAAGCCTGGGCCAAAGACGCGACGCTGCCCGCACACAATCAGACCTATCGGCTCTATGTCTTTCGGCAGGCATCACCAACGCCAGCACTGCCGATGTTCAGCAAATTGGCAGGCCTTCTAAATGTGGCCCGCGGGGTGATCCGCTCGGATAGAAAATACCTCCGCCGCACGGGCGTCGGGGACGAGGCATTCTCTATGGATGGCGGCCCGACCATAGACATCGCCAACGGCAAGAAGCGAACTGCCAGTGGTGGCGTCCTGACGACGGAAGTCGGCTACACCGGCAGTATGGCGGCTCCACCTTTCGTCACGGTGGGTTTGTAGTCATGCCAGTGTTCAAAAGCGGCGGCGAAATCTACCACACCGAGGGCAGCGATATTCGCTGGGCTACAACTCGTGCGCCCCTATTGCTGCTACCAGGCTACACGAGCACCTTGATCAATTTCGACGTGTCATTTCCCGATTTTGCCAAGGATAATGCCTATGGACTTGACTACGCCGCCGGAACGTTTGCGCAGTCCTGGTGCGCATCCTTTGCCAGCATAATTCCGCAAGAATGGGACAGCGGCCTTACCGGCCCGATCGCAACTCTCCCCACGGGCGTCAACCACTTCGAAATCGACGTGGAGCTGAGCCGTGTCGTGGAGCCATCCACCTATATTGGCAAAACGATCGCAAAGTCTTTGGCGGACGGCGAACGGACCTGGCTCAACGGCGGATCCTGCGAGGTTGAGCGGTTGGGGCCGATTATCCGCATGTTCCGTTTCGAGCGCTCTGGAGACGGGATCTACCTACGACGGAAGCAGTCGGTAGAGGATATCGGCAACCAAGGTTATTGGGCGCCCGGCAATAGTCAATCGACTGGCTCCGGCGGTATCCAACGTGGTTGGACATACGGCAGCAATCCAAACGCATGGCCTGCCTTTTTGCTGGACACGCGCACTGGCGGAAGCATCAGCAAGCGCCGCGGTGAGGCCAATGCCTGCTCGCTGGTCGACACCTCCAATTATTCATCACTGTGGCGTGGGACCGTGTTCATCACGCCTGGCCACATTAAATCCTAGGAGACAGCCAAGATGGTTTTGCCCCTGACTGGCACCGTTGCCGTCGAGAACGGTCTCGACACGTTTACCTGGACGGGCGCGCCGCTCACTCCCCTGAACTGCGTGGTCGGGGCCTCGATCGTCGTCAATGGCCTCGGCTATTTCGTCAAGGAGCTCACCGACACCTCGCATGGCGTCTTCACGCGTGTTTATGCCGAGGCGACGAATGCTAGCCATCCGGCCGAGATCGAACAGCTTTCGCCGGACCAAGTCGCTACCGCAACGCTTAATAAGCGTGCGGCGGAAGTGTTCGCGCAGATCTCCGTAATCGAAGCCAATGGCAGGGGTTTCCTGGTGCGCTTCAGCGCCAACACGACAGACGCCGCTCCTGGGCCCGGCTATATGGCAATCGATCATGCTAGTATCGCAAGCGCGACCTTGGGGTATTTCGACAATTTGGACGGCGATGGCGCTGCAGCTGATGTAGAAATAGACACCTGGGACGACAGTTCTTCGATCACTAAAGGCTTTTTGTCGCTGCGGTCGCTATCCGATCCATCCGCTCGCCACTTGTTCAAGGTCAGCGGCACCATCGTCGATGGCGGCGGCTATCGGAAGGTGTCGTGGGCTTATGTTGGGGGCTCGGGCTCTTTTGTGGCCGACGAAGAATTGATGGCCTTCTTTTCGCCAAAGGGCGACCGAGGCGACGGGTTCATTACGGACGCAGATACTGCCGATCCCTCGGGGCTAGCAGTCTATGAGAGCGAAACTGCTGGCTATCTAGTCTTCGTCACCGACCTCAGCACTCTGTATTCTTCAGCCTACATCGGACGAAGCGGCGTCGTCAGGTTGATTGCTGGACCTGATTGGGAGCTGGCTGCCCTCTACACGGGCGTGCAGGGTGCCAAAGGCGATCAAGGGGACAAAGGATGGTCGCCCCGGATGGTCATGGTATCTAACGGCGCACGCCGCGTCTGGCAGCTTTCTGGCTATGTTGGCGGGGAAGGCGCAGCGCCGACCGCCAATGTCGGGGACTATCTGAAGGGCGATGGGTCCTTCACCGCGATCATCGAAGACGCCGCTGACGTGCGAGGTCCAGGCGGTACTGGCACCGTTGGGGAGATCGTCGCTGGCGAGGGTATTGCGGTCAATATCACCGATCCAACCGCCCCTATTGTCTCGGCGGATGTCACAGAAGACTCGTTGCTCACTTTCTTCTCCGTCACCAATATGGAAGCCGTTGAGCGCACAACGGGCGGGTCGATTCTTGCCGGTCCTGACGGTAACGGCATATTTGACGGGTTCGGAACCCTTACGAATGTTAACGTTGCCGGCGCGACCAATCTCGACAGTTCGGTGGTGGGCAAGCTCAAACCAACCCCATCCACGGTTACGCCAGCTAGCGCAGGGCCGTTTTCAACTCCAACCGACTTCACCACCTTCACGATGGGCGACAGGTCGTGGAAGCTGAACAATAGTCAGGTCTGCACTAAGCTGGGGTTCATGGCTCGCGCGGGCACTCAGACGGTCACAATGATGATCCTGAAGCGCAACAGCCCCGGCAACTATGACGTTGTTGTCAGCGAAAGCCACACCTACACAATAGGGGCTGATGGATGGACCGACAAATCGCTTTCTGTCCCTTATAGCGTCCCTGCAAGCGGCGACTACTATGTTGCCGTCAAGACCACGACCATGGCATCGCTCGTGTGGTCAGGCACCCGGCTCTACTACACAGGGACGGCGACAGGAGCAGGCGTCACCTTCACAGAGGATAGCGGCAATCGCATCGGCACCCGCGCAACCCAAATATCAGGTAGCAACAATGTCATAGTCTCCAGCGTGGCCATGACGCTTGCCACTCCTCCGACATGGGCGATGCTGTTTGCCTTCGCCAAACTGGAAACGGCAGTTCTGAATACGGACTTTATCATGAGCGTTTCGCGCAATGGTGCAGCCTACGGAGCGCTGACTTTGATCGAAAAGTATGCGCGTCCTGATGGGTCGAAACTCTATGCGTCAGGGCGAGCTGACATTAGCGGGATCACTTCTGGCACGAGCTGCAAGTGGCGATGGACCACTGCCAATAACAAAGCGCCCGAGCTGCTCGCTGTCGGCCTCTTGCTGGGGAATTGATCTTGATAATCTCAACAGCGCTGCCTGAGAGTTTACCGCTATCGTGGAAAACGTTTCTTATCGCCGGCCAATCCAATGCCGAGGGGCGAGGTTTTACCGCCGATCTAACCGGGGCTGAATTTCCTCGGTCGGGCAGAACAAGGATGCGGGTTTCCAACGCTTGGGTGGCTGGGGCTGAGCCTACCTATCCGGGAGCGGGTGTCGGCTTTGGGATGGCCTTTGCCAATGCTCTTGCGGGGTTGCTTCCCAACGTGGGCATAAACTTGGTCAATGGCGCATATGGTGGCTCGTCAATCTCGCAGTGGCAAAAGAGCGCCCTGCGGTCGTCGCTCTATGGTGGGCTATTGAACAGGGCGCGCCTGGTGCTGTCTGAGGGTGGCACAATCGACGGGATGGCTTTCTACCAGGGCGAAACCGAAGCGCAGACTTCACTGGTTGCTGCTCAAGCATGGGACGAGAATTTCCTACTGTTCGTCAGTGACTTCCGAGCGGATCTTGGCGTGTCTATCCCGGTGGTGTTCGTTTCCCTTTGCGATAACCCTTCGCTCGCGAGCGCGCCCTATTGGGACGATGTCACCGCCTCGCAGGAGGGAATTGTGTTGACCGGCCTCAACATGGCCCGTGTATCAGCCGAAGGCCTTGCCTTTCGAACAGACGATCCGGAACAAAAGGTTCACCTTGCAACGGCGGGGCAGCTAACGCTTGGCGCGGATCGGATCGCCCCGGCGATGCTCGATCTGCTCTAGCAGTTTTGCATCGCGTCGAAGTATCGCTGGCCCAGCCGGATCTGGCTGCCTAGTTCGAAATGGATGCCATCAGCCATAGGCAGAAGTTCTTCTGAAGACACGAAACAAGCACCGATATCCGCAGCAATCCGTTCGAGGACAGCGTTGGCATTTGGCGTTTGTCGATCCGACCAAGCCGGCACGGTCCCGCCCATGACAAACGGGGTGTCAGCGATGGGCAGGTCTTCGCGAAGTGCCGCTACCATCTCTGTCATCTGCTGCGGGAACAGCGCGTTATAACCGTCTGCGGACTCTTCCCACTCGGTTTCGCCCTGATGCCATAGAACAGCGCGAATGGTCGAGCCTGGGTATCGGTTCAAGACGGATCGCGTGCGCTGAACAAGATCGACATAGAGCGGCCCGGTTTTGGCGGTCCACATGTTGTCGACAAAGCCGCTGGCGCCCATAGCAGCGGGAACAATCAGCATGTCGCCGCCTTCGATGCCGCGCAGCAAGCTGACCGCCTTGAGACCGAAGGCCGCTCCGCTAGAGTCCCAATGCGCCAATGGTTCAACAGCAGGGATAATGGTCAGGTTTGTATCGCCGAACCTTCCCAACTGCGAGATGCCCAAACTGTCGATTCGCCACTCGGGCAGGATTGGGGCGCGACCAACAGCGTTTGACTGCCCGGCCAAGATAACAATCTTGTATTGAGTACCCCAAAATTGGGGGACAAGACCGACACTTAACAGTGCAGCGAGAGCAGAAAAGACCGCAGCAATGACTGCTATGAGGCTAGTTTTGTTCACCGCTGGACTTATCCATAGCCTAACATGACATTCAATCCCCAAGACAATGGCATGCCTCATTAAATCGCTTGGTTGGGCATTGTGCCATCAACGCAACTAGGTCGGTAGTTTGCTAAACGGGGTCTTTTGATGTGCAGTCGCATAGGCTAAACGAGCCTTGGACCGTATAGGGGATGCCAGTGTCACGTCACAAAATTCTGGATCGCGTTACCGAGTACTGGGTGCCGGGATACTTGTTCCTGATGATGGTCGGTGCGCTTGATCATAATCCGCGCTTTGTCAGCGACGTTGCATATGCCGCCACTTTGATTTTTCTGATCGGGGGTGCCGGGCTGTTTCTTCGTCGTGGTGGAAGCATTCCTTGGCGAGATTTCAGCGCATTGCCCTTCTGTCTTTTCGCCATCTGGACGTATGGCGTCCTTCTGGGCCTAGTCAGTGGAACCGCTCCTGGGATGGTGTTCCGGAATTTCGCCGGCATGGCGCTGTTCCCATTCGTGTACGGTATGATGGTGCTGCTGAAGCCGAACCCTCGACTCTTGGTGGGTGCGTTGATGTTGGGTAGCGTCGGCTTTGTCTACATGGTCACGTATCTGCTGTTGACGGTAAACCCTCAAGGCACCGTGGATTCCATCGGCTTAATGACGTTCCGCTATCACTACTATCTTGCGACAATTCCCGCGATTGCCGTGATGCTTTTGATCGCTGGCCGCGCTGTCGTCTTCCGCGACGGTAATCAGCTGCACTTTCTGCTGGCCCCCGCGATCTTCGTTTGCATGTTCTACAGCGGGTCGAGGGCGTTCTATGCCGCGCTGGCCGTGACCATGCTGTTCCTCGGCGTTGCATTAATCCCAAGATGGTCGCTGCTTATTCGGGCTACTCTGTTGGGTATTGGCTTTCTGATGAGCGGTCTGTTTCTCGCGATGCTCAGCTCAGGCGGGACCGCGGAAGTGGGGCAGGCGGTCGCACAGTCTATCGAAATGGAAATCGAGAGCGGTAGCCCGCGGTCGCAGCAACTGGCGGCAATGCTGCCTGAGTTAAACCTATTCGGCCATGGACTTGGCGCTGCGCTCGGTTCTGGCTACGCGCGTGATCCGATATTCACCTATGCGTTCGAACTGAGCTACATTTCGCTTGCACACAAGGTTGGGTTCCTTGGACTGCTAGCATTTTTGGCTTGTGTCGCGGTGCATATGGCTCAAAGCCTGCGGGCGCTGATCAGAAGTGATTTCAAACCGGAGATGATAATCGCTGTGAGCGTGATGGGGTTCCTCGTGAGTTCTTGGTGGAACCCTGCGCTGTTTGCCCCGCTGTTTGTGGTGCTATTCTGCGCGTCGATATATCTCAGACAAGCCACAGACGCGCAGGTACCCTAGCCTCTCTGATCTTAGCGACGGGAACAAGAAGCAAGCCGCGGTACTGCAGTGGTCAATCCGACGAACACTGTTGGAGCCTGGTCCAAAAAGCAGTTCAAACTGCTGCCAAATGAACTTGCGCGCGATGCCAAATGAACTTGCGCGCTACAGCTGCGATTGCGGGTGGAGACGCTGGCCTCCAACACCCGCGAACACGCGCCGCTCAACCTGCGCAACTGGCGCGGTCAGCGCACGCGCTGGATGAAAGGCTGGATGCAGACCTTCATCGTCCACAACCGCAATCCGGGAAAACTGGTTGCCGAAATGGGCTGGGGGCCGACACTGGTGTTCGAGGTGCTGGTGCTCGGCATGATCGTGGCGCCGCTGCTCCATTGCGGGCTGACCATTGGTCTGGCGCTGCAACTGGCCATGGGCACGCCGCTGTTTGATGGTCGTAACTGGGCGGTGTTCTACTCCGGCGTTTTGGTGCTGGGCTACGCCAGCACCTTCGCCATCATCACGCTGGGCCTGGCCCGCACCAGAAACCTGCGCCTGCTGGGCACCCAATTGCTGCTGCCGGTCTACTGGCTGCTCATCACCGGCGCGACCCTGAACGCCCTGCGCGAACTGCTGCAGCGGCCGTTCTACTGGTTCAAGACACCGCATGATCCTGTGGCGGGGGAGGGGCGGTGACACGTTGAGGCTATGTTCACGCGCGAATCGTGAATTATGCCGGCCTAGTTTATTGCCTCGCAGCAATAGGCGTTGACGGGAAAGAGGCCAACGTGCGGAATAATCTCTCCAGGGGCGAATTTACGGCGGCGTTTTATTGCAATGTCTAGCAGCTATAGAGACGACCGACCTGCACTCATAATTCTAGGATTTCTTGTCGGGGCGATTATCCTTGTTTCGCTGATAGGGCTCTACGCCCGTCACGAGGCAAATTATCAGGTAGGCTGCTACACTTCTTCCGATGTAAATGAGCAAGGCGTAGAGCAACGCTCTACCATCTGTCCGGACGATTTCTTGTACTTTGGCGATGGGCTGGCTCAGTGGATTATGTCTCTCTTTGCCATCGTCGCTACCGGCGCTAGCCTGTATGGCATCCGCCTTCTCCGAGACACGTTCAAAGAAACCGAACGCACGGCAACTGCTGCTATCGAATCCAATGAAATTGCCCGCGACACTGCCGAGAGGCAGCTCAGAGCATACATCAGCGTTCGCGAAGTCAGGGTTGCCGTTTTTGGCGTTGGCAAAAACACACGGATTGAAGCGGTATTCGTGAATACTGGGCAAACCCCAGCCAAGCGTATCCAGTTGTCCTTGTTGACAGTTGGAGGAAGCGACCCTGAGAAGGCGTTTTTTCGTAAAGGCTCCTTCGTCACTAGCGACCGAATGGAGCTTGGTCCGGGGAGGCCTATACAGCAGCTTGTACTGGTGCTGTTCCACTCAGCGAGGAAGCTAGCGCAGCATTTATCAACAACGAATACTTCATAGTCGTCGGCGGCTTGGTCAAATACAGGGACGTATTCGGTCGCAAGCGTCGATTCATGATGCGAGGGCATCTGTCGTTCTTCCCAGATGGCACCCCCTTTATAAACTCCAGCGGTAAGAACAACCGAGGTGACTAGACCACCCAGCAGCGCCGGGGGCATGGCGAGACACCGGCTTGGTGCGTTTGATACATAAGGCCGCAAAGATCAGGCGGCGCGCATCGATATCAAATTGGGCGTCGCGGGCCGATCCCCGTCTCAACTCCCCTCAATCAAACATCCCTAACCGCTGCCCATCCGCATCGAAATAATGCGCGTTCTGTGCGGTGAACGCGATGTCGATGGTTTCGCCGAGCCTGTGCTGGGCCTTGCCGGAGGCTTGCACCAGAACGGTCTGGCCTGAAGCCAGTTTGACGTAGATGAAGATCTCGCTGCCCAGATATTCGACCAGGGTGATGGTGCCGGTTGCGGTGCGGTCGCCGGTCGTACCGATGGTGAATTGTTCGGGGCGGATGCCCACCGAGAGCATGCCCGGGGCAACAGTGCCCAGAGGCAGGGCGATGTCGCCAAAATCGGGCAGATGGGCCTGACCGTCAGCATGGCTGGCCGCGATGATGTTCATCTTGGGCGAGCCGATAAAGGTGGCCACGAACTGGTTGCGCGGGAAATTGTACAGCTCATAGGGCGTGCCGACCTGCTCGATATTGCCGCCGCGCAGCACCACGATGCGGCTCGCCATGGTCATGGCCTCGACCTGATCATGGGTGACATAGATCATGGTGGTGCCCAGCCGGTTGTAGAGCCCGGCCAGCTCGACGCGCATCTGCACCCGCAATTCGGCGTCGAGATTGGAGAGCGGCTCATCGAACAGGAACAATTGCGGCTCGCGCACAATGGCCCGCCCAATGGCAACGCGCTGCTTCTGCCCGCCGGACAGTTGGCGCGGCTTGCGCTCAAGCAATTCCTCGATCTGCAGGATTTTGGCGGCGTCAGCGACCCGGCGGGCGATTTCGTCCTTGGGCATGCGCAGATTGCCCAGCCCGAAGGCGAGGTTCTTGCGCACGCTCATATGGGGGTAGAGCGCATAGCTCTGAAACACCATGGAGAGGTTGCGCTGGCTGGCGGGGAGATCGTTGACGATGCGATCGCCAATCGCAATCGTGCCGTCGGTGATCTCCTCAAGCCCGGCAATCATGCGCAGCAGGGTGGACTTGCCACAGCCTGAGGGTCCCACCAGCACGAGAAACTCGCCCGATTTGACGTCCAGATTGACGCCATGGATGATCTCCAGACTGGAATAGGATTTGCGCACATCGCTGAGGGTGACGGAGGCCATGGGTTAGTCCTTGAAGAAAAGGGGGTGGCTGGATGGTGGACCAACCACCAGGCAGCACCTCCCCCTCGATGGGGGAGGCGGGGAGGGGGTGCGGACATCCGAATGGGTGTGGCCATCATTTCAGCCCGCTCATGGCGATGCCCTGGATGATCATGCGCTGAAAGATGACGAAGAAGATGACAATGGGCAGGATGGACAGGATCGACATGGCGAACATCGGGCCATATTGCGAAACGCTGTCCTGGCTGGTGAACATGCGCAGCGCCAGCGGCACGGTGTAGTCGTTCATGTCGTTGAGATAGACCAGCGGCCCCAGAAAATCCTCCCAGCTCCAGATGAAGCTGAAGATCGCCGCCGTCGCCATGGCAGGCAGGGACAGCGGCATGATGATGGCCCAGTAGATCTTGAACGGCGAACAACCATCAATCATCGCCGCCTCGTCCAGATCGCGCGGCAACTGGCGGAAGAACTGGATCATCAGGAAGACAAAGAAGGCGTCGCCGGCCAGGAATTTGGGCACGATCAGGGGCAAATAGGTATCAACCCAGCCCAGATTGAGGAACAGCAGATATTGGGGGATCAGCACCACGTGGTAGGGGATCATCAGCGTCATCATCATCAGCGCGAACCAGATGGTCTTGCCGGTGAATTCGAGCCGGGCAAAGGCGTAGGCGGCAAACGAGCACGAGATGACATTGCCGATCACCGAGAGCACGGTGACCACGGTGGAGTTCCAGAAGAACCGCGTGAAGCTGACCGGTAGCGCATTCCAGCCCTGCCAGTAATTGCTCCACTCAAAACGGCTCGGCCAGAGCGATAGATCGCCAAAGATCTGGTTGTCCGGCTTGAGCGAACTCGCCAGCATCCAGATCAGCGGATAGACCATGATCAACGAGGTGGCGATCAGGAAGATGTGCTTGAGCAGCCCCGCGCGCCGTGCGCGTTTGGCCCGGGCGGCGCGGTATTCAGCAGCAAGCGCGGCGGTGTTGGTCATGGCGGTATCGGTCATGGCTCAGCCCCGCTCGTTTTCGTAATGGACCCAGTATTTGGATGTCCAGAAGGCAATTGCGGTGAAGGCGGCGATGATCAGCAGCAGCACCCATGCCAGCGCCGAGGCATAGCCCATGCGCAGGAAGCTGAACGCCTCGTTGTAGAGATAGACGGTGAAGAACAGCAGGCTGTCTAGTGGTGCGCCCGAGCCGCCCGAGATGATGAAGGCGCCCGAAAAGCTCTTGAACGCCTCGATCATCTGCAGCACCAGATTAAAGAAGATCACCGGGGCCAGCAGCGGCACGGTGATGGCAAAGAACTTGCGCACCGGCCCGGCCGCATCGATCTCGGCGGCTTCATACAGCTCCTGCGGAATGGCACGCAGCCCCGCCAGGAAAATCAGCATGGGCGAACCAAACTGCCAGACCGCCAGCACGATCAGCGTCCACAGCGAATAGCGCGGATCGCTCAGCCAGTAGGGTCCATGGCTGCCAAACAGGCGCAGCACCGAATTGATCACCCCGTCATAGTCAAACAACTGCCGCCACAGGATGGCCACGGCAATCGAGCCGCCCAGGATCGAGGGCAGATAGAACAGCGCGCGATACCAGCCAATGGCGCGAATGCCCTTGTCGAGCGCCATGGCCACGGCCAGCGCGAAGATCAGCTTGGCGGGCACCGAAACCACTACAAAGGTGAAGGTGACCTGCAGCGCCTTCCAGAAGCGCGCATCATACTGGAACATGTAGAGATAATGGTCCCAGCCGATCCATTGCGGCGGCTTGACCACATTGTATTTGGTGAAGCTGAGATAGAGCGAGGCCAGGATGGGGCCAATCGCCAAAAGGAAAAAGCCGATGAGCCACGGCGCCAGAAAGGTGTAACCGGCAAAGTTGCGGCGGAAGAATTTTACCATGGGCTCTTCTCTGAAAACGTGGCCTGGGTGGAGGCGCTGCGTCAGGGAGACCACAGGACCCCCACCCGGGTGCCGCCTCCCAAATGGGGAGGCGGTGTTCGCTATGATCAGGCGCGGGCGAGAATGGCGCGCGACTGGTTGAGGAAGTCGCTGGCGACCTCGGCAATCGGACGTTCGCCCAGCAGCACCGAGACGGCAACACGCTCAAAGGTCTGCTCGACCTCATTGGCCCCGCTTGGTGGTGGCGGCGCCAGCTTGGCGGTCTTGCCCTGAATGCCATCAAAGAAGGCAACCGAGACGGCCTCGGCCGCGGACAGATCGGGCTCCAGCGCCGCGCGTACATCCGCATTGGACGGAATGCCGCGTTCCAGACCCAGAATGCCGGTCAGGTCGGGATCGTTGACGAAGGCGCTCATGTAGGCGGTGGCCGCTTCAGGATCCTTGCTGTCGCGCGTCAGGCAGACGAACTGGCTGGGCTGCACGATCGAGCCGGGGATCATCTCGGGGGTATTGGGATACATGGCGGCAGCCAGGGTATCTTCCATCAGGCCCTGCGCCCCCACCAACTGGTTGCTCCAGGCATAAGAGGTGGCAGTCTTGCCGGTGACGACACCCAGCTGGCTCAGCTCGGACACACCCGCCAGACCGGCCGATTCCTGACCGGCAAGCGTGGCGCCCGCATCGCGCAGATCAGCCCAGATGCTCCAGTATTCCTCGACGATGTCCTGGGTCGGGCCATAGCTGCCATCTTCATTGAACAGCAGCGCACCCTTCTGGGCGACGAAGTCGGAGAAGTTCTGATAGTCGGCGGTGTTGTCGTCCGTGCCCGCGACACCAGTGGCCTTCTTGATCTCCACGCCCATGCGCTTTAGATCGTCATAGGTGTAGCCAAAGGGGTCAAAGTTCTCGCCTGCGGTGATGCCGGCCTCGGCGTAGAGGCGGCTATTATACATCGCCATATGCGAGTTGGCGCCGATCGACAGGGCGTAGAACTTGCCATCCACCGTGCCCGCATCAATGGCCGACTGGTCGATTTTTGAGATATCCAGGCTCTTGCCGACATACTCGTCCAGCGGGACCACTGCGCCATTGTCGATATATTCAAACAGCACTCCATAACCCTGCTGGATCACGTCGGGCATGTTGCCGCCCGCGATCTGGGTGGTCAGCTTGGTGAAATAGTCGCCAAAGCCCAGCGTCTCGCCCGAGACCACGGTGCCGGGGGTCTTGCTGTTATAGAGCTCGATGACACCGAAAGTGCGCTTGTCACGCTCGGGATTACCCCACCAGAAGTGGCGGACCTGACGGTCCTGCGCAAAGGCGGGCAGGCCGAATGCAGACAGCGCGGCGACGCCGGCTGTGGTTTGCAGGAATTGCCTGCGGTTGAACTTGCTCATATTGGTTCCTCCCTATTGAGCTACGTACGTCAGATCATCTGCGGTTCGGCCCCTCACCGGGCCGCAGAATTCAGTATGTCGGGGCCACCAGAGCGGGGTCGCGTACCCGGACCAGTTCTTGTCCCTTCAGATCGAGTTGTTCATTGGGACCAATCGCGAAGGAATAATTGCCTTCTGCGGTGGTCAGCTCGCCCGTCACGGTGCTGGCGCTCATGCCGACCAGACCCGTGATCTGGCCCGTGCGGTCGGTAATGATGCGGACGCCGCGCGGCGCCGAGAACAGCGGCGCGCCGTCGCGATAGGCCGCGATATGGCTGGCGGTGTTGATCAGCTCGAAATCCTGGCCGTCCACGGTGCGGGCATAGCCGGTTTCGTGTGCCACATCGCGGTGCTCGATCTGCTGCGGCGTCAGCCCGGTGAACCAGACTGCGCCGTCGGGGCGAGGCTGGATGCCACACAGTCGTTCGACGAAATCGAGCAGGCACAGAATGGAAGGCGAATAGACCTCGGTGAAGCCTTCAGCGCCGGTGAACGGGTTGATGGTCTGGGCAAAGCGCGTCGACTTGAACAGCGCGCTCAGCACCGGCTGCAGCACCCAGCTCAGCTCGACATGACGGTGGTGCGCCTCAAAGGCATGCGGCGCCCGGATCAGGCTGAGGAAGTTCGAGGGCCCGCACCAGCTATTGTAATCAAAGGCCGGGTCAAACCGCGGATCATCCAGCGCCAGCGAGGTGAATGGATATTTGGCGAAGAACTTGGACGTGTTGAGCAGATAGCGCTCCAGCGCCTTGGCGAAGAAAGCATCGTCGCCAATCTCGCAGGCCAGCACGCGCAGCAGCACATCGGACTGCACCCGGACGTGGCGACCATGCCGGTCGCGGTCGTAGAAGAACCCATCTTCGGCATCAAAGCACTGGGTGAAGAGCGCCGCCGTACTGGCTTCCGCCTTGTCCAACCAGACGTCGCCGCTTTCGCCAAGCTCCTCGGCCATGCGCGCCAGATAGAGGCGTTGGCAGGCAACATTGGCGGTCAGATCCGGCGCGATGAACGGCAGCAGCGGATTGTCGGGGTGGAAGGCTTTTGGATCATTGTTGAATGGGCTGTCGGGCACATGCCAGAACCGCGCCGACAGGTCATGGCCGGTATCGAAGGTGCAGAATGCCTCGACGGCGCCCGTGCCGCGCGTATCGCGCCATTGCGCCAGCCAGGCATCATTGCGCGTCATGGCCGCGTAAAGGCGGGCCAGCCAGACCTTGTCGCGGCCATTCAGGCAGTAATGCGTCCACACCGAGCGAGCCAGCGGTGTCACCATCTGGATTTGCGAGGATACCGGGCCTGTCGCGGTCAGCTTGTAGGGGAACAGGCCATCGTCGCGCTGATGGGTGGCGAAGCCGGCAAAGGTGGCAGCGGCCACCGACGGGATAAAGCGACTGAGCAGTTCGGCATTGATCGTGCCGGTGCTTTCGAGCCAGCAGCCGAAATAGATGCCGCCCTCGTTCAGGATGGGTTCGGCGTCCCCGGTCGGCCTGATGCAGGCGATCAGTTCGCGCACCGCATCATCATGACGGCGTTCCATATGGGCGGCCGACGACACAAAGCGCACGCCCGAGGCGATAAATTCGGCAAGGATATCGGGGGCATCAACTGCGCCGACGCGCGCGGCGACGTCAGTGGACCGCAACCTGTCGAGCAGGGCGAGATTGGTCGGCTGATGGTTCATCCTCGTTCCTCCCGCTCACTGGCATCGGTTGTCCGATGTCCGGGTGCGGTGTGCTGGGAAGAGGAAGAGACCTGCCCGCCAACCGCGACCGCACGGTTGAGATCCTTGCGGGTCTCTCAGAAGGTCGAAACGAGCACTGGTCCGGTTTTTCCGGTCAGACCAAATGACATTCCGCGTAGCTCACGCTTAACCACATACCCTGGCTGGGCCCTGGGCCCATGACGTGTCTCCGGCCGTTCCTGAGGGTTTGTCCCCACTCAGATGCCGGATGATTGTGCGGAGCAGCCGGTGAAGTCAATGATTTTGTTGCACTAATTCCCAGTGACTCGAATTTGTTCAAGTCTGCCAATGGGTTGGTATGACAAATCTGCCATACAAGATCGCGGCCTTTTAGCCGTCTGCCCGGCCGCTGTGATGGCTCAGGAGAGGGCGCGCAAATGGGTGCGTTCAGACACGCGCGTACCAAACACGCGATCGCGACCAGCCGCCTTGGCGCTGTACAGCGCGCCATCAGCTGTGCCGATCAGATCTGTGGCGCTGCGCTCGACAACATCGGGCATATAGGTCGCAACGCCCACGCTGGCGGTGATGTAGCCCTTGTCGCTCGCGGCATGGGGCAGACGGGCCTCGGCCAGCGCCCGACGGAAGCTTTCAGCCACCAGGTAAGCGCCATCCTCGTCGGTATCGGGCAGGATGGCGGTGAACTCTTCGCCACCAAAGCGCGCCACCACATCGGCGGGACGTTTCAGGCTCTGCTTAAGCAATTGGCTGACCTTGCGCAGGGCGTCATCGCCCGCCAGATGGCCGTAGTGATCATTATAGGGTTTGAACAGATCGACATCGACCAGCAGCAGGCTCAGTGGCGTTCCGGCGCGGCTGGTGCGGCGGATTTCCGCGTCAATGGCGTCATCAAAGGCCCGTCGATTGAGCAGCCCCGTCAGGGCGTCCGTGCGCACCAGATGCTTGAGTTCGTCCGTCGCTGTGTGCAGGTCCTGTTCGGCCTGCTTGAAGCGGGTTACATCAATGGCCACAACCATAGTGGTGCCATTGCTGGTGGGGCGCGTACGGATCTGTAACCAGCGTCCATTGGCCAGCAGAATTTCTCGCTCGCTCTCGCGGCGCAGATCGGCAAAGCGTGCGTCGATCCACTCGGCCGCTGCGGCAACTTCGGTCGGTGCGTTTTGCTGCTCGCCGGTATCGATCACTGCCTTGAGAATGTCGCGGAAATGCGCACCCGGCACGCGCAACGCCCCGGTTTCGGGAAACGCTTCGCGATATTGTTCATTGCAGAAGATCAGCTCGCCACCATTGTCGAACATGGCCAGGCCGCCGGTCATTTCGGCCAATGCATAGCCCAACGTATCACGACTGCGGATCAGTTCCTGCTGGATCTGTTTTTCGCCGGTGACGTCGCGGGTGACCCCGGCCAGCCCGATCAGCTTGCCATCAGGGTCGTGCAGCGGGACCTTGGTAGTCGAATACCAGCGTGAGATACCATTTTTGTCGATGATTTCTTCTTCGAAATCGAGCACCTTGGTATTGCCAGCAAGCACCGCCCGCTCGCGCTCAGCGGTGCGCGCCGCGCGATCTGGTGGCTCAATGTCAAAACTGCTCTTACCCAGCAATTGGCTGGAATCGGCTACCCCGAACAGCGCCGCCGACGCCTTGTTGGCAATCGCGAAATTGCCGTCACGGCCTTTGACATAAACATAGGCTGGTGCATGGGTTATCGCCGCCGCCAGCAATTCGCGATCGGCCGATAGCCGGTATGCCCGCAGATAGACAACACCGGCAAAAGCGGTGGTGACAATGTTGAGCAGGGCCAGCGGCACAAGGGTGGGCAGGATCGCCTGGAAGGTTTCGCCCGGCAGCGACACCAGGCCCGCCGATGTCACGATGCCGGTAATCAGCGCCACTACGCCGACATGCCACAATTTATGGGTGCGATTGCCAACCACCAGACTGACCAGAACACCGGCGCCACTCGCCAGCGCAATGCCGGCCAGTCCAGCCATGAGGCCAGCACCACCCAGCCAGAACCGGAAAGCCGCTGCAACAGCACTGCTGATCAGGGCCGCCGGCCATCCACCAAACAGCGCGACAACGGCCAGCAGGGAATAGCGCAGGTCAAAAAACATGCCCGGCTTGAATTCGATTGCCAGGCTCATCGTAGCGATGGCACCCAGACCCATGGTCAGGGACAGCAGAAAATTACGATAGGGGCGGGGGATTGCCTTGAGCCAGTAGCTCGCCCGCGACCAGCCCAGCACAAACAGTGCGACCACTGCCAAATTGCCTGCCAGAATTTGCCAAACGGACGCCGTCAATTGCAACTACCCTAGTCCAGTCCGAGCGATCCCGGTGTCGGCACCATGCCCGACTGAACAAGCAAGCTAACAGCCAACAGTTTGCCAAACCTGAATCAAATGCGACTTATTGAGGCCGTCGGGCCGCCGTCACTGCAGCTGTAAAACTGCCAATTGGCTGGGTAATTACCGCACCCGTATCGAACCGGGCGACTGCCTGCACGCCGGGCGAAAAACCGAGCACGACGATCTGCCGGCGATCCTGTGTGGGCAAAGCGAGTTCGAAAAATCCATCACTGTCAGTATCTTCGGCGCGCGCCAGACTGATGTCGCGCGAACCGATGAAATGGGTCGAATACCCCGATTGCGGCGGCAGGATCGTCTCCAGCACGGAGCCTTTTAGCGACAGAATTTCCAGCACACCGCCAATATGGGGCGTTTTGACGATGGCGATTTCCTTGCCTGCGTCGGCGGTAAAATTGGCAATTGCCGCAATCGACAGCCAGCGGTGTGACCGGCCGATGGGCGCGGTGGCGGACCGCTCGACCAGCGTGCCATCGCGCAGGCCATAGACCGCGACTGCGGCGCCGGCGCCCACATCGGTGCGGATGGTGATAATTTCGCTCGCTCCGTCGCCATCCAGATCGACCAGCCGTGGGGTCAGATCCTCAAAAACATAGCGTTCAGGCAGCACGAGTTCGTGCCGGGTGCCGGTGCGATCAATCACCACCAGCGATCCGCCTTCGACCCGGTCGCCCAGAATGCCGTGGTCATAGCGCGCTGTGGGCTGGCCATACCACGCCTGGGCAACATCACCGCTGGCCGTGGCGATGCCGCCATCGGGTAGCCGTTCCTGTGCGCTCGCGGTGCCCGTCAGGACAAGCAGGGCAAACAAGACTGGGCGCAGTACACTCATGGCGTTTCCATTCGCAGTTTGGCGGCGGGCGTGGTGGACATGGCCGACCATGTGGTCGCAGCGCCGGTCACGATGGTGACCACGATTACCAGCAGCGCCACAAGGCCGAGCTGGCCGACCGGGACCATGAAGTCGATCTCCAGCAGCCAGGTCGCGGCCGCCCAGGCGCCCAGCATGGCAATGCCACTGGCCAGCACGGCAGCGATGGCCCCGAGCAAGGCATATTCGATCAGGAAGGCGGCGATGACGTCACTGCGCTTGGCGCCCAGCACCTTCATCACCACGGCATCGGCCTGGCGTTGTTGCCGCCCGACGCTGAGCGCACCAGCCAGCACCAGAATGCCGGCCAGAACCGCAGTCCCGCTGACCAGTGCGATGGCATTGATCAGCCCGTCAAACACGGCCCGCACCCGCGCCAGCGTATCGCCGACAGGCACGAAATTGAGCTGCGGGAAGTCACCCAACAGCGCCGCTTCCACAACGCCATCGGCGCCCTCGGCAACCGTGATGGTGCCGAAATAGGATTGCGGTGCGCTTTCGATCAGCCCAGGCGAGACGATGATGCGGAAGTTGAAATTGGGGCTGCGCCAGTCGATAAGCCGGAAGCTGGCAATGGTCATTGCCAGCGGCCGCCCGGCAACGGCAATTTCAATGCTGTCGCCAATCGACAGATCCAGCGCGTCACGCATTTCCGTGCTCAGGGAAACCTGCGGGTCGCCTGAATAATCTTCAGTCCACCACTCGCCCTCGGCGATGACGGTATCCGCGGGCATGGCCGCAGACCAGGTCAGTGCCGTATCGCCCCGGAACATGTCGGCCACATCGCGCGAAATATCATCCTCCGAAGTCGGCGGTGGGGCGCCCTTTAGCGCAGTGATGGTGCCACGCAGCATGGGGATGGTGGTCAGCGCCTCGATATCAGGCGTGGCCGCCACGAAATCGGTCAGCGCGGCCAGATTGGGCTTGTCCAGATCGAGCAGTACAAAGGCCGGGGCCTCGGTGGTAACCTCGGTGGCGATCTGGTTGTTGATGTTGGACTGCGTTGTCACGATCAGCAGCAGCAGCGACAACCCCATGCCCATCGACACCAGTACTGTGGTCGTGGGCGCACCCGGTCGGACGATGGCGGATAGAGCCATGCGCAGCAGCCGGTTGGGCGGTGGTGGGACGCGCGAGAGGATCAGTCCGAGCAGGGCCGCCGCCAGTCGCAGCAGCAGGAACGCGACAACAGTGCCAGCAAAATAGATGGCCACCAGCTGCATATCGCTGGCAATGCTCAGTGTCAGGGCAAACAGCAGGGCAAAGCCGATCAGCAGCGGTACCGAAGCAATCGGGGTCAGCCAGCTGCGCCAGTCCTGCCGCTCAAGATTGCTTGAGCCTCCCGCACGGAACAGCAGGGCGGGGCGAATGGCACGGGCATGCAGCAGCGGCAACCAGGCAAAGATGATGGCCGTCACCAGACCAATGCCGCCGGCCGCCGCCATCGAGCGCAGGTCCAGCGCAGCCGGCAGATCAAGCCCGATCAGCCCGGCCAAGAGCGGCAGGATGGCGAAAGTACCCACAGCAATGGCGACCAGTCCGATGGCAATCGACAGCAATGACAGGAAGATGATCTGGGCCAGGAATTGCACCATGATGCGGTTTCCGCTGGCACCCAGCGAGCGCATGGTGGCGATGGCCGATTGGCGCTCACCGACATAGGCAGTGACCGCATTGGCCGCGCCCAGCCCGCCAACCACCATGGATGAGAGGGCCACCAGCAGCATGAAATTGCCGAAAATCGTGATGAAGCGGGCAATCGATGCCGTGGCTTCGCGAGGCGAGCGGATACGGACTTCGCTGTCGGGGAATTGCTCTTCCAGCGCCGTTTCGGCACTGGCGAAGTCTGTGTCTTCAAGCAGCACCTTGTACTGGAACTGGTTGAGCACGCCTTCCTGTTTCAGCCCCGCCAGTGGCAGGGTAGCGTCAGAGACCAGCGCCGGGGCGCCAAGCTGGAAGCCCAGCGTCGCCTGATCGGGCAGGGTATCGATAATGCCGCGCAATTGCAGCTCGAGCGTGCCGACGCGGATCGTGTCACCCGGCGCAGCCTCCAGCCGCAAAGCAGCCTGTGGTGAGAGCAGAATGCCCCACACACCATTCTGCTGGCCAAGCAGATCGGCAGTGCTGCCGGGCAAGGCGCCGGGGGCCAGAACAACGTCACCGACCAAGGGGTAGAGATCGCCAACGCCACGCAAAGACAGAAAGGCAGAAAGATAGCCCTTCTGGGCCTGTGAATTGAGCTGAACCTCGCGATTGACCGGCCCGAGCTTTTCGAGCGCACTCAGCACGTCGGGCGTAATATCGGTGCGCTGCGAGCGCAGTTCGAGATCGCCGCCCAGAATGGCGCGGGCATCGCGGGCAATGGCGGTTTCCACCGCGCTGCGCACCGAACTGACCACGCCAATGGCGGCCACGCCAAGCGCCAGACAGGCAATCAGGATGGTGAAGCGTGCCGCGCTGCCGCGCAGATCGATCAGCGCAACGCGCAGCCAGGCAATCAGCCGGTTCATGCCGGCACCGCGGTCAGTTCACTGAGTTCGCCGCGATCCATGCGCATCTGCCGGTCGGCGCGCTGCGCCAGGCTGTTGTCATGGGTGATCAGCAGCACCGCCATGCCATTGGCGCGCGCCAGATTGAACAGCAGGTCGATGGCCGATTTGGCGGTTTCCTGATCGAGATTGCCCGTGGGCTCATCGGCCAGCAGCAGTTTGGGGCGCGTAACAATGGCGCGCGCCAGACCGACGCGTTGCTGTTCGCCGCCCGACAGCGCGCTGGGCAGATGATCTTCACGTGCGGCCAGTCCGACTTCGGCCAGTGCCGCCTTGGCGCGGGCGCGAATTTGGTTCAGCGGCAGGTCGTCAAAGGCGATGTCGAGCGCCAGCGACACATTCTCCAGTGCCGTCATGGAGGGAATGAGGTGAAAGTTCTGGAACAGGATGCCGATATTATTGCGCCGCATATCGGCCAGATCGTCCTCGTTCATGCCACCCAGAGCAGCCCCGCCAACGCTGACCAGACCATCGCTGGCTCGTTCAAGCCCGCCCATCACCATCAGCATTGAGGTCTTGCCACTGCCCGAGGGTCCGACAATCGACACCACTTCGCCCCGGCCTATCGTAAAATTGATGTCTTTGAGGATATGAAGCGCCTCCTTGCCCGACCTAAGGTGCAGGTTCATGGCTTGGGTCTGGGCGATGGTTTCGGTCATGAATAAGGGCCAGGTGCTGGTCTGAGGAATTTGAATTGGCAAGGACGGGTATTGTTTTGAGAAGTTGGGTGCATAAGACGCTTTGCGCAATGGCTGTGTTGACCACAATTGCGGCATTCGCCCCGCAGGTGGCCGCTGTCGAGCGCACGATCATGCTCTATGGCGACAGCCTGCTTGCCGGCTATGGCCTGCCACCCGAAGAGGGTTTTGCTGCCCAGATGCAGGCGGCCATGGACGCCGCAGGAATTGATGCCACCCTGCTCAATGCCAGCGTTTCGGGCGACACGACAGCTGACGGCGTGGCGCATCTGGACTGGTCGCTGTCTGACGCGCCCGATGCCATTATTCTGGGGTTGGGGGCCAATGACATGCTGCAGGGTCTGCCTGCCGCCGCAGCGCGCGACAACCTTGAGACCATGTTGAGCCGGTTTGACGCCGAGAGCCTGCCGGTGCTGCTGCTGGGCATGATGGCCGATCGCGGGCTGGGCGCCGACTATGTCGCCGCCTTTGATGGCATGTACCCCGCACTGGCCGAGCAGTATGGAGCGGTGTTCTACCCGTTCTATCTCGACGGCGTGGCGCTCGACCCGGCGTTCAACCAGCCCGATATGCGCCATCCCAATGCCGATGGCGTGGCCAGGATTGTCGAAAACCTGCTGCCCTATGTTGCCGAACTGGTGCAACGCCTGCCCTAGGGCAATAGTTTTTGCACCAGACCGACCCAGGCCCTGGGCAGCTTGCCGAACAGTTTGGGTTTGTAATAGGCGCTGGCTGCGCGCTTGGAGATTTCCGCCAGCGTGGGGTAGGGCGCGATCATCGAGGCGACGGCTGAAAGCTTGACCTTGCCCGAGATCACCAACCCCCACAGGGTGATCATCTCTCCTGCATGAGGCCCGACCATGGTCGCGCCGAGCACCTTGCCGCGCGGGGTCAGCACCAGCTTGATAAAGCCTTCGGTGCGCTTCTCAGTCTGGGCTCGGTCGTTTTCGGCGAAATGTTCGATGATGGTGGTGACCTCGCCATGCTGCTTGCGCGCATCGGCCTCGGTCAGCCCGACATGGGCCACCTCGGGATCGAGATAGGTCACCCAGGGCAGGGCGGCATAATCGACCTTGGATGGCAGGCCGAAAACGGCATTGCGCACAAAAATGCCGGCGTGATAGCCCGCGATATGGGTGAACTGCGGACCACCAGCCACATCGCCCAGCGCATAGACGCGGTGATTGCTCGAGCGCAGCCTGGCATCGACCTCGACGCCTTGCTTGTTGGTCTTGACCCCGGCAAGGTCCAGACCCAGCCCGTCGAGATTGGGTGTGCGACCGGCGGCCACCAGCAAGTGGCTGGCACTAATCGTACGGGTGCCGGATGCGGTTTTGACCGTGGCCTGCACACCGCCATCGACCAGCTTGGGATCGGCGAATTGCGCATTTTCGTGCAGCGCAATGCCTTCATCGGCAAACACCTTGCGGATCAGCGGCGCGGCCTCGGGTTCGTCCTTGCCCAGAATTTCACCGGCATCGACCACGGTGACTTCAGAACCGAGACGCCGGAACGCCTGTGCCATTTCCAGTCCGATCGGCCCGCCACCCAGGATCAGCAAATGGTCCGGCCTTGTCGTCAGCTCGAATATGGTTTCGTTGGTCAGCGGTTTGCACGCAGCGAGGCCCGGAATGGGCGGCAGGCTGGCGCGCGACCCCGTCGCCACCACAAAGCGGCGCGCCGTGATGCGGTGATTGCCTGCGGCCACTTCGGTCGGGCTGACAAAGCTGGCACTTTCCTTGAGCACGGTAATGCCCATGCCTTCAAAGCGCTCGACACTGTCATTGGGCGCAATGGCGCCGATGACGGCGTGCACGTGATCATGCACGGTCTGAAATTCGACCTTGGGGGCTAGCCCTTCGCCGACGCCCATCGCCATGGCGGCTTTAAACGCATGAGCGGCATGGGCGGCGGCGATGAGCGATTTGGAGGGGACGCAGCCGGTATTGAGGCAATCTCCGCCCATTGCACCGCGCTCGATCAGCACCACTTTGGCGCCCAGCTGTGCCGCACCAGAGGCGGCGCTGAGCCCGGCCGAGCCTGCGCCAATGACGCAGACATCGCATTCGATCAGATGGCTGGCTTGGTTGTTGGCAGTCATGATGTTGGTCTCGCTTTGGGCAAATCGAAATGAGCGGGCTACGCTTTGAGCCAGCGGGAGCGCACCACCTTGAAGATGGGCGGGGCGATAGCCAGCAGCGCCAGGCCCAACAGGCCCAGCGACAGGCCGGGCGTGATCAGATCGCCAATACTGACATCGCGACCGCTTTCAGCCACCTCGATCAGCACCGTTTCCAGTCCCTGCCCAATCGAGGCATAGACCAGAGCACCGGGCAGAATGCCGATCAGCGTGGCGATGAAATAGGTGCTAAAGGGCACTTTGAGCAAAGCAGGCAGGACGTTGACCACGGTGAATGGAAAGATCGGCGCCAGTCGCAGCGCCAGCATGTAGCTGAAGGCATTGTTCTCAAAGCCTTTGGCTGCACGATCGACGAAACCGCCCACGCGCTGCCGCAGGCTGTCGCCAAAGGCGGTCTTGGCGGCCCAGAACAGCACTGACGCGCCGATGGTGGCGCCTATTGCTGCCAGCGTGCCGCCCAGAAACGCACCATAGACAAAGCCTCCGGCAACCGTGAGTAACCAGGCGGCGGGGAAAGCCACGGCAGTCGCGACGGCATAGCCCAGCACATAGATCAGCGCTGCCAGCAGCCCATTCTGGCTCGCAAACGCCTTGATACCCTCGCGCGCCTCGGCAAGGTAATCGAGCGTAAAGTAGCGCTGCCAGCCCAGCAGCAGGCCGGTAATCAGCACGCCGAGTAGAATGGCGATAGGCACAAAGCGGCTCAGGCCGCGCGATGCTGTGCCTTTGGAGGCAGCATCGGCCGCAGGGACGGGGTCATTCATGGGTATCAGTTCTTTCTGAACGGCAGCAGCAGGGACCATTTGAGCCCGCTGGGCTGTTGTTGGTCGCGATAGGCGGCAAGTCCGATATCCATATCGAGGTGCCCCTTGGCGGGCTGATCGGTATAGGTGGCGAACAGGCGATCCCATATCGACAGGCTGAAGCCGTAATTGCTGTCGGTTTCCTGCCGGATTGTTGAGTGGTGCACCCGATGCATGTCAGGCGTCACCAGGACCAGTCGGACCAGCCGGTCGATGGGTTTGGGCAGGGCAATATTGGCGTGATTGAACATGGCGGTGCCGTTCAGGATCACCTCGAACACCAGCACCGACCAGGCTGGCGCACCCAGCGCCAGCACGATGCCGACCTTCCAGAACATCGAGATGACGATCTCGAGCGGGTGAAAGCGCAGGGCGGTGGTCAGATCAAAACCGGTATCGGCATGGTGCATGCGATGGATGCGCCAGAGCAGCGGAATCTTGTGGCTGAGCAGATGTTCCAGCCACACGGCGAAATCGAGCACGATGATCGACACCAGCGCCGCAACCCAGACCGGCACGCCGACCTGGTTGAACAGACCAATACCCTGGCTTTCGGCCCATAGTGCGCTACCGACCGCGGCGGCGGGGAAGATGATGCGCAGCACCACTGAGGACAGGATCAGCATGCCCACATTGGTGAGCCAGCGACGGGTCTTGAGCGCAGCCTGCATCTCGGGCCGCTCCAGACGCGGGTGCAGCAGTTCAATGATCGCCAGCGTGCCAAAAATCAGCAGGAAGGAGCCGAAGCGAATGATCGGCTCGGGCAGAAACAGACCATTATCGGGCATTGGGCTTCTCGCTGTTGGCCGCGGTGGCGCGGAAGGCTTCGATCAATTTGTCATCAGGGGCGGCCTCATCCTGCGTCGGCCTGCCGACGCGCAGCAGTGCAATGGTCTTGGCCAGTTGATCAACATAGGTGCCGCATTTGCTGCACATCAGCAGATGCAGCTTGAACCCGGCGCGCTGGCGCAGGCTCATCTGACCTTCCAGATAATCGGTGGCTTTCTCATTGAGCTCGCGGCAAGTGAGCATGATGGTCTCCTGGGAGCGCGTACCCGGCATTGGCAAGCGCCGTCTCTAGCTGAGTGCGTCGGAGCGCGGCATTGTTACAAACAATCTCAGGCAGGGGGTGGCGACAGCACCTGTTCGAGCGCGGCCCGCACGCGCGTACGCCCGCGATGCAAAAGAATGCGTTGATTGGCGTCGGTGATGTCGAGCACCGAACAGGTCTCGGTCGCACTCAACCCTTCAATGTCGCGCAGGGTGACCACGGCGCGTTGATTGTCGGGCAGCGCATCCACGGCCGCCAATGCATGTTCCAGTGTCTGTCTGCCACCCACAATGCGCTCGGGATCGATCTCGGACCATTGGCCCGGCGGCGATAGCCAGGTGCCGTCACCGGAAAATCGGTCGGCATCCACGCCGGGGTCATTATAGCCCATATCGGTGAAGGAGACGGTACGCCCCTCGCGGCGAGCCTTGCTGCGCGCAATATTGGCGAGTACCGAAAAGCTCCACGTCTTGAGCGTTGAGCGTCCCTCGAACTCGCTGATGCCCGCGATCAGTGCCAGCCAGGTATCCTGCACGGCCTCTTCGGCCGCGGCCCGGTCGCGCAGGAAGCTGCGGGCAAAGGCGAGCATGGAGGGCTGCTGGCGCGCAACGAGTTGACGAAAGGCTGCCTCATCGCCGCGCCTGAGCGCTGCAATCAGTGCTGTCTCGTCTGTCGTGCCGCTCGCTGCCATCCATGTTCCCCCTCGACGCTACTGCGTCACTAGCAGCAAAGCCGGGCATAAGCGCCTGTCTTCGCGAGATTGTGTCATATGGCGCTGCAAGGAAAGTGCATGCTGAATGTAACATTTGGTCTGCTGGCGCGACCAAGCCGTAAGAACCTGCAGACCTCACACCAACCCGCGCGGGCTAAGCTCATGATCGACAGCTATCTTATCCCGCCACAGGAGCGGGTCTTGCGCCATCCGGCGCGCTGGCTGCTCGGCCTCGGCGTCAGTGCCAACGCCCTGACATTGACCGGTTTCGTCATCGGACTGGGCGCGCTCCCCGCCATTGCTCTGGGCAATTTCTGGCTTGCCCTGCTATTGATCGCCATCAACCGTGTCCTGGACGGGCTGGATGGCGCGGTGGCCCGGCAGGCCGGACCCACCGATCGTGGCGCCTTTCTCGATATCGCGCTCGATTTCTTCTTTTATGCCTCGATCCCATTTGCCTTTGTGCTGGCCGATCCTGCTGCCAATGGAGTTGCGGGGGCCTTGCTGCTGTTCTCGTTTATTGGCACCAGCTCAAGCTTTCTGGCCTTTGCCGTGATTGCCAAGCAACGCGGCATGACCGCGCTCGCCATGCCCAAAAAGGGCATCTATTATCTCGGCGGCATCACCGAAGGGGCCGAGACCATCGCCCTGTTCGTGCTGATCTGCCTGTTTCCAGCGCTGTTTCCAATTGCCGCCATCGCCTTTGCCGCTCTGGCCTTTCTGACCACGGCAATTCGCTGGTGGTGGGGCTGGACCAGCTTTGACGCCAAGTGAGCGCGCTATGTCGCGGAGCTGTCCATGGCTGATGTGCGGCTAAGCGGCCTCGCCAAATCGTTTGGCTGATCTGGGCGTGACGCTCGTCGCCAACCGCATCACCGGCAGCAACGACGCAGTTGATCTGGTGATCACCGAGGCGGCTGCTGGCCGTGGCGTTGGTCAGGGAAGCGTCGATGCCATTTGGCTCAATGGCGAAAACTTCTTCACGCTCAAGCAGCAAGACCTGCTGCTCGGCTCATTTGCCCAGGCCATCCCCAATGCCGTCAATTTCGAGTTCGATGCCGCCGATCCGCGCGCGGCGCTCAATCTGGGTGATTTCGGCTGCTGACCGCGGTCTATCAGGGGGTCGCCCCTGACTATGAAGAGCAGGCCCGCATCCTGGGCGCCAGTCCACGCCAGACCCTTTGGCAGGTGACGCTGCCCATGCTGCTGCCCGGCGTCATCGCCGGCAGCCTGTTCACCTTCCTGGTCTCGACCAATCTGTTTCTGCTTACTTTCCTTTTGGGGCAGGGCAAGATCATCACCCTGCCAACCCTGCTCTTCTCCAAGCTGGCCGGTGGCGCGCTTGATCCCAGCGCCGCCGGCATCGCCCTGCTGCTGGTGTCGGAACGCTTTTTGCGCCATCAGCTCTGGCTGTCGCGCTAGCGGGCAGCGCCAGAATATAAAAAAGACAATCACGGTGCCGTGATCGCGTAACCGGATGGACCCTTCCGCCGAATGACTGGGCATGGAACCGAACGGGTTCCTTTTTGGAAGGAGATCCATCATGAATCGCATGTCTTCGCTGGCCCTGGCCGCAACCCTGCTCACCGCCGCAGCCGGCATGTCCGCACCCGCCGCTTTGGCTCAGGACACCGAGAAATGCTACGGCGTTGCCATGGCAGGCCAGAACGATTGCGCTGCCGGCCCCGGCACCACCTGTGCTGGCACCTCCACTGTCGACTACCAGGGTAATGCCTGGAAGGCCGTTCCTGCCGGCACCTGCGTGTCGATGGAAATCGACGGCGACCGCATGGGTTCGCTCGAAGCCCTTGAGCGCGACGTGCCAATGACCTGATCGGTCCACGACCCTATCCCGGAGATCCGTTCATCGGGTCTCCGGATCCAGTCTCAGGGAGATCACCATGCCCGCCAATCATCTGCCCGCGCGCGCCGGTCTTGGCCTCAAGCCGCAGCACTATGCCCAGATCATCGAAACCGCGCCCGATATCGGCTTCTTTGAAGTCCATGCCGAAAACTATATGGGCGATGGTGGCCCGCCACACCGCTATCTGACTGCCATAGCCGAACGCTACGCCATCTCACTGCATGGTGTTGGTCTCTCGATCGGTGGTGAAGGCCCGCTCGATACCGCTCATCTCACGCGCCTGCGGGCGCTGATTGATCGCTATCAGCCGCAATCCTTTTCCGAGCATCTCGCCTGGTCTTCCCATGACGAAAGCGCGCTCAACGATCTGCTGCCGCTGCCCTATACCCAGACCACGCTCGATACTGTCGTCGCCCATATCGATCAGGTGCAGCAGGTGCTTGGCCGCCGCATGCTGCTCGAAAACCCGTCCACCTATGTGTTGTTTGCCGAAAGCACGATCGACGAGGTTGATTTTCTCGCCGCCATTGCCCAGCGCACCGGCTGCGGCCTGCTGCTCGACGTCAACAATGTCATGGTCTCGGCGGTCAATCACCAGACCGACGCCGCCAGCTATATCAATCGCTTTCCGGTTGAAGCGGTCGGCGAAATCCATCTGGCCGGTTATGACGAGGCAGAGGACGCCGTTGGCGACCGTCTGCTGATCGACGCCCATGCTTCGCGGGTCAGCGCTGATGTGTTCGACCTGTTCCGCCATACGCTGAGCCGCACCGGCCCTATGCCGACCCTGGTCGAATGGGACAACAACGTCCCCAGCTTCGATATTCTGGCTGACGAAGCCCGTCTGGCCGACGAAGCGATTGGCCAGGCAAGCAGCCAGATCCAGCGGCGCGCCTCATGAGCCCGGCCAGCCAGCAGGCCCGCTTTGCGGCCGCGGTGCAGGACCCCATGCGGCCGGTGCCCGCTGGCGTCGTTTCCTACAGGGGCGATGCCGACCCGCTACGCTTTGCCGTCTATCGCAACAATGTCCATGTCGGACTGGTCGGCGTGTTGGCATCCAAATTTCCGGTTTGCGCCAGGCTGGTTGGTGATGACTTCTTCACCGCCATGGCCCGGATCTATGTTGCCGATCACAAACCGGCCACGCCGGTGATGATGAGCTATGGCGCCGACTTCCCTGATTTCATCGCCAGCTTCGACAATGCGCGCTCGGTGCCCTATCTGGCCGATATCGCCCGGCTCGAAGAAGCCTGGGCCATTGCTTACAACGCGGCAGACCAAGAACCCCTGGTCATCGCGCAGTTGGCCGGCCTGGAACCGCATTCACTATTGGAGACGCAGCTGCACGCTCATCCGGCCTGCAGCCTGATCATCTCAACCTTTCCCGTCGGCACTATCTGGTCGGCCCACCAGACCAGCGGCATCACGGTGCGGCCCGGCGCCGAAGCCGTGCTGCTCACGCGCCCGCAGGCCGATGTGCAGGTCACGGTCATTCCAGCCGCCGATGCGGCTTTCCTTGCCAGGTTGCTGAGGGGGAGGCCATTGGCGCCGCCGCTGCAGCAGTCCTTGAAACCCATGCCAGCTTCGATCTTGCCCAGGCCCTGACCGGTCTGTGCGCGCTTGGCGCATTTTCATCATCCAGGGAGGGATGACCTCATGGCCAGTCTGATCCACACCGCCCAACGCGCACTTGGCACCGCCGAGCAGCTGATTGTTGCGATTCCGCATTCTATTGCGCTGTTTGCGCTGCGCGCCGCCCTGGCCATTCCCTTCTGGCGCTCCGGCATGACCAAATGGGATGGCTTTCTCAATCTCTCCAGTGGGGCCCGCTATCTGTTCGAGCAGGAGTTTAAGCTGCATGTGTTCGGGCAGGCCTTCAGCTATCCCTTTCCGCTGACCATGGCGTTCCTCGCCGGCCTGGGGGAGGTCATCTTGCCGGTACTGCTGGTGCTGGGCCTGTTCACCCGCCTTGCGGCGCTGGGGATCCTGGCCATGACCATCATTATCCAGCTCACCATTCCCGATGGCTTGATCAACTTCCACCTGCCCTGGGCGGCCATGGCGCTGGGTCTGATGGCTTTTGGCGGCGGTAAACTGTCCTTGGACGCGGTCATGGCCCCTTTTGGCGGTCGCCGCCGTGGCGGCGCGGTCGCCTCATAAAATTGGGAACAAAATCGACCTGCTGCCGTTAAGAGGCTGAAACCCCTGATATATCGGGCTTTCCGCGACCCAGCAGGTCGAGTTATCCACAAGGCCAAACGGCCTGCTGACAGAAAAACGCGCTCCTCGTGCGAAAATCGACAGGGGGCCGTTGACTCAAAC